>NZ_CP084626.1:1498720-2248080 GCF_022878925.1 Caballeronia sp. TF1N1
GCGCATGGGCGTGGCGGCGGGTATCGGGCATGAATCGAACGGCAAGAGCGGCGATGAATCGCGCGCGATCAACATCATGTTCGTGCGGCCGACGTGGGATTTTGGCGACCTGAACGGCGAGCATCTGACCATCTCGCCAAAGATCTATTACTACTTGTCGAGAAGCGGGAATCATGACATCGCGGATTATCGCGGCTACACCGACTTCCTGGTCAAATACGGCAGCCCGGATGGGTGGCAGCTCGCGACGACCTTGCGCAAGGGCACGAAGCACTGGTATGGCAGCGTGGATTCGCAGCTCACCTACCCGCTGGCGAAGCTGATCGGCAGCGCATGGGGCGGTTATGTGTTTGCGAGCTACTTCAACGGTTACGGCGAAGATATCCTCGATTACAACCAGCGGCGTCACTGGATCGCGCGAATAGGCTACAGTATTGCCCGCTAATGTCTTTCAATGCGCGCGTCATGGCTTTCGTATGGCGCGCGGCAATCAACGAATCCATGTCTTCGAATCTCCACGATCTTCCTGATAGTCCCTGCATCGGCGTGTGCTCCACGCTTTTCGACGACATCTGCAAAGGCTGCGGCCGCACGGCGGGTGAAGTGTCGAATTGGGTGTTTCTTTCCGATGCCGAGAAGCAGGCCGTGTGGGAGCGGATCAGGCGTGAAGGGACGGCGATGCGGTTTAGGAAGCCAACGTGAACCGGCTCGGCTAAAATGGTTTTGGCGGACCCGGTCGAGCAGCATCCGCCTCAGTCATGGCGAAACCCGGGATGGGCTGCCGATGCGGGGTTGCTGGTTTCCCGACACAACAAAACCAGCGTCATAACCAATAAAAAAGCCGCGCATACGTCTGTATGCGCGGCTTTTGTTTGCAATGCCGACTGCGGCTTTACTGAATGCCCTGACTCGACAAGAAGTCCTCGTAATTCCCACCGAAGTCGCGCAATGTGCCATCCGTCTTCACTTCGATGATCCGGTTCGCCAGCCCGCTCACGAACTCGCGGTCATGCGACACGAAGATCAGCGTGCCTTCGAACTTGTCGAGTGCAATCTGCAGCGATTCGATGGACTCCATGTCCATGTGGTTGGTCGGCTCGTCCATGAGCAGCACGTTATGGCGGCCGAGCATGAGCTTGCCCCAGATCATGCGGCCCTTCTCGCCGCCCGACAGCACCTTGACGTTCTTCTTGATGTCGTCCGCGTTGAAGAGCAGGCGCCCGAGCGTGCCGCGCACCATCTGGTCGTCATCGCCTTCCTGACGATACTGGTCGACCCAGTCGGTCAGCGTCTCGTCCTTCGGAAACTCTTCGTAAGTGTCCTGCGGCATGTAGCCGACGTTCGCGTTCTCCGCCCACTTCACGCGGCCGCCGTCCAGGTCGAGCGCGCCCCTGAGCGACTTCAGAAGCGTGGTCTTGCCCGCACCGTTTTCGCCGATGATGGCGATCCGCTCGCCCGGCTGCACGCTCAGGCTGAAGTTCTGAAAGATCGGGCGGTCGTACTTCTTCGTGATGCCCTCGGCCACCACCGCGATGTTGTGCAGCTTCTTCTCGAACTCGAAGCGGATAAACGGATTCTGCCGCGACGACGGCTTGAATTCCTCGATCTTGATCTTGTCGATCATCTTGAGACGGCTGGTCGCCTGACGCGCCTTCGACTTGTTCGCCGAGAAGCGGCGCACGAAGTCCTGCAGGTCGGCCACGCGTTCCTTCGCCTTCGCGTTCGCGTTCTGCTGACGCTCGCGCGCCTGCGTGCTCGCCAGCATGTAGTCGTCGTAGTTGCCCGGCCAGAGCTTGAGCGTGCCGTAATCCATGTCCGCCATGTGCGTGCAGACCTGGTTCAGGAAGTGTCGATCGTGCGAGATGATGATCATCGTCGAGTTGTACTGGTTGAGCACGTCTTCCAGCCAACGGATCGAGTTGATGTCCAGGTTGTTGGTCGGCTCGTCCAGCAAAAGCACGTCCGGTTTCGAGAACAGCGCCTGCGCCAGCAGCACGCGCAGTTTCCAGCCTGGCGCAACGTTGCTCATCGGGCCATTGTGATCGGCGATATCGATGCCGATGCCAAGCAACAATTCGCCCGCGCGCGCTTCGGCCGTATAGCCGTCGTATTCGGCGAACTTCGCTTCGAGGTCGGCGGCGCGCATGTAGTCGTCGTCGGTGGCGTCGGGGTTCGCGTAGATCGCGTCGCGCTCGGTCATCGCGGCCCACATTTCGCTGTGACCCATCATGACCACATCGAGCACGCGCATGTCTTCATACGCGAACTGGTCCTGACGCAGCTTGCCCAGACGCACGTTCGGCTCGAGCATGACGTTGCCCGAACTCGGCTCCAGATCGCCGCCCAGGATCTTCATGAAGGTCGACTTGCCGCAGCCGTTCGCGCCGATCAAGCCATAGCGGTTTCCCTCGCCGAACTTGACCGAGATGTTCTCGAAGAGGGGCTTGGGCCCGAATTGCATGGTGATATTGGCGGTAGACAGCACGGCGCGTCCTTTGAATGATGTACGGCGAAAAACCTATGATTTTAGCAGATTTTGGTGGCGATTCTGGCCGGGAGCGGCATGAGCCTTGGCATCCCGGCAGATTACGCGGATCAAAAAACATCGGGGCGCCGGCCGAACCGGCCGCGCCCCGCGCTCAACCGCTCTCGATCCGCGCGCGGCGGATGCGCTTTAAGTCCGTTCAGCGATAAACGCCTTCACCACGGCTGCATCCGCAGGAACGATATCGAACCTTTGTGGCAGTTTTTCAAGTCCCACGAACGCGACGGGACGCTCCGGCTCGCGGTTCAACGCCTCGCGGATGGTCTCGCCGAATTTGATCGGCTGCGCGGTCTCGAGCACGATCATCGGCACGCCGGGTTTGAGGTTCTCGCGAGCAACCTTCACGCCGTCGGCGGTGTGCGTGTCGATCATCGTGCCGTAACGCTCGAACACATCGCGAATGGTGTTCACGCGGTCGTCGTGATCGCTCTTGCCCGACACGAAGCCGAATTGCTTCACCCGCGCAAAGTCGCCGCTCGCCGCGAGATCGAAGCCGCCCTTCTCGTCGACGTCGCGGAACAGTTGCAGCACGCGCGCCGGGTCGCGGCCGAGCAGGTCGTACACAAAACGCTCGAAGTTCGACGCCTTCGAAATATCCATGCTCGGGCTGGTCGTGTGATACGTCTCGTCCGCGCCGCGCACGCGATAGATGCCCGTGCGGAAGAATTCGTCGAGCACGTCGTTTTCGTTGGTGGCGACCACGAGCTGATCGATCGGCAGACCCATCATGCGCGCGATATGCCCCGCGCAGACGTTGCCGAAGTTGCCCGACGGCACCGTGAACGACACGCGCTCGTCGTTGCTCTTCGTCGCGGCAAAATAGCCCTTGAAGTAGTACACGACTTGCGCGACCACGCGTGCCCAGTTGATCGAATTGACCGTGCCGATCTTGTGCTTCGCCTTGTAGGCGTGATCGTTCGATACGGCCTTCACGATGTCCTGGCAATGGTCGAAATTGCCTTCGACCGCGAGGTTGAAGATGTTCGGGTCTTGCAGCGAGAACATCTGCGCCGTCTGAAACGCACTCATCTTTTTATGCGGCGAGAGCATGAACACACGCACGCCGGTCTTGCCGCGCATGGCATATTCGGCGGCGCTGCCGGTATCGCCCGACGTTGCACCGAGAATGTTGAGCGTTTCGCCGTGCTTTTCCAATGCGTACTCGAAGAGATTGCCGAGTAGTTGCATTGCCATGTCTTTGAAGGCGAGCGTCGGACCGTTCGACAGTTCGAGCAACGACAGCGGCGTGCCGTTCTCCATGCCCAGCGTCTTCAGCGGCGTGATCTGCGCGGCGCTTTCTTCGTGGCGCACGTTGCTGTAGACCTGCGCGACGTAAGTCTTGCGCGTAAGCGAACGCAGGTCGTCGGCGGGAATGTCATCGCTGAATTTCGACAGCACTTCGAAGGCGAGATCCGCATACGACAGCGTGCGCCAGCGCGCGAGTTCATCGGCCGATACGCGCGGATATTCCGCCGGCAGATACAGACCGCCGTCCTTTGCGAGACCGCCGAGCAAGATGTCCGAGAACGTGTGGCGCTCGTTCGAGCCGGCGCCGCGCGTCGAGATGTAGTTCATGTCGCGTTCCTGTGCTTAATTCAGCGTTGCCATGCGCAGTTTCGTCACCTTGGAGACGACCGTGGAGAGCGCTTCGATCTGGGCGATCGCCGCGTTCGCGTTCTTTTCCACCGTCTCGTGCGTGATGAGGATGATGTCCGTCTCGCCCTTGTGCTCGCCGCCGACGTCTTCCGATTCCTTCTGCAGCAACGCGTCGATGGAGATGCCCTTGTCCGCGAGAATGCGCGTGATGTTGGCAAGCACGCCCGTCACGTCGGCGACACGCAAACGCAAGTAATAGCCGCTCGTCACTTCGTCGATTGGCAAGATGGGCGTGTTCGCCAGACTGCCCGGCTGGAAGGCCAGATGCGGCACGCGATGCTCCGGGTCGGCCGTATGCAGACGCGTGACATCCACGAGATCGGCGACCACGGCCGACGCCGTCGGCTCCGCGCCCGCGCCCTTGCCGTAGTAGAGCGTCGTGCCGACCGCATCGCCATGCACGACGACCGCGTTCATCGCGCCTTCGACGTTGGCGAGCAGACGCTTGGCCGGCACCAGCGTGGGGTGCGTGCGCAACTCGATGCCCTTCTCCGTGCGCCGCGCGATGCCGAGCAGCTTGATGCGATAGCCGAGATCCTCCGCGTAACGAATGTCGATGGCCGCGAGCTTGCTGATGCCTTCCACGTACGCGCGGTCGAACTGCACCGGCACGCCGAACGCGATCGCGCTCATGATCGTGACCTTGTGCGCGGCGTCGACGCCTTCGATGTCGAAAGTGGGATCGGCCTCCGCGTAACCCAGATCTTGCGCGCCCTTCAACGCGGTCGCGAAGTCCAGCCCGCGGTCACGCATCTCCGAAAGAATGTAGTTCGTCGTGCCGTTGATGATGCCCGCGATATATTCGATACGGTTCGCGCTCAGGCCCTCGCGAAGCGCCTTGATGATTGGAATGCCGCCCGCCACCGCTGCTTCGAACGCAACCATCACGCCCTTTGCGTGCGCGGCTTCGAAAATCTCCGTGCCGTGCACCGCGAGCAGTGCCTTGTTCGCCGTGACCACGTGTTTGCCGTTGGCGATGGCGCGCAGCACCAATTCGCGCGCGAAGCCCGTGCCGCCGATCATTTCGCAAACGATGGATATCGCCGGGTCGTCGACGACGGCGAGGAAGTCGTCGGTGACCGCCACGTCCGCTGCCGCTTGCACCTTCGACGGTGTACGCACGGCAATGCGCGTGATTTCGATACCTCGTCCCGCGCGGCGTCTGATTTCTTCCTGATTGCGGCGCAGCACCGTGAAGGTGCCGCTGCCAACCGTGCCGAAGCCCAACAGTCCTACCTTGATCGGTTCCATACAGCGTGAGTCTTCTAAGAAAAGTTAAGCGGAGTGACGTTTGCGATAGCCGTCGAGAAAGCGCGCGATGCGGTTGATCGAGTCGGCCAGATCGTCGAGGTTCGGCAGGAAGACCACGCGGAAGTGATCCGGCGTCGGCCAGTTGAAGCCCGTGCCTTGCACAAGCAGCACGCGTTCTTCGAGCAGCAGGTCGGTGATGAATTGCTGATCGTTTTCGATCGGGTACATCTTGGGATCGAGCTTCGGGAACATATACAGCGCGGCCTGCGGTTTCACGCACGTAACGCCCGGAATGGCCGTGAGCATGTCATAGGCAAGCTCGCGCTGTTTGAACAGCCGCCCGCCCGGCACGATCAGGTCGTTGATGCTCTGATAACCGCCGAGCGCCGTCTGGATGGCGTATTGGCCAGGCACGTTCGGGCACAAGCGCATGGACGCGAGAATGCCCAGACCTTCGAGATAGTCTTTCGCGCGACGGCGATTTTCCTCGATGAGGCCCGACACGGCCATCCAGCCCGCGCGATAACCGCACGAACGGTAACTCTTCGAGAGACTGTTGAACGTGACGGTAAGCACGTCCTCGGAAAGCGCGGCCATGGACGTGTGCGTCATGCCGTCGTAGACGATCTTGTCGTAGACCTCGTCCGCGAAAATGATCAGGCCGTGTTCGCGCGCAATGTCGATCAGTTCGAGCAGCAGTTCGTCCGAATACAGCGCGCCCGTCGGATTGTTCGGGTTGATGACGACGAGCGCCTTGGTGTTGGCGGTGATCTTCGAGCGGATGTCGTCGAGATCGGGCATCCAGCCATTGCCTTCGTCGCACATGTAGTGACGCGGCGTGCCGGCGGAAAGACTTACCGCGGCCGTCCAGAGCGGATAGTCGGGCGCGGGCAGCAACACCTCGTCGCCATCGTTCAGAAGCGCCTGCATGGCCATGACGATAAGTTCCGACGCCCCGTTGCCGATGAAAATGTCGTCGAGCGTCACGCCCGTCACGCCCTTTTGCTGCGTGTAATGCATGATCGCCTTGCGCGCGGCGAATACGCCCTTCGAATCCGAATAGCCCGACGAACCCGGCAGATTGCGGATCATGTCCTGAATGATCTCGTCCGGCGCTTCGAAACCGAACGGCGCCAGATTGCCGATATTGAGCTTGATGATGCGATGCCCTTCTTCTTCGAGACGCTTCGCGTGTTCGAGCACGGGCCCGCGAATGTCGTAGCAGACGTTTTGCAGCTTGTTGGATTTGAGAATCGGTTTCACGGGCGCGGCTCTTGTGTTTGGGCTGTCTGGTGGATTCGTTTTAAGGATTCGTTCTGGCGTTCTGTCGTTTCGGCGTTTCGATGCAGCAGGTGCTTCGGTCGATGCTCCGGCGGTTCGTGTCCGCTTCCGGAACGCGCACGCGAAGCGGGATGACACGAAGTGACGCGGGATGGCGACGGGTTGCGGCAGACTACGGCATGTTACTGGACTGCCGCCGCTTCTCGGGATTTCGAACCCTGGGCGAGGAACACCGCGCCGGATAGGGGCGCAGGCGTAACGGTACGGATTGCGTGTCGAAGGCGGCTTGTGGCGGCACGCGAGCGCAACGGGGGCCGCGCGAGCGGTCCGCGCGGCTGGAAAGTTATAATTTACTGATTATGGCCCGGTTCCGCAATGCACCAAACACTGGCGCGAAGCGCCTTTTGGTGCGTTTTCCGCCGCCTTCTCGCGCTTTTTTCAGCCGCGTACGGCGGATGCCGGGTTTTACTCCTTTCCTTGCCGGACCATCGTTTTGAAACTTCATCAAGACTCCAGCGGCGCGCTCAACACCATCACGAGCTACGGAGACGACTTCGTCGCGATCAATCTCGAACGCCATGAGGGCAGCGTGATCGTCATGCCCGAGGCGCCCGTCGTCAAATGGCCGGTGGCATCGTTCGACGCGCTCGCGCCCGAGCATTTCGAGGAACTCGTGAAAGCCGCGCCCGAAGTGGTCATCTTCGGCAGCGGTTCCAGATTGCGCTTTCCGCATCCGCGGCTCACGGCGGCGTTGACCAAGCATCGTATTGGCGTGGAAACGATGGATATCGGCGCTGCCTGCCGCACCTACAACATATTGATGTCCGAAGGCCGGCGCGTGGCCGCCGCACTGCTGATCGAGGAATGAGCGGAAACTAAGGCTCGGCTAAGGATGCGCCGCAATACTTCGGCGACAGGCGCCTCTTTGGCGCACGCGCTGGCGTCGCGACGCCCGGCGTGCGCCAATTTGACGAATCCGGCCTGGCAGTGCGATACACTCCCGCCCGGCGAACGTTGCGCCGAGCCTGAAAGGCGGTAACACGGCGTGCGCCACGGCCAGTCCGGCGCTCATGCGAGCCTGCACGCAAGCGACGGCTTCGCGCCCCGCGCGGCCGGTTGCGCCACTCATTCACAAGCGCCGCGCATGGCGGCATCGAACAGGTCGACTTCATGAACGATACGCCTTCGCGGCTACCGCTCACGCGTCTCTCACTCATTCTTCTCGTCGTCGCGCTGGCCGTCATCTGGTTCGGGCCGCTCGGGCTCAGGCATCTCGTGCCGAGCGACGAGGGCCGCTACGCCGAAATGGCGCGCGAAATGTTCGTCACCGGCGACTGGATCACGCCGCGCTACAACGGCTACAAATACTTCGAGAAACCGCCGCTGCAGACCTGGGCGAACGCGCTGACCTTTGCGTGGTTCGGCGTCGGCGAATGGCAGGCGCGGTTCTATACGGCGCTTTGCGGCTTCGCGGGCGTGCTGATGGTCGGCTACACGGGCGCGCGGGTCTTCAACGCAATGACGGGCTTCGCGGCCGCCGTGATTCTCGCGACCTGCCCGTACTGGAACCTGATGGGCCACTTCAACACGCTCGACATGGGCCTGTCGTTCTGGATGGGGCTCACGCTCAGCGCGCTTTTGCTCGCGCAACGCCCAGGGCTCGCCGTGCGCGAAGTGCGGCTCTGGATGTGGCTTTGCTGGGCGGCGATGGGCGCGGCCATGCTCTCCAAGGGGCTCGTCGGCGTGATCCTGCCGGGCGCGGTGCTGATCATCTACTCGCTCGTGGCGCGCGACTGGGCGCTCTGGAAGCGGCTTTATATCGGCAGCGGGCTGATCGTGTTCCTGATCGTCGTCGCGCCGTGGTTCGTGCTCGTGCAGATGAAGAACCCCGAGTTCTTCAATTTCTTCTTCATCGTGCAGCAGTTCAAGCGCTATCTGACGCCCGAGCAGAACCGTCCCGGACCGTTCTATTACTTCGTGCCGGTGCTCATCGTCGGCTTTCTGCCGTGGCTGTCGATCGCGTTCCAGAGCGTGCGCCACGGTCTCAAGACGCCGCGCCAGCCCAACGGATTCGCGCCCGTGACCATGCTGCTCGTCTGGTCCGCGTTCATTTTTCTGTTCTTCAGCGCCTCGCATTCGAAGCTGCTGTCCTATGTCTTGCCGGTTGCACCGGCGCTCGCGCTCGTCTTCGGGCTTTATCTGCCGTCGCTGACGAAGCCGCGTTATCGCATGCATCTGATCGGCTATGCGGTGTTCCTGATCGCCGCGGCGTTCGGCGCGATCTTCATCGGCCGGGCGGGCAGCGCGAATACGCCTAATGCGCTGTATCGCGCGTTCCAGATATGGGTTTATGCGGGACTGGCGGTGGCGTTCGTCGTGACGCTCGCGGCGCTCTGGCTCAATCGCCGGAACGTGCTTGCGGGCGCGGCAGGACTGGGCGCGGCGTGGCTGCTGCTCGGCACCATCGCGGGAACGGGCCACGACGTTTTCGGCACCGACAGCTCGGGCGTCAAGCTCGTGCCAGCCGTGAAAGCCGCGATGGCGAAACTCCCGCCCGGCACGCCCTTTTACTCGATCGCCAAGCTCGATCACACCATGCCGTTCTATCTCGATCAGCCGATGATCATGGTGCAGGAAGCCGACGAACTCACCTTCGGCGTGCAGACGGAGCCGCGGAAGTGGGTGCCGAGCATCGACCAATGGGTCAAGCTTTGGGACTCGCAACCGTATGCGCTCGCGCTGATGCCGCCTGGCCGCTACGACGACCTCGCCGCCCGCCGTGTGCCGATGCAGGTCATCGCCCGCGACGCGCGCCGTGTGATCGTCGAGAAACCGCAACCGTGATGGCGCACTCTGCCACCTCGCGCGGCACCACGTCTGACACAGTGCGTGCCACGCGCGCAAGCGGATTGCACGACCGTTCGGCCAACCCCGTTGTGGCGGCCCGGCTTTTTCCTTATCGTGTGAGACCAGCAAGACCGTCGGCACGATCAACCAGGCGCCAACCCGCGACTAATCCGCAATGAATCCGATTTCCTTCGCTTGTATCCTCATCGGCGTATTGTTGAACGCGTGCGCGCAGTTGCTGCTGAAGGCGGGCGTCAACGCCGTCGGGCACTTCGAACTCACGGCAAGCAACATTCTGCCAGTCGGTTTCAGGATCGCGACGCAATGGCCGATCATCGGCGGCCTTGCCTGCTATGTGCTGAGCGTGGGCGTGTGGATCGTCGGCCTTTCGCGCGTGGATGTGTCGATCGCCTATCCGATGCTCTCGCTCGGCTATGTCGTCAACGCCTTCGCGGCGTGGTATTTGTTCGGCGAGGTGCTGTCGCTGCAGCGGCTGATCGGCATCGGCATCATTCTGCTCGGCGTGGTCGTGCTGGCGCGCGGTTAGGCGCCGCGACCGGCGTTGAATTCACTCGTGCCGCCAATACATCAGATCAACTCCATTTTCTTAAGCAAATAGTCCATGACTCAGACATCGCGGCCGTTCCTGCCCTTCGTCAAGCCCGACATCGATGAAGAAACCATTCAGGGCGTCGCCGAAGTGCTGCGTTCCGGCTGGATTACGACGGGCCCGCAGAACCAGCAGTTCGAGGCGGAATTGTCGGCGTTCGTCGGCGGCAGGCCGGTGCGCGCGTTCAACTCGGGCACCTGCACGATGGAAATCGGCCTGCGAATTGCGGGCGTCGGCGCGGGCGACGAAGTCATCACGACGGCGATGACTTGGGTATCGACGGCGAACGTCATCATCGAAGTCGGCGCGACGCCGGTTCTGGTCGATATCGACCCGGGCACGCGCAACATGGACCTGAACTTGCTGGAACGCGCCATCACGCCGCGCACGAAAGCGATCATGCCGGTGTTTCTGGGCGGCCTGCCGGTGGATATGGACCGGCTTTACGCCATCACGCGCGCCCACAAGCTGCGCGTGATCGAAGACGCGGCGCAGGCGTTCGGTTCGAGCTGGCACGGCAAGCGCATCGGTGCGTTCGGCGATCTCGTTTCGTTCAGCTTTCACGCGAACAAGAACGTGACGTCGATCGAAGGCGGCGCGCTCGTCTTGAACGACGAGGACGAAGCCGAACTCGCGCGGAAGTATCGCCTGCAGGGCATCACGCGCACGGGTTTCGACGGCATGGACTGCGACGTGCTCGGCGGCAAGTACAACCTGACGGATGTGGCGGCGCGCGTGGGTCTCGGGTCGCTGCGCAAGGTGGAAAGCATCACGCAACGGCGGCGCGAACTGGCGCAGCTTTACTTCGATGCCTTCGACGGCGGCGCGGCCGTGAAACTCGGTCTAGGCTTGCCGCCGCGCAACTTTACGGACAGTAACTGGCACATGTTTCAGGTCACGCTGCCGCTCGATCAACTGAATCTCACGCGCGCGCAGTTCATGGGCGAGCTGAAGGAGCGCGGCATCGGCACGGGCGTGCACTATCCGGCCCTGCATCTGTTCACGCTGTATCGCGAGCGCGGCTTCAAGGAAGGCATGTTCCCGCACGCGGAGCACTTCGGCGCATCCACCGTGACGCTGCCGCTTTTCCCGCAAATGAGCGCGGAGGACATCGCGCACGTGGTCACTTCCATCGACGAGATCTGTGCGCAGCACGCCAGACTGCATGCCTAACAAGGACACCCAGCGCAACATGAGTCATACGGATTTCGCGGCGACGGCACCCGAGGTAACGGTCGTCATTCCGGTCTACAACGAGGAAGCCGGCCTCGCCGCCCTCTTTGAGCGCCTTTATCCGGCGCTCGATGCGCTCGACGCATCGTACGAGGTGATCTTCATCAACGACGGCAGCCGCGACAAGTCGGCCGCGCTGCTCGCGCAGCAGTTCCACGTGCGTCCGGACACCACGCGCGTGATCCTGCTCAACGGCAACTATGGTCAGCACATGGCGATTCTCGCGGGCTTCGAGCAATCGCGCGGCGAGATCGTCGTCACGCTCGACGCCGACTTGCAGAATCCGCCCGAGGAAATCGCCAAGCTCGTCGAAAAGATGCGTGAAGGCTACGATTACGTCGGCACCATTCGCGAACAACGGCAGGACAGCCTGTGGCGCAAGAAGGCATCGCTTGCCATGAACCGTCTGCGCGAGCGCATCACCAAGATTCGCATGACGGATCAGGGCTGCATGTTGCGCGCGTACAGCCGGCATATCATCGACACGATCAACCGCTGCGGCGAAATCAACACGTTCATTCCGGCGCTTGCCTACACCTTCGCGCAGAACCCGATCGAAGTGGGCGTGGCGCACGAAGAGCGCTTCGCGGGCGAATCCAAGTACTCGCTTTATAGCCTCATCCGGCTGAACTTCGACCTCGTGACGGGCTTTTCGGTCGTGCCGTTGCAATGGCTGTCGTTCATCGGCGTGATCCTTTCGGTCGGATCGGCGGGCCTGTTCCTGCTGCTGTTGATTCGCCGCTTCATGTTCGGCGCGGAAGTTCAGGGCGTGTTCACGCTATTCGCCATCACGTTTTTCATGCTCGGCGTGATCATCTTCGCGCTCGGCCTGCTTGGCGAATATATCGGCCGGATTTATCAGCAAGTGCGTGCGCGTCCGCGCTATCTCGTGCAGACCATCCTCGAGCAGCGCGACGGCCTGCCCACGGCCAGCCAGCCGCGCCAGCAAGTGATCCATCTGGCGGTCGCCGATCGCGAGGACGAAGGCCGATGAAGCCGCGCGCCGTCGTATTCGCTTATCACAATGTCGGCGTGCGCTGCCTGCAGGTGCTGCTCGCGCGCGGCGTCGACGTGCGGCTCGTCGTGACGCACGAGGACAGCGCAAGCGAGAACATCTGGTTCGGCAGCGTGGCGCAGGTCGCGGCGGATCATGGCATCGACGTGATCACGCCCGCCGATCCCAAAGCGCCCGACGTGCACGGCGCAGTCGCCCACGCCGCGCCGGATTTCATCTTCTCGTTCTACTACCGGCACATGCTGCCCGTGACGCTGCTCGCGTTGGCCAGGCGCGGCGCGTACAACATGCACGGCTCGCTGTTGCCGAAATATCGCGGCCGCGTGCCGACCAACTGGGCGGTGCTCAACGGCGAAACAGAAAGTGGCGCGACGCTGCACGAAATGGCCGAAAAGCCCGACGCCGGCGCGATCCTCGCGCAGACGTCCGTGCCTATCCTGCCGGATGACACCGCTGCTCAGGTCTTCGACAAGACCGTGGTCGCCGCCGAGCAAACGCTCTGGCGCGTACTGCCCGCCCTGCTTGCCGGCGAAGCGCCGCGTCTGCCGAACGATCTCGCCGCCGGCAGCTACTACGGCGGGCGCAAACCGGAAGATGGCCGCATCGACTGGAAGGCGAACGCGCAACGCGTCTACAACCTGATTCGCGCGGTGGCGCCGCCCTATCCCGGCGCGTTCACGGACATGGGCGGCGAGCGCTTCATCGTCGCGCGGGCGCGGCTCGTTCCTGAAACCGGTGCGCCCGGCGTTACGCGCGAGCGGCTCGCCGCGCTCAGGGATTTGCCCTGCGGCCTGACGCTGGCGGATAATGCGCTGTTTGGCGTCTGCGGCGATGGCCGCGTCGTCGCCGTGCACGAGTTGCGTCATCGGCCATTGAATGCCGAAGCGCAGCCCGTGGGCGAGGAGCGCACCGTCGAACCCGCCGAATTCGACCGAATCATTCAATCCTCTCGTCATTCATGAAAAAAGTTCTCATCCTGGGTGTCAATGGCTTCATCGGCCATCACCTTTCCAAGCGCATCCTCGAAACGACCGACTGGGAAGTCTTCGGGATGGACATGCAAACCGATCGCCTGGGCGACCTCGCGAATCACGAGCGGATGCATTTCTTCGAAGGCGACATCACCATCAACAAGGAGTGGGTCGAGTATCACGTCAAGAAGTGCGACGTGATTCTGCCGCTCGTCGCCATTGCCACGCCCGCGACCTACGTGAAGCAGCCGCTGCGCGTGTTCGAACTGGACTTCGAGGCCAACCTGCCAATCGTGCGGTCGGCGGTCAAGTACGGCAAGCACCTCGTGTTTCCGTCGACCTCCGAGGTGTACGGCATGTGCGCCGACGAGCAGTTCGATCCGGAGAACTCCACGCTCTCCTACGGCCCCATCAACAAGCCGCGCTGGATCTACGCCTGCTCGAAGCAGTTGATGGACCGCGTGATCTGGGGTTACGGCATGGAAGGCCTCAACTTCACGCTGTTCCGCCCGTTCAACTGGATCGGCCCGGGCCTCGACTCCATCTACACCGCGAAGGAAGGTTCGTCGCGCGTGGTCACGCAGTTCCTGGGACACATCGTGCGCGGCGAGAACATCAGCCTCGTCGATGGCGGCGCGCAAAAGCGTGCGTTCACGGATATCGACGACGGCATCGGCGCGCTGATGAAGATCATCGAGAACAAGGACGGCATGGCGTCGGGCAAGATCTACAACATCGGCAATCCGGTCAACAACTTCTCGGTGCGCGAACTCGCGCACAAGATGCTCGCGCTCGCCGCCGAGTATCCCGAGTACGCGGAGACCGCGAAGAAGGTGCAACTCGTCGAGACTTCGTCGGGCGCGTACTACGGCGCGGGCTATCAGGACGTGCAGAACCGCGTGCCGAAGATCGACAACACCATGCAGGAACTGGACTGGAAGCCGGAAGCGAGCATGGACGACGCGCTGCGCAAGATTTTCGAAGCGTATCGCACGCTCGTCGGCGAAGCTCGCGCGCTCGTCGAGCAGTCTTAAGGAACGGCGCGTGGCCCGTATCGTTCTCAAGATCGACGTCGACACCCTGCGCGGCACGCGCGAAGGCGTGCCCAATCTCGGCAGATTGCTCGACAAATACAGCGCCCGCGCGACGTTTCTGTTCAGCCTTGGGCCGGATCACACCGGCTGGGCGCTGCGCCGCGTGTTCCGGCCGGGCTTTCTCAAGAAGGTGTCGCGCACGTCTGTTGTCGAGCATTACGGTGTGAAGACGCTGATGTACGGCGTACTGCTGCCAGGGCCGGATATCGGCCGCGAGGCGAAGGCCGAAATGCGCGCCATCCACGAAGCCGGGTTCGAATGCGGCATCCATACCTGGGATCACGTCTACTGGCAGGACAACGTGCGCGCGCGCGATCAGGCGTGGACCGTGTCGCAGATGCAGCAAAGCCATGCGCGCTTCATCGAGATTTTCGGCGCGCCGCCCGTCACGCATGGCGCGGCGGGCTGGCAGATGAACGGCTTCGCGTTCGAACAGATCGACGCCTGGGGCATGCGCTACGCATCCGACGGGCGCGGCCATACGCCGTATATTCCAGTGCTCAATGGCCGCACGCTCGATCACATTCAGATGCCGACCACCCTGCCGACCCTCGATGAGATCCTCGGCGTCGATGGTGTCGACACGACCAACGTGGCCGCGCATCTCCTGCGCCACACGCAGAACAATCCGCGCGACCAGGTTTTCACGCTGCACGCCGAACTCGAAGGCCAGAAGCTCGCGCCGGTGTTCGAGCAACTGCTGGCGGGCTGGCGCGCGCAGGGACACAGCTTCGCCACGATGGGCGACTATCATGCGACGCTGGACCGCGCTTCCCTGCCCACGTACCCTGTTACGTGGGGCGAGATCCCTGGCCGCGCCGGCGAGTTGATCGTTCAGCCGGGCTGATCCGCTTCTGCTTGCTAGTCCCTCTGCTTCAAATAAACAACATCTGGCCAAGGTTGGGCTACGCGCCCGACCCTGGCCGACAAAGGAGAAACTTCGTGTCAGTCGCAGTCGATCAGCCCGTTCCCGACTTCACCGCACCCGCCACCGGCGGCGAGTTCACGCTCTCGAACCTGCGCGGCAAGAAAGTCGTGCTGTTCTTTTATCCCAAGGACAACACGCCCGGCTGCACGACGGAAAGCCTGCAATTTCGCGACCACTACGATCAATTCCAGGCCGCTGGCGCGGAAGTGGTTGGCATCTCGCGCGACAGCGTGAGATCGCACGACAACTTCAAGGCCAAACTCGAGCTGCCGTACACGCTGGTATCGGACGCCGACGAAGCCATCTGCTCGCTTTTCGATGTCATCAAAATGAAGAAGATGTATGGCAAGGAAGTGCGCGGCGTCGAGCGTTCCACGTTTCTGCTGGATGCAAAAGGCGTGCTGCGCCGCGAGTTTCGAGGCATCAAGGTGCCGGGGCACGTCGAGGCCATCGTCGAGGCTGTACAAGCAATTTGAGGCGCGCTATATTGGTCCGCAATGAGCGCCTGTCCACCCCATGACCTTCTACCGAGCGAAAGCTGCCGTACGCCTTTAGGCGCAATCGGCAGGAGCCCGGGCTATGCGAGGCATCTACGGCGGTACAGCGCACCAGACTCGAAGTCAGCCGCTGGTTCCGGTAGTCGGGACGGCGGCTTTTTTATTGGCGTCGCGCGAATGCCACAGTCGGCCACGAGGTTTTCCAGACCTTCGCACGACACCAGTGGACGCACACTCAAGGAGCAGATCGAAACTTAGGCGAACCGGCGTTTTCGACAAACGAAGCGCGCCGCCGGACGCAGACTGCGAACCACGATTCGCTGCGAGGGCGAACGAGCAGAATGCGACAGGCGGCGCGCAATATACGACCCGATTCCTTTCGAGGGAACACCATGCCTTTGCCTACCGCCCCGGCCAAGCTCGGCCATCTCCTCCCGGCTGAGGAATACAAAGCCAAAGCCCGGCCGTCGAAGCAGAAGAAACAGACGTCGTCATCCGGCGACGAGGAAAACGGCGCGGTCCAGACCGTCGCCGCCGAGCGTCCCGCGGCGAATGCCGCGCATACGCTGCGTTCCATCGCAAGCGAGGTGCTGACCCAGATTCCGCTCGAAGCGCCGAGCGAAGCCGTCATGCCCGCCGCGCCCGCACCCGCCACGCGCGCACGCCGCACCAAACAGACCGCCGCGCTCCTGCAGCCGGCGCCGAACGCGCGTCAGGCAGCCGATGAAGCCGCGCCCGCAACGCCTGCCGAACCCGCCGCGCGCGAAGCCCGTACCGGCCGCGCGGATGCACCCGTCGCGCCCGCGGCCACGACCGCCGCGCGCGCCGCGAAAGAGCCGGCCGCGCAGAACAAACGCCGTCAGCGCGGCGTGCAGGAAGCCGAATTGCACAAGCTTTTCGTGCTCGATACCAACGTGCTGATGCACGATCCGAGCTCGCTCTTCCGCTTCGAGGAGCACGACGTCTATCTGCCGATGATGACGCTCGAAGAACTCGACAATCACAAGAAGGGCATGTCGGAAGTCGCGCGCAATGCGCGTCAGGTGAGTCGCACGCTCGACGCGCTCGTTGCGCACGCGGGCGAGATGTCGGCGGGGCTGCCGCTCGCCGCGCAGGGTAATCGCGACGCGCTCGGACGGCTCTACTTCCAGACGACGCTCACCGATATCGAACCGGTCGAAGGCTTGCCTGTCGGCAAGGCGGACAACCAGATTCTCGGCGTCGTGCGCGCGTTGCAGAAAGAGCGCCCGGACCGGCAGGTCGTGCTGGTGTCGAAAGACATCAACATGCGTATCAAGGCGCATGCGCTCGGCTTGCCCGCCGAAGACTACTTCAACGATCAGGTTCTCGAAGACAAGGACCTGCTCTATTCGGGCGTACGCGCGCTGCCGCAGGACTTCTGGACCAAGCACGCCAAGGGCATGGAGAGCTGGCAGGACACGAAAACCGGCACCACGTATTACCGCGTGACTGGTCCGCTGTGTTCGTCGATGCTCGTCAACGAGTTCGTCTATCTGGAGCCGCAGAACGGCGAGCCGTCGTTCCATGCGGTGGTGCGCGAGTTGAACGGCAAGACGGCGCTCTTGCAGACGCTGCGCGACTACGGCCATCACAAGAACAACGTGTGGGGCATCACGGCGCGCAATCGCGAGCAGAACTTCGCGCTCAACTTGCTGATGAACCCGGAGGTCGATTTCGTCACCCTGCTCGGTCAGGCCGGCACCGGCAAGACGCTCATGGCGCTTGCCGCCGGCTTGGCGCAAGTGCTCGACGACAAGCGCTACAACGAGATCATCGTGACGCGCGCGACCGTGCCGGTGGGCGAGGACATCGGCTTTTTGCCGGGCACCGAGGAAGAGAAGATGCAGCCGTGGATGGGCGCATTCGACGACAACCTCGAAGTCCTGCAGAAAACCGACGATGCCGCCGGCGAATGGGGCCGCGCGGCGACGCAAGAACTGATTCGCTCGCGTCTCAAGGTGAAGAGCATGAACTTCATGCGCGGCCGGACGTTCGTGGATAAGTACGTGATCATCGACGAGGCGCAGAATCTCACGCCCAAGCAGATGAAGACGCTCGTCACGCGCGCGGGTCCGGGCACGAAGATCATTTGCCTGGGCAATATCGCGCAGATCGACACGCCTTATCTGACTGAAGGCAGTTCCGGCCTGACGTACGTGGTGGATCGCTTCAAGGGATGGACGCATAGCGGCCATGTGACGCTTGCGCGCGGCGAGCGCTCGCGTCTGGCGGATTACGCGTCGGATATTTTGTAAGCGCTTTTGACTTGACGAAACGGCCCGGTGAAGCGATTCGCCGGGCCGTTTCTATTCGTCCGATCGTTTCGCCACTGCAACACTTACGACGCAAACTTCATGTGATGTCTCAGGAAAACTTGCCGCACGTCCGTTCGGCGGTCTAGTATCGACAGACTGCCCTCTTTTGGCGAGATGCTGCTCGCCGTCTGCAATGCGTCGAATCTGGCTGCCGCTTCTTGTCTCCGTTCTGCTCGCCGCGTGTGGAAGCGTGCCGCAGGAGAGCGCGCGCAAGCCGGCGGCATCGTCGACAGCCGCGAATCGCACGTACAAGCCGCCTGCTGGTTTCCCGACTTTCGTCGACCATAGCGTCGGGCGCGAGGAAATCTCGATTCAGGCGATGGCGCTCGTTGGTGTGCCGTATCGATGGGGTGGGAATACGCCGGAAGCGGGCTTCGATTGCAGCGGACTCGTACGCTACGTGGTGGATCGCGCGGCATCGGTGAATCTGCCGCGAACGACCGCCGAGATGAGCGGGCGCGGGGAATCGATCGAGCCGGACGGCGTTGCGCCCGGCGATCTGATTTTCTTCAACACGACGGGGCGGGCGCATTCGCATGTCGGGATTTATGTCGGCAAGTTGCGGTTCGTGAATGCGCCATCGACGGGCGGGACGGTCCGGCTCGAATATTTGACCAATCCTTATTGGGCAAAGCGTTTCGACGGAATCCGGCGCGTTGCGCCGCCGAAGAGCGAGCCCGCGCCTTTCGATGCGCCGACGTACTTGGCGTCGCCTGCTGGATCTGACGTGCCGACGGCGGCGGGTGCGAGCGCTCAGGCTTCGGCCAATGGACGGTTATCTTCGACGCCTACCGATTCATATGCTCGGGAAAGCGCGGCGGGGACGGGTAACGAGGCATATCAACCGGCTGTATCGGCATTGAATGCGGGGGAACGGCGAAGCACGGTGACCAATGCCGCACGATCCAACGCCGATGCGTTCGAGCCGCCGCCATCCAGGTTGAGTGCAGCGCAGCGGCAGGCGCTTGCGGCCGGCGCGACGGCCAGTTCCGCGCGATCGAATGCCGATGTTTTCGAGCCGCTCCCATCGACCTTGACCGCGGCGCAGCGGCAGGCACTCGCGGCTACCCGTACTGCACAATCCAGTACCGATGCCTTCGAGCCGCCGCCACCTTCTTTGAGCGCAGCGCAGCGTCAAGCGCTTGCGGCAGGTGCAAGCACCAATACCGCACGATCCAGCGCCGACGCCTTCGAACCTCCGCCACCCGCCTTAAGCGCCGCACAACGCCAAGCCCGCCTTGCCGGTGCAATCGCGCCATCCGCGGTGGCAGGCTCGGCAAACGCTTCCCCCGATCCTATCCAAGCCGCCGCTGACGCCTTCGAACCGCCGCCGCCGACGTCGAACGTCGCACGCAAGCAAGCGCGCGCGGCGCAGGCAACGAGCGATCCCGCCGATCCGCCCGCGCACGTCATCCGCGCATCGACCGGCTCGCTTACCGCGCCGCGTTCGAACCAAGCTGACGATCCCATCGCGCGCTTCGCCACCGGCAGCAACTGAGACTCACACGAGATTCAAGGCGCGCGGTCGCGTCCCGAACACCGGCTTTAAGGCCGGAATCTCTTCGTCGCGCTGTTCGCGTCTGCCGTTTCGTGTCTGTCCGCGTTGCCCTATATCGCCGGATTTAGGCTTCATGGATAGAAATAGCCCTTCGGTTACGGCACCGCCGCGCGCGGCTCAAGCGCATCCAATACATATCGAACCGAGCGAAACGCAACCCCATCGCCATCCACAGTCGTCGCCCCTCTCTGCTATCGTGACTGGATCCCGCCGCGACAGGCGGCGCAATCAGAAGGAGCCAATCACCATGGACTTGGGTCTTGCCGGGAAAGTCGTCCTGATCACGGGCGGCAGCAAGGGAATCGGTTTTGCATGCGCGAAAGCCTTTGCAAGCGAAGGCGCAAAAGTCGCGATCGTCTCGCGCGATGCCGCTAACCTCGCGCGCGCCCGCGAACAACTCGCGAAAGAAGGTCATCACGTGCATCTCGCCCGCGCCGATCTGCACGAAGCGCACAGCGCCGAAGATGTCGTCGAGGAAGCGAGCGCCGCGCTCGGCCCCATCGACATCCTGATCAACAGCGCCGGCGCCGCGCGACGCTACGATCCCGACACGCTCGACGCTGCCGCGTACAAAGCCGCGATGGACGCGAAATACTTCTCCTACGTCTATCCGCAGCAAGTGGTGCTAAAGCGCATGGCCGAACGTTTGCGCGGCGATCCGAACATCGAGCCGGGCGCGATCGTGAATATTGTCGGCATGGGCGGCAAAATCGCGTCGGACATTCATATCGCGGGCGGCGCGGCCAATGCGGCGCTCATGCTCAATACCGTCGGCCTTGCGCATCACTATGCCAAGCTCGGCATTCGCATCAACGCGATCAATCCGGGATCGACGCTCACCGAACGCGTCGAGGAAGCCCTCGCGCTCGAAGCCGAACGGCAAGGCACGACACGCGACGCCGTGCTCGCCGAGAGCCAGTCGAAGGTGCCGCTAGGCCGCTACGCGAAACCCGAGGAAATCGCCGACGTCGCGCTGTTCCTGGCGAGCCGTCGCGCGAGTTATGTATCGGGCGCAATCATTCCGATGGACGGAGTGTCGTCGCCGATCATCTGAGAGCGACGCCGCCGAGCGCGGCAATCGATTTGCAACAGATGCAAAACGGCCCCGTCGTGAACGGGGCCGCTGAAGAAACCGACTACAAGATACGGTGGCCGATCCACCAACCGACCGCCGCGAGCACCGCGGATGCCGGAATAGTCAAGATCCACGCCCACACGATATTTCCCGCGACGCCCCAGCGCACCGCGCTGAATTTCTGCGTTGCCCCGACACCGACGATGGCGCCCGTGATCGTATGCGTGGTGGACACTGGAATGCCGAGGAACGATGCGACGAAGAGCGTGATCGCCCCGCCCGTTTCCGCGCAAAATCCACCGACGGGCTTGAGCTTGGTGATCTTCTGGCCCATGGTACGCACGATGCGCCAGCCGCCGAACAAGGTTCCAAGACCCATCGACAGGTAACACAAACCGATGACCCAGATAGGCGGCGCGTCTGCCGCGGAAGAAGCGTAGCCAGTCGCGATCAGCAGCATCCAGATGATGCCGATGGTCTTCTGGGCGTCATTCCCACCGTGGCCGAGCGAATAGAGCCCGGCGGAAATGAGCTGCAAGCGCCGGAAGCGCCTATCTACCTTCGATGGTGGCGTGCGGAAATACAGCCACGACACGAGCAGCATGAAAAACGAGCCGAGCACGAAGCCGAGCAGCGGCGAAATGAAAATGAACGCGACAGTCTTCAGAAGACCGTCCATGTTGAGCGATCCCCAGCCCGACTTGGCGAGCGCGGCACCGACGAGTCCGCCGATCAGCGCGTGCGACGAGCTAGACGGAATGCCGTAGTGCCATGTGACGATATTCCAGCCGATCGCGCCGACGAGCGCGCCGAAAATCACGTAGTGATCGACGATATCGGGATCGATCGTTCCCTTGCCGACGGTCGCCGCGACCTTCAGGTGGAAGATGAAATACGCGATGACGTTGAACGCCGCCGCGAAAGCGACCGCTTGTTGCGGCTTGAGCACGCCGGTGGAGACCACCGTGGCGATGGAGTTGGCCGCGTCGTGGAAGCCGTTCATGAAGTCGAACGCGAGCGCGACTATGACGAGCAAGGCGACTGCCCAGATGGCGAGTTGAATCGAATGCATCGGTTGCTTTTGTTTTGACCAGCTGTGAAAAGCGCCGGTTTTGTCCTCTTGACCCGCCGCACGGAGCTTTGATCACGCGCTGGCGGGCATGGCCGGCGTGGTCAGGCGTTTTCCAGAACGATGCCTTCGATGATGTTCGCGACGTCTTCGCACTTGTCGGTGATCGTCTCCAGCAACTCGTAGATGGCCTTCAGCTTGATCAGCGTCTTGACGTCGTCTTCCTCGCGGAAAAGTTTCGACATGGCGGAGCGCAAGACGCGGTCGGCGTCGGATTCCAGGCGGTCGATTTCTTCGCAGATCTTCAGGATTTCGCTCGCGCGCTTCATGTCCGCGAGCAATTCGACCGCCTTCTGCACACGCAGGCACGTCGCCGTGCAGATGTGCGCGAGCTGGCTCGCCTCGGAAGTCACCGCGCGTACGTCGTAGAGCGAAATGGCCGTGGCGACGTCCTCCATCAAGTCGAGGATGTCGTCCATCGTCGTGATGAGCTTGTGGATTTCGTCGCGATCGAGCGGCGTGATGAAAGTCTTGTGCAGCAGATCGATGGTTTCGTGCGTGAGCTTGTCGGCGCGCTTTTCGGCCGTCTGGACGTTCTGCTTGTGGACCTCGGCTTCGTCGAGGTTATCGATCAGCAATTCGAGCTCGCGGCTTGCATCGATGATGCATTTCGCGTGCGCGTTGAAAATCTCGAAGAATTTGCCCTCGGTGGGCATGAAACGACCGAACATGAAAATCCCGAAAAATGGGTCAATGAGACAGACATCAAACCGACATATTGTACCTTTGCCCGGCAGCCCACGCACCGCGCGCGAAGCGCCGCGCGGCGCGTGTCGACACGAAGTCTTGACATCGAGCAGAAGGGATGCGCAGCTTCGGGCGTTATTCGCCGTAAAAACTCTGCGCGCCGGCAAAATTGTCGAACTTCGTGTATTGGCCGTGAAAAGTCAGCCGCACGGGCCCGATCGGACCATTACGCTGCTTGCCGATGATGATTTCCGCCGTGCCCTTGTCCGGGCTGTCGGGGTTATAAACTTCGTCGCGGTAGATGAAGAGAATCACGTCCGCGTCCTGCTCGATAGCGCCGGATTCCCGCAAATCCGACATGATCGGACGCTTGTTGGGGCGCTGTTCCAGACCGCGATTCAACTGCGAAAGCGCGATCACCGGCACGTCGAGTTCTTTCGCGAGCCCCTTGAGCGAGCGCGAGATTTCCGAGATTTCGGTCGCGCGGTTTTCGCCGCCGCCGGAGCCGGACATCAGCTGCAAATAATCGACGATGATGAGCCCGAGCTTGCCGCACTGCCGCGACAAACGCCGCGCGCGCGAGCGCAGTTCCATGGGGTTCAGGCCGCCCGTTTCATCGATGAAAAGCTGTGCCTCGCTCATTTTTTGAACCGCGTGCGTGAGCTTCGGCCAGTCTTCGTCGGTGAGGCGGCCGGTACGCATTCTGTGTTGATCCAGCCGGCCGACCGAGCCGAGCATACGCATGGTCAGTTGCGTGCCAGGCATTTCCATCGAGAAAACGGCGACGGGCAAACCATACTCCACCGCCACGTATTCGCCGATGTTCATCGAGAACGCCGTCTTACCCATCGACGGACGTCCGGCCACGATGATCAGCTCGCCGCCGTGCATGCCCGACGTCATGCGGTCGAGGTCGACGAAACCGGTTGGCGTGCCCGTGACATCGCTTGGATTGGCCGTGTGGTAAAGCGTGTCGATGCGCTCGACAACTTGCGTAAGCAGCGGTCCAATTTCCAGAAAGCCCTGCGTGCCGCGCGCCCCGTCCTCGGCGATGGAAAACACACGCGATTCCGCCTCGTCCAGAATCTGGCGCACTTCCTTGCCTTGCGGATTAAAGGCATCGGCGGAAATTTCATCGGCGACGGAGACCAGGCGGCGCAGCACCGCGCGATCGCGCACGATTTCCGCGTAACGGCGAATGTTCGCCGCGCTCGGCGTGTTCTGGGCAAGCGCATTCAGATACGCGAGCCCGCCCACTTCCTCGGCCTTGCCCGCCATGTTGAGCGCTTCGTAGACGGTGATGACGTCGGCGGGCCGCGTGGTCGAGATCAGCTTGCCAATGTGCTCGTAAATGATCCGATGGTCATAGCGATAAAAATCGCCTTGCGACATCACGTCGGCGATTCGGTCCCACGCCGCGTTGTCCAGCAGCAAACCGCCGATCACCGATTGCTCGGCTTCGATCGAGTGCGGCGGAACCTTCAGCGCGTCGAGTTGCGGGTCTTTGGACGGAGCGTTCATGGGGTGGAATTATCGATGAAATAGACGCAAGCGGACAATAAAAAAGGCAGGAACCTGAAACGGTTCCTGCCCTTCTTTCTGCCGGACTCGGCTGGCTGGGCGTGAAGCCTTACCAGCGGTCCGCAGCGACCTTAGGCGTGCTCGCCCAGCACCGACACCGTGACGTCGACCAGCACGTCCGTATGCAGCGCCACTTGAACAGCGTGGTCACCCACCAGCTTCAGCGGGCCTTGCGGCAGACGCACTTGCGCCTTTTCCACTTCTGCGAAGCCTTGAGCCTTGAGTGCTTCGGCGATGTCGGCGTTCGTGACCGAGCCGAACAGACGGCCGTCCACACCTGCCTTCTGCGAGATCTGAACCGTGAAGCCGTTCAGCTTTTCGCCTTGCTTTTGCGCGGAAGCCAGCTTTTCAGCGGCAACCTTTTCGAGATCGGCGCGGCGCACTTCGAATTCGGCGATTGCGTCTTTCGTTGCGCGGCGAGCCTTCTTGCCGGGGATCAGGAAGTTACGTGCGTAGCCGTCCTTGACCTTGACGATGTCGCCCAGGTTGCCCAGGTTGACGACTTTTTCCAAAAGAATGATTTGCATTTTGGCTTGTTCCTTATGCGTCGTCTGATTAGGCCTTGTGCAGGTCGGTGTACGGCAGGAGCGCGAGGAAACGCGCGCGCTTGATTGCCGTGTCGAGCTGGCGCTGATAGTGCGCCTTCGTGCCAGTCAGACGAGCCGGCGTGATCTTGCCGTTTTCGCCGACGAAGTCCTTCAGCGTTTCCGTGTCTTTGTAGTCGATGTACTCGACACCGGCTGCCGTGAAACGGCAGAACTTCTTGCGCTTGAAGAGCGGGTTTTGTTGCTGACGACGCTTGTCGAATTTTTTACCAGTCGGGCGGGGCATGTTCAGTCCTTTCCAATGTCCTGCAATTCTGTGATGTGAAACACCAGGGTTCGTGCGTTGCGGCTTTTTTTAGCCAGAAAGCCGGTGAAGCGTGTTTCCACGCCCATCTGACAGCTTTCCAGTCTGCCGCTCACCTCGCCGGCGGCTACGGCCGGCATTGTCAGTTCGACTTGACGGGCAATGCCCGCTTCGACGACTTCCGTTCGGTGATGCAACGTGCAGCTTGCGATTGGTACGCCGGCGGGCGTGTATCGCACCGGTTCGCGTTCCACGACGCTTGCTGTCAGTTGCAGCCTGTTCACTTAATTCCTGGTGGCTGACGAAAATCTTCGCCTTAAGCCTGCGCTTCGGACGGCTGCGAGGCCGCCTTCTTAGCTTCTTCGCGCTGCACTTCCTTCATCATTGGCGACGGGCCGGTTTCGGCCTTCTTCATCTTGACGATGAGGTGACGCAAAACGGCGTCATTGAACTTGAATGCGTGCTCAAGTTCTTCGAGCGTAGCTTGATCGCATTCGATGTTCATGCAGACGTAGTGAGCCTTCGCGAGTTTCTCGATCATGTAGGCCAGTTGGCGACGGCCCCAGTCTTCGATACGGTGGATCTGGCCACCGTGCGAGGTGATCGTGCTCTTGTAGCGCTCGATCATGGCGGGCACTTGCTCGCTCTGATCGGGATGCACGATAAATACGATTTCGTAATGACGCATATTCACTCCTTGTACTGAACTTTTGGATTAAAGCCACCCGGGCGTCGGACCGGTGCGGCAAGTGAGAAGCCCAAGACTATAACGCGATGCCTTCCCCAAGGCAAGCCAAATCGGCGGTTTCCGAAAGACTTTGGCCATGATTTCAAGCAGTTACAACGTGGCCGCACAAAGCCGCACGAGCCGTACAAAGCCGCACAAAGCCGCACGAGCCGCACAAAGCCGCGCGAGCGACGCTCAAGCTGCGTGCGTTCCGGCGGGCAATGGTTCGCCGGGAAGCGCGAGCGGACGGCTCCAATAACCGTCCTGCGCGTAAATTTCCTTCAAATAATCAATAAAGTAGCGCACGCGCGCCGGAACGTAGCGCTGCTGCGGATAAACCGCGAGGATGTCGTAGTCGGGCAGCTCGAAGTCGTCCAGCACGGTTTCGAGTTCGCCCGACGCCAACTGACGCTGAATCTCCCAGGTCGAACGCCAGCCGAGCCCGAGCCCCTCCGACGCCCAGCGATGCAGCAACTCGCCGTCGTTGCAGTCGAGATTGCCGGTCACGCGCACCGTCACGAGCTTGCCGTTACGGCGAAAGTACCAGCCGCGGTTCTGTCCGCCTTGCAGATTGAACGCAAGACAATTGTGATTCGGCAAGTCTTCGAGCGTCTTCGGCCGGCCGTGCTTCCTGAAATACGCGGGCGTGCCGCAAACCACGCGGCGGTTGCTCGCGAGCTTCACGGCGACGAAGTTCGGGTCCACCGCCCCGCCGATGCGGATCGACAAGTCATAACCTTCGCGCACCAAATCGACGACGCGGTCGGTCAGATTGAACGACATCTGCAATTCCGGTTTGTCGACGAGGAAAAGCGGCGCGTGCGGCGCGACATGCATGCGCCCAAACGCCGCCGGCGCCGACACGATCAGATGCCCGCCCACCGCGCGCCGGCCGGCCGCGAGTTCGTTCTCGGCCTGATCCCACTCCGCGAGCAGATTCTTGCAGCGGTCGAGAAACGCCGCGCCCTCTTCGCTTACGACGAGCCTGCGCGTCGAGCGATACATCAGTTTGACGCCTAGGCGCTTTTCGAGGGCGTCGATGCGCCGGCCCAGGATCACCGGCGACACGCCCTCTTCCAGTGCCGCCGCCGCGAGACTGCCGGCTTCGGCCACGCGCACGAAGGTTTCGATCTGCTTGAAGCGGTCCATCTCTTTGTCTCCGGCCTCATTCGATACTTTTTGTTTGGTAAAAAACGACTGCGGTTGATCTTATCAAACCTTTTGCACGCGCCTAAAGTGCATCGGAAGCCTGCTGCCATGCGCACGACCAAGACAGCAACCCCGAATAGAGACCCCTGGAAGGAGACAACCATGCCCAAGATGAGAGCCGTCGACGCAGCCGTCCTCGTGCTGGAGAAGGAAGGCATCGACACCGCGTTCGGTGTGCCCGGCGCCGCCATCAACCCGTTTTACTCGGCGCTCAGAAAAGCCGGCAGCATCAGCCATGTGCTGGCGCGCCACGTCGAGGGCGCCTCGCACATGGCCGAAGGTTATACGCGCGCGGCTCCCGGCAATATCGGCGTTTGTATCGGTACGTCGGGGCCGGCGGGCACGGACATGATCACGGGCCTCTACTCGGCTCAGGCGGATTCGATCCCCATTCTCGCGATCACGGGCCAGGCGCCGCGTGCGCGTCTGTACAAGGAAGACTTCCAGGCCGTCGATATCGAATCGATCGCCAAGCCCGTCACCAAGTGGGCCGTCACCGTGCGCGAACCGGCGCTCGTGCCGCGCGTGTTTCAGCAGGCGTTCCATCTGATGCGCTCGGGCCGTCCGGGTCCGGTGCTGGTCGACTTGCCGATCGACGTGCAGCTCGCCGAGATCGAATTCGATATCGACACCTACGAGCCGCTGCCGATCTACAAGCCGAAAGCCACGCGCGCTCAAGTCGAAAAAGCGCTCTCGATGCTCAACGACGCCGAGAAGCCCTTGATCGTTTCCGGCGGCGGCGTGCTGAACGCAGCGGCGGAAGATCTGCTCGTCGAGTTCGCCGAAACGCTCGGCGTACCCGTGATCCCGACTTTGATGTCGTGGGGCGCGATTCCCGACGATCATCCGCTGATGGCAGGCATGTGCGGTCTGCAGACGTCGCACCGCTACGGCAACGCGACCATGCTCGCGTCGGACTTCGTGCTTGGCATCGGCAATCGCTGGGCGAATCGCCATACGGGCAGCGTCGAGGTCTACACCAAGGGCCGTAAGTTCGTGCACGTGGATATCGAGCCGACGCAGATCGGCCGCGTGTTCGGACCGGACCTCGGCATCGTGTCGGATGCGAAGTTCGCGCTCGAACTCTTCGTCGAAGTGGCGAAGGAATGGAAGGCCGCGGGCAAGCTTGCGGACCGTTCGCAATGGGTCAAGGACTGCCAGCAACGCAAGAGCACGATGCTGCGCAAGACCCACTTCGACAACGTGCCGATGAAGCCGCAGCGCGTCTACGAAGAGATGAATCTCGCGTTCGATCGCGACACCTGCTTCGTCTCGACGATCGGTCTTTCGCAGATCGCGGGCGCGCAGTTCCTGCACGTGTTCAAGGCGCGTAACTGGATCAACTGCGGCCAGGCCGGCCCGCTCGGCTGGACCATTCCCGCCGCGCTCGGCGTGCGCGCCGCGGACCCGCAACGCAAGATCGTCGCGCTCTCGGGCGACTACGACTTCCAGTTCATGATCGAGGAACTCGCTGTCGGCGCGCAGTTCAAGCTGCCTTACGTGCACGTGGTCGTGAACAACTCGTATCTCGGTCTGATTCGTCAGGCGCAGCGCGGCTTCGACATGGACTACTGCGTGCAGCTCGCGTTCGACAACATCAACGCGCCGGAGCTCGAAGGATACGGCGTGGATCACGTCGCGGTCGCCGAGGGTCTTGGCTGCAAGGCGCTGCGCGTGCACAAGCCCGAAGACATCGCGCCGGCGTTGAAACAGGCGCAGGCGCTCGCGGCGCAACATCAGGTGCCGGTCGTGGTCGAGATGATTCTCGAACGCGTGACCAACATCGCGATGGGCACCGAGATCGACGCGATCAACGAGTTCGAAGAGCTCGCCGAAACGCGCGCCGATGCGCCGACCGCCGTGACCGTGACGCCGCTCGACTGAGCGTCCTAGAACTGACCGACCATCAGGAATAAAGACATGCCGAAATTTGCCGCGAACCTGACCATGCTGTTCAACGAAGTCCCTTTCCTCGACCGCTTCGCGGCGGCGTCGAAGGCGGGCTTCAAGGCGGTCGAGTTCCTGTTTCCGTATGCGTACTCGACCGGCGATTTGCAAGCGCGCATCGAGGAACACGACCTGCGGATCGTGCTGCACAACCTGCCCGCGGGCAACTGGGAAGCGGGCGAACGCGGCATCGCCTGCCTGCCGGATCGCGTGAGCGAGTTCCGTGAAGGCGTGCCCCGCGCAATCGAATACGCGAAGGCGCTGAAGGTGCCGCAAGTGAACTGCCTCGTTGGCATTCCGACGGCGGGGGTATCGAAGGAACAGGCGCGCACGACGATCATCGAAAACCTGCGCTTCGCCGCCGATGCATTGAAGAAGGAAGGCATCCGCCTGCTAGTCGAGCCGTGCAATGCCTACGATATTCCGGGCTTCGCGCTGAACCGTTCGTCCGAAGGGCTCGACGTGATCCGTGCGGTCGGCTCGGACAATCTGTTCCTGCAATACGACATCTATCACATGCAGCGCATGGAAGGCGAACTGGCCGCGACGATCAAGAAGAACCTGGCGTCGATCGCGCATATCCAGCTCGCCGACAATCCGGGGCGCAACGAACCGGGCACGGGCGAGATCAACTACGCGTTCCTGTTCGATCTGCTCGATTCGATCGGCTACGAAGGATGGATCGGCTGCGAATACAAGCCGCTTGCAAGCACCGAAGCGGGCCTTGGCTGGCTTCGCACGATCGCCGCCGCAAAGCCGCGCGCCGCCGCTTAAAACCCGAGACACAAGGAGAGCAAGAGAGTATGGCAACCATTGGATTCATCGGCCTTGGCATCATGGGCGCGCACATGGCGCGCAACCTTTTGAAGGGCGGTCACAAGCTCGTCGTGAACGGCAAGTTTCCGGTGCCCGACGACATCCGCGCACAGACGCAAGTCGCGGCCGATTCCACCGGCGTGGCGCAAGCGAGCGAGATCGTCATCACGATGGTGCCCGACACGCCCGATGTCGCCAACGTCCTCTTCGCCGATGACGGCGTGGCCAACGGCCTCACGAAGGGCAAGCTCGTGATCGACATGAGCTCGATCAACCCGCTCGATACGCAGGACTTCGCGAAGAAGATCAACGCGCTCGGCTGCGACTATCTCGATGCGCCCGTATCCGGCGGCGAAGTCGGCGCGCGCGAGGCATCGCTCACGATCATGGTGGGTGGCCCGCAGAAATCGTTCGATATCGCGAAGCCTCTGTTCGATCTCATGGGCAAGAACATCTCGCTCATCGGCGACAACGGCGCGGGTCAGACCTGCAAGGTGGCGAATCAGATCATCGTCGCGCTCAACATCGAAGCCGTCGCCGAGGCCTTGTTGTTTGCCTCGCGTTCGGGCGCCGATCCGGAACGCGTGCGCCGGGCGTTAATGGGCGGGTTCGCCGCGTCACGCATTCTCGAAGTGCACGGCGAGCGCATGACGAAGCGCACATTCGACCCGGGCTTCCGTATCGAACTGCATCAGAAGGACTTGAATCTTGCGCTCGAAGGCGCGCGCAAGATGGGTCTCGCCCTGCCCCACACCGCGAGCGCGCAGCAGTTGTTCAGCGTGTGCGCGGCCAATGGCGGCAAAGCCTGGGATCACTCGGGACTCGTGCGGGCGCTTGAAATCATGTCGAACTTCCAGGTTGCTCAAGAACCGCAGAAGGCGAAAGCCGCGGCTTGAACGACCGGTACCGTGGGGCGTCCCGCGTATGGGCACGCGGGACAAATGCCGCTCTGGGCTGAGGGCGGCAAGTGGGGTCCGAGAGCGGCACCCGTCGGTCGAGCCGGGTAAGCCTTGGTCGGTCAGACGGTTTTCCGTCGGGTGTCCGCGTCGGATTGTTGGATCGTGCATGAACCAGCCATTGTCACAATCTCCGAACTATCCTTGAAGTGATGCGACTAACGAAGCCTTGCCCTGGCGCAAGCGCTCACCATCGACACTTAAGGAGTTCAGCAATGGGAATCCTCAGCTTTATCAAGGAAGCAGGCGAGAAGCTCTTTGGTGCAACCTCGCAAACCGCGCAGGCCGCGCCCGCGGCCGTGGATGTCGCGGAGCTCAATCTCAAGGCCGGTGAAGCCATCGCGACGTACATTCGTTCGCAAGGGCTCGAAGCGCAGGATCTGCAAGTGAAGTACGACGGCGCGTCGCACACGGTCACCGTATCGGGCGAAGCGGCGGATCAGGCCACGAAGGAGAAGATTCTCGTCGCGGCGGGCAACGTGCAGCACGTGGACAAGGTGGATGACCAACTGACCGTGCCGTCGTCCGCTCCGGAGTCGCAATTTCATACGGTCGTGGCCGGCGACAATCTCTGGAAAATCGCGGAGAAGTATTACGGCAGCGGCGCGAAGAACGATGTCATCTTCGAAGCCAACAAACCCATGCTCAAGAGCCCGGACAAGATCTATCCGGGACAGGTGCTACGCATTCCGGCTGCAAGCTGAAGCAACGAAAAACGCGAACTCCGGTTCGCGTTTTTCGTTTCAGTTTCAGTATGTCTCGAAGATGCGCTGCAGGCCGGGCGCATCGCTCACGCCTCTCGCGAGCGCCAGTTGCAACAGCACGCGCGCCTTGTACGGATTGAGCGTGCCCGCGCTGACGGTGCCGAGCGCATCGTCGGGTGCGGCACCGTTGCGCATCACATGGCCCGAGCCGACGCGCGATGAACGCACCACCGCCACGCCTCGCCCAATGGCATCGGCGAAGGCTTGCGCGAGCGTCGAACTCATGGAGCCGTTGCCGGTACCCGCAAGCACGATGCCCTTCACGCCAGCGCCGACGAGCGCATCGACCGGAACGCGCGATACGCCCGCATAACTCGCGACGATTTCGACCATCGGCCAGTCTTGCGGCACGGTGAATTCGCTCGCGAGCGTGTGCGGCCGCACGACCGTGCGTTGAAACTCGACGCGTCCGTCCTGCACGAAACCGAGCGCGCCCGCTTCGGGCGAACGGAAGGCATCGACGGCATAGGTGCTCGTCTTCGTGACTTCGCGTGCGCTGTGGATCAAATTATTGAACACGATCAGTACGCCCTGCCCCGCCGACTGCCTCGAAGCGGCGACCGTGAGCGCGTTGAGCAGATTCAACGGACCATCGGCGGACAGCGCACTGGAGGGCCGCATCGCCGCGGTCAGGACGACGGGCTTCGCGCTCTTCACCGTCAGATGCAGCAAGTAAGCGGTCTCTTCGAGCGTGTCCGTGCCGTGCGTGACGACCACGCCATCGATATCGTCTTGCGCGAGCAGTGCATCGATCCGCCGCGAAAGCGTCGTCCACAGCGCGGGCGTCATGTCCTTGCTGTCGATGCTCGCAATCTGTTCCGCGTGAATGCGCGCGACCGAGCCGAGCGCGGGCACGGCTTCGAGCAGCTTGTCGACGCCGACCACGCCTGCTTTGTAACCCGCTGTCCTGGATGCATCGCCAGCTTGTCCGGCGATGGTGCCGCCCGTCGCGAGAACGGCGAGGCGCGGCAAGGTATCGAGAGAAGTGTTCATGCCGGCGATTGTAAATCAGCCGGGATGAACCTGAACTCGCTCAAGCCGCTTCGCGCAGTTGCGCCGCGATCTGCGCTTCGTCGAGTTGCGGCGCGAACATCTCGATCAGCCGGTAAGCGTAAGCCCGCAAGAACGCGCCCTTGCGCAAGCCGACGCGCGTCGTGCTCGCCTCGAACAGATGCTGCGTATCGAGCGCGACGAGTTCGCTGTCGCGCTTCGGGTCATACGCCATCGCCGCGACGATGCCGATACCCATGCCAAGCTCGACATACGTCTTGATCACGTCGGCATCGATGGCGGTGAGGACGATATCGGGAATGGCACCCGCGCTCGCGAAGGCCTGGTCGATATGCGAGCGTCCCGTGAAATCCTGATCGTAGGTGACGACCGGATACTCGGCGATCTGTTCCAGCGTGATGTTCTCGAGTCCGACGAGCGGATGGCCCTTCGGCACGACGACCGTGTGATGCCACGAGTAGCACGGGAACGTGACGATGTCGGGATAGCGGTCGAGCGCTTCCGTCGAGATGCCGATATCCGCTTCGCCGTTGATGATCATCTGCGCGATCTGCTGCGGACTACCCTGACGCAGCGCGAGATGCACCTTCGGGAACACTTCCGTGAACTGGCGGATCACCTTCGGCAGCGCGTAACGCGCTTGCGTGTGCGTCGTCGCCACGACGAGATGGCCGTTGTCCTGATCCGCGAACTGGCGCGCGACGCGGCGCAGGTTTTCAGCGTCGAGCAACATGCGCTCGATCAGCTGATGCACCTGTTTGCCAGGCTCGGTAAGTCCGGTCAGACGCTTGCCGCGTCGGATGAAGATATCGACGCCGAGTTCGTCCTCGAGGTCCTTGATCTGCTTCGACACGCCAGACTGCGACGTATAGAGCACGTTCGCGACCTCGGTCAGATTCATGTTCTGACGCACTGCTTCGCGCACGAAGCGCAATTGCTGGAAGTTCATTTCAGCCTCTCTTTATGCCGTTGCTTTTGTTTGTTGTGCCCCGTTCGCATCGCCTGCCGGGAAGACGCGCAACGCGCGCGGCACGGCGGTCGCGCCGTCGCCTACGTCGAGTCGCAGCGTGCGCCACGACTCGCGGTCGAGTTCCGCTTCGAGAATGCGCCCCGAGTTGCCTTCGAGTTCCACGCGCACGGAGCCGCCGAGCGTCACCACGCGCCGCACGCCGACCACGATGCCGTCGCGATGCGTGCCATCGACGGGATAGATCGCCAGATCGTGCGGACGCACGTAGGCCAGCGCGCGGCCGCTGAAATGCGCGGGCACGGCAATGGCCTGCGTGGCGCCATCGGCGACGAAGCCGTTGGCATCGACATGACCTTGCAGGCGATTGGCCGCACCGAGGAACTCGTAGACGAACGAGGTCTGCGGATGGTCATACACGTCTTGCGGGCTGCCCACCTGCTCCACGCGCCCGTGATTCATCACGACGATGCGATCCGCCACTTCGAGCGCCTCTTCCTGGTCGTGCGTGACGAAGAGCGTCGAGATATGCAGATCGTCGTGCAGACGGCGCAGCCAGCTACGTAATTCCTTGCGCACCTTGGCGTCGAGCGCGCCGAAGGGTTCGTCGAGCAGCAGCACTTTAGGTTCGACGGCAAGCGCTCGCGCCAACGCGATACGTTGACGCTGACCGCCCGACAGTTCGGACGGAAAGCGCTCCGCGAGCCAGTCGAGTTGCACGAGCTTCAACAATTCATGCACCTTCTCGCGGATGACGGCCTCCGTTGGCCGCTCGCGGCGCGGCTTCACGCGCAAGCCGAAGGCGACGTTCTCGAACACGGTCATGTGGCGGAACAGCGCGTAATGCTGGAACACGAAGCCGACTTGCCGCTCACGCGCGCCCACTTCGGCAACGTCCTCGCCGTTGAGCACGACCTGACCGGCATCGGCATATTCGAGGCCGGCGATCACGCGCAAGAGCGTTGTCTTGCCGCAGCCGGAAGGTCCGAGCAGCGCGACGAGTTCGCCCGACGGAAAATCCAGCGTGACGTTGTCGAGCGCGGTGAAGGTGCCGAAGCGCTTCTGCAGATTGCGAACGATGATGCTCATGATTGATCCACGCCTTCCATTTATACGGTTGCCTTCACGTCGCTCAGCGTGGCCGTCATGCGGCGCTCCGCGAGCAGCTTCAGCCCGAGCGTGACGAGCGCGAGCAATGCAAGCAGCGACGCCACCGCGAAGGCGGCCGAGAAGTTGTATTCGTTGTAGAGAATCTCGACGTGCAGCGGCATGGTGTCGGTCTGGCCGCGAATGTGGCCCGAGACCACCGAGACCGCGCCGAACTCGCCCATCGCGCGCGCGTTACAGAGAATCACGCCGTAGAGCAGGCCCCACTTCACGTTGGGCAACGTCACGCGCCGGAAGATCTGCCAGCCCGACGCGCCGAGCACGTGCGCGGCCTCTTCCTCGTCGTTGCCTTGCGCCTGCATCAACGGAATCAGTTCGCGCGCGACGAACGGGAACGTCACGAAGATGGTCGCGAGCACGATTCCCGGCACCGCGAAGATGATCTGCACATCGTGCGAAATCAGCCACGGTCCGAACCAGCCCTGCGCGCCGAACATGAGCACGTAGATGAGGCCGGAGATCACGGGCGACACCGAGAACGGCAAGTCGATGAGCGTCGTCAGAAGCGCCTTGCCGCGAAACTCGAACTTGGCGATGGCCCACGATGCCGCGAGCCCGAACACCACGTTGAGCGGCACGGCAATCGCGGCGGTCAAGAGCGTGAGCTTGATGGCCGACCACGCGTCCGGGTCCTTGAGCGAATCGAAGTAATAGTCGATGCCCTTCGCGAAGGCCTGCACGAACACGGCGACGAGTGGCACGACCAGAAACAGCGCGAGAAACACGAGCGCGATACCCGTGAGTATCCAGCGCACGGCGCGCGGTTCGGTGACGGGATTGAGCCGGTTGGTCTCGCCGCGCGCGGCGGTGTTCACGGGAAGCGCCTTGCTGTTTGGCGTGCTCATGCGTGACCTCCGCCCGGAGTTCCGGCATGCAGCGAGGGCCCCGCGGCCACCACGGGCGCCGCGCCCGTCTTGCTCGTGCGGCGTTGCAGGAACCATTGCAGCGTGTTGATGAGGAGCAGCATGAGAAAGGACACGCACAGCATCACGACGGCGATGGCCGTCGCGCCGGCATAGTCGTACTGTTCGAGCTTGGTGATGATGAGCAGCGACGTGATCTCCGATTTCATCGGTACATTGCCCGCGATGAAGATGACCGAACCGTATTCGCCGAGCGCGCGCGCGAACGCAAGCGCGAAACCGGTCAGAAGCGCGGGAAAGAGCGCCGGCAACACGACGCGGCGAAACGTCAGCCAGCGCGTGGCGCCAAGACATGCGGCGGCTTCTTCCTGCTCGCGCTCGAAGTCTTCGAGCACCGGCTGCACCGTGCGCACGACGAACGGCAAGCCGATGAACGTCAGCGCCACGAGCACGCCGAGCGGCGTGAACGCCACCTTGATGCCGAGCGGCGCGAGATACTGCCCGATCCAGCCGTTGCTCGCGTACACGGCGGCAAGCGAAATGCCGGCAACGGAGGTCGGCAGCGCAAACGGCAGATCGACGATGGCATCGACGACACGCTTGAACGGGAACGTGTAGCGCACGAGCACCCATGCGACCAGGAAGCCGAAGATCGCGTTGATGACCGCCCCGCCGAGCGCCGCCGTGAAAGTGAGCCGATACGACGCCAGCACACGCGGCCCGGTGACGGCGCGAACGAACTGCGCCCAGTCGAGCGTCGCGGTCTTGGCGAAGGTCGCCGCAAGCGGAATCAGCACCACGAGGCTCAGGTAAGCCACCGTGATGCCGATCGTCAGCCCAAAGCCGGGTAACGCACTCGGCTTTCGGAAAGTGAACGTTGTCATCTTTGCTTCATCCTTGATCGTCCTGCCTTCGGCGCCCGGGGGATAAGCGCACTGTTTTTTAGTCTCGTCATGCGCGGCCTTCTTTGCGGCCGCTTTCATTGCGACTCGAGCGCCTCGCGGCGCCCGGTCTCTTGCCTGCTTACTGCGGCTGATAGATCGAATCGAACACGCCGCCGTCCGCGAAGTGCGTCTTCTGCGCTTTGGTCCAGCCACCGAAGGTGTCGTCGATGGTGTAGAGCTTGAGCTTGGGGAACTGCTTGGTCAGCTCGGCGGGCACCTTGTCCGAACGCGGACGATAGAAATTGCGCGCCGCGATCTGCTGGCCTTCGTCGCTATACAGATACTTCAGATACGCTTCGGCCAGCTTGCGCGTGCCGTGCTTGTCGACGACCTTGTCCACCACCGCGACCGGCGGCTCGGCCAGAATGCTCACCGAAGGAACCACGATCTGGAACTTCTCCGGACCGAATTCCTTGAGCGACAGGAACGCCTCGTTTTCCCATGCGATCAGCACGTCGCCCTGACCGCGCTGCACGAAGCTGGTGGTCGCGCCGCGTGCGCCGGAATCGAGCACGCCTGCGTTCTTGTAGAGCTTGGTCACGAACTCCTTCGCGGTCTCTTCGTTGCCGCCGGGCTTGTGTTGCGCATACGCCCACGCCGCCAAATAGTTCCAGCGCGCGCCGCCCGAGGTCTTCGGGTTCGGCGTGACGATCGACACGCCCGGCTTGGTGAGATCGTCCCAGTCCTTGATGCCCTTCGGGTTGCCTTTGCGCACTAGAAACACAATGGTCGACGTGTACGGCGATGCATTGTCCGGCAGACGCTTCTGCCAGTCCGTCCCGACGATGCCCTTGGAGGCGAGCGCGTCGATGTCGTAAGCAAGCGCAAGCGTCACGACGTCTGCCTGAAGCCCGTCTAGAACCGCGCGCGCTTGGCCACCAGAACCGCCGTGAGATTGCTTGAAAGTGACCGTTTCACCGGTGTCCGCCTTCCACTTCTTCGCAAAGGCCTGGTTGAAGTCCTGATACAACTCGCGCGTCGGATCGTACGAGACGTTCAGAAACGACGTGTCCGCGTGCGCGGTGGCCGAGATTCCGAAACTCGCCGCCGTGATCGCCAGCGCGGCAAAGAGTTGTTTCGCGCCGCCCTTCAATCCAGCCCTGATGCTATGCATTCCCCGTTCTCCGTCTTATCGAATTGACGGAATCAGTCTAAAGGCGAGCTTATATGATTAGAAATAATTGTTTCTCACTTTTTTAGATGCAAAAGTGCTAAAGCGAGGTTTTTCGCAGTCCGAGGGACAAATAGCGACTGTTTGGGCGCGCTGCAGCCTTGTCAGTAAAGGATCTGGCGACGAACTTCAAGTAAAGCTTGAAAAGCGCGAAATACTGTATAAAAATACAGTCATCTGTCCATCCATACAGTGCGCCGAGGCTCCAGCAAGTGACCAAACCCTCAAAACTTACCGCGCGACAGCAGCAAGTGTTCGAGCTCATCCAGCGAGCCATCGACCGCACGGGCTTTCCGCCCACGCGTGCCGAAATTGCTGCCGTGCTTGGCTTCAGCTCCGCGAACTCCGCCGAGGAACATCTGCGGGCACTGGCGCGCAAGGGCGTGATCGAACTCGCGGCGGGTTCGTCGCGTGGCATCCGCCTGTTGGGAGGCTCCGCGCGCATCGACCGTTCGGACGATCTTCCGCATCAGTTCACCTTGCCGCATCAGAGCATCATGCAGTTGTCGCTTCCGCTGGTCGGGCGCGTTGCGGCGGGCAGTCCCATCCTTGCGCAGGAGCATATCTCGCAACACTACGCGTGCGACCCTGCGTTCTTTTCGGGCAAGCCCGACTATCTGCTGAAGGTGCGCGGCTTGTCCATGCGCGACGCGGGCATTCTCGACGGCGACCTGCTTGCCGTACAGAAGCGCAATGAAGCGAAAGACGGGCAGATCGTGGTCGCGCGTATTGGCGACGACGTCACGGTGAAACGCTGGAAGCGCCGGCCAGATGGCGTGGAATTGGTCGCGGAGAATCCCGACTACGAAAACATCTTCGTGCGCTCCGGCAGCGGCGACTTCGCGCTGGAAGGAATCGCGGTCGGGCTCATCCGCTCCGGCGAGTTCTAACGCACGACTCCAGCGCGCGGCGCGTCAACACCGCCGCCCGCTTCGCCTCCTCGCCCTCGCGCGACGCGGCACGTTTCAAAAATTACAAGCATGACGGCCACCGCTCGCGGCGTGCCGCGGTGCGTCCTATCGTCTGTCGTCCGCCGTCTGGAGAGTCATCATGGAACGTTTCGCCCGTTTGCTGCCCTTTCGTCAGTTTGGCCGTCTGCGTCATTTGCGCTCGCTGATCTCATGCGCCGTGGCGCGGCCTGAAGCGGCGCCCGATCTCTTCGACGAGATGCCCGCGTTGCCGTCGCGTCAACCCGCCTTCGCCCGTGTGTCGCTCAATAGCGCGGTGCATGCGGAATCGGAACAGCGCGCGCCGGTGCGGGTGTATCGCAGTGAGTCGCGGGTAATCATGGTCGGCAATATCGGCGAGGTGTCGCGCATGATCGACCGGTGTATCGACGAGGAACGCGCCGGCGTTAGCAGCGGCATTCTGGCCTGAGGGCGGTAGAGCGTTTGCCGAGTGAATTTGAGTTATGTGCAATGCAGGCAGTCCGCAATCTATCGGCTGCAAGGAATGAAGCTCGGGATATATCCGGCGTGAACATGGTCAATCGTTCTTTCATGTCACCCATGTCACGCCGGGGGTCGTTCCTTCGCATGTCCCGCACTACGCGTTATCTCGTCGTCACGCTCGTCATTCTCTTCATCGTTGCAGGGTTAAGCCTTGTCTATGCGTCGCCCTATATCGCACTGAACCGCGTCAAGCACGCGGCCGATGCGCGCGATGCACAGACCGTCAACGAATACGTCGACTTCCCCGCACTGCGTGAAAGTCTCAAAGAGCAAGTCGGCGCACTGCTGACGCGGCGCGTCGATATCCAGAAGAGCGGCAATCCGCTCGCGATCATCGGTGCAATGATCGGCGCGGCGCTCGTAGGGCCGCTGGTGGATTCCTACGCTACGCCCGAAGGCGTCGCCGCGATTTTGAATGGCATTCCGCCGCGGGGAGATCCAGGCGAGCATCCACCCGCCGTCGTGCCACCGGTTCGAGACGGTCAGGTGGCGGCGAGTTCACCGCCTTCGGAAGCGGCATCGAGCATGGTTGCGACTCAAGAACCGCCGCGACAACCACCGCAGACCACGGCCGGATATCGCAGCTTCGATACGTTCGTGGTGACCTACCAGCACGGTGCCGGCGATGCGCGGTACTCCGCGATCTTTCATCGGTACGGGTTGATAACGTGGAAGCTGATCGCGGTTGATTTGAACGGGTGAGTTCGTTGTTGGACAACCATTAAAGTGCCGGTAAGCGCTTCATGGCATTTTTTGCGGCGTTAAGCGTGCGCGGCCGTCACGCAAGGAGACGGCAGCTGGCGCTGATAGCGCAAAAGAGCACTGGCCGACGCAGGCCAGCCTCATCGCGCACACCTATCCTCAAACACTTACTTCGGCCCGGTTCGGCTTCGCCGCATAAGCCGCCTCATCTTCCGCTTCGGCCGACTCACCTGACTGACAAACCGCAACCAATATGCTGCATGACACGCGATCGAGCAGCGGTGTGTTGCCCGCGCCCATCCACCAGCGCGCGAGACCGCTGCGGCATCGATGGCCGACCACGACCAGATCGACCTTAAGACTTTCCGCCAGCGTGGCGATTTCATCGATCGGATGCCCGAATGCGAAATGGCCCTGCGCCTGCAAGCCGCGTTCGCGCAGCCACTCCACGCCTTCTTGCAGGATATCGCGTGCGGCATCCTCGAACCGTCCGCATGCCATGTCGGTCAGAAGACCGGCGCTTTGCGCAATGCTCGAACGCATATCCACCACCGCCAGCACGTGCGTCTCCGCGTTCAAGGCAAGCGCGAGATTTGCGCCCTGACGCAACGCCTTGCGGCCCTCTCTGGAGCCGTCGTAGCACAACAGGATTTTTCGATAGCCTGACATCATGATCTCCCTGCCGCGTAGCCGATGGTGTCGGCAAATCGAGTGCGGCGCATCTTCATCATGGTAGGTCGCCTCATGCGTGGCAACGATGGAAAACGCTTACACGGCAACAAGCGCTAGCGCACACCGTGCCAGAGGCGTGCGAGCCTTGCCGGACAAGCTTGCGGCGCCATTTGCCAAAACAACAGGAAGAAGCGATGCACGCTTCGATCACAGGAACGATGCATGCGCTTGCATGCAAAGCGCCGCGCTGGTGCATTGGATTACACTAGCCGGCTGAGTTTTCTCCTCGCAGGACCGCCGCATGACCGACATAAATCACCGAACTGGCGCGAACTCGAACGCGGCGCCAGCGATCGAATTCAGCGAAGTCAGAAAACATTACGGCGAGCGAAGTGTCGTCGATGGCTTGTCGTTCGACGTTCAGCCTGGCGAGTGCTTCGGCCTGCTCGGCCCGAACGGCGCGGGCAAGACGACGACGCTCAAGATGCTGCTCGGCATTTCATCGCCCGACAGCGGCACGATCCGTCTCGTCGGCGAACCCGTGCCAGCGCGCGCACGCTTCGCGCGGCAACGCGTGGGCGTCGTGCCGCAATTCGACAACCTCGATCCCGACTTCACCGTGCGCGAAAACCTGCTCGTCTTCGGCCGCTATTTCGGCTTGGCCGGTGCGCGCATGGAAGCCATCGTGCCTTCGTTGCTCGAATTCGCGCGCCTCGAAAGCAAGGCCCAAGCGCGCGTCGGCGAACTGTCGGGCGGCATGCGGCGGCGGTTGACGCTGGCGCGCGCCCTCGTCAACGATCCCGACGTGCTCGTGATGGACGAACCCACCACCGGTCTCGATCCGCAAGCGCGCCATCTGATCTGGGAACGCCTGCGCTCGTTGCTTTCGCGCGGTAAAACCATTCTGCTCACGACGCACTTCATGGAAGAGGCCGAACGCCTGTGCGACCGGCTTTGCGTGATCGAGGAAGGCCGCAAGCTCGCGGAAGGAAGGCCGCGCGAGTTGATCGAATCGGTGATCGGTTCGGACGTCATCGAAATCTACGGACCCGATCCGCAGGCGCTGGCCGCCGAACTGGAACCGTTGGCCGCGCGCACGGAGATCAGCGGCGAAACGCTTTTCTGCTATGTCGACGACCCGCAGCCCGTGCATGCGCGCGTGAAGGGCCGGACGGACGTGCGCTATCTGCATCGTCCGGCGAATCTCGAAGATGTTTTTCTGCGCCTGACCGGGCGCGAGATGGTGGACTAATCAAGCGATGGACACTTTCGATCGATCAGGCGCAAGCATCGAGAAAACACGCGTGCGAGCCAAACACGCCGATACGCTCTCGCCCATGAGCAACGCGCTTCCCGCCAACGCGAGCAACTGGATGTCGGTATGGCGGCGCAATTATCTGGTGTGGAAGAAGCTCGCCATTGCATCGATGATCGGCAATCTCGCCGATCCGATGATCTATCTCTTCGGGCTAGGCCTCGGTCTCGGCTTGATGGTCGGACATGTCGACGGCGTGTCGTATATCGCGTTTCTGGCGGCGGGCACGGTGGCGTCGAGCGTGATGATGTCCGCGAGTTTCGAGGCCATGTATTCCGGTTTCTCGCGCATGCACGTGCAGCGTACGTGGGAAGCGATCATGCATACGCCGCTGACGCTCGGCGATATCGTTCTCGGCGAAGTGATCTGGTCCGCGAGCAAATCGGTCTTGTCGGGCGTGGCAATCATGCTGGTGGCGGGCGCGCTCGGCTATGCGAGTTTTCCGTCGATGCTGCTCGCGCTGCCCATCATCGTGCTCACGGGACTCGCATTCGCGAGCACGGCGATGATCGTCACAGCCATTGCGCCGAGCTACGACTTCTTCATGTTCTATCAGACGCTCGCGCTCACGCCAATGCTCTTGCTCTCCGGCGTGTTTTTTCCGGTCGCGCAATTGCCTGCTTTTGCGCAGCATGTGACGCAGGCGCTGCCGCTTTATCACGCGGTCGAGTTGATCCGCGCCGCCATGCTCGGCCGGCCCGTGCACGGACTCGCGTTGCATCTCGCGGTACTCGCGGCGTATTCGGTCGTGCCGTTCTCCCTGTGCGCGTGGCTGTTTCGCCGCCGCATGATGAAATAAAGGGCGATGAATCATCGCCCTTTATTCCGACAAACGACCACGGATTTACTTCACGCCGAACTCTTTGTGGCCGCCGAAGCCGAAGCGCATTGCCGATAGCATGCGCTCGGGGAAGGCTTCGGCATCGCGCGACCGGAAGCGCGTATAAAGCGCCGCTGACAACACTTGCGCCGGCACCGCTTCCTCGATGGCCGCTTCGATCGTCCAGCGCCCTTCGCCGCTATCGGCCACTTCGGTCGAGTAGCGTTCGAGCGAACCATCGCCCGCAAGCGCGCCCGCGGTCAGATCGAGCAGCCACGACGACACCACGCTGCCACGCCGCCAGACTTCCGCGACATCGGCCAGATCGAGCGTGTAGCGCTCGTTTTCCGGCAACTCGGTCGATTCCTTGTGCTTCAAAATATGGAAGCCCTCGGCATACGCCTGCATCAATCCGTACTCGATGCCGTTGTGCACCATCTTCACGAAATGTCCCGAACCAACCGGTCCGCAATGCATGTAGCCGTTCTCGACACGCGCATCGCGTCCGTCGCGGCCGGGCGTCAAGGGAATGTCGCCGCGTCCCGGCGCAAGCGTCGCGAGAATCGGATCGATACGGTTCACCACCGCGTCATCGCCGCCGATCATCATGCAGTAGCCGCGCTCCAAGCCCCAGATGCCGCCTGACGTGCCGACATCGACGTAATGCAGGCCCTGCGCTTTTAGCTCGGCGGCGCGGCGGATATCGTCCTTGTAGAAGCTGTTGCCGCCGTCGATGATCACGTCGTCCGGGCTCAGAATCTGCCGGAGATCGTTAAGCGTGTCCTCCGTGATCTTGCCGGCGGGCAGCATGAGCCAGACGACGCGCGGCGTGGCAAGTTTTGCGACCAGATCGCCGAGATCCTTCGCGCCGGTCGCGCCTTCGCTCGCGAGTGCGTCGGTTGCTTGCGGACTGTGGTCGTAGACGACGCATTGATGCCCGTCGCGCATCAGGCGGCGTCCGATGTTGCCGCCCATGCGCCCCAGTCCCACGATGCCAATCTGCATGTCCGTTACTCCTTGCCGTTGTGTTTGACGCGTTCGATCTGCTTTTTCGCTTCTTCGTAGACGCGTTCCGGCGTGAAGCCGAATTTGGCCTGAAGCGCCTTCAACGGTGCGGACGCACCGAACGTATGCATGGCGAGCACGGTGCCGAGCCGGCCGACGTAGCGGTCCCAGCCGAGCGTGCCGGCCTGTTCGACCGCAACGCGAGCATTCACCGCATTCGGCAACACCGATTCCTTGTAGGCTTCGTCCTGTTTCTCGAAGAGGTCCCACGAAGGCATCGATACGACGCGCGCCGCGATGCCTTCGGCCTTCAGCTTCTCGTAGACGCCCACGCACAGCGCGACTTCGCTGCCGGTGGCAAGCAACAGCACTTCGGGCGTCTTGCCGCCTTCGGTGTCGGCAAGCACGTAAGCGCCGCGCCGCACGCCTTCAGCCGACGCGTATTTCTTGCGATCGAAGGTCGGCAGCGGTTGACGCGTCAGCACGATGCACGACGGCTCCTTGTGATACGACAGCGCGACGCGCCATGCTTCGCCGACTTCGTTGGCATCGGCGGGACGCAGCGTGGTGAGGCCCGGCACGCCGCGCAACGAAGCGAGTTGCTCGATCGGCTGGTGCGTCGGTCCGTCCTCGCCCACGCCGATGGAATCGTGCGTGAACACGTAGACCACCGGCAGTTCCATGATCGCGGAGAGGCGGATCGGCGGCTTCATGTAGTCGCTGAAAATCAGGAACGTCGACGCATACGGCCGCATGTTGGACAGCGCGAGTCCATTGGCAACCGAGCCCATGCCGTGCTCGCGAATGCCGAAGTGCAGATTGCGGCCGTCGTAGCTCGTTGCCTCGAAACTGCCCGCGCCGTCGAACTTCAGATTCGTTTTCGTCGATGGCGACAAGTCCGCCGCGCCGCCGATCAGCCAGGGAATGGACTGCGCGATGGCGTTCAGCACCTTGCCCGACGACTCGCGCGTGGCGATTCCCTTTTCGTCCGGCTCGAAGGTCGGAATGCTCTTTTCCCAGCCTTCCGGCAGCTTCGCTTCGAGCATCAGCGTGAGTTGCTTCGCGAGGTCCGGATAGTCCTTGCCGTAGGAATCGAACTGCTTCTTCCAGGCTTCGTGCGCCGCCTTGCCACGCGCACCCATGCCATCGGCGAAATGTTGCACTACGCCGTCGGGCACGAGGAACTGCGCGTCTTCCGGCCAGCCGTACGCGCGCTTCGCAGCCTTGATCTCATCGGCGCCGAGCGGTTCGCCGTGCGCGGCCGCCGTGTCCTGCTTGTTCGGCGCGCCCCAGCCGATGATGCTCTTCACCACGATCAGGGTCGGCTTGTCGGTGGTCGCCTTCGCCTTGTTGATGGCCGCTTCGAGCGCGGCGGCGTCGTTGGCGTCGTCGACGTGCAGCGTGTTCCAGTTGTAGCCGTGAAAGCGCGCTTCGACGTCGTCGCTATACGCAAGGTCGGTGTGTCCTTCGATCGTGATGCGGTTGCTGTCGTAGATCCAGATGAGATTCGACAGCTTTAGGTGCCCCGCGATCGATGCCGCTTCGTGCGAGATTCCTTCCATCATGTCGCCGTCGCCGCAAAGCGCGTAGACACGGTAATCGAAGAGCGGCGAATCGCTTTTGTTGAAGTGCGCTTCTTTCCAGCGCGCGGCCATCGCCATGCCGACGCTGTTGCCGAGACCCTGACCGAGCGGACCTGTCGTGGTTTCGACACCGGTCGTCATGCGGTATTCCGGGTGGCCCGGCGTCTTGCTGTCGAGCTGACGAAAATTCTTGATATCGTCGATCGAGATGGCCGGCTTGCCGGTTGGCTTGCCGAACTCGTCGACTTCCTTCACGCCGGACAGATGCAGCAGCGAATAGAGCAGCATCGACGCGTGCCCGACCGACAGCACGAAGCGGTCGCGATTCGGCCAGAGCGGCGCGTCGGGATCGTAGCGAAGATGGTTTTGCCACAGATGGAACGCGACTGGCGCGAGCGCCATCGGCGTGCCGGGGTGACCCGAATTGGCTTTTTGCACGGCGTCCATCGACAGCGTGCGGATGGTATTGATCGTGAGCGTGTCAAGATCGGCGGAAGACTTCGGCGTTGCTTGAGACATGAGCGACGACTCCTTTGCTAAGGGCGCGCTGTGGCTGAGGGCGCCGCAGCGGGCAACCAGGACCATCGAGCAAGTGTAGTGCCTTACAGCCGGCACTGCATCGCAAGTGACACGTGGGGCGCGCCGTCGCCCTTATCTGGCGGTGATTCCGGGGCGCGGACAAGCGGCGGCGTTACGGCAGGATACGGACGCAATGCATCCTTGAAGCTTTGCAAAAGTAAGGCAAGGGCTAAGTAAGCGAAGCGCGCATCGCCGATATTGCGTGCGCGCGAACGGTCAATCGTGACACATCCGCGCGCAGGCCATCAGGTTTCGCGCCAAGGCCTTGTTCGCAAACGGTTTAAGGCGCGGCAAAGGCGTGACTGGAAGGACGATTCAAGGCGCCGGGTTCGGCTGACGTTCATGAAGCGCTTCGATCTCGGCGATGATTTCCTCGGAAAGTTCGACGTTCACGCTGTCGATGTTTTCCTTCAGCTGTGCCATCGACGTCGCACCGATAAGCGTGCTCGTCGTGAACGGACGGCTGTTGACGAACGCTAGCGACAACTGCGCGGGCGTCAAACCGTGGCGCTTCGCCAGTTCGACATAGGAAGTGATGGCAGCGATTGCCTGCGGCTTGCTGTAGCGCTGAAAGCGCTCGAATAGCGTGATGCGCGCGCCGGCCGGGCGCGCACCGCCTTCGTATTTGCCCGAGAGCCAGCCGAAGGCCATCGGCGAATAAGCAAGCAGGCCCACGCCTTCCTTGTGCGTGAATTCGGAGAGCCCGAGTTCGTACACGCGGTTCACGAGACTGTACGGATTCTGAATGCTGACGACGCGCGGCAAGCCCGCCTTTTCCGACGCGCGCAAGAATTGCGCGACGCCCCACGGCGTTTCGTTGGACAGCCCGATATGACGAATCTTGCCGGCCTTGACGAGTTCGCCGAGCGCGGCGAGCGTTTCCTCGATCGGCACCGTGTATTCATCGTCGATATACGGATAGTTCGGGCGGCCGAAGGTCATCGTGCTGCGGTCGGGCCAATGCAGCTGATACAAATCGATGTAATCCGTTTGCAGGCCCGCGAGGCTGCTGTCGACGGCTTCGACGATATTCTTGCGGTCGAACTGGTTGCCCGCGCCGCGGATGTGCCGCGGATTGTGCGGCTGGCGCGCGGGCCCGGCGATCTTGGTGGCAAGCACGATATCGGCGCGCTTGCCGCCGTTCCTCGCGAGCCACGTACCGATGTACTCCTCAGTGCGGCCTTGCGTTTCAGGGCGCGGCGGGACCGGATACATTTCGGCGGCATCGATCAGATTCACGCCTTGAGCGAGCGCGTAGTCGATCTGTTCATGCGCCTCGCTCTCGGTGTTCTGCTCGCCCCAGGTCATGGTGCCAAGCCCGATCAGACTCACGTCGACACCCGAATCTCCCAGCTTCCGATACTTCATTGCGTTCCCTCTTGTTGCCATTGTGTTGGCGTTGCGTTGGCGTCCTGTCGGCCTTTCGTCGGCGATGCAGTCGAACGGCGGGCCGCAACCGCAAAAATTACCATAGCCGTGCGAGATCTGCTGTCGTGGCTAAAATAGCGGGCCGCGTCACGGCTTTGCAGCGCATCCGAACCTACCCATTTTGCACAAGGAAGTCTCAGCCGATGCTCTCTCCCGCTGCTCAAACTGACAACGAACGCGCGCAGCGAGGCTCATCGCTCATCATCACGCTGGTCGCGGCCACGTTTTTCATGGAGAACCTCGACGGCACGATCATCGCGACCGCGCTGCCGCAGATGGCGCATTCGTTCAACGTGCATCCGGCCGAGATGAGTCTCGGCATCACCGCGTATCTGCTGACGCTCGCGGTGTTCATCCCGATTTCCGGCTGGGCCGCCGACCGCTTCGGTTTGCGCACGGTGTTCGGCAGCGCGATCGCCGTTTTCACGGCCGCTTCCGTGCTGTGCGCAACGACTTCGACCCTGCCCGCGTTCGCAGCGGCGCGCGTCTTGCAGGGCATCGGCGGCGCGATGATGGTGCCGGTCGGGCGCCTGGCCGTGCTGCGCGCCACGCCGAAGAACGACCTCATGCGCGCCATCGCCATCATCACCTGGCCGGGGCTCGTCGCGCCGGTGATCGGACCGCCGCTCGGCGGCTTCATCACCACGTATTCGTCGTGGCGCTGGATCTTCTATCTCAATGTGCCGCTCGGCATCATCGGTTTCTTGCTCACGTTGCGCTTCATCGACAACGTGCGCGCGGATGCGAAGCGCCGCTTCGACCTCGTCGGCTTCGCGCTGTGCGGAATCGCCTGCACGACGCTGCTCTATGCGATGGAGCTGATCGGCCGCAACGAGACGTCGTGGCGCTACGCCGGCGTGCTCGTGATCGTCGGCGTGGTGGCGAGCGTCGCGTCGTGGTGGCATTTGCGGCGCGCGGCGCATCCGGTCGTCGATCTGTCGGCGCTCAAGGTAAGGACCTTTGCCGTGGCGATGGGCGGCGGGTCGCTGTTTCGCATCGCCATCAGCGCGGCGCCGTTTTTACTACCGCTGATGTTTCAGGTCGGCTTCGGGCTGAACGCCTTCGAATCCGGCCTGCTCACGCTCGCGGTGTTCGCGGGCAATCTTTCGATGAAGCTCATCACCACGCCCGTGATGCGGCGCTTCGGCTTCCGGCCAGTGCTGATCGTCAACGGCGTGATCGCCGCGCTTTCGCTTGCCGTGATGAGCTTGCTCACGGCATCGACGCCGACGTTCGTGATCGTCGCCTTGCTGTTCGCGAGCGGCTTGTCGCGCTCCTTGCAGTTCACGGCGCTCAATACGCTGAGTTTCGCGGATGTGCCGAAATCGCAGATGAGCGCGGCATCGGCGTTATCGAGCACGCTCTTTCAGATGACAATGGGCGTGGGCGTCGCGGTCGGCGCCATTGCCCTGCGCTTTGCCGAATGGCTGCATGGGCACGACGCGCAGTCCATCGCGACGGAAGATTTCAGCGTGGCATTTTTGATCGTCGGGCTGGTGGGATTGATCGGCGTGGTGGATCTGTTCAGCCTCAAGCGCGATGCGGGAGCGCTCGTGTCGGGGCATAAGGGGAAGGTTTGACGGATTCGTCCTGTGTTGGGATTCGGAGCGACGCCGTCGAGATCAAGGCTGCGTTTTTTGCGGTGATCTCCTGAGCGACCTTTGCCTGGCCTCAAGTTTCGCTCCGACGCGCCGTAATCCGCGTTATGAACACGCACAGTCTCGACTCCATCGCCGCTCTCAGCGAAGCCGTAGCCGTCATCCGTCACGCGCGCGGGCTGAAGAATCCGAACGACCTGCCCACCGGCACGCCTGAATGGAAAGCCGCGAGCGATGCCTTCGCCGACGACTTCGTGCGCGCACTCGACGGCGAACCGAGCGTGCGCGCCTGGTGGTGTTTCTGATCTTCCGATCGTCGATGCAAGCCGGCGCGTTGGACGCTGTTTCCCGCGCGAATCCGGCAATTCCTACGAGCCTCTTTTCCGAAATCCCGGCTTCCCGAGTCAAGTCTTCCTAAATCGCTCAACGTTTGCGCCTGGCTATCAAGACCACCGGCCCCTACGCCGAAAACTTGCATATCACCATGATCCTTTCGGGAGCCGCCTGTGAAGTGGGCCGTTTCTTTTCTATCTATCGTCGTTGTCAGTTCCTTGACCGGCTGCGCGCCGCTGCCGGCCGCCAATCCGGTCGCGCAGACCGATAAGCCGCCGGTCGCCACGGGCATTATCAGTTTCGAGATTCCCGCCGATGCCCTCGGCGCCCGCGATGCGCAGCTCAGCGCAATCCTCACCAAAGCCGGCTCGCTTGCAGCCGCGCAGAAGCAGCCGACCACCATTCTCGTCACCGCGCTCGCGCAGGATTTGCCCTATATCAATCAGGCGATCTGGAAAGGCGTGCCGGCGAAACGCACCGTCCGGCTGAGCCTCGAGAACCGCACCGCCGGCGCGCGCGAGCCGTACAGCGTGTCGATCAAACCAACGCAAGGAGGCTGACATCATGCGACGCACTCTCTTGGTCATCGGCGGCTTGCTGGTTTTTGCGACCGCATCCGCCGGTCCGCTCGATGTCAGCGCGCCCGGCGTGCAAACCTTGGCCGCGCTCATGCCCGGCTCGCCACGCGTGTATCCGCCGCTGCCGACGCTCGCCATGCTGCCGCCTTCGACCGGCGACGACGAACTTCCCGCCAAGCCATCCGCGAAAAAAAGCAGGAAGGCGCGCCCGGTCGCGGATTGCCGATGCGACGGTCCCGAACCGCGTCTCGTGGTATCGGGCGAATCGCGCAGTTATATGAAACACATCGAACAGCGGCTGGACGCCGCGTTGATCCGCTGAACGCCAGCAGGGGCGGACAACAAACGCCTATCGACCGCTTCGTATAAGACCAACACGGGAGCCACGATTCATGTTTCCACCAGCGATAGCCGCCACGCGGCTTGCCCTCGCCGCCTGCGCGGCGCTCGGATTGTCGCTTGCATCCGGCGCTGTGCACGCCGATGACTGTTTCGAATTGGCGGGCGCGTATCAGGGCGTCAATCCGCTCGTGCTGCGCGCGGTTGCCTGGCGCGAGTCGAAAGGTGACGCCAGCGCGATCAACCGCAACGCCAACGGTTCCATCGATGTCGGCCAGTTGCAGATCAATTCGATTCATTTTCCCGACCTGGCGCGCCAGGGCATTCCGCACCGCGCGCTCGCCGATCCGTGCGTGAACGTGTTCGTCGCGGCGTGGCTGCTCAAGCAAAAGATGGTCAAGTACGGCAACACGTGGCGCGCGATTGGCGCTTATCACTCGGAATCGCCGAAACATCGCGATGCCTATGCACGAAGCATCCAGAGCATTCTCGTGAGCTGGGGCGAATTGCAGCCGGCGATGCCCTGAGGCTTCGGCATCGACGATTCAGCGCCTTAGCGCCTTAGCGTTTGAGCCAGTCGAGCCAGCCAAGCGCGATCGCCGCGTTGACGATCACACCAGCCGTGGCCGCGATTGCCGCGATCATCGTCCAAAAGGCCGAACGGCGCGATGCCTGCGCGGATTCGCGGGCGAGTTGCGCGGCGTCGTTGGCCGAATTGACGGATGCGAACATCGCGCGAAACTGCTCGTCCTGATGCGCGACCTCCTTGCCGTGCAACCACGCGCGTTTGGATGCGGCTTCGGGGTCGCTCGTGGCGGCTTCGTCGAGATCGGCGCGGACGGACGCTTCGCCCGCGGCGTCGTAGCGGCGAAAGCGTGCTTCGCGGGTGCTGCCGTGGTCTTCTTCGGGTGGATGGCTCATGTGACGCTGATTTTGATCGTGGCTTCGAGAACAGTCGATTCTGCCAGCAGTCCGAGGCGCGTCGTGTCCCGGTTCGCAGGCAGCACGACATGACCGCGCAACCACGCGCGGCCGTCGATCACCGCACCGGCTTCAAAGCTGACTCATCCCGCCATCGATCACTAGTTCAGAGCCCACGATGAACCCCGCCTCCGCCGACGCCAGCAGCAGCACCGTCGCCGCCACTTCGCTCGACTTGCCGAAGCGCCCGAGCGGAATCTGGCTTTGCAGTTGCGCGGCGGCTTCATCGGCGAGGCCGAGCTTGTCGTGCAAAGGCGTCGCGATGGGACCGGGGCTCACCACGTTCACACGCACGCCGCGCGGCAGCAATTCCGCCGAGAGCGTCTTCGCAAGCGAGATGAGCGCTGCCTTGCTCGCGGCATAGATCGACGAAGCGGGCATGCCGATATGCGCGTTGATTGAACCGTTCAGCACGATGGATGCGCCTTCGTTCAGTAGCGGCACGAGCGCCTGAATCTGAAAATACGGACCCTTCACGTTGATCGCGAAGGTTTCGTCCCACGCTTTCTCGTCGATATCGACGAACGGAGCGAACGTGGCGACGCCTGCATTGACGAACACGGCGTCGAGCCTGATGTGCGCGTCGCCGAGATGCCGCGCGAGTTCCTGCGCGGCGGCGATGGTGCCCGTGACGTTGCGTATGGCGACGGCGTTAGCGCCGAGCGTCTCGCGCGCCTTGGCGAGAGAGACTTCATCGCGACCCGTGATGACGACGCGCGCGCCTTCCGCGGCGAATGCCTGCGCCGCCGCCAGACCAATGCCGCTGTTGCCGCCCGTAACCAGAACTGTCTTGCCTTCGAAGCGATTCATGACGTTCTCCTTTGAACGTTGATCAGTGTGAAGGCAGTATGGCGGGCTTTGCGAGCAATGCCGTACGGGTAAATCGAGGAAAATGTGCGGAATTGTCGAACGAGTTTAGCGGCGCACGGCTGCGAACCGTGCGTATTGCCAATCCTAGCCTCAGCGATCGTTGCTCATGCCTTTTAGCTGATCGTTGCCGGCGTCGCGCGCGGCATCGGCGGTAGCGAAATTTTCTTCCGATACGAGCGCGCGTCTCACTTCGCGCGCTTCGAAATCGACTAGCACGAGTACCCAGACGAATCCGCCCGCTTGCTCGGCCGTCTGCACGAACGCGCGGACGTTGCCTTCTTTTGACGATGTCATCCTGACCTCCTCCTTGGTGGAACCACGACACGCGCGGTGACGACGAACGTCGCTTAGGCTTCAAAATCCAGACCGCCAAGCAGCACGGAAGTCTCGGCCTGCGAGCGCGTGACCATATCGACATCGCGTGCGCCTTGCCAGGCCGCGAACTTGATGTCGAGTGCGTCCAGATAGCGCATAAAGCGCGCCTCCCCGTGCGGATGCATGAGACGCTCGATCTCCTCGTCGTCCCACGTGAGAAAGATGTTGAGCGGCAACGGATAACCACGCGCGCGCTCGTCGTCCGCATGCGGTGGGGTTTGAGCGCCGAGGTGCAATTTGGCAGGCTGGTGCGGATATTCGCCGGGAACGATATCGACGCGCACGCCGTGAAGCAGCGCCGCCACTCGCTCGGCGATACGCGGCATGAATTCGCTTTCGAAGCGAAGCGCCTGCTCCAGGTTCAACGCCCTTTCTCCGTGTGCTTTCAATGCGTGCGGCGCGCCGTCAGACTGGCGGCAAATCCTCGAGCGATTTTTCGATCTGCCCGTCTTGCACGCGCGCCTCGATGCCGATATGGCCGTTCGCGTAGGGCAGCGAGCTGACTTTCGGACCGAGAAACGTGCGACCGCCGAGGGTAAAGAGCGTGCGGACTTCCTTGCCGCTCTTGATGGCGTCCACGACCTCCTGCACTTCCACGATGGTGGTGGGCGCGGCCCAGTCGTTGGTCGCGGAATCGAAGCTGCCCCAGCGCACGTTGGTCACGCGATCGTTGACCCAGCGCACGCCGTCTATCGCCAAGGTAGTCATGGCTGCCTCCGTTGCCGTGTTCGGAATGGTGGTTTGATGATGCTAGCACGGGGGAGGTGTGGGGGTTGGCTGGTTCGAGTGTCTGTCGAGACGTGCCTTTCGACAGAGCGCTTCGCCGCACTGCGGTAAAATCACACCTTCGCCTTAAACCGATGCAGACCGCGCCACGGTCAGTCGCTCCACATGTCCGCCGTTCAAAAAATCAGCCCCCGCCGCGTGTCCGTCGCTCCGATGATGGACTGGACCGACAGGCATTGCCGCTCGTTGCATCGGCTCGTGTCGCGGCACGCTTACCTCTACACAGAGATGGTGACCACGGGCGCCCTGCTTTACGGCGATGTCGCGCGTCACCTTGCGTTCACGCCCGCCGAAGCGCCGGTTGCGTTGCAGCTCGGAGGCAGCGAGCCGGCCGATCTGGCAAAGAGCGCGAAGCTCGGCGAGCAGTGGGGCTATGACGAAATCAATCTGAATTGCGGCTGCCCGTCCGAGCGCGTGCAGCGCGGCGCGTTCGGTGCATGTCTGATGAAAGAGCCGCAACTGGTGGCGGACGGCGTGAAAGCCATGCGCGATGCCGTGTCGATTCCCGTGACGGTCAAGCACCGTATCGGCGTCGATTCCGTCGAGGACTACGCGTTCGTGCGCGATTTTGTCGGCACCGTCGCCGATGCGGGTTGCGAAGTGTTCATCGTACATGCGCGCAACGCGATCCTGAAAGGCCTGAGCCCGAAGGAGAACCGCGAGATTCCGCCGCTCAAATACGAATATGCGTATCAACTGAAGCGGGATTTTCCGCATCTGGAGATTTCGATCAACGGCGGCATCAAGACGCTCGACGAGGTCGAGGAACATCTGAAACACGTCGATGGCGTCATGTTGGGCCGTGAGGCTTATCACAACCCGTATGTGCTCGCGGGCGTCGATACACGCTTTTATGGCGCGACGACGGCGATTCCTTCACGCAAGGAAATCGAAGCCGGACTCATTGGCTATGCACGCGACGAACTTGCGCGCGGCACGTATCTCGGCGCGGTGACGCGTCACGCGCTTGGGCTGTATCGCGGCACTGCCGGTGCGCGTGGATGGCGGCGCGTGCTTTCCGATAGCCGGCGGCTGGCAACCGGCGATCTTGCGATTTTCGACGAAGCGCGTGCTCATTTGCGCGAAGGTGTGGAAGCTATCGAATCTTGAAGCCGTCTCGCGAACGAAGATGCGTGAAAGGGCTAGGCAAGCGCAATTTTAGTTCGTATAATCTCGCTTCTTGATTGCTGAGCAACTTCCAGCAAGATGGAATCAGGTAGTTCAGTGGTGGCTGTAGCTCAGTTGGTAGAGTCCAGGATTGTGATTCCTGTCGTCGTGGGTTCGAGTCCCATCAGCCACCCCACGGAATTAGAGCAAAAAGCCCGGTCAATTGACCGGGCTTTTTGCTTTTCCGAAAGACGAAATCTTCCGCGAATTTTCAGCCGACGCGCCTGTCTCATCAAAAACCGCGGCGCTCCCGCCGCGGCTTCGCTCGTGGAGACTCGACATGAAAAAAACGACCCTCGCGCTTCTCCTCATCTGCTCGGCCGTAGTGGCGCAAGCCCAAACCGCGCGCCCCGACGATAATGCCTCGATGGTCAAGCCGCCGAGCGCACCCGGCTCGCCTTCCGCCGAGACCACGCGCCCGAACAATCCCGACAACATGCCGGTGAAGCGCCCCAACCCGCCGCCCAACAGCGACCGCATGCTGCATCACAGTCCGGCGAGCGACGCCATCGCAAAGTAAGCGCGTCCGCGTCGTATCTGCTTAGGCATCGCTTCGACACCGGCTCGCGCGCCCCTATAATGGCGCGTCACGACAACCAACGAGAGCCGCGGTTCGCCGCAAGCGGTCCTGCCAATGCATAAAGTCATTCTGCCGTTCGTTTCTGGTTTCCTTGCCGCACTCTTCTTTCGGGAATCGACGCTCGCGCTGCTGCATGCAGCAGGTCTCATCGATCAAGCCGGCTTTTCCATCACCCCTTTTCTGCCGCTCGGCATTCCAACTTTCATCGCGAATGCGTTATGGAGCGCGGTGTTCGGCGTGCTGCTCTCGTGGCTCTTGCGCGTCGCGCCGGAGAACCGCGCGCCGTGGATTGGCTCGCTCGTATTCGGCGGGATCGTGCTGACCGCGGTCGGCGCATTCGTGATCGATCCCGCGCGCGGCATCTGGCCAAGCGGCAACATGCTGCCGCGACTCGCGCCCAACTTCATCGCCAACGCAATCTGGGGCTGGGGCGCGCTCGTCTTCATGCGCGCTTTCTCGGCCGGCAACGAGTCGCGTTGATCGCGCGTTCTCGCTAAGAACGCTCAGTCCTTGAGCAAACGCAGCGGATGCGTCGCCGGCGTCCAGGCACTCTCGAACATACGTTCGACATCCTTGACGCCCACCTCCTCCGCCCGCGCGATCTTCCAGCTCGGCTGATTGTCCTTGTCGACGATACGCGCGCGAATGCCCTCGATCACATCGCCGCGTTCGAACGTGGTGCGCGTGAGATCGAGGTCGCGGCGCAAGGTCTCCGCCATCGACGAATACCGCGCGCGATCCACCTGCTGCAGCGAGACATCCACCGACAAAGGCGAACGTTCGCGCAGTTCCGCCGCCACGCGCTCGGCCCACTCGCGCGCGGCGCCATCCGTCTCACGCGCGAGCGATGCGAGAATCGCCGCTCCATTGCCCGTGGCGAAATGCTTGTCGATGAGCGTGCGTCCCTCGGCAAGCGCGCTGCGGTCTAGCGTCGGGCTCACCTTGTATTTGGTCGTCTCGTTTTCGACAAAGCGAACAATCGCCACGCCATCGAGAAAGCGCTGATGCCGTAGCGATTCGATCAAGCCCGGCAACGCGCCATCGTCGAGATAAGCGTCGGCCATGCGCGCATAGAGCGCGTCTGCCGCGCCCATGCTCGCGCCCGTCGCGGCCAGATAACGCCCGATCGCGCCAGGCGCGCGCGCGAGAAACCAGCTCACGCCGACATCGGGAAAGAGTCCAATACGCGTCTCGGGCATCGCCATCTTGGTCGACTGCGTGACGATTCGCAGCCCGCCCGTATGATGCGCGCCTTGCGAGATACCCATGCCGCCGCCCATCACGACGCCGTTCATCACCGCGATATACGGCTTCGGGAAGGTGAAGATCGCGTGGTTGAGCTTGTACTCGTCGGTGAAAAACGCGTCGATCGAATCGCGGTCGCCCGCCTGCGCCGACTCGTAAAGAAAGCGGATATCGCCGCCCGCGCAAAACGCCCGCACGTGCGGGCTATACACCACGACGGTGCGGATTGCCTGGTCGTGACGCCAGGCGCGCAAGGCCTCGCTGATCGCGCGCAACATGGGCGCGGACAGCGCATTCAGAGCCTTCGGGCGATCGAGTGCAATGAAGCCGATGCCGTTGGCGGAGTCGATACGGATATCTTCGGTGGTCATCGTGTTGGAGTGTCGGGTCGGTTCGTTCTGTCAGTCAGTTTGGCAGGCCAGATGCCAGCCAGTACTCAACCTGCGGTCAACCTGTTGTTCACTACGCGAGCCACGCGTCGAGCGATAACTCGAGTATCTTGTCCGCAGCCATTGCCCGCGATACGCCGCACAGCGCCAGCGCGACGATGCCATGCAAAGTCGCCCACAACGCCTGAGCGCAATCGGCCGGCAGTGTCTCCGGCGGCAGGCGCTTGAGCCGCCCCGCGGCGCGTAGTTCGACGAAGGCATCGGTCATCGACGAAAGCGCAGCCATGCCGTCATCGGTGCCGTTGGTTCCATCGCCGCGGCGGTCCGCGTCCATGAACATCAGCCGATACGTCTCGGGCTCGGCCAGGCCAAATTCGACATAGACGCGCGCCATTGCTCTAAGACGCGCGGCGGGATCGGCAATGCTCGCTTGCGGCGCAAATGCCGCGCGCAATGTCGCATGTCCTTCTACGCACAAAGCGTGCGCGATGTCCGCGCGGCTCCGAAAATGCAAGTACAAAGCGGCAGGCGAATAGTCGATGGCCTGCGCGAGCCGGCGCATCGAAAGTGCTGCAAAGCCTTCACGCTTCACGATAGCTCGCGATACGTCGAGTATGCGCCCGCGCAAGGCATCCCGCTGCTCTTGCCGCAGCTCACGCGCCTTGCCCGGTGGTGTCGATATGTGTCGCGGCAGATCCATGCGGGATATTGTCGACATCGCCTGTCGGCTAGTCAAACCCGAATTTGCATGACGCGAATGGTCACCGCGGAAGCGGCGCGGCTAGCCAGCAAAACGATCAGACGATCATCTTGCCGCTGTCGCTATCGCGAGGCGCGGCTCGATAAAGCGGCTCGTCGGATTCGCCCAGCAGCACGGAGGCGAAGACGATGCATAGACCCAGAAAAACGACACCGACGGCTGCCCAGATGAGCCATAGTGCGTTCGACTCGATAAGCGAGTGGAAAAAGGAGAGAAACATGACGACCCCGCGCGACTTTTTATAATGGTTGCTCGTTGTGGCTTGCACGATGAAGCGCAGATCCAGAGCAAATGTCGTGCCGCACGAATCGCCATGCGTGCGGCCTGTAGCGAGATAGTACCCGCAAAGCGGAGATACGCAGTCGAATTAACGGAACGCTAGCGTGCGCCGCTTTCAGGCGAGCACGCGTCCTGGCGGAAAATGACCGCTCTTGAGAAGCACGGGCATGCCATTCGTGACTTCCAGATGCTCGCGCGCCACGGCTTCGATGCGCGCACGGCCTGCATCGAAAGCGCTGATCCAGCCGCGGCTGTCGTAAGTCTCGGCGCCGAAATGATCCTCCAGCGCTTCCACCGATATGGCGCACGGTACGCGTCGTCCGTCGACGAGCGCGGCGAATTCGATGGTGAGGTTGGAGTCGCAATAACCGGGCGCGTCCGGAAGGAAACGGATGTCCATGATGTTCTCGTGGCTCAGGCGCGGTTGCTGTCCGAAGAAACCGGCCCCGGAGTGTTACAGCACCGACGCAAAGTCGTTCAGGCATTCCCTGCAGGATTGGTTTCGAGCAAAGGACCGAGGCGCTTATGGTAACTGCGTCGATGCGGCGCGGTCCAGCGGCGCGCAGTGTAGAGCGTCAGGCTGCGAGCACGTCCTCGTTCACATCGACGACGAGCAGCGAGCTCGCCAGCGGATCGGCGTAATTGAAATCGAGCAGGCGGCTCATGTCGCGCACCCGCTCGCATACGCGCTCACGCGCCTCCTCCGACAGATGCGGATAGTCGCGCAGTACCTGCGGCTCGAAACGATAATGCACGCCCCAAGCGATGTTGCCCGGATGATTCGCCACCCCGCTCGTGCGCCAGCTCACGAACAACGCGGGCGTGGCTTCGAGGCCGATCTCCGCGATGTCCGCGCCGCTCGGAAAAAGGTCGATCAGGCAGTTGGCGATGTCATAAAGCACCGCGTGCCGGAGATGAACGGGGCGCATCACGTCATCGGTTTCAACAAGCGGTCGATATACTCGCGCCCCGCCTGTTCGACGTGCGCAAGCGCGGCATCCTCGGTGGCGAAGCGCCGTTCCGGGCCGAGATCGACGAGCGCCTCGAAGCGATGCACATCGTCCGGACCACCACGCGCCAGGCTCACCGAGCCGACATAGATCGGCTTGAGCGCCTGTCCGGCGTTGTCTTCGTTGCGATCGCCATCGTGCGCCTGCACGAGCCGGGCGGACGCGCTGATGTAATACCCTCGGTAAGGACCGGTCACTCTTTCGGCCATCGTGTTGACCTCCTTTTTATGTTGGCGACGAATCACACGTCATGCGGCAATTACAACCGGCGTTTGCATCTATCAGGCGCGCGATCCGGAAAATAGTTCACGCGAAACTGTCTTTACCGCTTAACGCCGTTCGTTCGATGATTCGCAAGCCTCGCGCCCGGTTCGAGCCATCGTGCTTTTTCACGGCGCGTGTAGCGTATGGGACAATGCGTATCCCAAAAAGCCGCTGAAAAAAAGTACCGCGGCGAAGTCATTGCAATCACGAGGAAAAGATGAAGGAATTCGATCGGCGCTCACGCCGGCTCATCGCGCGCGCGGCGGCGCCTGGCATCGCCTTGATCGCGGTTTTTGCCATCGCCGGAACGAGCGGATGTGCTTCGTCCAACGATGCATCGCTCATCAATCTTCCCGATGGCCAGACGGGCTACGCAGTGAACTGCAGCGGCGCCGATGCCGGATCGAGCTGGGCGAGCTGCTATGTGCTCGCGGGCAAGGCATGCGGCGCGACGGGTTACGACATCGTGTCGAAGGACAACGAGGAAGGCGGTCCGAGCGGCGGCGGCTTGAGCAACGTCGTGACGGCAAACGTCAAGAATCGCTCGATGATCGTACGCTGCAAGTAGCGGTGCCGCGCCGCGTCAATGCGCGCTCATCTTCGAAAATACGTTCAGCACGATGACGCCCGCGACGATCAGCCCCATGCCCAACATGGCGGGAATATCGGGCGTCTGCTTGAAGAAGAACGTGGCGACGAGGGTAATCAACACGATGCCCGCGCCCGACCACACGGCATAGACGAGGCCGACCGGCAAGGTCCGCAAGGTCAGCGACAGCAGATAAAACGACAACCCATAGCCGATCACGACGATGGTCGCGGGTAACGCGCGCGTGAAGCCATCGGAGGCGCGTAGCGCGGAGGTCGCGACGACTTCCGCGACGATCGCAATCGCAAGCAACACATAAGCGGTGGAACGCATCGGCTGGTTCGGTCTCCGTTGAGTCTTTGGAATGCGTGACGACGCTCAGACGCGGCCGAGCGACAATGCGGCGAAGTCATGGCCGAGCACCGCGCATAGCGCTTCGACCACCATCTGATGATCTTCGCGCTGAGGCAGCCCCGACACCGTCACGGAGCCGATCACGCCGACATTCGCGACGCGCAGCGGAAAGCCGCCGCCGTGCGCCGAGTAATCGGCGGCATTGAGGCCGTACTTGTCGGCGAGCGTGGTGCCCGCCTGTTGCAGCGAGAGACCGAGCCCGTACGAACTGCGGCGAAAGTGTTCGACAGTCTTCGCCTTGCGTTCTGCCCAGCGCGCGTTGTCGGGCGTGGCGCCATCGAGCGAAGCGAAGAACATGCGCTGACCGAACGTACGCACATCGATGACCACGACCGCGCCGCGCGCCATCGCCATCTCGCGCAGTTGCGTGCCGGTTTGCCAGGCTTCATCGGCATGAAACTGCGGGAACACAAGCGCGCGTTCCTGATGCGCGATGATCTGCAGATCGTGAGGAATATCCATGATGGCGTGTGTCCTTTGAAAAGGTTCGATGTGCGTTAGCGCTCACGAGCTTTAGGGGATTTTGACACGAGGGATACGCAGGCGTTGCGCCGCGTCTGGTCATGAAGTGGAGGTATTGCGACTTGCCTTACTTCCAGTACTGCGCCCATACATGTATGCAACTGCGTGCTGGAAAAGCAAAAGCCCGGCTTTAACCGGGCTTTTGCTTGAATGCTTGGTTGCGGGGGTAGGATTTGAACCTACGACCTTCGGGTTATGAGCCCGACGAGCTGCCAGACTGCTCCACCCCGCGTCCGTCGAAGAAAAGATTATAAGTCATCACTTACTCAAGCGCAATGGTCTTCATGCGTTCTTCTACGTAAGCTCATCTCACGCGGGCAGCAAAACTTCATTGGTTTAGTCGAAAGGCCATCGCGGGGCGCATGGCATAATCGATCGGTCATCGAGCATTGAAAAAAGATTCGGGCACGGCATGCATTACTTGCGTCGCGGCATGATCAGAAAGTTAAGCGGGTTCGCTGCGCTATGCGCGATCCTGCTGCTTTCGTTCGCGCCGCTCGTATCGCAAACGCTGGCTGGCAAGCGCGTCGAAGCGCTTTTCTCGTCCATATGCGCGTCGAGTTCGAATGGCATCGCGCATACGGTCGATACCGCATCGCACGCGAACCATGACGCTCTTTCGCATCTGCAAGCGTGCGGATATTGCGACCTGCTTGCGCATGCGCCTACGCCGCCATCGATGCCGCACGGCTTCGCGGCATCGACTTTGGCCGACGATACTTTCGTCGCCAAGCAAAACAGCACCGCGCCGCATCGCATGCCGCCAGGCGTGGCGCTGCCTCGCGCGCCGCCTGTTCTCGCCTGATACGCGTCCCCCTCTTCCGACATGCCATACCTCGCGTTTGCACGCTTCGCGCGGCAAGCGTGAAAATCACAAGGATGCATCATGAGTACCCTTTCCGCCTTGCGCGGCGCGCTGGCTTGCGCATTCTTCGCATCGGCGTCGTTTGCGTTCGCGCACGCGCTGCCGAAGCTGCAACAGCCTGGCCCTGGCGCGACCGTCAACGCGCCGCACGAAGTATCGATCGACTTCGGCGAAGCGCTCGAACCGACCTTCAGCAAACTGACCGTGACCAATGGTCAGGGCAAGCAGGTCAACACCGAAAAGTCCGTCGTCGATACGAAAGACAAAAAGCACATGAGCGTCGCACTCCACGACTTGCAGCCGGGCGTCTACAAAGTGCAATGGACAGCTGTCGCCGCCGATGGTCATCGCACGCAGGGCAACTATAACTTCACGGTCAAGTGAGAAAGCAATGAAGAAAATCGCTGTATTGTTCGGCGCGCTGACGTGCGCATCTTTCGCGACGCTGACCCATGCCGCGCCGCTCGAAGCGCGCGATTGCTGGGTTCGCGCAATGCCGCCTAACCTGCCATCGTCGGGCTACTTCACGCTGGCCAACAATGGCGACAAAGCCGTCACGCTCACGGGCGTCGATACCCCCGCGTTCGGCATGGCGATGATGCACAAGTCGGATACCAAAAGCGGCACCGCGACGATGGCCCCCGTCGATTCCGTCGATGTCCCCGCGCATGGCACGCTACAGTTCGCACCGAAGGGTTATCACGTGATGCTCGAACAGCCGGGCAAGCCACTCAAGATCGGCTCGACGATTCCGCTCACGTTCAGCTTCGCGGACAAGAGCACGCTCGATGTGAGTTGCGCGGTGAAGTCCGCGGCGACGGTCGGGAACTGAAGCACCGTCACCAATAGAAAACGCGCCGGGTTCGTTCAGAACCACGGCGCGTTTTTTTATCCTGCCTTACCCATCACGGCTTATTGAACATATCCATGATCTGCTTGCGCTCATCGGTGGTGACTTGCGGCGCGGGCGGCGCCTGCATGCCCGCCGGGCCGACGCCGCCCGTGGTGTTGGTATCGCCCGCGGTCGGATTGACGTTGTCCATGCCGATGCTCGCAACGAAGCCCGCACCCGGCGTGCGATCGGCATAGAACAGTTCGCCGTCCACGGTGGTCACGCCGTCGGGCCGCTGCATCTGTTCCTGCGGGATGCCGCGCAGCGCGCGTCCCATGAAGTCGACCCAGATCGGCAACGCAAGCTGCGCGCCGAACTCGCGGCTGCCCAGCGTCTTCGGCTGGTCATAGCCCATCCACGCCACCGCGACGAGCTGATGCTGATAGCCCGCGAACCAGCCGTCCTTGGCGTCGTTGGTCGTACCCGTCTTGCCTTGCAGGTCGCTGCGCTTGAGCACGTTGGTGCCCGAACCCGTGCCCGCCGTCGCCACCGTATGCAACAGGCTATTCATGACGTAAGCGTTGCGCGGTTCGAGCGTTTGCGGCGCGTTCTTGCTGGCCGTGAGCGGATCGGCGCGCGAAATGACGCTGCCGCGCGCATCGGCGACTTCGCCGATCAGATACGGGTTGATGCGATAGCCGCCATTCGCGAACACCGAGTACGCGCCGCTCAACTGCAACGGCGTGACGAGTCCCGCGCCCAGCGCGAGCGGCAGATACGGCGGCGTCTTGTCCTTGTCGAAGCCGAACTTCTGCGTGACGAAGTCCTGCGCGTAGCTCGTGCCGATATACGACAGGATACGAATCGACACCAGGTTCTTCGACTTCTGCAAGCCGGTGCGCATGGACATCGGGCCGTCGGGTTGATCGTCGTCCTTCGGTTCCCAGGCGTCGCCACCGGGCGATGCGGGCGGAAAGTACAGCGGCGCGTCGTTGATGATGGTCGCCGGTCCCAAGCCCTTGTCGAGCGCGGCCGAATAGATGAACGGCTTGAAGCTCGAACCCGGCTGACGCCACGCTTGCGTCACGTGGTTGAACTTGTTCTTGTTGAAGTCGAAGCCGCCGACGAGCGCGCGGATTGCGCCGTCCTGCGGCACCATCGAAACGAGCGCGCCTTCCACTTGCGGCAATTGCGTGATCTGCCACGTGTCCTTCGCGTCCTTCGCCAGCCGGATGATCGAACCCGGCTTGATGGCAAGCGCCTTCGATGCATTGTTGCGCAGCGCGGCCGCGACGAAACGCAGGCCCTCGCCGGAAATGGTGGCCGTATCGCCGCCGACGAATTGCGCGACCACTTGCTTCGCGTTCGCCACGGTCACCACGGCAGCGACGAGTTCGCCGTTGTCCGGATGATCGACGAGCGCATCCTCGATGGCTTCGGCGCGATCGTCCGCGTTGCCAGGCAGAGCGATGCTGCCTTCCGGCCCACGATAACCGTGACGCCGCTCGTAGTCCATGATGCCCTTGCGCACGGCGCGATAGGCCGCGTCCTGATCGGCGGAATCGATGGTCGTCGTGACCGTCAGGCCGCGCGTGTACGCTTCTTCCTTGTACTGCGCGTACATCATCTGCCGCACCATTTCCGCGACGTACTCCGCATGCACACCGTATTCGGTGCCACCCGACTTCGTGCGAAGTTCTTCGGCGACCGCCTGATCGTATTGCTCGCGCGAGATGAAGTGCAGATCGAACATGCGCTTCAGAATGTACTGCTGACGCACCTTCGCGCGCTTCGGATTGACCACCGGGTTATAGGCCGACGGCGCCTTCGGCAAACCGGCGAGCATGGCGGCTTCGGCAAGCGTGATGTCCTTCAGGTCCTTGCCGAAATACACGCGCGCCGCGGCGGAAAAACCATAGGCGCGTTCGCCGAGATAGATCTGATTCATATACAACTCGAGAATCTGGTCTTTCGTCAACGCGCGCTCGATTTTGTAGGCGAGCAGCATCTCGTAGATCTTGCGCGTATAGGTTTTTTCGCTCGACAGAAAGAAGTTGCGCGCGACCTGCATGGTGATCGTACTTGCGCCTTGCGACGCGCCGCCGTGCGTGATGTCGCTTACGCCAGCACGCAGAATGCCGATGAAATCGACGCCACCGTGATCGTAGAAGCGGTAATCCTCGATGGCGAGCACCGCCTTCTTCATCTGGTCGGGAATGTCCTGAAAACGCACGAGGCTGCGGCGCTCTTCGCCGAATTCGCCGATCAGCACGTGATCCGACGTGTAGACCCTGAGCGGCACTTTCGGGCGATAGTCGATCAGCGCATCGAGCGAAGGCAGGTTCGGCTCCATCACGACGAGCGCATAGCCGACGATCAGCCCGCCCACCACCACGCCGATAGCCGCGAGCCCCGCGAACCACAGCGCGACGCGCGCGAGCGGCGAGCGTCGGGAATCGCGCCCGTCGCGGCCGTTCTTTCCATTGCGACCGCCATTGCCGCCATCGCGTCCGTTGCCGCCGTTGCGTCCATTGCCGCCGCCGGCATCGTTGGATGAGTCGTTCCAGCGAGGTTCGCGATTCAGTCGCGATGAATTCGTAGAGTCGGGTCGTTTGATGATAGGCATGACTGGGATCGTTCCGCGCGCTTCGAAGCGCGCGCTCTGTGGCGCCTTGGGTATGTCAGCGCCTGAGCACTTTCAGAAAGACGGGACCAAGCGAATGGGCAGGCCGGCTTCGACCGTGTGGGACGGGTAACCGTGAATAACAGCGCATTTTAAAGAATTCGCAGGCGACACTACAAAACCCGTCGCGATTTTTTGTAAGTAATTGCCGATGTGGCGCCCGAAACCCGGTCTTCGGCGGAAAGGGTCGGGGTTGCACCGGGGTTATCCCCCGAAAGTGTTGAGAGCCTTGTGGACAACCGTATGAGAAAATAGCCAAGTGGTTGATCGCAGAGCAGTTTTGCGAAATGCCCGAGGATCGTCGCCATGCGGTCGCGGCCGCACGCGCGAGCCCGCGAAACCGATATGATTGGTTTTAAGCCACTCAGGTTTCAAGTGGCGCCAGAAGTTGCGGTAAAGAAGTCGTGCCGTTTGATGATAGGGAACGCGGTTCAAGCGCCCACTCGTGCGTACGCGCTTACGCGCTTACAACCGCCCTACTGTTTGCGAGCTGCTCATGACGACCAAGCCTACCGAACGCATCGTTGTTTTCGTGACCCCGGCGCAGAAACTCGCCATCAGCAACACGGCGGATCAGCTCGGCATCAGCGTGAGCGAGCTGATGCGGCGTGCAGTGCTCAACTTCAACGCGACGAGCGAGCAGATCAAGGCAGCGGGTATCGTAGATCGCCTGCGCGCGCCCAAGGCGCCCGATCCACTGACCGTGGCCTTGCGCAGCGTCGCCGCCAAGGCCGCGGCCCGCGAGGCGCGGGAAGCAGCGGCAAGCGCCACCAAGCGCGCGGCCGCGAAGCCTGCGCACCTTCCTGTGCCCGACGAATCCGCAAGTCCCGACGAACCTCTGGACGACGATGCCTCTCTAACCGACGACGGCCGCGCGGACAACTGAAGCACGCGCTGTATTCCGCTTCGTTCGTTTGCACGACGTTACACTCCTTCACCTTGCTTAAGCCCCGATTAAGGCGCGGCATGCTCTAATAAGCGGGGTAAACCCGGTCGTCATCGGCTGGTCAACGACGCTTGCAATCCTGCGCCATGCGCCTCACATTCGAGCCGCGCGGGCTTGCATGCCGCGGTCTTCATCAAGGAGAAATACATGTCGCTTCTGGATTCCATCACGCGCACGGTCAAAGGTCTGCTCAACGACGCAGCCGACACCATGCAGGACCCATCGCGCGATGCGCGGCAGATCGTGCGCGAGCTCGACGACAGCATCGCCAAGGCTGAGAACTCGCTGATCGAAATCGAGGCGCAGGTCGCCACGCAGCAGAGCAAACGCGACGTCGCGGCCGAGAAAGCGAAGAAGTACGAAGACGGCGCGAAGCGCGCGCTGCAAACCGGCGATGAAAGCCTCGCGCGCGAAGCCCTCGCCGCGCAAGCCAACGCCGAAACGGAACGCGATGCCCTCGCCGGCGAATTGCAGACACTCGTGCCTTCCGTGGAGCATTTGAAGCAGCAGATCAACGACATGCGTCAACGTCGCAACGACTTGAACGCGCGCTCGAACATTCTGCAGGCCAAGCAGCAGATCGCGACCGCGAAAGACACGGCCGCGACCGCGCTGGGCGGCATCGGCGGAAAGAATCTGTCCGAAGACTTCCAGAAGCTCGAAGACAAGGTGCAGTTGGCCAACGCGCGCTCGGACGCGCGTCTGAATTCGGCGGATCAGAAGTCGGGCAAGGCGCTCGATGACAAACTCGCGGCGCTCAATCGCGGTCCGTCCGTGGAAGACCGTCTCGAAGCGCTGAAGAAGCAGTTGAATACGCCGGCGCAGTAATATGTTCGTCAGTGCGCGGCGCGGCCCTGGCGGCTCGCGCGCGCGTCGGACGAATCAGCGGGTATCGCGCTTGCATGCATCCGCTTTCCCGATTGCAGCTCAGAAAGGAGACGGGTGCTTATCGCGCCCGGCCTGCAACATGAAAAAGACTCTGTCGGCTCTTGCGCTCTCGCTATCCCTGGCCCTTTGCCTGTCGGTTGCGTCTCCGCTCGCCTTCGCCGTGCCAACCGCGCAGCAAGTCGAGCAGTCGATGACGCAAGGCAACTGGCAAAAGGCCGATTCGCAGTTGAGCGAAGTGCTCGACGCGCATCCGAAGAATGCTCATGCGCATTATCTCTATGCGCAGGTGCTCGATCGCGAAGGCCGCTATAGCGACGCGCTTTTGCATCTTCAACAGGCGCAGTCCATCGATCCCGCGCTTGGCTTCACGACGCCCGCGCGCTTCAACGAAACGCAGGCGCGCATTCAGGCCGATGCGAATCGCGCCAGCATCAGCCCAAACGCCGGTAACGAGACGCGCAGTTCGACCGGCGCGGTCGCGACCAATCCGTTCAATCAGGGCGCACAGGTCGCGCCGCAGAAACATGGACCGTCGATCGGCATGTGGATCGGCTTGATCGTGCTGATCGGTGCGATTGCGCTCGTGCTGCGCTGGGGAATGAAGCGCGCCCGCGTCCGTGACGATGGCCGCGCCGACGACGATCGTCGCACGCAACTCAAGCGCGCGACCGAACTGCTGAACGAAGTGCGTTCGCTCAAGCTCGACGTCCGGCTTTCCACGACGCCTGGGCATGAGGCATTGCTAAAGGAAGTGGAAGGCGCCGAGACGCAATTGCGTGAGATGGTCGAGGCGTTGTCGGATGCCAAAAACCCCGTGCCGCCGTATGCGATTCAGGATTTGGAAAATCAGGTGGCGAGTTTGAAGGCGCGCGCCGAAGGCCGCCCGGACCCGAACGCTGCCCAGGCCGCGGCGCAGGGGCAGTCGGCGTATGCGCAAGAAGCGGAGCGCTTCGGGCGCGGTCAGCAGCAGCCTTACGGGCCGCAGGGGCCTTATCCTCAACAGGGTCCGTATCCGCAGCAAGGGCAACAGCCGCCGGTCGTCATTCAGCAAGGCGGCGGTGCATTCGGCGGCGGCATGGGCGGTTTGTTGACTGGCGTTCTGCTTGGCGAAGCGCTGTCGAACGGACGAGAACGCGTGATCGAGCGTGACGTGCCGGTTGAACGTCGCAACGACAACGGCGGCGGCCTGGACTTCGGTAACGGCGGCGGCGGTGGCGGACTCGACTTCGGCAACGGCTCGAACGATTGGAGCGATGGCGGTGGCGGCGTAGACCTCGGCAGCACGGATGATAGCTGGCGCGATACGTGATTCGCGCGGTTTGAAACTGGCGTTATGAGCCCCGCTTCGTGCGGGGTTTTTTTTGGGGCGCTCGCTTGGCTTTTCGGCCGGAACGTTCAGCATGTGGAGCGTGCGCTAAAGCTCGATATTTCGAGCATTAGCAGCTATGGAGACCGACCCAGTCCGGCACATCGACGAGTGTTGCTGCCATAAGCCCGCGCAAAAGCTCAATACATCAGGGACGCGAAAGGCTCACCCCCCGCCACCCAAAAACCGCAACAACGCCCACAAGAACTTGAAGAACCCAACCACGAATTCCCAAATGCGTTCGAGCTGATCCCACGTTGCAACGCGCACCAACACTTGCAGCATCATGCGCCAGGCGCCGCGCGAAGTCTTTCATGCAACTGCACAGGGAAAAAGAAGCGAAATGGCATGGTTAAAAAAAGAGGCGGCTCGCCGCCGCCTCGTCGTCATCGAGGGAACTGCATGATAACCGCTTGCGTCCGGTCACTACGCAAGGGTCATCTCATTCCTCACGCGGCCGGTTTGTCTTCCGGCGCATCGGGCGGCACGTCATCCGTCAGCGCTTCTTCCAGTCGCTTGAAGATTCGCCGCGTCGCGCCGCGCGCATGCAAGGCCAACAGCAGCAGCGAACGCCCTGTCACCTGATACACGTTGCCCGAGTCGAAATCTTCCAGTTCCTCGCGAATCGGCGCGTTCGTATCGATGAGGCAACTCCACTGATCCGAGCCCGGGATATCAGGCAGCTTGAAATCCACGACATCGTGATATGAATTGACGATCAGCAGCAACGTCGCATCGGATGCCGGCTTGCGAATGCCCGTCGCCTGCGCGCGACCGTCGAGCACCATGCCGAAGCAGCGCATGTTCGGGTCGCCCCATTGCTCGTCCGACAGTTCCTGGCCGTCCGGACTAAGCCACTTAACGTCCGCGACTTCGAGATCCTGGCGATACTCGCCCGTCAGGAAGCGCTGACGCCGCAGCACGGGCAGCGTATGACGCAAGGTCGTCAATTTGCGGACAAACTCGGTAAGCGCGCGACCTTCGTCGTCGATATCCCAGTTCACCCAGCTGATATCGTCGTCCTGACAATACGCGTTGTTGTTACCCTCTTGCGTGCGGCCGAATTCGTCGCCGGCCAGGATCATCGGCGTGCCTTGCGAGAACAGGAGCGTCGCGAGCAAATTGCGCTTCTGGCGCTCGCGCAGCGCGCGAATCTCGGGATCGTCGGTCGGACCTTCCACGCCGCAGTTCCACGACTTGTTGTCCGAATGGCCGTCCTTGTTGTCTTCGCCGTTCGCGTCGTTATGCGTGTCGTTATAGGAGACGAGATCGTTGAGCGTAAAGCCGTCGTGCGCCGTGATGAAGTTCACGCTCGCCCACGGACGGCGTCCGCGCTTGTTGAACTTGTCGCCCGACGCGGTCATGCGCGTGGCGAGTTCTGGCGCTTCGCCTTCGTCGCCCTTCCAGAAACCGCGCACGGTATCGCGATAACGATCGTTCCATTCCGCCCAGCCCGGCGGGAAACCGCCGACCTGATAGCCGCCCGGACCGCAATCCCACGGCTCCGCAATCAGCTTCACGGTCGCGAGGATAGGGTCCTGACGGCAGCTGTCGAGGAACCCGCCGCCTTCGTCGAATCCATAGGTCTCGCGTCCGAGAATGGTGGCGAGGTCGAAGCGGAAGCCATCGACGTTCATTTCCGTCACCCAGTAACGCAGGCTGTCGGTGACCATCTGCAAGACGCGCGGATGCGAAAGATTGAGCGTGTTGCCCGTGCCCGTATCGTTGATGTAGTAACGCGGCTCGTCCGGCATCAGCCGATAGTACGACGCGTTGTCGATACCCCGGAACGACAGCGTCGGCCCGCGTTCGTTGCCTTCGGCGGTGTGGTTGTAAACCACGTCGAGGATCACTTCGAGGCCGGCTTCGTGCAGGCGGTCGACCATCTCCTTGAACTCCGCGATCGCACCCGAACCGCGCGCAAAGAAGCGCGGATCGGCAGCGAAAAAGCCGATGGTGTTGTAGCCCCAGTAGTTCGTGAGTCCCTTGTCGAGCAGGTAGCTGTCGTTGACGAACGCCTGAATCGGCATCAGTTCAACGGACGTTACGCCCAGACTCTTGATGTAATCGACGATTTCCTTCTGGCCGAGCCCTTCGAATGTGCCGCGCATATGCTCGGGAATCGCCGGATGGCGCTTCGTGAAGCCGCGCACGTGGGTCTCGTAAAAGATCGTGTGTTCCCAAGGCACGCGGCCACGTGTCGGATGCGTCCACGAGAACGTCTGATCGACGACCTGGCACTTCTGCATGAAAGGCGCGCTGTCGCGTTCGTCGAAGGTGAGATCGTCGCCTTCCGCGTTGAGCGTGTAGCCGAACACGGCGGGGTCCCACTTTAGTTCGCCAACGTGCGCCTTGGCATACGGGTCGAGCAGCAGCTTGTTCGGATTGAAGCGATGTCCCGCTTCGGGCTCGTACGGTCCGTGCACGCGATAACCATAGACCGCGCCAGGCGCCAGGTCGTTGATGTAGACATGCCAGACTTCGTCGGTATATTCGGGTAATTCGATGCGATGCGTCTCCTGCTCGCCCTTTTCGTCGAAGAGGCACAGCTCGACTTTGGTGGCGTGGGCGGAAAACAGCGCGAAGTTGACGCCTTTTCCGTCCCAGGTCGCGCCGAGCGGAAAGGGAGAGCCCTCGGCAATGCGGAGTTCGTTCGGCATGAGATGATGAGTTCGAATAGAGTGACGCGTAAAGCGTCGGGATGATGTGTCGCGTTGGGCGATTCCAGCGGACATGAGTGAGCACATCGCGTGCCCACGCGCACGCAGGCTCCTCCGGCGTGATGCTTGCTTTAGCGCAAGATTAGATCGACACGCCGACCGAGTGAGTGGGCGTGCCTTGTAAAAACTATCGGCGCGTAAGCGTCTGAAGGAGAATTCGCTTGCCCACGCGCCCGAACTCCTTGGCATCGACATCATCCGATACGCTTGGCACGGCCGAGGAAAGCCGCGCCAAGGGCCGCGCGCTGCGCGACGCCGTGCCGTTCGAAGCCCACGCGGGCTGGCAGCCCGAAGCCAACCGGCCGAACCCCGTCGAGCGCGTGCTCGCCGTCAACGCCGGCCGTCAGGAGCGGCTCATCCCGCTGCGCATGGCGCGCATGGCCGAGTCGCCGTTCGCGTTCCTGCGTGGGTCGGCCACGGTGATGGCCTGGGATCTGGCGAAGTCGCCTTCGATCGGGCACAACGTGATCATCGACGGCGACGCGCACATCAATAACTTCGGACTCTTTCGCACGCCGCGTCAGGACGTGGTGTTCGACCTCAACGATTTCGACGAAACGCTCGTCGGTCCGTGGGAGTGGGACCTGAAGCGCCTCACCGCGAGCATCAACGTGGCGGCGCGCGAAAATGGCGTCGATGCGAGCGGTCGCGAGCGCGCGGTGCGTTCGGCATGCGCGGCGTATCGCACGTCCATGGCTTCGCTCTGGCAGGTGAGCCCCTACGATCTCTGGCAAATGCGTTCATACGCGAGCGCCCTCCACATCGACGCGCCGACCAGGCTCGATGCCAGCGAAAAGGAAACCATCACGAAAACGGTCGAGCGCGCGATGAAACGTTCGCACGCGACCATGCTCGCCAAGGTTGCCGAACCCGCTGGCAAAAGCTGGCGCTTCAAGGTCGATCCGCCGATTCTCACGCGCCTCGACGCCGCTGAGAAGAATCATGTGGTCGATGGCCTGAAGCCGTATTTACAAACCATCGCGGGCGAATGGCGCATCATGCTGGAACGCTACGAAGTCGCCGATGTGGCGCATCGCGTGGTGGGCGTCGGCAGTGTCGGCACACGCGCCTATCTCGTGCTCATGCTCGGCCGGGCGCTCGGCGACCCGCTGTTCATCCAGGTGAAGGAAGGCATCGTGCCGGCCGCCGCACCCTTCGTCGCGCCGCTCGACGAGACGCAGCAGCATCAGGGGCGTCGCGTCGTGCAAGGGCAAAGGCTCATGCAGAGTTCGTCGGATGCGCTGCTTGGCTGGACGACCATCGCCGGGCGCGATTTCTACGTACGCCAGATGAAGCAGATTCGCGGCTCCATTCCGGTCGACTGGCTGCATGGCGCGACCTTCGATTTCTACGCGTGGTGTCTCGGCCTTCTGCTCGCTCGCGCGCACGCCCGCACGGGCGACGCCGCGCTGATCACGGGCTATTGCGGCACCTCCGACAAGTTCGACGCCGCCTATGCAAGCTGGGCCGAACGCTACGGCGCACAGACCGTCGCGGATCACGCGGCATTCTGCGCGGCTATCAGCGTGGGTCACGTGAGCACGACCTGAAAGGCATGTCCCGCGCGCCGCGCGCACGTTCATCGAGCGAATTGACTATCATGCTCGTGTCTGCAGACGAAGCGCGCGCCTTATGGCGTTTCGTCTGCGGATCAATGGCATAGCCCTTGCTGCCGCTTTTAGCTCGCAAAAAACGTCTCACACCAACCGGAGGAAGCCGCGCATGAGCATGATCGACGAATTCAAGAACTTCGCCCTCAAAGGCAACGTGATGGACCTCGCCGTTGGTGTGATCATCGGCGGCGCTTTCTCGACGATAGTCAACTCCGTCGTGAAGGATCTGATCATGCCGGTGGTCGGTCTGGCCACGGGCGGGCTCGACTTCTCGAACCTTTTCATACGTCTGGGGCAGATACCGCCCAGCTATAAAGGCAATCCCGATTCGTATAAAGACTTGCAGACCGCGGGTGTCGCGGTGTTCGGCTACGGTTCGTTCATTACCGTGCTGATCAACTTCATCATCCTTGCGTTCATCATCTTTCTGATGGTCAAGTTCATCAACAATTTGCGCAAGCCCACCGAAGCGCCGCCGCCGCCCGCCGCCACGCCCGAAGACGTGTTGCTGCTGCGCGAGATCCGCGACGAGCTGAAACGGCCGCGCGTCTGATTCGATCACGGCCGCAAGCCCGGTTCGTCGAGCGCGTGAGCGCATTGCATCCGGGCGCACCCACCCGTCAATTGGTGCGCCCCCCCGCTTTTTTCTTTCTTTAGGCTGTTCGACAGGGCAGCAGCGGGACTATTATTGAGATAGATGCTCAGAGGGATGCCAGCGGGCCGCCAAACGGTCATCGGCATGATTCGTGCGCCACGGGTGTGCACCGGTAGCAGAACCCGGCGTGCATTCAAGTTTGCGAATCACCGTGACCGGATCACATCGATGCGCTATAAAAGATCGACGTGCGGCACGCAAGACGGGAGTGGCCGCATGAGGACGCTGCGTTTCTTGCAAATCTTTTTCAGGCGAGTTTTTATGTCCTTCCCGAAAAAGCGTAAACGTGTGAAAGCTGATGGCGACGAGTCTTTCCTCGCCGTGGTGCGGCATTTCAAGCCGTTCGGTCAGCTCGATACGAAAATTGCACGCGCTCGCGCGCAGGACGAGCCTGTGCTCTACGCGCATGTGCTGCCAGGGCTCGATGTCCTGCTATGCAGCGTGCGCGGCGCTCAACCGCCCTATCCCGCCATCGACGAACTGCACAGGCGCTGCGTGGAGTCGATCACGAATGCGCTCGAACAGCCGCTCGACGGTCTGGAGAACGGCGGCTATTGGTACGAAGCGAACGGCTTCGGGTTCCTCGTGTTTGCGAGCCGCGCTCGCACGCAGATCTTGAGCGAATTCGGCGCGACCGTTTCGGCGCGCAGGCGGCGCGGCGCGCGTCGCCAGGATGCGGGCGACGCCGCATCGCGTCCGCTGCGCTGATTCCCCGCCGAATTCCTTCGATGTTTTCCCCCGCGCCTCGCTCTTTCGCGAGGCGCGCGTCTTTCATGCGTCGGCTGTGTGTTGGCGCACGCCTTGCTGCATCGACACCGCGAGTATTTCGCATTGCACCCGTTCGCCCCGAGCGATCGCCATGCTTTTCACAAGGAGAACATCATGACGGAACACGTCTACAAGCAGATCGAACTCACCGGCTCGTCGCAGGAATCGAGCGATGACGCCGTGCGCGTCGCACTGTCGAAGGCATCGAAGACGCTGCGCAACATTCACTGGTTCGAAGTGACGGAAACGCGCGGACATGTCGAAGACGGCAAGATCCAGCACTGGCAGGTAACGATCAAGGTCGGCTTGCGTATCGAAGATTGATTGCTTCAATTAAAAACCGCGCGTCGTGGCAGCACGACGCGCGGTTTTTCGTTTCGCAGCCTGCTCGCGAGGCTTACTTCGGCAGCGAGCCGTCCACGCCTTCCACGTACCAGTTGATACGCTGCATTTCCGGGTCGGTCAGCGTCTTGCCGGCCGGCACCTTTTCCGCGCCCGACTGATCCTTGATCGGACCCGTGAACACATCCCACTTGCCCGAGTGCAGATCGTCACGCTTCGCCGACACGGCTTGCATGGCCTTCGGCGGAATCGCGCTGCTGTTCAGGTCCTCGAGGTCCACGGCCTTCTGCGGCATACCGAGCCACACCGGGTCGTTCTTCCACTTGCCATCGAGCACTTGCTGAATGACCGCGTTGTAGTACACGCCCCAGTGCGCGACCACCGAACCCAAATGCGCGTTCGGGCCGAACTTCTTCATGTTCGAATCCCAGCCGAAGGCGAACACGTGCTTCTCGTTCGCGGTGTTGAGCGTGGCGTTCGAGTCGGTGTTCTGCAAGAGCACGTCCGCGCCCTGACCGATCAGCGTTTCGGCAGCCTGCTTTTCCTTGCCCGGATCGAACCAGCTGTTGATCCAGATGACCTTCGTGTGGACCTTCGGATTCACCGAACGCGCGCCCATCGTGAACGCGTTGATGTTGCGGACCACTTCGGGAATTGGCACCGATGCCACGAAGCCCAACGTATTGCTCTTCGTCACATAACCGGCGGCGACGCCTGCCAAGTACGCGCCTTGATACATCCGCACGTCATATGTGCCGAAGTTTTTGGCCTTCTTGAAGCCCGTGGCCGTGAGGAAAATCGTGTCCGGGAAATCCTTCGCCACCTTCAACTGGAAGTCCTGATAGCCGAAGCTCGTGCCGAAGATGACCTTGTTGCCCTTGTTCGCCAGATCGCGGAACACGCGCTCCGAGTCGGCGGATTCCGGCACGTTTTCCACGCGCGTGATCTTGATCTTGTCGCCGAACTTCGCTTCGGCTTCCTTGCTGCCCGCGTCGTGCGCGAAGGTCCAGCCTGCATCGCCCGGATTGCCGAGATAGACGAACGCGACGCCCGGTGCATCCGCCGCTTGCGCGCTCGCCGTCGCGAGCGTGGCGGACAAAGCGACGGTTGCCGCGATTGCCTTCAGCCATGGTTTATTCATTGTGTTTCTCCTGGTCGATGTTGTTTGATGAGCCACGAAATGGAAAACGACGTGCGCCAGTTTCGTCGGAAAAAAATCGCAACGGAACCGTCTGACGGCGCGCGTGCTGCCTCCCTGCAACAGCGGAGAACCGCGCGCGCGTTGACAAATCCACGTTCAGCTTGCCGCGAAGAACGGCTTGCCAAGCGATGCGGGCGCGTTCAGCTTGATGGTGTTCGGATTGCGCGAGATCAGCACCAGCACGACGATGGTCGCGATATACGGCAGCATCGCGAGAAACTGCGTCGGCACCGGCACGCCGATGGCCTGCGCGTAAAACTGCAAGGCCATCACGGCGCCGAACAAGAGCGCGCCGATCAAAAGACGCCCTGGCCGCCACGTGGCGAACACGACGAGCGCGAGCGCAATCCAGCCGCGTCCGGACGTGAGCTGCTCCTGCCAGACGTGCAAATAGACGATGGAGTAATAGCCGCCCGCGATACCGGCCATCGCGCCGCCGAAGAGCGTCGCGCCGTAGCGCACGCCGACCACGGGAAAGCCCACCGAGTGCGCGACCGAAGGCGATTCGCCGACCGAGCGCAGCACGAGCCCCGCACGCGTCTTGTAGAGAAACCAGCCGATCACGCCGAACATGATGAACGCAAGATAGCCGAGCGGCGTAAGCGAGAAGATAGCCGGGCCGAGCACGGGAATGCTGGCAAGACCCGGAATCGGCATCACGTCGATGCTCGCGCGCACTGCCGCCGACGTGTACGGCTTGCCTACGTAGGCCGAAAAGCCGATGCCGAAGATCGTCAGCGAAAGGCCGGTGGCGACTTGATTCGCAAGCATGGTGATGGTGAGAAAGCCGAACAGAAGCGCCATCGCGATGCCCGCGAAAATCGACGCGACGATGCCGAGCCACGGATTACCCGTGATCGATGTCACCGCGTAGCCGGTGACGGCGCCCATCAGCATCATTCCCTCGACGCCGAGATTGAGCACGCCGGACTTTTCCGCGACGAGTTCGCCCGCGCCCGCGAACATCAGCGGAATGGCCGCGACGACCGCGCTCGAGGCGAGATTGCTGGCTTGATTGATATCCATGTCGTAGGTCTCGTCAGGAAGCGTGATGCGCGATCGCGCGGCGCCGGATGCGGTAATTGACGAACAGGTCGCAACCGAGGAGGCAAAAGAGCAGCAAGCCCTGGAAGACGCCCGCAAGCGCCTGCGGCAGTTGCAGCGAGGTCTGCACCGCTTCGCCGCCGAGGTAGAGCAGCGCCATCAGGAGACTTGCGAGCACGATGCCCACCGGATGCAGCCGTCCCACGAACACGACGATGATCGCCGTGAAGCCGTATCCCGGCGACCAGCCCGCCTGCAATTGCCCGATAGGCCCGGCCACTTCGCCCATGCCCGCGAGCCCGGCGAGGCCGCCCGAGAGCAGGAGCGAGGTCCAGATGGTCTTCTTGTCCGAGAAACCGGCGTAGCGCGCGGCGAGCGGCGCAAGACCGCCCACGTTCATGCGAAAGCCCGCGAAACTCTTGCGCATGAAAACCCACACGAGCGGCACCGCGATGGCCGTGAGAAACACCGACGCGTTGATACGCGTGCCCTTGAGCCACGTCCAGTGCCAGTCGCCGTAGAGACGCGGGAAGAGCGCGTCGTCGCCGAACATCGCCGAGATGGGGAAGTTCATGCCTTCGGGGTCGCGCCACGGGCCGCTCACGAGATAGATCAGCAACTGCGTGGCGACGTAGGTGAGCATGAGGCTCGTCAGAATCTCGTTGGTGTTGAAGCGGCTCTTGAGCAGCGCGGGAATCGCCGCCCAGAGCATGCCGCCCACGACGCCGCCGAGCATCATCAAGGGCAGCGTCCACCAGCCGGAGGTATCGCCGACATGGATGGCGATGCCGCCCGCGACGATGCCGCCGAGAAGCATCTGCCCTTCCGCGCCGATATTCCACACGTTCGCGCGATAACCGACCGCAAGCCCGAGCCCGATCAGGCACAAGGGCGACGCCTTCAGCACGAGCTCCGACCAGCCGTTCACGTTCGAGAGCGGTTCGACGAAGAACGCGTGCATCGCGCGCAGCGGGTCCTGCCCGACGAGACTGAAAATCAGGAAGCCGATGACGAGCGTCGCCACCGCGGCGACCACGGGCACGGCGAGCTGCATGGCGCGCGACGGTGTCGGGCGCGCTTCGAGTCGATAAGGGAAGATCATCTTTACTTGCTCAATGAGTCGAGTTCGGCTGCGGGCGCGCGCTTTCCGTCGAAGAGTCCGGCCATGAACAGGCCGACTTCCTCCGCGTTGGTTTCGCGCGTCTTGCGCACCGGCGACAGTTTGCCGCGCGCGATCACGGCGAGCCGGTCGCAGATGTCGAACAGTTCTTCCAGTTCCTCGGAGATCACCAGAATGGCGACGCCGCGCGCCGCGAGATCGAGCAACTGCTGGCGGATGAAGCCCGCCGCGCCGACATCGACGCCCCAGGTCGGCTGGGCGACGACGAGCACCTTCGGCTCCTGAAGAATCTCGCGGCCGACGATGAACTTCTGCAAATTGCCGCCCGACAGACTTTGCGCGAACGCGCCGCTGCCGCCGCAACGCACGTCGAAGGCCTTGATGCAGCGATCGGCAAAGCTCTTGACCGCGCGCGAGTTGACCCAGCCGCCGCGCACCATGCTCTGCCGATGCGCGGTGAGCAAGCCATTCTCGGCAAGCGACATGGCCGGAACCGCGCCGCGCCCGAGCCGCTCTTCCGGCACGAACGCAAAGCCCAGACGCCGCCGCGCGCCCGCGGACAGCCGCGCGGCTGGTGTGCCGCAGATCGTCACGGCGTCCGTTGCGACATGGGAATCGCGAATCTCGCCCGAGAGCGACGCGAGCAATTCCGCCTGACCGTTCCCCGACACGCCCGCGATCCCGAAAATCTCGCCCGCCTGCACGGCAAAGGAGACGTTTTCGAGCGACGTGCCGAACGGATCGGGACTCGCCACCGAAAGGTTCTTCACCGCGAGCCGGACATCGCCCGGCGTGTGTTGGCGACGCTGATAATCCGGCAGCGAATGGCCGACCATCAATTGCGCGAGCGAGGCATCCGTTTCGTTGCGCGGATCGACATTGCCGGTCACGCGGCCGCCGCGCATCACGGTGGCGTTCTCGCAGAGCGCGCGGATTTCGTCGAGCTTGTGACTGATGTAGAGAATGCTGCACCCTTCCGCCGCGAGTCGTCGCAACACGGTGAAGAGCTTCTTGACCGCTTGCGGCGTCAGCACCGAAGTCGGCTCGTCCATGATGAGCAAGCGCGGGTTCTGCAGAAGACAGCGCACGATCTCCACGCGCTGACGTTCGCCGACGGTGAGACTGTGAACGTGACGTTGCGGATCGACATCGAGCCCGTAGTCCGCCGACACATCGCGAATACGCTTGGACAGCGCTTTCATGTCGAACTTGTCGTCGAGCGCGAGCGCGATGTTCTCGCCAACGGTCAGCGTCTCGAACAGCGAGAAGTGCTGGAACACCATGCCGATGCCGAGCTTGCGCGCCGCCGCCGGACTGCCGATTTCGACGACTTCGCCCTGCCAGCGAATCTCGCCTTCATCCGGACGCACCGCGCCATAGATGATTTTCATCAGCGTGGACTTGCCCGCGCCGTTCTCGCCGAGCACCGCGTGAATCTCGCCTGGCTTCACGATGAGGTTCACGCCGTCGTTGGCCTTGACGGACGGGTACTGCTTGCTGATGCCGGATAGCGCCAGGCGCGGTGGCGTATCCGTAGGGGTAATGGCGTTGCCCATGAGTTCACGGAATGCGCCCGGCCACCGGCAGGCCGAGCTGGAAGAAAAGGACCGCAGACGGGTCTTGTGACACAAAGGTGTCGCATCAAACCATACCGCGGGCAGAATTTACAGAATTCGCGACACGAAGTCGATCTCTCAAAATTCGATGCAATGCGCCGCTCTCCCAGTCTTTGCGGGTAAGCCACACCTTGACGTAATCTCTCCGTCATATTAAAAATGATATGCAACACCCTACGAACGATCAGCCAGAACATATACTGGCTATAGCGGAGATAACATGAGTCAGCAGCGCGAGGCGATCGATACATACTTATTGCGCGTCTTGCACACTTTGCTGATGGAACGCAGCGTCACCCGTGCGGCCGTCAAGCTCAATCAGTCGCAACCTGCCATCAGCGCGGCGCTCCGGCGTCTGCGCGACATCACCGGAGATCCGCTGCTCGTGCGCGGCAAGTCCGGGATGGTGCCCACCGAATACGGTCTACGCTTGCTCGAACCCACGCAGAATGCCTTGCGCGAGATCGAGCGAATCAAGGTGCAGCAGCATAATTTCGACCCTTCCACGTCGGTGCGGTGTTATCGCATCGGCTGTCCCGACTATCTGAACGTTCTGTTCGTGCCGACGGTTGTCGAGCGCTTTCGGCAGGCCGCGCCCAATGCAACGCTCGAATTCCATTCGCTCGGACCCGCGTTCGATTACGAACTCGCGCTGGAAGATGGCAAGCTCGATATCGTCGTCGGCAACTGGCCCGAACCGCCGGAGCAATTGCATCTGTCGAATCTGTTCGTCGACAAGATCGTGTGTCTCGTCAGCAATCAACATCCGTTCGCCAAGCGCGGCGGTCTCACGCTCGATCAATATCTCAACGCGCCGCATCTTGCGCCCACGCCTTATTCGGTCGGGCAGCGCGGGGCGATCGACGTGCATCTGGCGCGCGAGCGGCTCAAGCGTCATGTCGTGGTCACGCTGCCTTACTTCAATCTCGCGCCTTACGTGCTGATCAAGTCGGATCTCGTCTTCACGACTACCCGCCTCTTCGCCGATCATTACGCGAGGTTCCTGCCGCTTGCCGTCGTGCCGGCGCCGCTCGACTTTCCGCCCATGCAGTACTACCAGTTGTGGCACGAGCGCTGTCATTACTCCGATGAGGTTCGGTGGCTACGCGGTCTCGTCGCGGAAGCAACGCGCTCGCTTATCGATCAGCCTTGAAAACGGTTCTTGCGGCGTTCTTGCGGCTCGGAAGGCGCCATCCCGGCGCGTTCCGAACCGCCTTCCCGCGTCTCTAACGCCTATCCGTGGCTCGCCAGTTCACCCGCGAGCCGGTTATGCCGCTCTACCACGGCGCCCAGATCCAGCGTCGTCAGGCGCCCTTCCTTCACTACGATTTTCCCGTCGATCACGCTCGTCGATACCTGCGACGGCGCGCAGAACACGAGCGCCGCCACCGGATCGTGCAGCGCGCCCGCGAACGCCGGCTGCGACAGGTCGAACGATACGAAATCGGCCGCCATGCCCGGCGCCAGCGCGCCGATGTCGTCGCGATTGAGCACCTTCGCGCCGCCGAGCGTGGCGATTTCCAGCGCTTCGCGCGCGGTCATCGCGTCAGGGCCGAAGCCGACGCGTTGCAGCAGCAACGCCTGCCGCACTTCGCCGACCATCTGCGCGCCATCGTTCGATGCCGAGCCATCCACGCCCAAACCCACGGGCACGCCCGCGTCACGCATCGCGCGAATCGGCGCAATGCCCGACGCGAGACGCATGTTCGAGCACGGACAGTGCGCGACGCCCGTTCCCGTGCGCGCAAAGAGCTCGATGCCCGGCTTGTCGAGCTGAACGCAGTGCGCATGCCATACGTCGTGACCGACCCAGCCCAGGTCTTCCGCGTATTCGGCGGGCGTCATGCCGAACTTCTCGCGGCTGTACGCCACGTCGTTCACGTTCTCCGCGAGATGCGTGTGCAACGACACGCCGTATTCGCGCGCGAGCAGCGCCGAATCGCGCATCAACTCGCGGCTCACCGAAAACGGCGAGCAAGGCGCTACGACCACCCGCAGCATCGCGTAGCGGCCTTCATCGTGATACGTCTCGATCAGGCGCTGCGAGTCCTTCAGAATGGCATCTTCCTTTTCGACGACCGAATCCGGCGGCAAACCGCCGTCTTTCTGACCGACGCTCATGCTGCCGCGCGCCGCATGAAAACGCATGCCGATTTCGCGCGCCGCCTCGATGCTGTCGTCGAGCCGGCTGCCATTCGGATAGATATACAGATGATCGCTCGATGTGGTGCAACCCGAGAGCATGAGTTCGGCCATCGCGGTCTGCGTCGACACGCCGATCATCTCGGGCGTGAGATGCGCCCAGATCTTGTACAGATTCGTGAGCCAGCCGAACAGCTCGGCGTTCTGCGCGGCGGGAATGGCGCGCGTCAGGCTCTGATACATGTGGTGATGCGTATTGACGAGGCCGGGAATCACGAGATGACCGCGCATGTCGAGCACGTCGTCGGCGGTTTGCGGCAATTCGCTCGTCGGGCCAACCGCGACGATGCGATTGCCTTCGATATACAAACCGCCATCGGCGATCTCGCGGCGCGTCTCGTCCATCGTGACGAGCATTCGCGCGTTCTTCACCAGCAGACTGCGGGTTTTCGCTTGCATCTGTTTGCCTCCGAAGTTGGAATCGAAAAAGTAACTGGACCGTGTGTAAAGCCCCGGTTACCCAGCTTCGACGCCGTCTTCGGGACGCGGCATGATAAGCGCGCATCGCCACTTTCCGCAGCCAAAAATATCGCGGCAATGGCACAGCCGGCATAGTCGTCTTCAGGCCCGCAATATATTCGCGAATTTTGGCGCGGTTAGCATCGCCCGATAGCCGTGTGGAAGCGCGGCGCGGGCGTCTCGTGAAGAAGAACCAAGCTTACGCGCCGCTGTCATGCGCCGGGCATTATCTTTCCTATCGGGGCCGCACAGCGCGTCTCAAATTTCTACAATGCTGATCACGGCGCGCATCTGAAACGCCGACGGGTATGTAGCCACTGACGTGGAGCCTCGATCCGCCGCCGCCGCACCTCGGACTGGGTCCACGGTGCGGGTTTTTCGGATCGATGCGCGAGCCGGTCATCGCACAACTCAAGGAACATGCGAATGGGCAAGCTCACTACCCACGTCCTCGACACCGCGCACGGACGTCCCGGCGCGAACATCAAAGTCGAGCTCTTCGCGCTCACGAACGACACGCGGCGCGCCATCAAAACCACCCTCACCAACGACGACGGCCGCTGCGACGCCCCGCTGCTCGAAGGCGCCGAACTCGTCACGGGCGAATACGAACTCGTCTTTCATGCAGGCGATTACTTCGCCGCGTTCGGCGTCACGGTGCCCGAACCGCGCTTCGTCGATCGCGTGGTGCTGCGCTTCGGTATCGCGGATGCAGACTCGCACTATCACGTGCCGCTGCTCGTCTCGCCGTGGGCCTACAGCACGTATCGCGGCAGCTGAGCGTGAAGCCGAGCCCCAAGCAAGCGTTCAACAGAACACAACGGAACACACCAGCACATCGCGTTCGTCCCCAGACACGCTGACGATGTGCGCATAACGATTCGGTAGTGGAGGAGTAAATGGAAGGCTTTGTCACCGACTGGCTCAATCTGGCGTTGCGTTGTCTGCACGTCATCGTCGCGATCGCGTGGATCGGCGAGTCGTTTTACTTCGTGGCGCTCGACAACAGTCTCAAACCGCCGCAAGACCCCAACGCCCGCCGACGCGGCGTGTTCGGCGACTTCTGGCACGTGCACGGCGGCGGTTTCTACCACATGCAGAAGTACTCGGTCGCGCCGCAAGACATGCCGGAGAATCTGCATTGGTCGTTCTGGCCGTCCTACACCACGTGGATGTCCGGCTTCGGCTTGTTCTTCGTCTTGTACCTGCTTTCGCCGAGCACGTATCTCATCGACAAGAACGTGCTCGACATGGGACCGGTCGTGGCAGTCTCGGCCGCGCTCGGTTTCTTGATGGCCGGTTGGATCGTCTATGACACGCTGTGCCGCGTCTTCGGCAACAACGATCGGCTGCTCGGTATCTGCGTCGGCATCTATGTGCTGGTTGCCGCGTTCGTCGCGTGTCACGTGTTCGCGGGGCGCGCCGCGTATCTGATCACGGGTGCGATGCTCGCGACGATCATGTCGGCGAACGTGTTCTTCGTCATCATTCCGGGCCAGCGCAAGATGGTCGCCGCGATGCTCAAGGGCGAAACGCCCAACGCCATTTACGGCAAGCGCGGCAAGCAGCGCTCGGTGCACAACACGTATTTCACGTTGCCCGTGGTGTTCGCGATGCTGTCGAATCACTACGCGATGACCTACACGCACAAGTTCAACTGGGTTCTGCTCGTGCTCATCATGCTGGCGGGCGCGTTGATCCGTCAGTTCTTCGTGATGCGTCACCGTGGTCAGGTGCTCTGGTACATGCCGGTCGCGGGTCTCGTGCTGGTGCTCGGCGCGTTCGCGTGGACCATGCCTTCGCCGACGATTCCCGTGGCGCAAGCCGCAGGCGCACCGACGCTCAAGGTCGCCGATATCCAGCCGATCATCCAGCAGCGTTGCGCGACGTGCCACTCCGCGCATCCAACCATGATGGGCAGCGCGCCCGCCGGCGTCCTGCTCGATACATCGGCGGAGATCAAGCAGAACGCGCAGCGCGTGCATCAGCAGGCGGTCACGCTAAAGGCGATGCCGCTTGGCAACGTCACGCAGATGACGGACGCGGAACGGCAGAAGATCGCTGCGTGGTTCGACGGAGGCGCGGTGCAGTAACGCTATCGCCCCGCTCTTCGTTGTCGAGAAATAGCCCGATCGATTCGCTTCGATTGGGCTATTTGTTTTGATGACGACTTGCCGCGGGCGCTTAAACATATCCACTCCCCTCGCGCGACCCAAGAGATGCCTTTCGTCGAAAGAGTTTTTCTAACTCGGACCGGCATTTAATCTGCTTTGCCATAGCTTCGGCGCGTGGTTAATCTTGCGTCTGTTTTCGCGGTCGCGATCGTGCCGCAATCGTCTTTGGTCCGCGTCCACCACCACTTTGAAGGTTCGCTAAATGGCTGACATCACCCAGGCGCCTGTGATTTTGATTACGGGTGGAAGCCGTGGCGTAGGCGCGGCGACTGCGCGTCTCGCTGCCGCGCAAGGCTACGACGTGGCGATCAGCTTCGTGTCGAACGAATCCGCCGCGCTCGCGGTCGCGGCCGATGTCGAAGCGCTTGGCCGCGGAGCGTTGGCCGTGCGCGCCGATAGCGCGGACCCCGAGCAGGTCGCTCGGCTCTTTGCGGCGATCGACCGCGAGTTCGGCCGCATCGATGTGCTGGTCAACAACGCCGCAATGCTCGCGCGCCAGTCGCGCCTGGAAGATCTGGACTTCGAGCGGATGCAGCGCATCTTCGCGGTCAACTCCATCGGCCCTATTCTCTGCGCGCAGCAGGCGGTGAAGCGCATGTCCTACCGGCACAATGGACGCGGCGGCGTGGTGATCAACATCTCGTCGGCTTCGGCCCGGCTCGGCAGCCCGAATGAGTACGTCGACTATGCGGCGTCGAAGGGCGCCATCGAAACCTTCACGACCGGTTTTGCCAAGGAAGTCGCGCGCGATGGCATACGCGTCAACTGCATTCGCCCTGGGCACATTTACACGGACATGCATGCCAGCGGTGGCGAACCAGGACGAGTGGACCGCGTGAAAGACTCGATTCCGATGGGACGCGGCGGTCAGCCCGATGAGGTCGCGCGGGCGATTCTATGGCTGGCAAGCGCCGAGGCTTCGTTCATCACCGGCACGTTTCTCGATGTCACCGGCGGCAAGTGAGCGGTGCTCTTCGTCGCATGCGTGTCGCTCGTCTCACGCGCACCGCGCGGCCGGCGCCTGACCCACTTGCCCCGCCGCGCGATCTCACGCTCAATGCGCAGCGAAGTAATCCTTCACCGCGCCGATGAACGTGTCGATGTCCTCGCGCGACACATCCCGATGCGTCACGAAGCGCGACGCATAGAGCATCTGCGTAAGGATGCCGCGTTCCTTGAGATACGCCTCCAGCGGCGCGCAATGCGCCTCCGGGATGCGTGCGAACACCATGTTCGTGGCATGCGACTGAATGCCGATGCCATCGATCTGCTTCAACCCTTCAGCGAGACGTGCGGCGTTATCGTGATCTTCGGCGAGCGCTTCGACATGATGATCGAGCGCATAAAGACATGCCGCCGCGATCACGCCCGCCTGCCGCATGCCGCCGCCCAGCACCTTGCGCCAGCGATGCGCCACTTCGATCAACGCACGGCTTCCCACCAGCACGGAGCCGACCGGCGCGCCAAGTCCCTTCGAGCAGCAGATGGACACGGAATCGAACGGTGCCGCAAGTTCGCCCACCGGCTTGCCCGATGCCACCGCTGCATTGAAGACGCGCGCGCCATCGAGATGCGTGGCGAGTCCGCGTTCGCGCACGAGCCGGGTCGCGGCCAGCACGTATTCCGCCGGCAGCACTTTCCCGCCGATGGTGTTTTCGAGCGCAAAGAGACGCGAGCGAGCGAAGTGATCGTCGATGGGTTTGATCGCGGCGGTGATCTTTTCGAGCGGCAACGAACCATCGGGCGCGTTCTCGATAGGCTGCGGCTGAATGCTGCCGAGCACGGCCGCGCCACCGCCTTCGTACTTATACGTGTGCGCCATCTGGCCGACGATGTATTCGTCGCCGCGCGCGCAATGCGCCATCAGCGCGGCGAGGTTGCTTTGCGTGCCGCTGGGAAAGAACAGACCCGCTTCCTTGCCGGTGCGCTCGGCGAGCGTGGCCTGAAGCTTGAGGACGGTGGGATCGTCGCCCCAGACGTCGTCGCCGGTTTCGGCGGCGGCCATGGCGGCGAGCATCGGCTGGCTCGGACGGGTGACGGTGTCGCTACGTAGATCGATCATGCGTGGTTCTCGCTTTTCGTGCGTGTCGGTGTCGGGGCGTATATCTTAGTCCCGCCGGGCGCCGCGCGAAAAAAAAGACCGGTCAAGGGCACCGGTCTTCTTGCTCCGACTGAACGCACGAATGCGTTACCGCATGGCCTCAGCGGTCAGCCAGAGCGATTCCTTCAGGTCCTGCTCGTTGAGATTGCGCCCTTCCCCGCCGCGATCGACGACGATGAAATCGCTGACCTTGTCGAGCGCGAGCAGCGGATGATGCCAGACGCCCTTCGCATAGTTCACGCCTTGCCAGCCCTTCGTGACGAACGCGCGAATCTTCGATTCGTCCAGTTCGCCCGCCGGCGCGACCACGACGAGATACGTGCGGTCGTCGAGCGGCAGGAATGCCTGGCTGCCCAGCGGATGCCGCTCCATCATCTTCACTTCGAAAGGCAGCGTGCGCGGCTGCCCGCGAAACAGATTGACGAGCGTGTGGCCGCCTTCATCCGTCACATCGACGCGGCACAGATCGTGAAACCGGATCGTCGTGCCGAGGTTGATCGGAATCTCTTTCGCGCCATCGAGTTCGATGACATCGCCGAAAGGCTCGAACGCAGCGCGCGTCAACGGTTCGATAGCGAGCTTCTTCATCATGCAAGCGTTCCGAAAAGACGCAGACGCGATACGCCGCCGTCCGGGAAAATATTGAAGCGCACGTGCGTCACGGGGCCGAGCGCCGCGAGCTCCGATTCGAAGAAATGCTGCTTGTCCATCGCAAGCTTTTGCTCGCCGAGAAGGACCGGCCAGAACATCGCTTGCGTGACGAGCGAGCTGTCCGTGCCGCCCTTTACGTTGGCTGCCTGCAGCGAGCAGCGATCCGGAAAATTGCCCTTGAAGTGCGCGGTATCCACTTCGACTTTCTTGATGATGCCAGGCTGCGCCAGCGCGACGATACACCAGTCGTTGCCAGGTTCGCGACGGCGGCGCGTTTCCCAGCCGTCGCCCATGTTGACGCCGCGGCCGGGCATCAGCAGCGTGGAAGCGAGCCCGAAATGCTGGTTGTTCGTGCCGACGAGATACGCGCCGTTTTCCATCGCGGCCAGATCGAACAACTGATTGCGATCCGCGTTGCGCCAGTCGAGTTGCGGCTGACCGTAAACACGCAATCGCGCGATGCCGCCATCCGGATAGACATTCACGCGCAAATGCGTGAACGGCTGCTCGACGGCCACATCCAGATAGTGATGGCTATTGCCCTGCAAGGTCGTCGACGGCACGATTTCGGTCCATTGGGTCGACTGATTCGGCGCACCGTCCGTGACATGCGCGCCTTCAATCGATGCCGCCGGCGGGAAGTTGCCCGTGAAGTGGCTCGTATCCAGATCGATGCCCTTGATCACGCCCGGACGCGCGAGCTTGACCACGCACCAGTCGTAGCCGGTCGTGCGCTTGCGGCGCGTTTCCCAGCCGTCCATCCACTTGCCGTGATCGTCGAACTTGCCGGGGATGAACACGGCGGGCTCGGGGTTCAGCATGCGTTCTTTCGGCGCGAAGAAATCGTCGCTCGCCTCCAGTGCCTGCGCGCCCAGACGCGGGTCCGCGAGATTCACATAACGGCGCGTGAATTCGGGCGCGTTGGGATCGAGTGTCGGAATTGCCATTGTCTTCGTCCTTGTCTTTACGGTGAAATGCGGATCAGTGCTGGATCAGGTCGTCGAGCCTGAAACGCGCGATCCGGTAAATCTGATCGAGACTCGCGCGAAGCTCCTCGGCGCGCTCGTGCTGCACACGCTTTTCGAAGTTCGCGATGATGCCGTGGCGGTCGTAACCCCTCACGGCGAGAATGAACGGAAAGCCGAACTTCTGACCGTACTGCTGGTTCAGCGACTGCAGGCGGTCGAACTCGTCCTGCGTGCAGAGATCGAGGCCCGCGCCGCTTTGCTCGCGCGTGGATTCTGCCGTCAGTTCGCCGCGCACCGCCGCCTTGCCCGCGAGTTCCGGGTGAGCGTTGATGAGCGCGAGCTGCTTCTCCTCACCCGCCGTTTCGACGGCTTGCGACATGGTCGCGTGCAGGCTGTCGATGTCAGCGAACGGGCGCTTTGCCGCCGCGATTTCCGCGACCCACGGCGAATGTTCGAAGATGCCTGCGAGCACCGTCACGAAAGTGTCGGCGGGCATGGAGTTGAGTTGGTCGAGTGTGTATTGCATCGCCTTCATGCCGCCGTCCCGTTTGCTTGTTGATGAGGATGATGCTCGCGCCAGTGCTTCGCGATATCGACCCGCCGCGAGACCCACACGCGGTCGTGTTTCTCGATGTGATCGAGAAACTTCTGCAGGCCGCGGAAGCGCCCCGGGCGTCCGAGCAGCCGGCAGTGCATGCCGATGGAAAGCATCTTCGGCGCTTCGTCGCCCTCTTCGTACAGAACGTCGAAGGCATCGCGCAGATACGTGAAAAAGTGTTCGCCCGTATTGAAGCCTTGCGGCGTGGCGAAGCGCATGTCGTTGGTGTCGAGCGTGTACGGCACGATCAGATGCGGCTTCTTCTCGCCGCCCGTGACTTCGACTTCGGTCCAGAACGGGAGGTCGTCGCCGTAATAGTCCGAGTCGTAGAGAAAGCCGCCGTATTCCGCCACCAGCCGATGCGTGTTCGGGCTATCGCGGCCCGTGTACCAGCCGAGCGGACGCACGCCGGTGACACGTTCGATGGCTTCCATGCCGAGGCGCATGTGCTCGGCTTCGCGCTCGGGCGACATGTCCTGATAGTGAATCCAGCGATAGCCGTGGCAGGCGATCTCATGCCCCAGTTCGACGAAAGCCCTGGAAAGCTCCGGATGCCGCTCCATGGCCATGCCGACGCCGAAGATGGTGAGCGGCAACCCGCGCTTTTCGAATTCGCGCAAAATGCGCCACACGCCTGCGCGCGAGCCGTATTCGTAGATCGACTCCATGCTCATGTGACGCGACGGATAAGCTGCCGCGCCCACGATTTCCGACAGAAACTGCTCCGAGCCCGGATCGCCATGCAACACGCAGTTTTCGCCGCCTTCCTCGTAATTGAGCACGAACTGCACGGCGACGCGCGCGCGCCCCGGCCAGTTCGCCTGCACGGGATGGCGGCCGTAGCCGATCAGGTCGCGGGGGTAGTTCGGATCGTGTGACATGGCGAGGGATAGTGTCGATGGGCAAAAAATGCGTCGAATCAACGATTCTGCGGTGTTTCAGTGTAACGAAAAGCCCCGGACGCGCCCATACAGCGGCGCAGATAATCCGGGTCACGGCAGGTGTATGTAGATCGGCGTTTTTGCCATCAGCGCGGGCTGAAATCCGACAACACACCGTCGTAGCGCTTGGCGAGCGGGCGGGCGAAGTCGCCGCGTTTGGCCGTATGGAGCTTGAGCGCGACGAGCGCTTCCGCCCATTTCACGGCCGCCGTCACGCCTTCCACGACCGGTGCACCGATCGCATCCTCGACTTCGCGGCAGAACTCGGCCATGCCCGCGCAGCCGAGAACGATGGCGTCCGAGCCGTCTTCGTCGAGTGCGCGCCGGCATTCTTCGATGATCGTCTGGCGCGCGGCCGAACCGGGCTCGTCGAGTTCGAGCACGGCGACATCGGTGGAGCGCACGTTCTTGCAGAAGCGTGTCATGCCGTATCGCTCCGCAAGATGCCAGGCCATGCCGCAGGTGCGCTGCAACGTCGTCACGACCGAGAAGCCCGGTGCGATCACGCTCGCGGCATGCATGGCGGCTTCCGCGATACCGATCACCGGGCCGTGCGCAAGTTCGCGTGCTGCATACAGCGCGGGGTCGCCGAAGCAGGCGATCACGTAGCCGTCGATACCCTGCCGCTCACCCGCTTCCACTTCGGCGAGAAGTCCGAGCGAGGCGACGGCTTCGTCGTAATAGCCTTCGATGGAAGGCGGGCCCATTGTCGGACTGACCGCGATGATCTCCGTGCCGGGCGCGGCGACTTCGCGGGCGCAGCGGCCCATGGCGTCGGTCATGCGCTGGGTGGTGTTGGGGTTGATCAGTTTGATGCGCATTGCGGTTCTCCTTGCTACTTCTGGCTTGCTGCGGTTCTAAGGCTTTTGCATCTTGCATCTTGCATCTTGCATCTTGCATGCCTTCGGATGGGATGCGGTCTTTTGCATGCCATCCGAAGGCGTATGGTCTTTTGCATGCTTCGATTGCTTCGATTGCTTCGCTCGCGGTTTCGACGCTTTGCATCTCGCGTTTCGCATGCCTTCCGTTAGGGTGCGGTATTTGCATGCCGCCCGCTGGCATCCGGCATTGGTCCTTTAGATGCAGTCGGCCGGCGTACAGTCCTTTGCATGCTTCGCTTGCTGCGCTCGCGGTTCTGAGGCTCTGCGTCTTGCGTCCTGCAGGCCTTCGGATGGCATACGGTCTTTTGCATGCCACCTGCTGGCATCTTGTCTTTTGCATGCAGCCGGCCGACATACACCATTTGCATGCCGGCCGCCCGCCATCGCAACACGCCCCTTAAACCCGCTTCCGATCTGCCAACACGTAATAAAACACCGCCGCCAATCCCGCGCCGATAAACCACGAAAAGTTCGCGGAGCTTTCCAGCGACGGCAGCATCACACAAAGAATCGCGATCACCGCAGCGGGCAACAACGCCATCACCGCGCGGCGATTCACGCCCTTCGTGTACCAGTATCGACCGCTCTCTGAAGTCGTGTAGAGGTCATCGACCACGAGTTTGCCGCGCTTCATCAAATAGAAATCCACGATCAGGACGCCATATAGCGGCCCGATGAAGCTGCCGAGAATATCCAGCGTGTAATGAATCACGGCCGGATTGTTGAACAGGTTCCAGGGCGTGATAAAAATCGATGCCGTCGCGGCCATCATCCCGCCTGCGCGCCAGCTAATCAGACGCGGCGCCACGTTCGAAAAGTCGAACGCCGGCGACACGAAGTTCGCCACGATATTGATGCCGATGGTCGCAATCGTGAACGTCAGCGCGCCGAGAATCACAGCCGTCGGATGATCGATACGGCCGACCGTTTCCACCGGATCGGTGATCAATTGTCCGAACACCGGCAGCGTCGCGGCAGTCGTGACGACGGTCACGAGCGAGAACGCCAGGAAGTTGACCGGCAAGCCCCAGAAATTGCCGCGTTTCACGCTGCGAAAGCTCTTGCAATAGCGCGAGAAGTCGCCGAAGTTCAGCATCGGACCGGAGAAGTAGGAGACCACCAGGGAGATCGCGGTGATCATCACCGGCACCACTTCCATGCCGTGATACTTCACGCCGCCCAGATTCAGCCCGATGTTCTGAATGCCCGCACGCCACACCATGTAGCCCGCAAGAATAAACATCACGACATACACAGCTGGGCCGGCGAAGTCGATGAACTTCTTGATCATCTCCATGCCGCGCCAGAACACGATAGCCTGCAGCACCCACAGCAACATGAAGCCCGCCCAGCCGAGCGCGGACAGCCCGACGAAGCCATACCGATGCACATCCGCGTAAGGCATGAGCGAGGGCACGAATTTCAGCACGACGATAACCAGCGCGCTCGATGCCAGATAAGTTTGGATGCCGTACCACGCCACCGCGATCAGCCCGCGAATGACCGCCGGAATATTCGCGCCGAGCACGCCGAAGGTCGCGCGGCACGCAACCGGATACGGCACGCCCGCGACCTGACTCGGCTTCGCGATGAGATTGCACAACACGTTGACGAGCCCGATGCCGATCAACAACGACACGAGCACTTGCCAGCTCGTGAGGCCGAGCGCGAACAGACTGCCCGCGAAAACATAACCGCCGACGCTATGCACGTCCGACATCCAGAACGCGAAGATGTTGTACGCGCCCCAGGTCTGATTTTTTAGCGGAGCGAGGTCTTCGTTATAGAGCCGGTCGCTATAACCGGCAGGCATACCAGAATGGTCGCCGTCTCCTTGAAACTCGCTTTCGTACGGCGGCAGAGCTGAGCTGCCGGATGCACTGAACTGGCCCATGACGTCTCCTTCGATAGGCTGCTTGCGTGATGAAAAAAGGCAAATGCTCGTGCGTGACTGAGATCAGTCGGATACCTTCGCCGGCCTTCGGATTTCACTCGGGCTCTGACGCGGTACTCTTGGGATTTGCTGGTTCGCCGGGAGCGTGATGACAAAAACGCGCGGGCACTTGCCTTCGCGCCTGCCGCCACGGCGATTTTCATTGCGCGCTCTTCTATTTCACGAGCGGTCATTCAGTGCAGCATGACGCGCGTTGGATGGCGCGCGCATTGCAGACTTAAGGCGTTGCTTGCTACCGGTCGACCGGGTCGACAGCGTCGAGAATCGACGCGCTTTCGGCCGGCCGCGCAAAGACTTCTTTCAGATCGACCGCGCCGCGCGCTGGCCGCTCCAACATTTTCAATTCGACATCGCGCAGATGCTGCGCCATCAGATTCGCGGCTTTCGCGGCATCGCCGGCGTCGAGCGCGGCGAGAATCGCTTCGTGATCTTCGAACGAGCAAGAACTTCTGCCGAGCGATTCATACAGCGCCGAGATTAGCGTCGAGCGTGCAACGAGTCCGGACAGACATTCGCACAGCACGGTGTTGCCGGTGAGTGCGGCAAGCTCCGTGTGAAACTCGCCAGAAAGGCGAATCCATTGCGAAAAGTCCCGGCTCTCGAACGCACGCCGCTCCCGCCCGATATTCATGCTGATCGACTTGAGCCGACGCATGCCGTGCCCCTTGCCGATGCGCTCCACCACCGCCAGTTCGATGATGCGTCGCATCTCGAACACCTCATGCACTTCCTGCAGCGACGGACTCGCGACGAAGGCGCCGCGGTTCGGCTCCAGATCGACCAGTCGCTCGTTCGCCAGTTGCGCGAGCGCCTGACGTACCGTGCCGCGTTTCACTTCGAACACTTCGCATAACTGCGCTTCGGTCAGCTTGGCCCCAGGCGCAAGCCGATGCTCGAGGATCGCGGCGCGAATGTTCTCGGCGATCGACTCGGCATTCGCTCCGCCATTCAAATTCGAAGCGATCGATGCTGCACTTGGTTTGGGTTCGGACATGATGTGCTCGCTTGCATGTTGACCATCTTAGAATCGACATAAAGATTGTCAACAATTTGTTGTAAAAAGCCGCGATGAATCGGGCGTACAGGGACGACCCATTGTTCGCACAGCCTTTTCCCACGGGCCTGAGCGAGGATTCATCGACGTTTTGTCAGCATTGTTTGCACTTTTTTGTCGACAATTGAGCACGGGAAGTGAGCGGATATCAATTCGTGTGAAAAGATAGAAAAGACAGTTAGTTGCGATGTGCGTATAAAAGAAAGGCGCTATGACAAGCGCCCTCGTTCCCCATCAAACCAGATGCGGATAATCGGACATCGTCAACTTGAACCCGCGCTCGTTCGATACGAGATGCGCCGACGCGCCGAACGGCAACGTAAGCAGGTTATCGACGTGTCCGAACTGCAAGCCGGTGACGACGGGGATTCCCGTTACTGCCCTCACCTGATCGATCATCGCGTCGAGTGAATAGCCGTTGTCGTATTCGGACAGGCGTCCGCCCGAGAACTCGCCCATCACGATAGCCTGCTGCCGCCCAAGCACGCCCGACTGATGCAGCTGATAAATCATCCGTTCAATGCGAAACGGATGCTCGTTCACATCCTCGATGAACAGAATGCCGCCCTCGACCGGCGGCAGATACGGCGTGCCGACCAGCGACGCAAGTATGGCCAGATTGCCGCCCCACAACATGCCGCTCACATCGACGGATTGATGCTGCGGTTCATGACTCGTCACGGTCAGCGTGGGATGCGAGATCGCCTGCCAGAAGTGCGTCATCGTGAAGATGCTCAGATGCTCCGCGCCGAAGTCGCCCGCGAACATGGGGCCGCCGAAGGTCTTGACGCCCGCTTGCGCAAAAAGCGCGCATTGGATGGCCGTGAAATCGCTATGGCCGACGAGCGCGACAGGTTGATCGCGCAGCCTGTCGCGCAAGCCGTCGTAATCGAGACCATGAAGAATGCGCGACGCGCCATAGCCGCCGCGCACGGCGAGCACCACGTCCGGCAAACGACGCGACGGATTGGCGAGCCGGTTCAAATCGGCCGCGCGCTCGCTGTCGGTGCCGCCAAAACGCTGGAAACGGCGCCGCGTGGTATCGACGTTTTCAAGCTTGTGCCCTTGAGCTTTCAACCTGCCGATGCCGCGCTCGACAGCCGCCGGATCGTTCGGATAGCCCGAAGGCGCGATCAGATCGATGGTGCGTGATTTCACGTTTGTCAGTTCGTTTTGTTGGTGGAAACGGCGAACTCGCCGCCCTGCCCGGCTTCGCGCGCGTGCCGCAAATCGCGTTCTTCGCGCGCCAGACGCCTTCGTTCCGCAAAGAAGTTCTTGAGCGACCGGCCGCATTCGTCCGCAAGCACGCCGCCTGTCACGCTGGTGTGATGATTGAGCCGCTCGTTGGCGAACACGTCGACCACGCTGCCGCATGCGCCCGTTTTGGGATCGGCCGCACCGAACACCACGCGTGCGATCCGAGCATGCATGATAGCGCCCGCGCACATGAGGCACGGCTCGAGCGTGACATAAAGCTCGCAGCCCGGCAGCCGATAGTTTTCGAGCGATTGCGCCGCCGCGCGCAAAGCGGCCATTTCGGCGTGCGCGGACGGGTCGTGTCCGCCAATGGGATGATTGAAGCCCGTCGCGATGACTTCATCGCCACGAACGATGACCGCGCCCACGGGCACTTCGCCCGCGCGGCGCGCTTCATCGGCGGCTTGTTGCGCGAGCGCCATGAAGCGGCGATCGCGTTCGTCGGAGGAATCGACGGATGCGGTGGAAAAGGAAGCGTCGGAAAGGTCGGGAAGATCGGGCGACAAGATCAGCCCATCTCGCTGCGGCCCTGAGCGCGCTCGGACAGCCGCTCGGCAATGCGTCGCCTGTATTCATGCGGCACGCAACCGCCGCCGCGCAAGGATTCGAGCGCCATGTCGAGCGCGAGCATCTTCACCTGAATACGGCAGCGCGCGGCCGGGTCGGTCACGCGGTCCAGCTCGTCCTGAAGCCCGCGCAATGCGCGCAGTTGTTCGACGGCTGGCGGGACAAAACCCGCGTTCTTGAGAATACGATTGGCGACGCGCACTTCCTCCGGCACGAGGAGATCGTCGTCCAAGGCGAGGGGCGCGCCTGCGCCGGGAAGATCGTTGAATTCGCCGCGCGAGGCGGCTTCGTTGATCCGCTGTTCGACCAAAGCATCTAGCAATTTCATCGGGGGATTCGACCGGCTCTCACTGGTTGGCGGGCGCGGTCTGTCGCGATTTCCGTGGGTTAGCCTGAAGTCGGATGGCAGCCGGAAATACCACGCTTGAAGCGCTGTTCGGCAGATCCCGACAATCCAATTCCTATTCTAACAGCGGCTGGCACGCTGTTTTCATCGCGCGGCCAGAGCGCGATCGGGCTGCATTGTATACCGGCTTTATGCGTGATTTTCGCCACATTCGATGGCGTCGTTTCGACGAATGTGCTTGCGCGTATAGCCTTCGGTCGCCCGCATGAGGCTGCGCGTGTATTCGTGCTTCACGTCGCGCGCGCGGACGGCTTCCACATCGAGTTGCTCGACGATCTCGCCATTTTTCATGACCGCGACGCGCTGACACAGAAATCCGACCACGGCGAGGTTGTGACTCACGAGCATCATCGTGAGCTTGCGCTCCGTGTGCAAGCGACGCAGCAAGTTGAGGATTTCGGCTTGCACGGAGACATCCAGCGCGGACGTCGGTTCATCGAGCAAGAGCATGCGCGGACCCACGATCAACGCGCGCGCAATCGACACGCGCTGCCGCTGCCCGCCCGACAATTGATGCGGATACCGAAATCTGAACGCCGGTCCGAGCCCGACCTCGGCGAGCGCGGCCAAAATGCGCGCGTCTTCATCGCCGATACCGTTGATCGCGAGCGGCTCGCGCAAGGTCTTGTCGACCGTGAAGCGCGGATGCAGCGCCGCGTACGGGTCCTGAAACACCATCTGCGGAAGGCTATCGCTGACTCGCAGGCTTCCGCTCGACAGTGGCACGAGGCCGGCGAGTGCGCGCAGCAAGGTCGACTTTCCGCTGCCCGATTCGCCGACGAGCCCGAACACCTCGCCCTCCTCCACGCGAAAAGTCACGTCGCGCACGGCATCGACGTGACCGGTCTTCGTGCGGAAACGAATGCTCGCGCGGTCGATATCGATCATCGTGCGCTGTCTCCTTCGAACGATTCCGTGAGCCACGCCGGATCGCGCCGCAAGGTCGGCAACTCGGCGGGTGGATCGACGAGCGGCGGATTGGCGGCCAGCAACCCGCGCGTGTACGGATGCTTTGCGTGCGCGAGATCCGCCGCCGCGCATGTCTCGACGATCCGCCCGCCGTACATCACTGCCACGCGGTCGCAAAACGACATCACGAGCGGCAGGTCGTGGCTGATAAAGACGAGTCCCGTGTCATGACGCTCGATCATCTCGTCGAGCACGGCAAGCACTTGCATGGAGACGAGCACGTCGAGCGCGCTGGTGGGTTCGTCGGCGATCAAGAGGCGCGGGCCGGCGAAGACCATCATCGCGATCATCACGCGCTGGCCCATGCCGCCCGACAGCTCTTGCGGATACGCATCCGCCACGCGCTCCGGATCGCGGATATGCACCGCCGACAACGCCTCGACGATACGCGCGCGCATGGCCTTGCGGCCGAGGCGTTCGCCTTGCCGCGCGAAGGTTTCGCGCATTTGTTGCGCGACGGTCATGACCGGGTTCAACGAGAATTTCGGGTCTTGCAGAATCATGCTCATCTGCGTGCCGCATAAACGCCGGCGCTCGTTCGGCTTCATCGCGAGCAAGTCCTGGCCGTCGAAACGCAGGGCTTTCGCGGACCACTTCGCCCCTTGCGGCAAGAGACCGAGCAGCGCGCGGCCGGTAAGCGACTTGCCCGAACCGGATTCCCCGACGATACCCAACCGTTCGCCGCGCTCGACCGACAACGAGACGCCGCGCACGGCGGGCATTGGCACGCCGTCGTGGCTGGCGAAAGAAATATCGAGTCCATCGATCTCGCACAAGGACATGTCAGCCTCCGTGACGCGGATCGAAGACATCGCGCAAACCGTCGCCGAGCAGATTGAACGCCAGGCTCACGGCGAGAATGGCGAGGCCGGGAATAGTTGCGACCCACCACGCATCGAGCAGCACATTGCGGCCAGAGGCAACCATGTAACCCCATTCGGGACTCGGCGGCTGCGCGCCCAGTCCCAGAAATCCGAGCCCCGCGACGGCGAGGATGATGCCCGCCATGTCGAGCGTCGCGCGCACGATCACCGACGACGAACACAGCGGCACGATATAGCGCAACAGAATGCGCGCGGGCGACGCGCCCTGCAGACGCGCCGCGTGGATGAAGTCGGCCTGCGCGAGCCGCAGCGATTCGGCACGCGCGAGCCGCGCATACGGCGGCCACGCCGTGATCGAAATGGCGATGACCGCGTTGAGCACGCCCGGCCCGAGCGCGGCCGCGAACGCGAGCGCGAGCACGATCTTCGGAAACGCGAGCGCGACATCGGTAATGCGCATGAGCACGGTATCGACGAAACCGCCGCAATAACCCGCCACCGTGCCCATGAGCAAACCCACGGGCACGACGAGCACCACGACCAGCATGGCGATACTCAACGTGAGCCGCGAGCCGTGCACGAGCCTCGACAGGATGTCGCGGCCGAGCTGATCGGTGCCGAACCAGTGTGCTGCGTTGGGCGGCGTAAGGCGTTCGGCGAGCACTTGCTGCAACGGGTCGCGCGTAACGACGAGCGGCCCGAAGATCGCCACCACGACGAGCAGCACGAGTATCGCGAGACCGAACATGCTGAGCGGATTCGCCGAGAACGCGCGCCAGCGCCGGTATGCGCGCCCGAGCGCCGCCTGACGCGGCGACGCGGGCGTGTCGGTGAGCAACCACGCGCGCCAGTGCACCCGCGCGGGATTCATCGGCGTGCGCTCGACGGGCGAATGCATCGACAAGCGTCCTCCATGTCAGCGTGCGCGCGGATCGAACACGCGGTAAAGCGCGTCGGTCAGCAAGTTAAGCGCAATGAACGTCGCGCCGATCACGAGCGTGCTGCCGAGCACCGCGTTCATGTCCGCGTTCAAAAGCGCGCCCGTCAGATACGAGCCGATGCCCGGCCACGCGAACACGATTTCTGTCAGCACCGAGCCTTCGAGCAGATAGCTGTACGCCAACGCGATCACCGTCAGCAACGGCACCGCGATATTGCCGAACGCGTGCCGCCAGATCACGCGCCGCTCGGACAAGCCCTTCGCGCGCGCGGTCGTCACGTATTCCTGGCTCAGTTGTTCGAGCATGAACGAGCGCGTCATGCGGCTCAGATAAGCGATGGAATAAAACGCCAGCACGCCCGCCGGCAACGCGATATGCGAGAACGCGTTCCTAAAAACGTCCCACTCGCCCGCGAGGAGCGAATCGATCAGCAGACTGCCGGTGCGCGTATCGACCATGCCGTCGTACATCGGGTCGATGCGGCCCGGACCCGAAACCCAATGAAGGCGCGCATAGAACAGCAACAGACCCATCAGCGCGAGCCAGAATACGGGCACGGAACTGCCCGCGAGCCCGATGAAGCGCGCGATGTGGTCGACCATGCGGTTGTGCTTCACGGCCGCAATCACGCCGAGCGGCACGCCGATGCAAACGCCGATGAAAGTCGAGAGCGTCGCCAGTTCGAGCGTCGCGGGAAACACGCGTTTGATGTCGTCGATGACGGGATTCGCCGTCAAGAGCGACACGCCCAGATTGCCGTGCAGGACATCGCGCGCGTAGATCATGAACTGCTCGATGAGCGGCTTGTCGAGCCCGAGCTGCAAATGCGCCGCCGCATACGCCGCCGCCGATGCGCGGTCGCCGAGAATGGCAAGCACGGGATCGATGGGAATCTTGCGGCCGATGAAGAACGTGATCGCAAGCAGCCCGGTGAATGTTACCGCGAGCATGATGATCCAGCGCACGAGTGCAAGCACGAAGCGCACGCCCCTTCGCCGGCCGCTCGCGGCGCGCATTCGGTCGAAAAACGTGGGCGTGACGGACATTCGCAGGCTGCTTCGCTGGTTATTGCTTTTTGATGTCTTTGTAAGAGACGAGATCGTTGATCGGCCCAACTTCCAGCCCGCTCACGCCCGGCCGCGCCGCCACCTGCGACACCTTCTGGAACATGATGACGAAGGGCGACTTCGCGAGCACTTCGCGCTGCATGGTCTCGTAGCTCTGCGCGCGCTTTTTCGTATCGCTTTCGGCGAGCGCGGCGTTCGTTTCCTTCGTCAGTTGCGCAATGTCCCAGGCGTTGCGCCACGCAAGCATTTTGTAGCTCGACGCATCCGAGTTGTCCGGATTCCACACGAAGCCTTGCGCGTTGCTATGCGGATCGATATAGTCCGCCGACCATTCGCCGATATAGATGTCATGCGCGCGCGCCCGGTAGCGCCCGAGCGTCTGCTTGTTGTCGCTCGGCATGAGTTGAACCTTGATGTTGGCAAGCGCGAGGTTCGCCTGCACCGCCTGCGCAATCTCGCTGTATGGATAGTCGTTGCGCACGTCCATCTTCACGGTGAAGCCGCTCGCAAGACCGGCCTTGGCCAGCAACGCCTTGGCCTTCGCGACATCCTGGTGATACGGATTGTCATTGAGCGCGCCCAGGAATCCCTCGGGCAGGAAGGTTTCGTGCACCTTGTACGTCGTGCGGATGACGTTCTTCTGAATGCCCTGATAGTCGATCAGCCACTTCATCGCCTCCCAGACTTCGGGCTTCGCCAAATTCGGATTCTTGTTGTTGAGGCCGAGATACATGAGCGTTGCCTGCGGCACGGCGTTCACCTTGATCTTGCCGGCCTTGGCAAGCGTGTCGAGGTCGTCGGGGCTCAGATCGCGTGCCACGTCGATGTCGCCGTTCTCGATCATCAGACGCTGGCTCGCCGCTTCGGTCACATGGCGCAGCACGATGCGCTTCATGGCAAGCGGCGCGCGATACCCGTCGAAACGTTGCAATACGATGCTGTCGTTGGCCGTCCACTTCACGAGCTTGTAAGCGCCCGAACCGGCCTCGTTCGTCTTGAGCCATTCGTTGCCGTAGTCGCTGCCCTTCTGATGCGATTCGAGCAGCTTGCGATCCACCACCGACGCCGGCCACGAGCCGAGCACGTTCAACACGAAAGTCGGCGCGTAGCGTTGATCGGTGGTTATGGCGACGGTCGTATCGTCGATCTTCTTCACGTTCTGCAGCGCGTTGGCCTTCGTGAGCCCGATGCCCGCAAGCACGGCGGCCGCACCCTTGTCCAGCAACGCGGTGCGCTGGATGGACCAGGCGACGTCGTCGGCGGAAAGCGGATTTCCTGAGTGGAACTTGAGGCCGGGGCGAATCTTGAACGTGAACGTCAGACCGTCCTGACTGACCGACCACGACTGCGCGACGTCACCGTTGAACTTCGACGGGTCTTTCAGATCGACGCGCACCAGCCGGTCGTACGTGTTCGCGACGTATTCCTCGGGCACGAGTTCGTAGATTTCGCCGGGATCGAGCGAGGTGAACTCGTCGAGCAGCGTTGCCATGACGAACATGTCCTTCGGCGTGGCCGCCTGCGCGAGTGTCAGTGTTCCCGCGCCCGCCAAAACCAGAGCCGTTGCCAGTGCCGCCGCGACTGCCTTGCGCAAGACCATGTGCTTTTCCGTTCGAAGTGAGGTTGGGTTCACATCAGCCGCAACGGGCCGCTTTCTTCGTTGTCGATCAGAGCAAGTTCGCGCGAGCCCGGCAATTCGTAATGCCACCACTCGCTGGGAATATGCGCGAAGCCCGCGCCGTGCATCACGCCGAGCAGCAGCGTGCGGTTGTGCTGTACGTGCCTCGGCAAACCCGCGTGAAAGTGCGCGGACTCGGGGACCATTGCGTCGAAGCCCGTGCCCATGTCGAGCTCGCCGCCGTTTTCATCGACGAGCGTGAGGTCTACTGCCGTGCCGCGGCTGTGATTCGAGCCGCGCTTGAGATCGGCGATGAAGGTCGGGTCGGGCAGAAAGTCCCAGAGCACCTGCTGCGCTTGCGGCGGCCGATAGGCGTCGAAAATCTTGAGCGTCATGCCGAAGCTTTGCGCGATGGCGACCGCGCGGCGCAAGGCCGCCTCGGCGGGTTCGAGCAGCAGACAATGCTGCGCTTTGTAGATGGGTTTGCCGGTGAGATTGCGATCGGTCGCGTAGACGAGATCGATCTCCACCTGATGCGTCCGTGGCGTGATGTGCAGCAAGGAGAATCGAGTCATGTTTCTGGATGCGGGAGCTGCGGTCCGTTTCATTCCGATAGACGAACCTTAACCCGATAGAAAAATCCGCGAAACTGTTTGTTTGGGTGGTTTTGTTTCGGCCGACGGGTTGGGTCAGGCGAGCAAGCGCCACCGGGCGAGCATTTCACCCCAACGCCTTCTCCAACGCCCTTTCCACGTCCGCCCTCAAATCGCTCTCGCTCTCCAGCCCGATATAAAGCCGCACCAGCACGCCCTCATGCGGCCACTTCGACGCCGTGCGCATCGACCGGATGTCGTAGGGCATCGCGAGGCTGTGCGCCCCGCCCCAGCTCCAGCCGATGGAAAAAAGCTCGAGCGCCTCGACGAACGCATCGACTTGCGCCGCGCCATGGCGCGCGTCGAACACGAACGAAAACAAGCCGCCCGCGCCGCCCGAAAAGTCCCGCTTAAAGAACTCGTGGCCAGGACAATCGTCCAGCGCCGGATGCAGCACCGCCGCGACTTCCGGGCGCGTCTTCAGCCATTTTGCCAAAGCAAGCGCGGAACGGTCATGGGCCTCGTAGCGCAGTTGCATCGTCGGCAAGCTGCGCAACACGAGCGATGCGTCGTCGGACGACACACCCACGCCCAGCCGCATGCGCGCGCGCTTGAGCTTCTTATGCAGCTCGAAATCGCGAGCGATGGTCGCGCCCATCAGAATGTCGCTGCCGCCCGACTGATATTTCGTCAGCGCCTGCACCGAGATATCGACGCCATGTTCGAACGGCTTGAACGCGAGCCCCGCCGAATACGTGTTGTCGATCGCCGTCACGATGCCGCGCGCGCGCGCCACGGCAACCATGGCCGGCACGTCCTGAACTTCCATCGTCACCGAGCCGGGCGCTTCGAGCCAGATGAGCTTCGTGTTGTCACGGATGTCATCGGCAATGCCCGCGCCCTTCATCGGATCGTAGTAGGTCACCTCGACGCCGAAGTCGCTCGCGAGCCAATCTGCGTGATCGCGATTCGGTCCATACACGTTGTCCGGCACGAGCACGTGATCGCCCGACTTCACCAACGCGAAGTACACGTTCGAAATGGCCGCGAGCCCGGACGGTTGCAACAGTGCGTGCTCGCCGCCTTCGATCGTCGCAAGCCGCTGCGCAAGCGCGACCGTCGTAGGCGTGCCGTGCAGCCCGTAGCGCCATTTCGAATCGTCGCTCCAGACGAGTTCGCGCATGGTGGCGAGGTCCGGAAACACCACGGTCGAGGCGCGCGTAACCGGCACTGAAAAAGACTCGAAGCCCGGCGTGATGCGGTCATCTGGCTGGACGATGCGGGTTTGCAGGTCGCGTTCGGAGTTGCTTGAATCGGTCATGTCGAAGCAGAGTTGAGTGGTTGATGCGCGGGAGTGTCGCCAACGCTCGGCCGAGGAATATAAGTGGGAAGGTTCGCGATGGGCGTCGTGTCGAGCACTGACGCCCGCTTCGAAACGACCATCACTCACCGATGATCACGTTACTCGTCCCGCCCACCGCATTACGCGGCGGCGCAGGTTCGAGCGAAGGCGCGGGCGGCGCACTGCGCGTGAGCGGCGCACCCTGTACAGCGGGCAGCGTCGCTCCCGCCACCGCTGGACGAAGATCGAATGGCCTGGAATTGGAATCGTCCGGGTCCATGCGCTCGCCCGACACGCTGCCATCCGCCGCGAACTTTCCCACCCAGTTGCCAGTGATATGCGTGCCGTCGTTCGATTCCTCGATCTCCAGCGTATCGCCATCGCGATCGCCAGCAACGAGGATCACCGACGGGCTGCCCTCGAACCGATACTCGCCATGCACGCCCGAGGGATCGTCGGTCTTTGCGCCGAGCCTCATTTCGATTTGCCGGTCGCCGAGTGTGCCGACATAACGCGGAAAGCGCGCGTATTCCGGGTTCGGCGTGAGCGGCTTTTGCGGCGGCAAGGCAAGCGTTTCGATAGCCTGCTGCGCGCCATGCGACTCGCCCTTCGCGCTAGCAGGCGCATTCGCCGCGGCCGTCGACGCATCCGGCGGCATTGGCGAATTACAGCCGGCAAACGCGAATGCGGCGCCTGCGATCGTCGCCCAGTGCAAGCGCTTCATTGTTTCGATCATCCTTCGTTCCTTGACCCAAGCCCCGAGCGTCAGATGCGCTCGAAAATCGCCGCGATACCCTGACCGCCGCCGATGCACATCGTCACGAGCGCATACCGCCCGCCAATGCGCTGCAACTCGTACAGCGCCTTCACGGTGATGAGCGCGCCCGTCGCGCCGATCGGATGCCCAAGCGAAATGCCCGAACCGTTCGGATTGACCTTCGCCGGATCGAGCTTCAGTTCCTGCGTGACCGCGCAGGCTTGCGCGGCGAAGGCTTCGTTCGCTTCGATCACGTCGAGATCGGCGACGCTCAGTCCCGCGCGCTCCAGCGCCTTTTGCGTGGCGGGAACGGGGCCAATGCCCATGATTTTCGGATCGACGCCCGCATGCGCGTAAGCGACGAGGCGCGCGAGCGGCTTCACGCCGCGCTTCTCGGCGACGCCGCGCTCCATCAGCACGACAGCCGCGGCCGCGTCGTTGATGCCCGATGCATTGCCCGCCGTGACCGTGCCGTTTTCCTTCGCGAACACGGGACGCAGCTTCGAAAAATCTTCGGCCGTCGCGTTCATGCGCACGTGCTCGTCGCGATCGAAAACGGCGTCGCCCTTCTTCGATGCCAGCGTGATCGGCAGAATCTGTTCCTTGAAGTAACCGGCTTCGATAGCTCGCGCCGCGCGCCGGTGCGATTCGAGCGCGAGCGCGTCCTGCGCCTCGCGCGTGATGCCGTACTTGTTCGCGACGTTCTCGGCCGTCACGCCCATGTGGATCTTGTCGAACGGGTCGTTCAACGCGCCGAGCATCATGTCGACGACGCGTGCATCGCCCATGCGCTGGCCGAAGCGCGCGGCGGGCATGACGTAAGGCGCGCGGCTCATGCTTTCCGCGCCACCGCCGATGGCGATCTCGGCGTCGCCCAGCAAGATGGATTGCGACGCGGACACGATGGCCTGCAAGCCCGAGCCGCACAGACGGTTTACCGTGAGCGCGGGCGCGTGTTGCGTCACGCCGCCGTCGAGCGCGGCCACGCGAGCGAGATACATGTCACGCGGCTCGGTCTGGATCACGTTGCCGAACACGACATGGCCGACCTCGTCGCCCTGCACGTTTGCACGCGACAACACTTCGCGCACCACGCGCGCGCCGAGATCGGTCGGCGTGAAATCCTTGAGCGCGCCGCCGAAGTCGCCGATTGCCGTGCGTACACCGCTTACCACCACTACTTCTCGCGTCATGTTCTTGTCTCCTGAGTTTGCGTGGGTCTTTTACTCCGCGAGCGCGGACTCCACTGTCTTTCTGGTCGGAATGGGGGCTACCGCGCCGAAGCCTTGCGTCGATAACGCCGCCGCCACGTTGGCATAACGCGCCGCCATAAAAGGATCGTCACCCGCGACGATACGCGCGATGAACGCGCCGCCGAAGCAATCTCCGGCGCCGGTGGCATCGACCGCGTTCACGACGCGGCCCGGCACCACGCGCCGCTCATTGGGTGTCGCGATATACGCGCCTTCACGGCCGAGCTTGAGCGCGACGACTTTCGAGCCGAGCGCGAGCAGGAAGTCGACGATGGCGTCCTTGTCTTCATGGCCCGTGATGACGGTCACGTCGTCCCAGCTCGGCAGGCAGATGTCCGTCATGCGCAGCGCTTCGAGCATCACCGCGCGGGCGCGCGCAAGCGGCCACAGCTTCAGGCGCAGGTTCGTGTCGAAACTCACCTTTGCGCCGTGCGAGCGCGCGTGATCCATGGCGGTAAAAGCGGCATCGCACGCGGATACGCCGATTGCGAGACTGATTCCCGACAGATGCACGACCTTCGCCGCCGCAATCGCGTCGAGCGGCAGATGCGCGCTCGCATAACGGCTCGCCGCCGAACCCGCGCGCAAGTAATCGAAGCGATGCCCGCTCTCGCCGTGCGACACGAAATAAACGCCCGTGGGCGCGGTATCGTCGATACGCACCGTCGATGTATCGACATTCTCCGTGCGCCAGAGATCGAGCAGCAGTTGCCCGAACTGGTCGTTGCCGACGGCGGACACGAAGCCCGTCGACGCGCCTTGCCGCGACGCCGCGATCAGAAAGTTCGAGACATCGCCGCCGAAGCCTTGCAGATAGTTCGGCTGATTTCGCGTCGACTGGTTGAACTCGATCATCGCCTCGCCGAGCGCGAGCACCGAAGGCATGGAATGCGCCATGACTTATACCTCGCCCCAGAGATCGTGGCCGTCCGCGCCGGTGATCTTGACGGAGACGAAGTCGCCGGCCTTGTAGCGCTTCGACGCCTTCGTCGCGGGCGCGATATACACCACGCCGTCGATTTCCGGCGCATCCGCCGCCGTGCGGCCAACGCCGCCGTCCGTGCTCACTTCATCGACGAGCACGCGCAGCGTCTTGCCGACTTTCTTTTTCATGCGCGCGGCCGACAGTTCCTCGGCCAGTTCCATGAAGCGCGCGCGGCGTTCCTCGCGGACTTCGTCGGGCAGCGCGCCATCGAGTTCGTTGGCCGTTGCGCCTTCGACCGGCGAATACGCGAAGCAGCCGACGCGGTCGAGATCCGCCTCGCGGATAAAGTCGAGCAGCGTTTGAAACTGCTCCTCGGTTTCGCCCGGAAAGCCCGCGATAAAGGTGCTGCGGATGGTCAGATCGGGACAAATCTCGCGCCACGTCTTCACGCGTTCGAGCACTTTCTCGGCATTGGCCGGGCGCTTCATGCGCTTCAGGACTTCGGGATGCGCATGCTGGAACGGCACATCGAGATACGGCAGAACGTGGCCGCGCAGCGGGCCTTCGGCCATCATCGGGATGACTTCGTCGACGCTCGGATACGGATACACATAATGCAGACGCACCCACGCGCCGTATTGCGACGCGAGCTCACCGAGCGCGCCGACGAGTTCGGTCATGCGCGTCTTGATAGGCTTGCCGTCCCAGAAGCCGGTGCGGTATTTGACATCGACACCGTACGCGCTCGTGTCCTGCGAGATGACGAGCAGTTCCTTCACGCCGGACTTGAACAGATTTTCGGCTTCGAGCATGACTTCGGCGATGGGGCGCGAAACGAGATCGCCGCGCATCGAAGGAATGATGCAGAACGTGCAGCGATGATTGCAGCCTTCGGAAATCTTGAGATACGCGTAATGACGCGGCGTGAGCTTGATGCCCGCGGGCGGCACGAGATCGGTGAACGGATCGTGCGGCTTGGGCAGATACGAGTGCACGGCGTTCATCACTTCGTTGGTCGCGTGCGGACCGGTGACGGCGAGCACTTTCGGATGCACTTCTTCGATGAGCCCCGTGCCGCTCGCGCTCTTTTTCGCGCCCAGGCAGCCCGTCACGATGACCTTGCCGTTCTCGGCGAGCGCTTCGCCGATGGCGTCGAGGCTTTCCTGCACGGCTTCGTCGATGAAGCCGCAGGTGTTGACCACGACGAGGTCGGCGCCGTCATAGGTGCCGGAGATTTCGTAACCTTCGGCGCGCAATTGGGTCATGATCTGCTCGGAATCGACAAGGGCTTTCGGGCAGCCGAGACTGACCATGCCGATGCGCGGCGCGGGCGTGCTAGTGCTTGATTTCAAAGAAGTATTCACGGGGACATCCGGAGAAAGACGCGCGCGGGCGACAGCGCGTGCCTCGGTCGAGGCGAATCTCGTATTTTAACCGGTTGTGGGGTGGGGGATCACTGACGGCCGGCCGCATACATCTTCACAGACGATTTCTCCCACGCGCGTATTAACTGGACGGGCGAGATTCCTGCCTGCGTCGAGAAGGGCGATTTCCTCAAGCGCGCGTTGCGCTGTCCGGTCAATGACGCACGATGGCGCCAGCACGCAGTCAACCGCGGCGGCTTCATGGCATTCAGCGAAGTCTCGACGGATTTTCAAGCGCATCCGCCGCTCGGCGCGGCGGTGGCTGAGTCGGCCCGTGCGCTCGGGCCATGAGCGCCTATTTCTTCTCGGTCGTCGGCGGCACGACAGGCGTCGGAAACGGAAACGTGTTGAACATCGTTTTCGCCTGGGTCTGCATCTGCTCCTGCATCTGCACGAACATGTTCTTCGACTGCTCGATGTAGCTCGTCATCATGCCCTGCATCATCGGCGCCTGCATGTTCATGAATTGCGACCAGACTTCCGGATTGAGCGCGTTGCCGTCGTAGATGCCCTTGCTCTGTTCGGACAGCTTCTGCTGGATGTCGATGAACGCCTGGATATTCTTCTCCAGATACGTGCCCATCATGCCCTGCATGGCATGGCCGTAGAAGCGGATGATCTGCGAGAGCATCACCGATGAAAACATCGGCAAGCCGCCGCTCTCTTCCTCGAGAATGATCTGCAGGAGAATGCTGCGCGTGAGGTCGTCGCTCGACTTCGCGTCCAGCACTTTGAATTCTTCCTGATCGAGCACGAGCTGCTTCACATCCGACAACGTGATGTAGGTGCTCGTTTCCGTGTCGTAGAGCCGCCGGTTAGGATATTTTTTGATGAGTCGTTCGGCGGATTTCTTTGTAGTAGTGGTGGTCATTTAACGCCTTTAAACGCAGGACTTTACTGCGGTGCCAGCCGCCACGGCTTGCATTGTCGCAATAAAGCGTTGCCGCCAGTTCGCCGCGTCGTTGATCTATCCGGCAAGCAGCAGCGTCCCTCTTCACGCCTTCACGCCTTCGCGCCTTCCGTGAGGGACGCCGCCACCCGTCAGCCCATGTGCAAGCCGCCGTTCAGCGAGAAGTCCGCGCCGGTGGAGAATCCCGATTCATCGGAAGCGAGCCACGCGACGATGGAGCCGATTTCATCCGGCGTGCCGAGCCGGCGCACGGGAATGGTCGCCACGATCTTCTCCAGCACTTCGGGGCGAATAGACTTCACCATCTCCGTGCCGATATAACCCGGCGACACCGTGTTGACCGTCACGCCCTTGGTCGCCACTTCCTGCGCCAGCGCCATCGTGAATCCGTGAATACCGGCCTTCGCGGTGGAGTAGTTCGTCTGGCCGAACTGCCCTTTCTGACCGTTCACCGACGAAATATTGATGATGCGCCCGAAGCCGCGCTCGACCATGCCGTCGATCACCTGCTTCGTCACGTTGAAAAGACTCGTCAGGTTGGTGTCGATGACCGCGGTCCAGTCTTCATGCGTCATCTTCCGGAACACGACATCGCGCGTGATGCCCGCGTTGTTCACCAGCACGTCGACTTCGCCGACTTCCGCCTTGACCTTGTCGAACGCGTTCTTGGAAGACTCCCAGTCGCCCACATTGCCTTCCGACGCGATGAAATCGAAGCCGAGCGTCTTCTGGTCTTCCAGCCATTTCACCCGGCGCGGCGAGTTCGGGCCGCAGCCCGCGACGACCGTGAAGCCATCCTTATGGAGGCGCTGGCAAATGCTCGTGCCAATTCCGCCCATCCCGCCGGTTACATACGCTACGCGCTTTGTCATTCCTCACTCCATTTTCGTTATGCGGAACGGCGTTCGAACGACGCCTTCCGCTTGGCCCTTCCCATGCCTTCGGGTGTTGCGCTCAGTCACGCTCGAGCGCAAGCGCCACGCCCATGCCGCCGCCGATACACAGCGACGCCAGACCCTTCTTCGCGTCGCGCTTCTGCATTTCGTGCAAGAGCGTCACGAGAATGCGGCAGCCCGATGCACCGATCGGATGGCCAATGGCGATCGCGCCGCCGTTCACGTTGATCTTCGACTGATCCCAGCCCATTTGCTTATGCACGGCAAGCGCCTGCGCGGCGAAGGCTTCGTTGATCTCCATCAGGTCGAGGTCGTTCACCGACCAGCCCGCGCGCTCGAGACAACGCTTCGATGCAGGCACGGGACCCATGCCCATGACCTTGGGATCGACGCCCGCATTCGCATAAGCCTTGATGCGCGCAAGCGGCGTGAGACCGAGCGCCTCGGCCTTCTTCGCCGACATCACGACGACCGCGGCCGCGCCGTCGTTGATGCCCGATGCGTTCGCCGCCGTCACCGTGCCTTCCTTCGAAAAAGCGGGCTTGAGCGTGGAAAGCGCTTCGGCCGTCACGCCGTGGCGCACGAATTCGTCGGTGGCAAACCGCAGCGGCTCGCCCTTGCGCTGCGGAATGGACACCGGCACGATCTCGTCGTCGAAGCGCCCTTCCTTCTGCGCCTTCTCGGCCTTGTTCTGCGACAGCGCCGCGAACTTGTCCTGGTCTTCGCGCGAGATGCCGTATTCCTTCGCGACGTTCTCGGCGGTCGTACCCATGTGGTAGTTGTTATAGACGTCCCACAGGCCATCGACGATCATGGAGTCGATCAGCTTGGCGTCGCCCATGCGAAAGCCGTCGCGCGAGCCCGGCAGCACGTGCGGCGCCGCGCTCATGTTTTCCTGACCGCCGGCGATGACGATATCCGCATCGCCCGCGATGATCGCGTTGGCCGCGAGCATCACGGCCTTCAAACCCGAGCCGCAGACCTTGTTGATCGTCATGCCCGGAACCATGTCGGGCAACCCTGCCTTGATGAGCGACTGGCGCGCCGGATTCTGTCCCGAACCCGCGGTCAGCACCTGACCCAGAATGACTTCGCTCACCTGATCCGGCTTCAGCCCCGCACGCTCCAGCACCGCGCGAATCACCGTTGCCCCCAGTTCCGGCGCCGCGATCTTCGCGAGCGAACCACCGAACTTGCCGACCCCTGTACGCGCGGCCGATACGATCACTACGTCAGTCATTTCAGTTTCCTTTGGCATCAAATGAATTCGGTTATGCGTGCGACTTCGCGCCGTGTCAGAAGTCGCGTTCCAGCACGTAGCGTCCGGGCGCGGGCTCGATCACCGGATAAGTCTTCGAGCCTTGCGACGCGCCCGCCTTCACTTCCTCGCCCGCGTTTTGCGCGAGCCATGCGGACCACGTCGGCCACCAGCTTCCCGGATGTTCCGTGGCTGCCTCGAACCACGCGTCGGCGGTTTCGGGCAGGCGCTCCTCATGGCTGTCGAGCATCCAGAAACTGCGCTTGTTCTTCGACGGCGGATTGATCACGCCCGCGATGTGCCCCGACGCGCCGAGCACGAACTTTTGCGGGCCCGTGAGAATGGGCGCGGATGCATACGCGGACTTCCACGGCACGATATGGTCTTCGCGCGAACCGTAGATGAAAGTGGGTAACGAGAGCGTCGACAGATCGATCGCCTCGCCGCACACCGTCAGCGCGCCCGGTTCGCGCAGCTTGTTCTCCAGATACGTGTTGCGCAAATACCAGACGCACATCGGACCGGGCAAGTTGGTCGAGTCGCTGTTCCAGAACAGCAGGTCGAAGGCTTGCGGCGTGCGTCCCTTGAGATAGTTGTCGACGACGTAATTCCACACGAGATCGTTCGGCCGCAGATACGAGAACGTATTGGCGAATTCGATCCCGCGCATGAGCCCGGCGGGCGCGCCGTTCTTGCCGCCGATCGACTGCTCGCGCATCTGCACGTGTGCTTCGTCGACGAAGACGTCGAGCACGCCGGTGTCGGAAAAATCGAGCATCGAGGTGAGCAGGGTCATCGACGCGGCCGGCTCTTCGCCGCGCGCCTTCGCTACCGCGAGCGCCGTCGCCAGAATGGTTCCGCCGATGCAAAAGCCGAGCGTGTTGATCTGCTCCTCGCCCGTGATGTCCTTGATGACGCCGATGGTTTCGAGCACGCCCTGTTCGACGTAATCGTCCCATTCCTTCGCGGCGAGCGATTGATCCGCATTGCGCCACGACAGGATAAAGACTTGCTGCCCTTGTTCGAGCGCATAACGCACGAGCGAGCTTTCAGGCTGAAGATCGAGGATATAAAACTTGTTGATGCAAGGTGGCACGATCAGCAAAGGCCGCGCATAAACCTTCGGCGTGAGCGGCTTGTACTGGATCAGTTGCACGAGTTCGTTCTCGTACACGACCGAGCCTTCCGTCGAACCGATGTTTTTGCCAACCGCGAAGCGCGACTCGTCCGACTGCGAGATCTTGCCGCGCTGCAAGTCGTTGAGCAGATTGAGCATGCCCTGGCGCAAGCTCTCGCCCTTGCTTTCGATGAGCGTCTTCTGCGCTTCGGGATTGAGCGCGAGATAGTTGCTCGGCGAAGCCGCAGCCGCCCATTGCTGCACCGTGAAGCGGATGCGTTCGCGCGTCTTGGGATCGCTCTGCACGGCGTCCGCGAGTTCTTGCAGATAACGCGCGTTCAGCAAATACCACGCGGCCGTGAAGGCATATGCCGGCGTGTTCTGCCACGTGGTGTCGGTGAAGCGGCGGTCCTTGAGCGATGCAGGGTCGATGCTCTGCTCGCCCGCCTGCTTGAGCAAAGCGGCGGCATCGCGCGAATAATTGCTTTGCAGTTGTTGCAGACGCTCGGGCGCGATGGCTGCCGTCGGAATCTTCGGCAACGTAGGCAAGCCCTGCATCGACGCGCCGAAGCCCGGCATGCTGCTCGCGAGCTTGGCGAATTCGGCCAGGCCGTTCATCTTCGCGAAGTCGGGCATTTGCGGCATGACGGTTGGAACCGCGCCGAATGCATTCGGAAATGCACCGGGCAAACCCGCACCGGACAAACCCGGAAACGCGCCCAAGCCGGGAAACGAACCAAACGAACCGAACGCTCCGAGCGGCGGCGCGCTCGCGCTATTCGCAGCGGCTCTGTCATTCGTCTGCGCGTTGGTTTGCGCGTTGGTCTGGGGATTGAATTTCGCCCATTGCGCGGGATCGGCGACCGAGCGCCACGCGTTGAGCCATTGATCGAACGCTTGCTGTACGCCTGTCGGATCAGCGGGAACTTCAGCCGTCGAACTGCTGGCAGTACGGGAGCGGGCGGAGGACGCAGAGGAGGAACTAGATTTGGAAGCCATACCCGCTTTTGACCTGTAAGTCTCGCAAGACTGATTGCTGATGCAGGCATCGCCGGGCTTGTCTCAACCAGCGCGCAAGTGTCGATGCGCACTATGCGCGCCACAAGAGTCACCTAGCTACGCCGTGCCCGATTGAATGAATTCCGGGAACATTCTTGCTCTTAGGACTCAGGCATGTCAATGCTTCACCTGATTTTGCCGCAGTGCGATATTTTTTTAATTATCGTTTTCCCCATGCGAGATATCGCATTCGCATGGGCTTACGCAAGTTCCTGCGACTTAAAGCTGGCAGTTGTCGCTGAATGCAGATGACGAGCAGTTAATCGCCAAGCCAGATCATGGCGGCCATGCGCCCTGTCACGCGATCGCGACGATACGAATAGAAGCGCTCTCGCTCGCTCACCGTGCAGTGCGTACCGCCATGAACGCGCTTCGCTTCCACGCCGATATCGGCTAAACGCAAGCGCGCAAGCGTATGGATATCGGCGAAGTATTTGCCTTGTGCGCCGGTCGGCTTGAACGCTGCCGCGGTGAGGTCGCGTTGGTCCGCATTCGCGATCGACACGAAGGCATCGAGCACGTCCTCGCCCACTTCGAATGCAGCGGGACCAATGGCCGGACCGAGGTAAGCATTGAGGCGCGATGTCGGCACGCCCGCGAGTTGCGCCACCCGCGCGCCCGTCTTCTCGACGATACCGCCCGCAAGACCTCGCCAGCCCGCATGGGCGGCGCCAACCGCGCGGCCTTCATCGTCGCAGAAGAGGACCGGCAAACAGTCCGCCGTCATCACCACGCAGACGACGCCCGGCCGGTCGGTCACGCTCGCATCGGCGCGCGTCGGACCGGCTGCGCGGCGCTCGATGACCGCGTGCGCATCTTCAACCGTCGTGCCGTGAATCTGTTCGAGCCACGCGGCTTGTCCGATGCCCGTCAACGCCAGCGCGCGACGGCGATTTTCAGCGACGGCATCCGGCGCATCGCCGCTCGACAAACCAAGATTGAGACCGCCCGCGCCCGGCGTGCCGCCATCGAAAGGCGCCGCGCTCACGCCGCCCGCGCGAGTCGTCACGAACGCACGCACGCGCGGCGAGACGCGCCATTGCGGCCACACGCAATCATCCGCGCTCAATGTGACGTCAGTGCGATGGGTCATGCTTCGTCGTCCTCGGCATCGGCATCGTGTTCGCCTTCTTCGTCGTCGTATTCGTCGTCCCAGTCTTCGCCGTCGTCCATTTCATAGACTTGCGGGAAGTCGTCGTCTTCGTCGAGTTCGACTTCGTCGTCGCGCCCGAAGCCGAGTTCCGTGGCGAGCCTGGCGAGATCCTCGGGCACGTCCGCGCGCCAGTGCACTTGCTTGCCCGTTGCCGGATGAACCAGACCGAGCCGCCACGCGTGCAGCGCCTGACGCGCGAAGCCGTCGGGCAGCGGCGTCACCGAACGCCGGCCGCGTATGTGACCGTAGACCGGATCGCCCAGAAGCGGATGGCCGCTCGCCGCGCAGTGCACGCGAATCTGGTGCGTGCGGCCGGTTTCGAGATCGCAATGGATCGCGCTCACGGGCTGCCCGTTCCACTGCGTCCGGTCGATGGTGCGAAAGTGCGTGCGCGCCGGTTTCCCCGATGCGCCTTGAACCACGGCCATGCGCGTCCTGTCGCGCGAATCGCGGCCGATGGGCGCGTCGATGGTGCCGTCGTCCGGCATCCTGCCCCACACGAACGCGACATAGCGGCGCTTCACCGTGCGCGCCTGCAACTGCCGCACGAGGTCGGTCTGGGCTTCGAGCGTGCGCGCGACGACCATCAGCCCCGAGGTCTCCTTGTCCAGCCGATGTACGATGCCCGCGCGCGGCAGCCCCGCCGCCGCATCGCCATAACGATGTAGGAGACCGTTGAGCAAGGTGCCGCTCCAGTTCCCCGCGGCGGGATGCACGACCATGCCGGCGGGCTTGTTGATGACGACGAGCGTTTCGTCTTCGTACACGATGTGAAGCGGCACCGGCTCGGGCGTGAACGCGAGTTGCTCGGGCAACAGGTCGGGCACGAGCGCGATGGTCGCGCCAAGCGGCACGGGCTGGCGCACCTTGGCGCTGGCGCCATCGACGAGCACGCGCCCTTCCTCGATCCAGCCTTGCAGACGGCTGCGCGAAAACTCGGGGAAGATCTTGGCCAGCACCTTGTCGAGCCGCTCGCCTGCGAGTTCGTCCGGCACGCGCGCCTCGCGCGGCGCTTCCTCGTTGCGATGCCGCGCTTCCTTGCCGCGATGCGGCGTGCCGGCATCGGGCGCATGCGCGTCCGAATCGGTAGAAGCTGCGTCGTCGGGCTTGGCGCTTCGGCTATAATCTTTGAGTTGGTCTTTGGTACGGCGTGTACTTGAGCGGGTCATTTGAACGGGATATCGGGTTGTACCCGGTGAGTCAGTCTTCATCTCGGGCTGCAGTTCGGGACATTGCGCAAGACGTTCTTTACAGCGCGCGACACTGCCGGGCAAACTTCAATGCAGGCAATGCAAGGAAGCCGCGCCAGACCGTTGCGGACCGGGAAACCGGGCGGAATTCGAGGGATTTCCAAACGGAAAATCCCGAGCGAAAACCGCACCGGACACACAGCTAGACATAGCGAGATTCAGCCAGGAACAGCAAGCACTAATGCGAGCCTTCAACACCATTCATCAATCGATGCAGCAATCGATCAAGTATCTGGCGCTGGGCGCGAGCGTCGCCATTGTCACGGCCTGCCACGGCTTGCCGGAGAAGACCGACGAAACGGCTACGTGGAACAACAACAAATTATATACGGAGGCCCAGGACGCGCTTTCAGGCCGCGACTGGGGCAAGTGCTCCAAGTATTTCGAAGCGCTCGAAGGCCGCGATCCGTTCGGTCACTTCGCGCAGCAGGCGCAGATCAACGTGGCTTACTGCAACTGGAAAGACGGCGAGACCGCATCGGCGGATCAGGCGATCGACCGGTTCATCAAGCTGCACCCGGATCATCCGGACATCTCGTATGCCTACTACCTGAAAGGCATGATTCACTTCAACGACGACCTCGGACTCTTCGGCCGCTTCTCCGGCCAGGACATGAGCGAGCGCGACCCGAAGTCGCTGCGCGAGTCGTATGACGCGTTCAAGGTCGTGGTCGATAAATATCCGCAAAGCAAGTATGCGCCCGACGCCGCGCAACGCATGCGCTATATCGTGAACGCGCTCGCTTCGCACGAAGTCCACGCGGCGGATTACTACTATCGTCGCGGCGCGTATGTCGCGTCCATCAACCGGGCGCAGCTCGCCATTCGCGAATACAAGAACGCGCCGGCCACCGAAGAAGCGCTGCATCTCATGATGCTCTCATACGAGAAGCTCGATCAGCCGCAACTCGCCGACGACACCAAGCGCGTGCTTGCCGCCACGTTCCCCGACAGCCCGTATGTCACGGGCAAGCGTCGCGCGAGCGCGGAAAAGGCGTGGTATCAGATCTGGTAAGCAGAACGCGAGATCGTTCGGCTGGTCAGGCAAAAATGGGCGCTTCGGCGCCCATTTTGTTTGTCGATCAACCGCTCTCGCACCCTGCTGCAAGTCTTATTCGGCAAGCTCCGCCGACGCGTCCGCCGCTTCGCTGAAAAACGCCCGCGCGACTTCCAGTTCACGCGTGCGCTTGAACGGCGGCAGGCTTTGCCAGATGCGTCGGCCGTATGGTTTATCGACGAGCCGCGTGTCACAGATCATGAGCACGCCGCGATCCGTCTCCGCGCGAATCAGCCGCCCCGCGCCCTGCTTGAGCGTGATGACGGCCTGCGGCAACTGATGCACGGCGAACGGGCTCAAGCCTTTCTTCGTGAGCGCGTCGAGGCGCGCGGCAAGCACGGGATCGTCGGGCGGCGCGAACGGTAGTTTGTCGATGACCACGAGCGAAAGCGCATCGCCACGCACGTCGACACCTTCCCAGAAGCTCTGGCTGCCGACGAGAATCGCATTGCCATACGCGCGGAAGCGGTCGAGCAACTCGGTACGGCTCGCGTCGCCCTGCACGAGCAACGGATTGTCCCAGCCGCGCCGCTCGATCACGTCGCGCAGACGCTGGGAGATGCGATCGACCGCGCGCAGCGTCGTGCACAGCATGAACACGCCGCCACCCGATGCCTCGATTACCGGCAACGCGGCGTCGAAGACGGCGTCGGTGAACTGCGGCGAGGACGGCTGCGGCAGATTGCGCGGCACGTACAAAAGGCCCTGCGACGGGTAATCGAAGGGACTCGGCAAGGTCATCGAACGGCGCGCGTTCAAACCCATTTGCGCCGCGTAATGCGTGAAATCGCCACGCACCGAAAGCGTCGCGGAGGTGAAGATCCAGGCACGCGGCACGCCCGCGCGCTGCTTCGCGAAGATCGGCGCGACCGACAGCGGCGTCTCGTGCAGTTGCACCGTGTGCGAGAACACTTCGATCCAGCGCACCATCTCGTTGGGCTCGTCGCGCGCGGCTTCGGCGGCGGTATCCGCGTCTTCGACCACTGCACGTTCGAGCGCGGTCGGCGGCTTGGTCCAGCCCGACAAAAGCCCTTGCAATTCGCGCGCGCGCCGCACCAGCGCCTGCAGCGACTCCGCGCGCTCGCCGTGTGCGCCGAGCGCGGCCGTGAGTGCATCGAGATGGGTTTGTAGCGTGTCGAGCGCTTCGAAAAGCGGATGTCCATCGGCGAGCTGGCCGAGCGAGAGGCGAATGGAATCTTCCCGGAATGCGAGCCGCAGGTCGCGCGCCGCGCGTTCGAGCGCCGCGCCGAGCTTGGTCCAGTCGGCGGCGTCGCGAGCGTGGGACAAACCTTCGGCCACCGCATCGCGGGCGAGTTCGAGCAGTTGCGTGGTCGAAAGCGTCTCGCCGAAAAAGAGCGTCGCCGTCTCGGGCAACTGATGCGCCTCGTCGAAGATGATGGTGTTCGCCATCGGCAAGAGTTCGGCCATGCCGGTGTCGCGCAGCATTACATCGGCGAAGAACAGGTGATGGTTCACCACCACGATGTCCGCCTGTTGCGCTTCGCGGCGCGCCTGCATCACGAAGCAATCCTTGTAATGCGGGCAATCTTGTCCGAGGCAATTGTCGCGCGTGGACGTGACCATCGGCCAGACGGGCGAGTTCTCGGGGACACTCGCAAGTTCGGCCTTGTCGCCCGTGCGCGTGATCTTGGCGAAGCGCACGATCTCCTGAAGATGCGACGTGTCCTGACGCGTCGGCAGCCGCCCGTTGTCGGCGGTGCGTTCGAGATAGTAGTGGCAAAGATAGTTGGCGCGGCCCTTCAGCATCGCGACGGTGACCGGCACGGCGAGCGCGTCGCGCACGGTCGGGATATCGCGCTGAAAGAGCTGATCCTGCAAGTGTTTGGTCCCGGTCGAAACGATGACCTTGCCGCCCCACAACATGGCCGGAACGAGATAAGCGTAGGTCTTGCCCGTGCCCGTTCCCGCCTCGACGATCAGCGTGTTCTCGCCGCCGTCGACGGCGCTCGTCGCAGTGGCGATACCCACGTCGTCGGCGGATGCCTCGTCTATCGCATGCGGCTTGTCCGATGGCCCGAGCTTGCGCGCCGGGCGGCGCTGCAATTCGAACATCGCGGGTTCGGGCATGGCGCGGCCGGACGCTTCCATCGCGGCGGCGACGGAGCGCGCCATGTCGATCTGCGACGCGCGCGGCCGATAGCCGTCGATCGCGCGCGCGAGAAGGCCTTCGGCGGAGAAGATGGCGTCGAGTTCCGTGCGGCGCTTGTCCGTGAGTTCGAGCGCAGCGCTTGCGCTGTCGCGGGGTTGTGCGGGTAAGTTCAAGGCGGGGCTAGATCCTGCGGTTGCGGTCACGGCGCATGGCGGCGCTTTGCTGCCTCAAGCGCCTCGACCCGCGTCGATGCGCTTCAATGCGCGTCGCCGTCGAGCTGCAGTTGCAGCAGAAGTATGGTGTCTTTCACCTTGAGCTTGCGCTTTTTCAAGCGCCTGAGCTCGAGGTCGTCGATACCGCCCATCTTGTCGATGAGCGTGGACAAGCCGTGATGCTCTTCCTGCAATTGCGTGATGCGATCGCGGAGCACGGTGGCATCCACGGCGGGTTGTCGGGGTGCGTTCAAGCGCTGCTGCATGCTCGCCTCCTTTCATCCTCATCGCCCGGGCGGTGCCTTGGGCGTCACTTACCTGGTTGCTGCTGTTGTTGCTGTTGCTGCTGTTGCGCCTGCTGGGCTTGCTGTGCCTTTTCCTGCTGCTTGCGCGCGGCTTCTTTCTGACGCGCCTCGACTTCCGCGCGATGCTGCGCGGCATCGCGTTGTTTCTGTTCGTAACGGTCCGCCTTCTGCTCGCGGTCCTGCGCGTCCTGCACGCCGCGTGCGCGCGCTTCCTCGAGTTGCCGCTGATAGTCCGCCTGCTTGCGGTCGTACGCGGCCTGATTGGCCGCGCGCTGCGGCGCCTCGGCCTGACGTTGCGCGGCGGACAGCGCGTTCTGACGCTGCTTTTCCTCGTAGGACTGCTGGCTCGACTTTTCGCTGGCGGCGCGTTGCGGCGCTTCCGCATCGTATTGTGCCTGCTTGAGCGCGGTCTGTTCGTCGCGCTGCTTCGTGCGCTCGGCGCGTTGTTCGTCGTCGAGAGCGAGCTGCTGCTGGCGAATCTGCTTGCGCTCTTCACGCATGGCCGTGCGCGCGTTGTCGAGACAGTGGTTCACGAAGAACTTGCCGTAGCAGTCGTGTTCCTTGACGCCGTATGCGTAGTCGTTCTGCGCGGTGCGTTTGTCGAGCGCCTTTTGCCGGCGCGCGTTGTCGGCCTTGAGCGCGTCTTCGGCGCTCGGTTCGGCACTGACCATGGCGGATGAGGCATCGCCGAGCGGCGTGGCGCGCACCGACGTGGTGGGGTCGATGCCCTTGGGCGTCTGCGCAATGGCATTCGGCGCGAGAACGAGCGTGCACAGAAACGCGCACGCGGCGCAGATGGACGCGAGCGGGGAAAGGCGAAGTTTGGGCAAATGAATGGACGGCAACGTGATAAAGACCCGATGCATTAAGCGATGCAACGACAGACGCAATGCAGCCTGCGCGATGCCGAAATTCTATCACCGTGAACCGGAGCCCTTCTCCATTTATGGCAAAATCCCCCGCTCAAGCAACCCGGCCGCAACCGGCAGCACGCCCGCTTTGCGAGGCGCAAGAAGTAGTCAGCGCGCACCAAGCGGGACACAGGGCGTAAAGCGCGCAACGCGTCGCACGAGATGCGCGCCCTGCGTCTTGCCATTGCACAAGGCCAGCAGAGAGCAGACAGCGCAGACCATGACGCAAACCGTAGCACTCAAGATCGTACAGCGCATTGCCACCGAGCTTACCGTGCAGCCGCGCCAGGTGGCCGCCGCCGTGCAGCTTCTGGATGAAGGCTCGACTGTCCCGTTCATCGCCCGGTATCGCAAGGAAGTGACCGGCAATCTCGACGACACGCAACTGCGCACGCTCGAAGAACGCCTCCTGTATTTGCGCGAACTCGAAGACCGGCGCGCCACGATTCTTTCTAGCATCGACGAGCAAGGCAAGCTCACCGACGAACTGCGTACATCGATCGAAGGCGCGGACAGCAAGCAGGTGCTGGAAGACCTGTATCTGCCGTATAAGCCGAAGCGCCGCACGCGCGCGCAGATTGCTCGCGAAGCCGGCCTGGAACCGCTTGCACAGGCGCTCCTCGCCGACCCGACGCTCGATCCGCAGAGCGAAGCCGCGAAGTTCGTCGATACCGAAAAAGGCGTCGCCGATACCAAGGCCGCGCTCGACGGCGCACGCGATATCCTGTCCGAGCAGTTCGGCGAAACGGCCGAGATTCTCGGTAAGCTGCGCGAGCACCTGTTCAACCAGGGGCTTGTCATGTCGACCGTGGTCGAGGGCAAGCAAGGCGAGGAAGGCGAAAAATTCCGCGACTACTACGACTACAGCGAAACCATCCGCACGGTGCCATCGCATCGCGCGCTCGCGCTGTTCCGTGGCCGTAACGCGGGCGTCCTGAGCGTGAAACTCGGGCTCGGCGAGGAACTCGACGCACAAACGCCGCATCCGGGCGAAGTGATGATCGCGCAGCACGTGGGCATCGCCAATCGCGGCCGCGCGGGCGACAAATGGCTCGCCGACGTGTGCCGCTGGTGCTGGCGCGTCAAGGTGCAGCCGCATATCGAAAACGAACTGCTCACCAAGTTGCGCGAGGAAGCCGAGCACGAAGCCATTCGCGTGTTCGCGCGCAATCTGAAGGACTTGCTGCTCGCCGCGCCCGCCGGCCCGAAAGCCGTGATTGGCCTCGATCCGGGTCTGCGCACCGGCGTGAAAGTCGCCGTCGTCGATCGCACGGGCAAGGTGCTGGCCACCGACACCATCTATCCGCACGAGCCGCGCCGCGATTGGGACGGTTCGCTCGCGAAGCTCGCGCGCATTGCCAAGGCGACGCAGGCAGAGCTCATTTCCATCGGCAATGGCACGGCATCGCGCGAAACCGACAAGCTCGCGAGCGAGCTCATCGCGAAGCATCCCGAACTCAAGCTGCAGAAGATCGTCGTGTCCGAAGCGGGCGCGTCGGTGTATTCGGCTTCCGAACTCGCGGCGAAGGAATTTCCGGACCTCGATGTTTCACTGCGCGGCGCGGTTTCCATCGCGCGCCGTCTGCAGGACCCGCTCGCGGAACTCGTCAAGATCGACCCGAAAGCGATCGGCGTCGGCCAGTACCAGCACGACGTGAATCAGCGCGAACTCGCACGCTCGCTCGATGCGGTCGTCGAAGATTGCGTGAACGCCGTCGGCGTCGATGCCAACACGGCTTCGGTCGCGCTGCTTGCGCGCGTATCCGGTTTGAACGCGACGCTTGCACGCAATATCGTCGATTATCGCGATGCCAACGGGCCGTTTGCGTCGCGCGAGAACTTGAAGAAGGTGCCGCGTCTCGGCGACAAGACGTTCGAGCAAGCCGCGGGTTTTCTGCGCATCAACAACGGCGAGAATCCGCTGGATCGCTCGTCGGTGCACCCGGAAGCGTATCCGGTCGTCGAGCGCATTCTCGCGAAAATAAAAAAGCATGTCGGCGATGTGCTCGGCAAGCGTGAAGCGCTCACCGGCCTCTCGCCCACCGAATTCGTCGATGACCGCTTCGGTCTGCCGACCGTGCGCGACATCCTCGCCGAATTGGAAAAGCCGGGCCGCGATCCGCGTCCGGAGTTCAAGACGGCGACGTTCCGCGAAGGCATCGAGAAGATCGCGGATCTCGAACCCGGCATGGTGCTCGAAGGCGTGGTGACGAACGTCGCGGCGTTCGGCGCGTTTGTCGATATCGGCGTGCATCAGGACGGACTCGTGCACGTTTCCGCGCTGTCGACGAAGTTCATCAAGGACCCGCATGAAGTCGTGAAGGCAGGCCAGGTCGTCAAGGTGAAGGTGCTCGAAACGGATGTGAAGCGGCAGCGCATCTCGCTGACCATGCGTCTCGACGATGACTTCGCGCCGGCAGCGGCAGGCAGCGGCGCGCCTTCGCAACCGCGTGCAGGCCAGCAGGACCGGCGCGCGGGCGGCGGGCGCGATGCGCGTTCGAACAATCAGCGCCGCGAGCCGGAACCGGGTGGCGCAATGGCCGCTGCTTTCGCCAAGCTCAAACGCTGACAGCCGGCACGCTTCAAACAAAAACCCACGCTTTGCGGCGTGGGTTTTTTGTTTCCGGGAGCAAGCGCTCGTCAGATTTCGATCTTCGTGCCCAGCTCCACGACGCGATTGGCCGGAATGCTGAAGAAGTCCGTCGGCTTCGCGGCGTTCTGATGCATCCACGCGAACACGCGCTCGCGCCACACCGACATGCCCGGCAACTCGGTCGGCACCACGGTTTCACGCGCCATGAAGAACGACGTGTCCATGAGTTCGAACGTCATTGCGTGCGTGCGCGTGATCTGTTCGAGCACGGCTTTCACGTCCGGCGTTTCATTGAAGCCATACGCGGCCTTCACGAGAAAGAGCCCGCCGCCAACGTCCTTCACTTCCATGCGATGCGCGCCATCCACGTACGGAATATCGCGCGTGATGAAGTTCAGGAAAATGGTGCGCTCGTGCAGCACCTTGTTGTGCTTCAGGTTGTGCAGAAGACTCACGGGCACGAGCGAATCGCTGCCTGTCAGGTAGATCGCCGTACCCGACACGCGATGCGGCGGATGCGCGAGCAGCCCTTGCAGGAACGGCATGAGCGGAATACCGTCGGCGGCCGTGCGATCCTTCACGATCATGCGGCCTTTGTACCAGGTCATCAGCAGGAAGAAGAGTATTCCGCCGATGCACAGCGGCAGCCAGCCGCCCTGTCCGATCTTCAACAGACTCGCGCCGAAGAAGCCGATGTCGATCGTGAGCAGCACCGCGATCAACGCGCCGACGAGCCAGCGGTTCCAGCCCCAGAGATTGACCATCACCACCGAGAGCAGGATGGTCGTGACGAGCATGGTCGCGGTCACGGCCAGTCCATAAGCCGCCGCCAGATTCTCCGAACTCTTGAAGCCCACCACGATGCACAGAATGATGAAGAGCAGCATCCAGTTGACGAGCGGAATATAGATCTGCCCGATCGCCAGTTCCGACGTATGCAGGATCTTCATGCGCGGCACGTAACCGAGCTGAATAGCCTGACTCGTCAGCGAATACGCGCCCGAAATCACTGCCTGCGATGCAATCACCGTGGCGACGGTGGAAAGGATCACGAGCGGGAGCAAGGCCCAGTCTGGCGCCAGCAAGAAGAACGGACTCTCGATGGCCGACGGCGTATGCATGAGCAACGCGCCCTGCCCGAAGTAATTCAGCAGAAGCGACGGCATGACGAGCGCGTACCAGCCGCAGCGAATGGGCTTCGCGCCGAAGTGGCCCATATCGGCATAGAGCGCTTCCGCGCCGGTCAGCACCAGCACGACGGAGCCGAGCACGATATACGCCTGCAACACGTGCGAGGCCATGAAGGAGATTGCATAGTACGGGTTGAGTGCGACCAGCACGCCCGGTGCGAGCACGATGTGATAAGCGCCCAGCACGGCGAGCGTGATGAACCACACCAGCATGATCGGGCCGAACAGCTTGCCGACCACTGCCGTGCCATGGCGCTGAATCCAGAACAGCAGGACCAGGATGACCATGGTGATCGGCAGCACGTAAGGCGACAGCTTCGGTGCGGCGAGTTCCAGCCCTTCCACCGCCGAGATGACCGACATGGCGGGCGTGATGACCGCATCGCCATAGAACATGCAGGCGCCGAAGATGCCTAGCATCAGCAGCACGCCCGACATGCGGCCCGGCTCCTTCACGCTGCGCAGCGCGAGCGTCATCATGGCGAACACGCCGCCTTCGCCGTTATTGTCGGCGCGCATGACGAAGAGCACGTACTTGACCGCGACCACCATGACGATGGCCCAGAAGAGCAAGGAGATGACGCCGAGAATGGACGCCTCGGAAAGCGCGATGCCGTGCGACGGGCTGAAGGCTTCCTTCAGGGAATAGAGCGGACTCGTACCGATGTCGCCAAAGACGACGCCAATGGCGGCGAGCGCAAGAGATGGCAAAGGCTGTTTATGCTCTTGCGCGTGAGTCATGTTAGTCATAAAAGCGAGATGTCCGTCCAGGGCGGAAAGAAACGAACGCCATTCTATCTAACGTCGCGTGCAAAAACGCTGCCTCTCGTATTGCCCGATTGCCCGGCAACACGCGTGTGTGAGTTTAGCATCGCGTTTCGTGCGCGTCGGCTGAACGATTCAGGGCGCTTGGCTGCATCTGTGAAATTAGGTGACCCAAAGCAAAAACGCCGTTGCGCCCGGCATGAAGCGGTACGAACGGCGTCTTGCCCGTTATCGGGCAGCAAGAACGAGGCGACGAAGTGGTGCTCACTCGCGGCTGTTCTGCAGGCCCCGCTTGATCCAGGCGCCGAGATTGTGCGGCCGTACCGTGTCCCACTCCTCGAACGGTTGATGAATCCACGGATTGGTTTCGAGAAACTGCACGTGGTAGTCGGGCGTAACCTTCGAGCACGCCTTGTACCAGAGCACGGCCGAGCGCACCGCCGTAATGGCCGGATAGCGCTCCTTCAGATGCTCCTGCACGCGCGCGAGCGTAACGCCTGAGTCGACCAGATCGTCCACCAGCAAGACGTTGCCGGACAACTCGCCGCGCGTCATGGTGATGTACTGCGCGATGTCGAGATCGCCCTGCTCCGTGCCCGCGGCTTCGCGATACGAACTCGTTGCGAGAATGGCGAGCGGCAAGTCGTAAATGCGCGAAAGTTGGTCGCCGACGCGCAGCCCGCCGCGCGCCAGACACAGGATCTTGTCGAACTTCCAGCCTGAGTCGTGTACTTTGAGCGCGAGGACTTCGATCAACCGGTGATATTCATCCCAGTTGACCCAGAGATTTTTGTCGTCGTTGCGCGGGTCCGTCATCGCGATCATGGTAAGACTCTTTCAAATACGTACTACGGGTTATATATGAAATGTGGCCGCAAGGTAGCGGCCACATTCTTTACAGCGTCCGGCTCAGGTTGAAACGCTCGCGCTCAGACCTTGAACGGATGACGCAACAGGATGGTTTCATCGCGGTCCGGTCCGGTCGACACCATGTCGATGGGCACGCCGGCAACTTCCTGCACGCGCACGAGATAAGCACGCGCGTTCTCGGGCAGACTGTCCCATTGCGTGATGCCGATGGTGCTTTCCTTCCAGCCGCCGAAGGTCTCGTAGACCGGTTCGCAACGCGCCACTTCCGAGGCGCCGCGCGGCAGGATATCGACCTCTTTGCCGTCGAGTTTATAGCCTACGCACAGCTTCACTTCCTCGAGACCGTCGAGCACGTCGAGCTTGGTGATGCACAGCCCCGAAATACCGTTGATCTGAATGGAGCGGCGCAGCGCGGCGGCGTCGAGCCAGCCCGTGCGGCGCGGACGACCCGTGACCGAGCCGAATTCCTTGCCGACGGTCGCCAGGTTCAAGCCCACCTGGTCCTGACGTTGCGCGTTGTCGGCATCGTACAGTTCGCTCGGAAACGGGCCCGAACCGACGCGCGTGCAATACGCCTTGGTGATGCCGAGAATGTAGTTGAGCCGTTGCGGACCGATACCCGCGCCCGAAGTCGCCGCACCCGCGACGCAGTTGCTCGACGTGACGAACGGGTAAGTGCCGTGATCGACATCGAGCAGCGTGCCTTGCGCACCTTCGAACAACAGATTGCGGCCAGCGTGGTTTTCGTCGTACAGACGGCGCGAGACGTCCGTAACCATGGGTTCGAGACGCGGCGCGTAACCGAGCATGGTGTCGAGCGTTTGCTGGTAGTCCACTTCGGCCGCGCCCAGATACTTGCTCAGCACGAAGTTGTGGAAGTCCAGCACTTCGCGCAGACGTTCGGAAAACACCGGCACGTCGAAGAGGTCCTGCACGCGCAGCCCGCGACGGCCGACCTTGTCTTCGTATGCCGGACCGATACCACGCCCCGTGGTGCCGATCTTGCCCGCGCCGCGACGCGCTTCGCGCGCCTGATCGATCGCGACGTGATACGGAAGAATGAGCGTGGCGGCTTCGGAAATGAACAAGCGTTTCTGAACGTCGATGCCCGCGGCTTCGAGCTCGTCGATTTCCTTGAACAAAGCTTCCGGAGACAACACGACGCCATTGCCGACATAGCAGGCCGTGCCCGCGCGCATGATGCCCGAAGGGATGAGGCGCAGAATGGTTTTCTTGCCGCCGATGATGAGCGTGTGGCCGGCGTTATGACCGCCCTGGAAGCGCACGACGCCCTGGGCGTGGTCCGTCAGCCAGTCGACGATCTTGCCCTTGCCCTCATCACCCCACTGGGTGCCCACCACGACGACGTTGCGCCCCGGGTTCACATTCACTGCACTGGCAGACATGTTGATTCGTTAGCTGGTTAAAAACGTATTTTACCTATGTTCGCCACAGGTTCCGAATTTTTCGGGATACGTCGGGGTTAGGAAATCGGCATCCATTTGTATGACGCGCGGCTCACTTCATGCGCCGCGCTTAGGCGCGCGCTTCGACGATCCATTGGCCGTCGCGCTCGATAAGTACGCGGTCGAAGGCGAATTCGTCGAGATCGTGTTCGTGACCCGGCAGCGCCTGAATGACCACTTCGCCGGCATCGCGCAATGCGGCGACGGCGGCACGCAGCGTGTCTTCGTGCTTCCACGGTGCGAGGATCGCGCTGCCGCGGGCATCGACGGGAGAAATACGCGCGACTTCACGCAGGTCCAGCGAAAAGCCCGTTGCCGGGCGCGCACGTCCGTAGGCGAGCCCGACATCGTCGTAGCGGCCGCCATGCGCAACCGCGTTGGGCACGCCGTCGACATAGGCGGAGAACATCACGCCGCTGTGATACGCGTAGCCGCGCAAATCGGCGAGATCGATCATGAGTTCGGCCCCGTCGACCTGGCTTGCGAGAAACGCGAGATCGTCGAGCGCACGCGCGATGACCGGCAGATTCGGCAGACGGCCGCGCGCGGTTTCGAGCACCGAGGCGTCGCCGTAGAGCGTAGGCAGCGCGCGCAACGCTTCGCGCGGCACCTGGCCGAGATGCGCCGTGAGTTCGTTGATAAGCGGCACATCCTTGCTCGCGAGCGCCTCATAGAGCGCTTCGCCAAGCGATGCAGCCGCCGGTTCCAGTTCCAGCAACGCGGCGAGCACGCCCGCGTGGCACAGATCCAGACGCACTTTCGTGAGACCCGCGAGATGCAGCGAATCGAGCATCAGTTGCTGGATTTCGAGGTCCGCTTCGAGCCCCGCGTGGCCGTAGATTTCCGCGCCGATCTGAATCTGCTCGCGCGTCGCGTGCAGGCCGCGCGGACGCGTGTGCAGCACGTTGCCCGCATAGCACAGACGCGTCACGCCATGCCGGTTCAGGAGATGCGCGTCGATGCGCGAGACCTGCGGCGTGATGTCCGCGCGCAAGCCGAGCGTGCGCCCGGACATCTGATCGACGAGTTTGAAGGTGCGCAGGTTCAGATCGCTGCCGCCGCTCGTCAGAAGCGATTCGAGATATTCGAGCATCGGCGGCATCACGAGCTCGTAACCGTATGAACGGAAACGATCGAGCAGACGGCGTCGCAACTCTTCGATCTTGCGGGCTTCCGACGGCAAGACGTCGGCGATATTCTCGGGAAGTAACCAGGTGGACATCGATACGTTTCCTACGGGGCGCGCGGCGCGGCGTGACGCGGCGCGCTTTGACGAACGGATTTAAACAAGATAGGCCAATTGGCGCATCACGGTGTGCTCACGTTGCGATGAGCAGCAGGATGAGCCCGAGCACCATCGCGATCAGTCCGCCAATGCGGATGTGATGCGTCGGGCGCTCCGCGATGCGGCGAAAGGTATCGCGCCACGCGGTCGGAAAAACGAAGGGAAACATTCCTTCGATGATCAGCATCAACGCAAGTGCGAGCAGTAACGTCTCGGCCATGTTCCAAGGGAGAAAGGCGAAAGCGCGAACGGATCGCGCTTTCGCGGGGCACGATCAGCGCTTGGCCGTGGCAGCCGCGGAAGAAACATCCGCGCTGCCGCCGTTCGGGCCGCGCATGAAGCGGAAGAAATCGCTGCTCGGGTCGACCACCATCACGTCGCCCGGCTTGAAGGTCTTCTTATACGCTTCGAGGCTCTGATAGAACTGGTAGAACTGCGGATCGCGTCCGTAGGCGTCCGCCGCTATGGCTGCCGCCTTGCTGTCTCCTTCGCCCTTGATGGACTGTGCCTGACTGTATGCATCGGCGAGAATCGCCTGTTGTTCGCGCTGGGCGTCCGCCTTGATCTTGTCGGCGTCCGCCGTGCCCTTCGCGCGCTCGATGGCGGCGGCCTGCTGACGCGCCGCGATCATGCGTTTGTAGACGGAGTCGGCTACCACGGACGGAAAGTCGATACGCGTCATCTGTAAATCCACGAGCTGCACGCCGAAGGCCGCCGCCGCGTCTTCCACCGACTTCTGCGCTTCGCTTGCGAGCGTTTGCTGGCTGCCGAGCGCGTCCGTGAGCGAACGCTTCGCGAACGCACTGGCGAGCGACGTGCGCGCGAGCCCGACGATGCGCTCCTGCGCGGTCTGCGTGTTCTTCTCGTTGCTCTCGAACAGTTTGAGCGGATCGGCCACGCGATACTTGATGACGGTATTCACCAGCACGTCGTTCTTGTCCGACGTGGCGAAGCGGTCCGCGCCCGCTTCGTCGATGGTGAGCGTGCGGGTATCGACGAGCGTGAGCGTCTGGAACGGCGCGGGCAGCTTGAAATGCAGGCCCGGGCCGTCGAGTTTCGGTTCGCCGTCACCGTGGGAAGCCACGACGGCAGCATGCCGTTCGTCGACCGTGAAGATCATCGATGAACCGATGAACAGCACGATCACGACAGCGACCACAAGCGCAATGATTCGATTCATGTTCTCGCGCTCCTTATTGCAGGTCGTCTTGACGATTGCGCGAGCGGAAAGCATCGCGGGAGCGCAACGGGTCGCTTGCACTGCTTGCGGCACTGGCCGCGCTGGCCGCACTGGCTGCAGTCGTCGCGCTGGCCGCGCCGTTGGCCGGCGCGCTCAACACGGCCGGCGACGACGCCACGCCCGGCGCACGCGCCTGTGCGCCATCGCCAGCGGGCGCGCTTGCGGCTGCGGCGGCACTGGCGGCATCGGCTTCTTTCACCTGCTGACGATTCGCCTCGACGAGCTTGTCCAGCGGCAGATACACCACGTTATTGCCTGCCTTGCTGTCCACGAAGACCTTCGTGGTACGCGAATAGATTTGCTGCATCGTGTCCAGGTACATGCGTTGACGAACGACCGCGGGCGCTTTCGAGTATTGCTCGTAGACCTGCTTGAAGCGCTCGGCGTCGCCCTGTGCTTCGGTTACCTGGCGATTGCCGTAGGCCGTGGCTTCGTCGACGAGACGCGCCGCGTCGGCTTTCGCACGCGGCAGCAGCTGATCGGCATAGGCTTGCGCGGTGTCGCGAGCGCGCTCGTTGTCCTGACGCACGCGCGAAGCTTCCTCGAATGCCGCCTGCACTTGCGTCGGCACCTGCACGCTTTGCACGGTCACGCCCGTCACCTGCAAACCGGTGCGGTAGAGATCGAGCGAGCGCTGGATAGATTCAGTTAGACGCGCGCGCAACGCCTCGCGATCCTTGTAGAGCATGTCGTCCGTGCTGATGGACCCGGCGATCTCGCGGACTGCCGCCTGCGACGCCTGCGTGACGCTCTGGTCGGGATCGAGATTGCGGAACAGGAAGTCGGTCGGCGACTTGATCTGATATTGCACGGCGAAGCGCACGTCGACGATATCGGCGTCGTTCGTCAGAACCGAGGCATCGCGCACGTTGCCTTGCGCGAGCGCGGTGCCGCGACCCACTTCGACCGAGCGGACCTGCGAGATGTCGACGATATCGTGCGACTGAAACGGATACGGCAGGCGCCAGTGAATGCCTTGCGCCACCGTTTGCCGATATTTGCCGAACTGCGATACCACGCCGACGTGACCGTCCTGTACGACGAACACGCCGCTGCCGAGATAGATGGCGATCAGCACGCCAATGACGATGCCAAGCCCGATGCGCGTGCCGCGGCCGTTCTCGCGCGGTGCGCCGCCGTTGGGCTTGCGTCCGAACAGACCGGCGATGCGACGGTTGAAGTCGCGCCACATCTCGTCGAGATCGGGCGGGCCTTCGTCCTTGCCGTTCGGGCGCTTGCCGTCTTGCGGACGCTTCGAGTCGTTCTTCACGCCGTTGCCTTCGCCCCGCCCCCAGCGCGGATCGTTGATCGAAAAGGCGGCATGCATGCGCTGCCTGTTAGTCCGCTCGTTGTAGTCGTTCACTCGGTGATTCACCATTAGACAGCCGGGGGTAGACATCCAGACAGATAAGCCCGGGCGATGCAATCCGGAGTTCCGCGAGCCGATCAGTGACCGTGCTCGGAAACCTTGTGGTCACGTTGTTCGGTCAGCCGGTGGTCTTCCGGCTGCGCGTTCGTGTCGTGTGTTTCGTTTGACCCGGACAGCGGGGATTGCGTTGCATCGGACTCGAGTTGCGGCGCTTCGATTTCAGCGAGCACGCTCGGTAAGGCCTCTTCGCTTTCGTCCGTTTCCGCAGCAGCGATTTCGGCGATGGCAGCGCGCAGCGCATCGAGCCCCTGGCCCGAGCGTGCACTCAAAAAGACGCGCGAAATATTACCATACTCGTCCCTTTCAACCGCTTCGCCACGGGCCGCCAGCTCAGGCACCGCGTCGATCTTGTTGAAGACGAGAACCTGCCGGATGGAATCCGCGCCGATGCCGCGCAATACCTCGTTCACCTGATCGATCTGATCGAGGCGCACGGCGCTCGATGCATCGACCACATGCAGCAGCAAGTCTGCGTGGATGGTTTCCTCGAGCGTGGCGCGAAAGGCCGCGACGAGCTGGTGAGGCAATTCGCGGATGAACCCGACCGTGTCCGATACCACCACGTGCCCCGCTTCCTCGCCGAGATAGACGCGACGCGAGGTTGTGTCGAGCGTGGCGAAAAGCTGGTCGGCGGCGTACGCCTGCGCCTTCGTGAGCGCATTGAACAGCGTGGACTTGCCGGCGTTGGTATAGCCGACGAGGGAGACCGACATCGTGCGATTACGCGTGCGCTGACGACGCTGCGTACCATGCTGACGGCGCAACTTCTCGAGCCGGGTCTTGAGCGCCTTGATACGCTCACCGATCAGCCGGCGGTCCGTTTCGAGCTGCGTTTCGCCCGGACCGCGCAGGCCAATACCGCCCTTTTGCCGTTCCAGGTGAGTCCACGCGCGAATGAGCCGTGTCGACAGATACTGCAGCTGTGCGAGTTCGACCTGCAATTTGCCTTCGTGGCTGCGGGCGCGCTGCGCAAAGATGTCGAGGATGAGGCTCGTGCGGTCCACCACGCGGCGGTCGAGCGCGAGTTCGAGATTGCGCTGCTGCGCGGGCGCGAGTGCGTGATTGAAGATGACGAGTTCGACGTCGTTCGCTTCGCAAGAAAGGCGCAGTTCTTCAACCTTGCCGCTGCCAATGAACATCTTGGCGTCCGGAGCCGAACGGCGGCCGGTTAGCGTGACGGCGGGATGGGCGCCTGCACTTTGTGCGAGCAGGCTGAGTTCTTCCAGACTGGCTTCGAAATCGATCTTGCCGAAGTCGATGCCGACGAGCGCTGCATTGATCAAATTGATATTTTTCGGTTTTTGAAGCGACCGGCGAATTGTTTGATGTTCGCTTTTTTTTAAAACAGCGCCGGTCGCGACGAGGTTTAGGACGATTCAGCGTCCGGGTGGAAATTCACCGGACGGGCCGGCACGACGGTGGAAATGGCGTGCTTGTAGACCATCTGTGTGACCGTATTTCGGAGCAACACGACATACTGGTCGAACGATTCGATGTTTCCTTGAAGCTTGATGCCGTTGACCAAATAGATCGACACCGGCACGTGCTCTTTACGCAGCGCGTTCAAAAACGGGTCTTGTAACAATTGCCCTTTGTTGCTCATAGCAAACTCCGTGTTTTTTTGCAGGTTGGATGTATTGTCGGCGAAGAAAAAGAGATCCGCCGACAATCGCTACACTATAGCTGATTTTCGTTTCCGCACCAGCCTGGCCAAATGGCCGACCGGCCTGAAACGCTTGACTCACGCGGCTTTCAGCCTTTGTCCGCGTATGGGTTATGGCTCGACCGGAACTCTATGCGCAGTGGCGTCCCGACCAATCCGAAAGTTTCTCGGAAGCGCCCTTCCAGATAGCGTTTATAAGTCTCGGTAATGGCGTCGAGCGCATTGCCGTGCACCACGATGATCGGCGGATTTTGTCCACCCTGGTGTGCATAACGCAGCTTCGGACGAACCGGACCGCGACGGCGCGGCTGCTGAAACTCCACCGCGTCGATGAGCGCGCGCGTGAGCTTCGGTGTCGGCAACTTGGCCATGGCGGCGGCGTAGGCTTCATCGACAGACTTCATCAATGGGCTGATGCCGCTCTTCTCCAGCGCCGAGACGTAGTGAAATTTAGCAAAGTCCAAAAACTTGAGCTTGCGGGTGAGATCCGCCTTCGTGCGTTCGCGCACATGCGAATCCAGACCGTCCCACTTGTTCACGCCGACCACGAGCGCGCGGCCCTGTTCGACCACGAAGCCCGCGATGTGCGCGTCCTGATCCGAGATGTCTTGCTGGGCGTCGAGCAAAAGGATCACGACGTTGGCATCGGAAATTGACTGCAAGGTCTTCACCACCGAAAACTTCTCGATGGCCTCGAACACCTTGCCGCGACGACGCAAGCCCGCCGTGTCGATAAGCGTGTATTTGCGGCCTTGTCGCTCGAAATCAATATAGATCGAATCGCGCGTGGTGCCGGGCATGTCGAACGCGATCACGCGCTCCTCGCCGAGCAATGCGTTCACGAGCGTCGACTTGCCAACGTTCGGACGTCCGACGATGGCAATCTTCACGCCGTGCTGCGCCTTCTCTTCTTCGCTCTCCTCGGGCTGACCGGCATATGCGATGTCGAGCGCGTCGTTGATCATCTCGGTAACGCCGTCGCCGTGCGCAGCCGAGATCGCGCGCGGATCGCCGAGACCGAGTTCGTAGAAGTCGGACGCGACGGCCGAATACTTCATGCCCTCGGCCTTGTTCACGACGAGAAAAAGCGGTCGGCCGGTCTTGCGCAGATAGTCGGCAATCGCCTTGTCTTGCGGCGCGAGCCCGTTGCGTCCATCGACGATGAACACGACGATGTCTGCCTCTTCCACCGCCTGACGTGTCTGCCGGGCCATTGCGTGCAGGATGCCGTCTTTCGCGACCGGCTCGAAGCCGCCCGTATCCACGACGAGATACGGCCGCTCGCCGCCCACGCGGCCTTCGCCGTAATGGCGGTCGCGGGTGAGGCCGGGCAGATCGGCGACGAGTGCATCGCGCGAACGCGTCAGCCGGTTGAATAAGGTGGATTTCCCCACATTGGGGCGCCCGACGAGGGCAATCACGGGTTTCATCAGATGTTGTTCAAGGTTGAACGCAAGACGGCACACGAGGCGTGCGAACGAGACCTCTCGTTCCGCTCATGCCGCGCCACGGCTGCGCTTGTCGAAAATTAGCATGGATTCGGCTTGCGGCACGCGCGACGCGTCACGGCGTCAGTGTGTCAAGCCTGCGGCGCTGGGACGCCGCTGCGCCTCGTCAGAGGCAGTTTTGGCGCGCCGCCTTCGCGCGACGCGCTTTGATTCTTGCAGCCCACCGCGCGTTTTGCGTTCCGCTGGCAGGCTCCCGGGAGTGCGCGCGATTGCCGCGCCTCCTGCTTTCTCTTGCGGCCCGGTTCTGGCCGGACCTGCCGCGCGATCGGCTTCGAGCGCGCAATACCGCTCAATACCGCTCAATACCGCTCAATCAGACGATCACGCGCGTGTTAGTTGCTGGGACGGAAGCCGTAGATGCCGCCGTCGTGCGTCAGGACCACGAGCGTGTTGCCGGCGAGCACGGGCGGCGCGGTGATCGCGCTGCCGTCGGTCTTGGCGCGGCCGACGAGTTCGCCGTTATCCGCGCTCAGGAAGTGGACGTAACCTTCGAAGTCGCCAACAACGACCGCGCGACCGAGAATATACGGCACGCTGACCTGGCGGTTCTTCAGCTTGTCCGTCTTCCAGAGCTGCGAGCCGTCCGAGGTGCGGAATGCATTTACGACCGACCAGTCGTCGCCTGCTGCGACCAAGTCCGAATCCTGCGCAAGACCGCTGTCGGACGAGAAGCTCTTTTCCCAGTCCGGACGGCCGGAATTTGCATTGAAGCAGCCGATGCGGCCCTGGAACGTCACCGCGCAGCTCTGCGCGCCGACGAGTCCCGGCGCGCCGGTTACGTCGTTGATGCGCTCGACTTCGGTCACGCCCTTCGGATATGAAACCGGCGTTTGCCAGAAGGCATCGCCCGTTTGCAGGTTGATTGCCGCGAACGTGCCGCCCGGGAACCCAGCAAGCACGGCCTGATTGCCGGCGAAGGTCATGCCCGCCGCGACGCGCAGATTCAGCGGCACCGCGCGCAATTGGAAGACCCACTTTTGTTCGCCGGTCTGCGCGTTGAAGGCCACGACCTTGCCGTCGATGGTACGCACGATCACGAGGTCGTTGCCGACGAGCGGCGGAGAGATCAGTTCGCCCGGCGCGACCGCCGTCCACAACTGCTTGCCGTCCGGTCCGAGCACGTAGACCGAGCCCTTCAGACCGCCGACCGCCGTCAGATTGCCGTCGCTGCCGACGCCCGCCGACAGATCGTCCTTGAGCTTGATGCGCCAGACATCCTGACCCGTTTTCGCGTCGATCTTCACGACCGAGCCGTTCTCGCCCGCGGCAAAAATTGCGTCGCCCACGGCAACCGGCGCGAACAGATAGCGGCCTGCCTTGCCGACGCTCGCCTTCCACGCCTGGGAGACGTTGAGCACCGGCTTGAACTCGACGAGCGGTGTCGGCACGCGGCGTTCATCCTTGGTGGATGAGCAAGCCGCGAGCAAGGCGGTCATCGCGCAGGCAAACGGCACGGCGTAGCGTTTCAAAAAAGTCATCGGTGGACGCAACATGAATTATCGGATTCGGTTGATCGGCGCCCGGCCGCGCCTTCGCCTTCAAGGCGTTGCGCGGCCGGGCGGCCTGATTGTTATATGGCTCGGTCGATTGCGGCGGCGCGCGCTCTTCAGCCGCCGAGCGCGTCGAGCTTGAACTGGACCAGTTGCCGCGCGGAGGTATCGTTCGCGGGCAGCGCACCGAGCGCCAGCTTGTAGGATGCGCGGGCGTCGTCGCGCTTGCCTTGCGCCGCAAGCAGATCGCCGCGACGGTCCGCGATCACACCCTTGTAGGCGTCGAGCGGCGCATCCGCGAGCAGCTTCAGACCCGCGTCGTAATTTTTCTCGTCGAGCAGCACCAGCGCGAGACGCAACTTCGCGACTTGCTTGTACTCGTCGTCCTTCGCGTGATCGATGGCCCATTGCAGTTGCGCTTTCGTGCCGGCGGTATCGCCCGCCGTGTAAAGCGACTTGGCCGCGGTGAGCGCGCTCATCTGAGCGTAGGCCGTGCTGCCGAACTTGTCTTCCATGTCCGTCGCAATACGGCTCACCATTTTCTGATCATTGCCGGTAACGGCCTGCTGAAGCTGGTCGTACAGCACGGAAGCCTCGGCCGCCTGATGACGCTGCCAGTAATTCCAGCCGTTGTATCCGGCTGCGATTAAAAGCGCCACGAGGATGATCCACGTCGTGGAATTACCCCACTTGGCCCACCAGGCTTTCAAACTTTCCAGTGATTCTTCTTCGTCGTGATAGCTCATCGTCCAGCTATTCCTTCCTGCGTTTCATTGCACTTCGAGTGCCGTGCGCGATGCCGGACAGTTCACTCATCCAGCGCGATGCCCACGGCCATTGCCCGCGTGTCGGGCCGCCTAGTCTTCGGCGGATGCCACCATCGCATTGATTAGGTATTCGGTCAAGTCTTCCGCCGGAACGTTGACCTGCTCGTTCTTTTGCGCGTCCGACGTTTCGGCGCCCGTGCGGCGCAGCGGCTTTACGCCGATCGTGCCCTGCGCGAGTTCGTCTTCGCCCAGCACGACGGCAAAAGCCGCGCCGCTCGCATCGGCTTTCTTCATCTGTGACTTGAAGCTGGCAGGCGCGCCGTCCGGGCTGCAATGCAGGATCACGTCGAGGCCCGTGTCGCGCAGACGCTCTGCCACGATGAACGCCTGCTCGGCGGCAGCTTCTCCCTGATGCACTACGTAGACGTCCGTACCTTCCGCTTCCGGCACGAGATTCTCTTCCTTCAGCAACTCGAGGATACGCTCGACGCCCATCGCCCAGCCGCACGCGGCCGTGGGCTTGCCGCCAAGTTGCTCGATGAGCGGGTCGTACCGGCCGCCGCCCGCCACCGTGCCTTGCGCGCCGAGCTTGTCGGTCACCCACTCGAACACGGTGAGGTTGTAATAGTCGAGACCGCGCACGAGACGCGGATTGATCTTGAACGGAATGTTGTTGGCCTTCAGCAGCCTTTGCACGCCCTCGAAATGCTTGCGCGATTCTTCGCCCAGGAAGTCGGTGAGCTTCGGCGCGTTCTGCGCGATTTCCTGCAGCGCGGGATTCTTCGTGTCGAGCACGCGCAGCGGGTTGGTGTAGAGACGGCGTTTGGCTTCTTCGTCGAGCGCGTCGACGTGCTGCTCCAGATACGCGATCAGTTCCTTGCGGTGCGCCGCGCGCTCGTCAGGCTGGCCGAGTGAATTCAGTTCCAGGCGAATGCCGGTCAACCCAAGGTCGTCCCACAGGCGCTGACACATCATGATGATTTCGGCGTCCGTGTCCGGTCCCGCGAAACCGAGTGCTTCCACGCCGACCTGATGGAACTGGCGATACCGCCCGCGCTGCGGACGTTCGTGACGGAACATCGGGCCGATGTACCACAGGCGCTTCGGGCCGTCGTACAGCAAGTTGTGTTCGATGCTCGCGCGCACCACCGCCGCCGTGTTTTCGGGCCGCATGGTGAGATGTTCGCCGTTGAGCGAATCGGTGAAGCTGTACATCTCTTTTTCGACGATATCCGTCACTTCGCCGATCCCGCGCGTGAACAACTGCGTATGCTCGATGATCGGCGTGCGAATGTTCTGATAGCCGTATGCGCGCAGCATCGACTTCACCGTGGATTCGAAGAAGTCCCACAACGCGGCATCCTGCGGGAGGATGTCGTTCATGCCCTTGACGCCGGTCAGCTTGCCGAGCCGTTTCTTCTGTTCAGTCATCTGTCTTTAAAGTGTTGCCGCGGACGTTTCTTCGCGCTTGCCGGTTTCTTGCCCGTAGGTGCGCTCGACGTAGTCGCTGACGATTTGCTGGAATTCCTCCGCGATACGCTCGCCACGCAAGGTCTTCACCTTCACGCCGTCGATAAACACGGGCGCGGCGGGATTTTCGCCCGAGCCCGGCAAACTAATGCCGATGTTCGCGTGTTTCGATTCGCCCGGCCCGTTGACGATGCAGCCCATCACCGCGACGTGCATCTTCTCGACGCCGGGAAACTGGTCGCGCCACACGGGCATGGAGTTGCGCAAATAGCTTTGGATCTGCGACGCGAGTTCCTGGAACAGCGTGCTGGTCGTGCGCCCGCAGCCGGGACATGCAATGACCATTGGCGTAAAGGAACGCAGGCCCATGGTCTGGAGGATTTCCTGGCCAACGACCACTTCGCCCGTGCGCGCGCCGCCTGGCTCGGGCGTCAGCGAAATACGGATGGTGTCGCCGATGCCTTCCTGCAGCAGCAACGACAGCGCCGCCGTCGAAGCGACGATACCCTTCGAGCCCATGCCCGCCTCGGTCAGGCCGAGATGCAGCGCGAAGCTGCAACGTTTAGCGAGTTCGCGATAAACGGCGACCAGATCCTGCACGCCGCTCACCTTGCACGACAGGATGATCTTGTCGCGACCGAGGCCGAGTTCGACCGCGCGTTCCGCCGAGCCGACCGCCGACTGGATCAGCGCTTCATACATCACGCTTTGCAGTTCCCACGGCGCCGAGCGCGCGGCGTTTTCGTCCATCATGCGCGCGAGCAGGTCCTGGTCGAGACTGCCCCAGTTCACGCCGATGCGCACCGGTTTGTCGTACTTGATCGCGGCTTCGATCATCTGCGCGAATTGCGTGTCGCGCTTTGCGCCCTGTCCGACGTTGCCGGGATTGATGCGGTACTTCGACAGCGCTTCGGCGCATGCCGGATGATCGCGCAACAGCAGATGCCCGTTGTAATGGAAGTCGCCGACGAGCGGCACGGACACGCCCATGCGGTCGAGCTGATCGCGGATGTGCGGAACTTCCGCCGCCGCTTCCGGCGTATTCACCGTGATGCGCACGAGTTCGGAACCCGCCTGCGCCAGTTCCTTGATCTGGATGGCGGTTCCGATGGCGTCGGCGGTGTCGGTGTTGGTCATCGACTGCACGCGCACCGGTGAGTCGCCGCCGATGGTGACGAGCTGACCGCCCCAGCGCACGTCCACCGCATGCGATGCACGACGCTTCGACGAGCCGCCGAACACCGGTTCGGTCGAACAGATCTTGCTGCTAATCAGGGATTGAGCTTCGGATTGCATCGAAAAACCCTTTGGCCACCAGGCGCCGCGTGCAAGCGGCGCGACGGTGCGAATATGGAACCTTGAACGGGCATCACGGCAAAAGCCGGAATGCCCATGACTTGCACGCGCGCTGAACCTCCGACTCCGACACCGCTACGCGCCGCCCGTTCAGGGCAGCGTGAAGCGCGCGACGTTGCCGCGTGCGGAAACGTATTTCTTGGCGTCGACCGGCTGATCGTCAAACGAGATGGAATCGACGCTCTTCGCGTTGCCGACGGTCACCTTGAACGGCGCTTCGCCCTGCACGCGTTGCGTGCTTCCCGCGTGGACGAGACCGGAGAAAACCTCCTTGCCGTCCTTGCCGCGCACGCTGAACCAGCTATCTTCCTTCACTTTCAATTCGACTGCGCTCGCGCCCGTGCCGGCGACGACCGGCGCGGATGCGGCGGCGCCAGCGGCCGGCGCCTGCTTGGCTGCGGCCGACGCGCTTGCGCCCTGCAACGCCGCAATGGTCGACGACGAGGCCGGCAACGCGTTCGTGCCGAGCGGACGTGGCATCGGCTGTTCGCCGGGCGCGGCGGCCACTTCGGGCAGCGAGGCGGCTTCGCCGGTGTTCGCCGCGGCGGCTTCATCAGGCGTGGAAACGACGGATGCGGACACCGTGTCGCCCGGCGCGGCCGTGCCAGCGCCCGTGCTCGACTTGAGGCGCGCGAGCCACGCCGACGAATCGCCGCCGGTATGCCACATCACGAGCGCGGCCAGCACCACGACGACCGCCGCGATGCCCCAGAGCCACGAGCGTTTCTTGCCCGACGAACCACCGAGTGGCACCGACACGCGCTGTCGCGGCAGACCCGCACCCGCCGAAGCCGGCACCTTCAGATTTTGCCCGACCGCCGCGCCCTCGCGACGAAACGCCTGCGTGAAAGGCGCGGGATCGGTACCAAGAACCTTGGCGTAGCTACGCACGATACCCGCTGCGAACGTGCGATCGGGCAATTGACTGATGTCGCCCGCTTCCAGCGCGAGCAGCTTGTTCGGCGAGACCTTGAGACGCGCTGAAATGTCGTCGATCGACCATGACTTCGCGTGACGAAGCTGCGCGAGCCGCGCGCCGACGGCGGCAATCGAATCCAGAGGCCCCGTCTGGCTCGCGTTCGATGCCGCCCCGCCAGTGCCCGCCTGACTGTCATGCTCATTGACAGGAAGACCCCCGGTATGACTGCCAAAAGGCGTCGGGTGCTGCGGCTCACTCATCCCAATTTCCTCGCATCGATTCTTTTATATTGCGCGGCTAAGCCGGCGGATTGCATCAAAACGTGAACGATACAGCCCCGGCAATGTTGCAGACCGCTTTATAACAAAATGTTCGGCTTTGCGCGCCGGCCTGGCGCGACTTCCGTCTTTTCGGACTTTGTTTTTCTTCGCTGTACGGCGGCAATGCGTCAGACCGCGCGCACCTCGATCACCTTGCCTGGCGCGCGACCCATGCGTTCCACGAGGCGCGTGCGATCCTTCACCTCGCCCGCAAGCTGCCCGCAGGCTGCGTCGATGTCGTCGCCGCGCGTCTTGCGCACGGTGGTGACGATGCCCGCGTCCATCAAAACCTGCGCGAAGCGCTTGATCTGCTCGTTCTTCGAGCGAGTCAGACCTGATTCCGGGAACGGATTGAACGGAATGAGGTTGAATTTGCACGGCACGTCGCGCGTGACGGCCAGCAGTTCGCGCGCATGGGCTTCGGTGTCGTTGACGCCGTCGAGCATGCAGTATTCGAACGTGATGAAATCGCGCGGCGCTACCTTCAGATAGCGCTGGCACGCGGCCATCAATTCACGCAGCGGATACTTCTTGTTGAGCGGCACCAGCATGTCGCGCAGCGGGTCGTTCGGCGCGTGTAGCGACACGGCGAGCGCCACTGGCAGATCCGCGGCGAGGCGGTCCATCATGGGCACGACGCCGGAAGTGGATAGCGTCACGCGACGGCGCGACAGGCCATAGGCGTTGTCGTCGAGCATCAGACGCATGGCGGGCACGACGGCGTCGTAATTCAGCATGGGCTCGCCCATGCCCATCATCACGACATTGGTGATGACGCGCTCGCCCTTTCCCGGGCCGCCGACTTCGCGCCCGAGCGACTTGCGCAGCGCGAATTCGGCCATGCGCATCTGCCCGATGATCTCGCCAGTGGTCAGATTGCGGGAGAATCCCTGCTTGCCTGTGGAACAAAACCGGCAGTTCACCGCGCAGCCGGCCTGCGAGGACACGCACAACGTGCCGCGCGTTTCCTCGGGAATGAACACGGTTTCGACAGCGTTACCGTTGCCTACGTCGATCAGCCACTTGCGCGTGCCGTCGGTGGAAACGTGATCGCGAGAGATTTCGGGCATCGCCAAACTGGCGCGACCCTTGAGTTTTTCGCGCAGCGATTTCGCGAGGTCCGTCATGCCGTCGAAGTCGTCGACGCCATATTGGTGGATCCAGCGCTGCAATTGCTTGGCGCGAAACGGCTTCTCGCCCAGGCTGCCGCAATAAGCGACGAGCCCGGCGGCGTCGAGATCGAGAAGATTGACGGTGCTGCTGTTCGTCATGTCGAGTCCTGCCATTTCAGATTGCGAAGCTCGGGAGCTTTTGCCCGAGACCGTTCGCGCCAATTCCTGCATGTTCCAGCTTTTCAAGCGATGCCGGCGCGACAGCCGCATGATCCGGCGCACTGCCTCGAGGCGCGGACCGACGCGGCAACCAACGCGCGACTTAACGCGAGTAGACGTTCACTTGCGGGAAGAAGAACGCGATTTCTTGCGCTGCCGTTTCCGGAGCGTCGGAACCGTGCACTGCATTTGCATCGATGCTGTCCGCGAAATCAGCGCGGATCGTGCCCTTGTCTGCCTTCTTCGGATCGGTCGCGCCCATCAGGTCGCGGTTCTTGATGATCGCGCCTTCGCCTTCCAGCACTTGAATCTGCACCGGACCGGAGATCATGAATTCCACGAGGTCCTTGAAGAACGGGCGTGCAGCGTGCACTGCGTAGAACTTTTCCGCGTCCGCGCGCGACAGATGCACCATGCGCGAAGCAATGATCTTGAGTCCAGCACTCTCGAAACGGCTGTAGATTTGGCCGATAACATTCTTTGCCACTGCGTCCGGCTTGATAATCGACAGGGTGCGCTCGATTGCCATGAAAAACTCCAAAAAATTAACGGTTTACGGATTAAAAGGAATCGACAATTGTAGCATGAAGCAGGGTATGATTGCGATTGAAACCTTACGGCGCCGTAAGGGTCGAACCGTCATACGCCAGCGTGCCTTGAGCGTGTATCGCGCCGAGAAACGTCGGCGCCATTGATTTCGGACCGTGCGGCAGTCATATTGGAGTCGAGCCGCGCTTTGCAAGCGCCTCGCGACATCAGGCACTGCACGAAACCGGAATGGCGCGGGCAACGGCCTCATAATCGCTTAAGTATTCCTACCGTATCATTCGTGTATGACGGATGTAGCGCGGGGCGACGACAGACAATTTGAAGCAAGGAGAAACCATGAACGAATCACCCTACAGTTTTGGACGCAACGGCAGCGTCACTTCGGTCGAGGTGCGCAACCGCGTGCTACGCAACACTTACTGGCTGCTGGCGCTTTCCATGGTGCCGACGGTGCTCGGCGCGTGGGTCGGCGTCGCGACGGGCTTTTCCCTCTTCGCGGCCACCAGCCCGGCAATGAGCTTCATTGCGTTCATGGCGATTGCGTTTGGCTTCATGTTCGCCATCGAGAAAACGAAGAACAGCAGCATGGGCGTGATCGTCCTGCTCGGCTTCACGTTCTTCATGGGCCTGATGCTCTCGCGTCTTTTGAGCTTCATCCTCGGTTTCTCGAACGGGCCGCAGCTCATCATGATGGCCTTTGGCGGCACGGGCGTGATTTTCGCGGCCATGGCGACCATCGCCACGGTCAGCAAGCGTGACTTCTCGGGCCTCGGCAAGTGGCTGTTCATGGGCGTGATGGTCATTCTGCTGGCTGCAGTCGCGAACATTTTCCTGCAACTGCCGGCGCTCATGCTGACGATCTCCGTGCTCGCCATCGTCATCTTCTCGGCTTACATGCTGTTCGACGTGCAGCGCGTCGTGAATGGCGGCGAGACGAACTACATCAGCGCGACGCTCGCCATCTACCTCGATCTATACAACGTCTTCACGAACTTGCTGGCACTGCTCGGCATCTTCGGCGGCAACCGGAACTGATCGAACCGGTGCTTCAAACGAAAAACCGGCCTTCGGGCCGGTTTTTTTGCGCCTTCTTAAATAAAAGCGCTTCAGTCGCGTTCGAACAATGCAATGGATTCGACGTGCGACGTATGCGGGAACATGTTGACGACGCCCGCTCCCTTCATCCGATACCCCGCCTCGTGGACGAGCAGGCCGGCGTCGCGCGCGAGCGTCGCCGGGTTGCACGACACATAAACGATGCGCTTCGGCAGCGAACCCTCGCCGCTTTGAGCGATGTCCGCAAGCGCCTTCGCCACTGCGAGCGCGCCCTCGCGCGGCGGATCGATCAGATATTTGTCGAAGTGCCCGAGCGCGCGCAGATCGTCGGCAGTCACTTCGAACAAATTGCGGCAGGCAAACGACGTATGGCCGTCCACGCCATTGGCCTGCGCGTTTTCCAGCGCGCGCGTGGTCAACGCTTCGCTTCCTTCGATACCCACCACTTCGCGCGACACGCGCGCAAGCGGCAGCGTAAAGTTGCCGATGCCGCAAAACAGATCGAGCACGCGATCGTTCGGTTCCGGCGCGAGCAGGCTCAACGCGCGCGCCACGAGCACGCGGTTGATCTGATGGTTCACCTGCGTGAAATCAGTCGGCTTGAATGGCATGCGGATGTGAAACTCCGGCAGCGTATAAGCCAGTTCGCTCTCGAGCGGATAAAACGGATAAACCGTGTCGGGACCTTTCGGCTGCAGCCAGAATTGCACGCCGGCGTGTTCGTCGGCAAAGGCGCGCAAAAGCGCTTCGTCGGCGTCGTTGAGCGGTTCGAGAATGCGCAACACCAGCGCCGTCACGTCCGCGCCAACCGCAAGCTCGATCTGCGGCATGCGGTCACGAATCGACAAACCGGCTACCAGATGCCGCAGTGGCACGAGCATGGCGGAAACGTGCGGCGGCAGCACCTCGCAGCTCGTCATGTCGGCGACATAGCTGCTCTTGCGTTCATGAAAGCCGACGAGCACGCCGCCCTTCTTCTCTACGTGCCGCACCGTCAGGCGCGCGCGATAGCGATAACCCCACGACGGTCCGTGAATCGGCCGGAACATGGTTTCCGCGCGCAGTTTCGACAAATGCTGAAGATTGTCCTCGAGCACGCGCTGCTTCACGGCAATCTGCGCGCGCACGTCGAGATGCTGCATGGAACAACCGCCGCACGTGCCGAAGAACTGACACTTCGGCTTCGTGCGGATGACCGCTTCGCGCAACACGTTCACCACTTGCGCCTGCTCGAAACTCGGCTTCTTGCGATAGCTCGAATAGCTCACTCGTTCGCCGGGCAGCGCGCCTTCGACGAAGATCACCTTGCCCGGCTCGCCGTTCTCGTTGACCGTGCGGCCGACGCCGCGCGCGTCCATGTCGAGTGACTCGATTTCGATTTCGGGCGCGACGAATGACGGATCGGGCGTAACGGTTTTGGCCGGCGCGGCGCGGCGGCGATGCGAATTTTTTCGAGCGGCTTCAGACACCTGCGTACTTCCTGACTGACGTGTTGGCAAAGGCGAGATTGTAGACGAACGTCACGGCCTCGCACTCACCGGCCGAATGCGGCGAGATACTCGGCCCAATGCGGCGACGCTTCCAGCGCGAGCGCGTTCTTCACGAAGTTGATCTCGTCCGCGTACTCGTCGGGCGTGAGTCCGCCACGCATCATCTGAAAGCGGCAATACATGAGGTAAGTGTTGACGACATCCGTTTCGCAATAGTTGCGGATCTCGTCGATCTGACCATCGCAATAGGCGTCCCACACCTTGCCGCCGTCCATGCCCAGCTTGCCTGGGAAGCCGCACAGTTTGGCGAGTGCATCGAGCGGCGCGTTGGCGCGCGCCTGATACATCGCGAGCACGTCCATCAGGTCGAGATGCCGCATGTGATAGCGGCTGATGTAGTTGTTGAACCTGAACTCGCGATCGTCCTGGCCCAAGTCCCAGTAACGCGGCGCCGCGATGCCATGCACGAGCGCACGATAATGGAGCACGGGCAGATCGAAACCGCCGCCGTTCCACGAAACGAGTTGCGGCGTGTATTTCTCGATCACGCGATAAAACGACTGGATCAGCGATGCCTCGCCATCCGTCTTCGTGCCGAGCGAGCGCACGCGAAAACCGCTGTCGTCGCGAAAGACGCAGGAGATCGCGGCAATGCGTTGCAGATGATGCGGCAAGAAGTCGTTGCCTACGCGCTCGCGGCGCGCGGCGAACGCGCGTTCGGCGACTTCGCGCGCGGACAGATCGTCGGGTAAGTCTTCGAGACGGCGAATGCCGTCGACATCGGGAATGGTCTCGATGTCGAATACGAGAATCGGTGTCATTGAATTCTGGAAACGCGGCGCTCTTTCGAACGCCGCTTTGGAGCGTTAAAGCACGGCGTCCTTGCGCACGCCGTTCGAGGCGAAGAAGCGTTTGAGCCGCACGAGCGCCTCTTGCTGGATTTGCCGTACGCGTTCGCGCGTGAGGCCCATTTCATCGGCCAGTTCTTCGAGCGTGGCGGGTTCGATATGGTTCAGCCCGAAACGCCGTTCGATCACATGCCGATGTTTGTCCGACAGACGCGAAAGCCAGAGCCGCGTGAGCGTTTCCAGTTCGCGGTGCTGAACTTCGGCATCCGGCGACTGGCTTTGATCGTCCGAAAGGAGATCGAGCAGGCTGCTGCCAGGGTCGAGGTCGAGCGGGGCATCGAGCGAAGCCGTGTGTTCGTTGAGCGCGAGGATATCGGTGACTTCCTCCGGCGTCTTGCCGGTGAGATACGCAATATCCTCGATGCTCGCGTCGCGGCGCTCGGGTGCGACGGGATCGGTGGAATTCGCCGAGTTCTTTTCCAGATGACGCTTCGCGCGCAACACTTGATTCAGTTCGCGAATCACATGCACCGGAAGGCGCACCGTGCGCGCCTGATTCATGATTGCGCGCTCGATGCTCTGGCGAATCCACCACGTGGCATAGGTCGAAAAACGAAAGCCGCGCGTGGGATCGAATTTCTCGATTGCGTGCATGAGACCGAGGTTGCCTTCCTCGATCAGATCGAGCAACGGCACGCCGCGATTGAGATAACCCTTAGCGATACTCACCACCAGCCGCAAATTGCGCTCGATCATGACCTGGCGCGCCTCGAACTCGCCCGCCTTGGCAAGACGCGAATAACGCTGCTCTTCCTCGACGGTGAGCAGCGGCTTCACGCTGATGCGATTGAGGTAATGCTGAATGGTGTCGGCCGTCAGTTCGGCCTGCAAAAGAGAGCGAAAGTCGTCGGGTTCGGGCGCGGAATCGTTTGCGCCTTCTCCCGACTCGTCGCCACCCTTTTTACGGTTTTCGCCTTCTTCGTCGGAATCGATATCGACGTCGATGTTTTCGGCATCGTCGTCTCGGGTCGAAGCACCGTCTTCCACCGACACTTGCAACGGTCGGCTGATGGTCTCAGTCTCGGCTTGCGGCTCGCGGCGCTTCGTTTTTTGCATGATGGCTCGCTTTATTGCGGCGGCAAATACTTCAGTGGGTCAACAGGTTTTCCCTGCCGGCGAACTTCGAAATGCAACATCACACGGTCTGAATCGCTGTTACCCATTTCGGCGATTTTTTGACCTTTGGTCACCGCGTCTCCTTCTTTTACCATCAAAGCGCGGTTGTGTGCGTACGCAGTGAGAAAAGTCGCGTCGTGCTTGATGATGATGAGATTCCCGTAGCCGCGCAAGCCATTTCCGGAGTAGACGACCCTGCCATCCGCCGATGCATTGACTGCATCTCCCGGTGCACCGCCAATGTTCAAACCTTTGTTCTTCGCGTCGTCGAATGTGCCGAGAATCGGACCACGCGCCGGCCAGATGAAAGCCGGTTGAGCCGTTGCCGCGCTGTCCACGCCCGGCGCCGGCGTGGTGCCCGCGAGCGCACCCGATGCAGCGCCCGGCGCCGCGCCCATGCCCGACGACGGACCGTAGTACGGCGGCTGCGTCGTTGCACCCGACTGCGGCGTGCCATAGACCCCCGCGCCGCCGTTAAGCGGTTGCGTAGCCACCGCGCCACCCGCGATCGGTGCGGTCGACACGCCCGGCGTCGCCGCTGCCAGATTCGCACCCGGAGGCGCCACGCGCACCAGTTGACCGACTTCGATCTGGTTCGGGTTCGTCAGGTTATTCCACGTTGCGATGTCGTGATAATTCTGACCGTTTTCCAATGCGATCCGATATAGGGTGTCGCCCGGTTTCACGCGAATATAGCCAGGCGGCGGCGGCTGGTTGGCAAGCGCGGCGGCATCCGTGGCGATAGGCGCGCCCGTTCTGTCGACCACCGGCGCTGAATCCATCCGCGACGCACAGGCCGCCAGCATGGACAGCGCAAGGACGCACACACCGCGCTGCGCCGCCGTTAGGCGAACGTCCGCACGCGTTTCTCGCAAAGCACGCAAGATACTCATCGGTTTCAAATCACTCCGGATTTTAAAGGTACAAAAAAAACGCGATCGAGCTGCGACTCCCGCCATTGCGTGGCCGACACGCGCGTGACGAGCGTGAGCACCTGCGACTGCGCGGCCTGCGAGCCCACCGGCGCGACGAGCCTGCCGCCTATCGCCAGTTGTTCGAGCAAGGCCTGCGGCACGTCGAGTCCCGCGCACGCGATCACGATGGCATCGAACGGCGCCGCGGCAGCCAGTCCGAGCCGCCCGTCGCCGTAATGCAGCCGGATGTTCGGCACACGCAGCGGCCGAAGATTGAGCTTGGCGCGTTCGGACAACGGCCGCACGCGCTCGATCGAATAAACCTCGGTCGCGACCTGCGACAGCACCGCTGCCTGATAGCCGCAACCGGTGCCGATTTCCAGCACCTTGTCCAACGTGCGCCCGGCCGCGACCAGTTCGATCATGCGCGCGACGACCGACGGCTTCGAGATGGTCTGATGGTGACCGATCGGCAGCGCGGCATCTTCGTAAGCCTGCGCGGCGAGGCCGGGGTCGACGAACATATGGCGCGGCACGACCGACATGGCGTTCAGCACGCGCGGGTCGGTCACGCCGTTCGTGCGCAGGCGTTCGACCATGCGCTCACGCACCCGTTCCGAGGTGAGCGTCTGTGTGCTGGCGAATGCCACGTTGGGCGCGCCCTTTTTCGTGGCCGTCGATGCCGCGTTCAGATCGCGTCCGGCGGGACGCTGCGCGGTGCGCAATGCACTCGTTCGGGGATGCGGCGCCTGGGCCGGACTGCGATTCGCGCCCGGAACCGGTTTCGCGGTTCCACTTGCCAGTTTGGTAGCGGCCTTGGCGACGGAATTGACGACAGGCTGGGCTACCGAGCGCACCGGAAAAACCGTGGTCGCGGACTTGGCGGATGCCGCCGCACTCGCCGGATTCTTGAGCGCTGAAGCCGCGCCGCGCACACTGCCCGGCTTCGCGGCAGCGGCTTTCGTGGTCGATACCGCCACTGACTTGGCGCGCGCGTCCTGCGTGCGGCCGGCCGGCTTGCGCGGCTCGCGCACGAGGTCCGCGAGCGCCAGCGGGAAGCGCTTGGCGCGCTCGTCGCTCATGAGCGACGGCTCCCGGCTTGCGCCCATTCGCGGGTCTCGGCCATGAGTTTCGTGTGAGTCAGGTCGAGCTGCAGCGGCGTGATCGAAACGAAGCCGTTCGCGACTGCGTGAAAGTCGGTGCCTTCGCTGGCGTCGAGCGCGTCGCCCGACGGGCCGATCCAGTAGATCGGGTTGCCGCGCGGGTCGGTTTGGCGAATCACCGGCTGCGACGGATGCCGCTTGCCCAGACGCGTGACCTTCCACTCGCGCAGTTGGTCGTACGGCAGGCTCGGAATATTGACGTTCAGAAGCGGATGACCCGGCATGGGGTGATCCAGAAAATGCGCGACGATTTCGGCGGCCACGCGCGCCGCATCTTCGAGATGCAGCCAGTCACGCCCGACGAGCGAAAACGCGATCGCCGGAATGCCGAACATGAAGCCTTCGGTGGCGGCCGCGACCGTGCCGGAATAGAGCGTGTCCTCGCCGACATTCTGGCCGTTGTTGATCCCTGACACGACGAGATCGGGCCGCGCTTCGAGCATGCCGGTGAGCGCGATATGCACCGAGTCGGTTGGCGTGCCGTTCACGAAGTTGAAACCGTTAGCCGACTGATGCACGCTCAATGGCCGCGACAACGTGAGCGAGTTGGACGAGCCGCTGCAGTTCTGCTCCGGCGCCATCACCGTTACTTCGCCGAGCGGCTGCAAGGCGTCGTGCAGCACGTTGATGCCGCGCGCCAGGTAGCCGTCGTCGTTGCTGAGTAGGATTCGCATCCGGCGATTGTAACCGAGGAAACATGACGCGCCCACGCTTTGCGGGGTCGCGCACAGACAGCCGTCTGCCCTACACTTGGCGCCAGCCCATCAAGGAGGACACATGCGCGCCGTTCGATGCAACCAACACGGATTACCCGATACGCTCACCGTCGAAACGCTGCCGGATTTGCATCCCGAAGCCGGGGAAATCGTCATCGATGTGAAGGCCGCGAGCGTGAATTTTCCCGATGTACTGATCATCCAGAACAAGTACCAGTTCAAACCGCCGCTGCCATTTACGCCGGGTGCGGAACTCGCGGGAATCGTGCGTGAGGTGGGTGCGGGCGTAACGCGCGTGAAACCTGGCATGCGCGTCGCGGCTTACACCGCGCAAGGGGCATTCGCGCAACAGGCGCGTGCTCGGGAAACGGATTGCGTCGTGCTGCCCGACGACGTCGACCTCGCGCTCGCCGCAGCCTTCACGCTTGCCTACGGCACGTCCTATCACGCGCTCGTGGATCGCGGCGCGCTCAAGTCGGGCGAGACGCTCCTCGTGCTCGGCGCGGCGGGCGGCGTCGGCGTCGCGGCCATTCAGATCGGCAAGATTCTCGGCGCGCGCGTGATCGCGGCGGCATCGAGCGCGGAAAAGCTCGCGTTCTGTCGCGAGCAAGGCGCGGATGAAATCATCGACTATCGAAACGAAGACTTGCGCGAGCGCGTCAAGGCGCTCACCCATGGCCAAGGTCCCGATGTCATATTCGATCCGGTGGGCGGCGCCTATGCCGAACCGGCGTTTCGCAGCATCGGCTGGCGCGGGCGTTATCTCGTGGTCGGCTTCGCCAACGGCGAGATCCCGAAGCTGCCTCTCAACCTCGCGTTGTTGAAGGGCGCGAGCATCGTCGGCGTGTTCTGGGGCGATCACATGCGCCGCGAACACGCGATCGCCGATACCGAATTTGCCACCATGGTCGACTGGATCAAGGCCGGCAAGTTGCTGCCGGTGGTGACCAAACGCTATCCGCTCGATGCAACCGCGCAAGCCCTCGATGACATGATGAACCGGCGCGTGACGGGGAAGATCGTGATCGAGCCTTGAGGCGCTTCGAAGGTTGGTCGTGGGCCACGGTGCATGCGCGACGCCCTGCCCCATGCGCAAGCCGGCACCGGTGTCGCGGCCATCTTCGGGCCGCCGCGAGAGTTCGCGTTTTTTACGCGTAACGACTTCCTCAGATCACGTTCGCCGCACGCAACCGCGCGATGTCGTCCTCGGCATACCCAAGCGACCGAAGCACTTCATCCGTATGTTCGCCGAGTTGCGGCCCGAGCCAGCGCGTCTCGCCAGGCGTCTCGGACAGCTTCGGCGTCACGTTCGGCAGCGTGATCTCACGGCCGTCCTGCCACGGAAAACGCTGCAGCATTTGACGCGCGATGTACTGCGGATCGGTGAACATGTCGGCCACGCTGTAGATACGGCCGGCGGGCACATCGGCGGCGTTGAGGACGGCGAGCGCCTCGTCGATACTGCGCGTCGACAACCACGCGGCGATGGCATCGTCGATTTCCTGCGTGCGCGGCACGCGGCCATCGTTCGAAGCGAGCGCGGGATCGTCGGCGAGATCGGCGCGGTCGATTGCCGTCATCAACCGCTTGAAAATGGGATCGCTATTGCCGCCAATGACGATGCTGCCGTCGCGGCACGGATAGGTATTCGACGGCACGATGCCCGGCAGCGACGCGCCGGTGCGCTCGCGCACCATGCCATAGACGCCGTACTCGGGCACCACGCTTTCCATCATGTTGAAGACGGCTTCGTAGAGCGCGACATCGACCACCTGCCCTTTGCCGCCATTCACCTGTCGATGATGCAGCGCCATCAGCGCGCCGATCACGCCGTGCAGCGCGGCAATGGAGTCGCCAATGGAAATGCCGATGCGCGGCGGCGGTAACTCGGGATAGCCCGTGATATGACGCAAGCCGCCCATCGATTCGGCGATCGCGCCAAAGCCCGGTCTGTCGCGATACGGCCCGGTCTGGCCGTATCCCGAGAGCCGCACCATCACGAGACCGGGGTTTTCGGCAGAAAGCACCTCATAGCCGAGCCCAAGTTTTTCGAGCAAGCCCGGCCGAAAATTTTCGACGACGATATCCGCTTCTTTCGCCAGCCGCCGCACGATCTCCTTGCCCTCTTCGGCCTTCAGATTGATCGTCACGGACTTCTTGTTGCGCGCCTGTACCGCCCACCAGAGCGACGTTCCGCCCACTTCGGGATACAGCTTGCGCCACTTGCGCAGCGGATCGCCGCCCTTCGGATCTTCGATCTTGATGACATCCGCGCCGAATTCGCCCATGAAGCGCGCCGCGAACGGTCCCGCGATGAGCGTGCCGAGTTCCAGCACCTTGACGCCGGCAAGCGGGCCCGTCGATGCGGTCATGTCGTTCGTCTCCGCCAATTTTTAAAGTGGGATGTCGAGTGGCTTGAAGCGCGGCGTGCCGTCGGCGAGCGTCTCGTTGAACATCGCGGCGGGCCGGACCCATAAACCGCGATCATGCGGCCAGAGATGCTCGTAGACGATCATGGCTTCCTCGGTTTCCGAGTGCCGCGCGACGCCGATCACGCGATACAGCCCGCCCTTGTAATGACGATGCGTCGCGAGCGCGAGTGCTTCGGTTTCTGTCATCGATGCAGTCCTTGATCTTTTCTCACACCGAGCGGCGGTCGAGCATCGCGCGGGCGATGGTGCCGGCATCGACGTATTCGAGTTCGCCGCCCACCGGTACGCCGCGCGCGAGCCGCGTGACCTTCAGCCCTTTAGACTTGAGCGTCTGTGCCAGATAGTGCGCGGTCGCCTCACCTTCATTCGTGAAGTTGGTGGCAAGCACCACTTCATTCACGGTGCCGTCGAGCGCGCGGTTGATGAGCCGCTCGAAGTGGATTTCCTTCGGCCCGATGCCGTCGAGCGGACTCAGCCGGCCCATCAACACGAAGTAGAGCCCGCGATACGTGAGCGTCTGCTCCAGCATGATCTGATCGGCCGGCGTCTCGACGACGCATAGGAGCGCGGAATCGCGTTCTTCGTCGCTGCATACTTCGCAGATGTCGGCTTCTGTGAAGGTATTGCACTTCTCGCAGTGCTTCAGATGCCCGGTCGCGAACAACAGCGCGTTGCCGAGTTTGTCGGCGCCCGCGCGGTCGTGCTGCATCAGGTGATACGCCATGCGCTGCGCCGACTTCGGGCCGACGCCGGGCAGCGCACGCAGCGCTTCGACGAGCGCCGACAAGGCGGATGGTTGTTTCATGTGTCCTCATGGGCGGGCCGAAAGCGCGGCAAACGCCGCGTGCGCCTTCGGCCACGCGCTTAAAACGGCAGCTTGAAGCCGGGCGGCATGGGCATGCCGGCCGTCATGCCGCCCATCTTTTCCTGCGTGGTGGCTTCGGCCTTGCGCACGGCGTCGTTGAACGCGGCGGCAACCAGGTCTTCGAGCATGTCCTTGTCGTCGGCGAGCAGGCTCGGGTCGATCTGCACGCGGCGCACGTCGTTCTTGCAGGTCATCGTCACCTTGACGAGACCGGCGCCGGACTGGCCCTCGACCTCGATCAGCGCGAGCTGATCCTGCATCTTCTTCATGTTTTCCTGCATTTGCTGAGCTTGCTTCATCAGCCCGGCGAGTTGGTTCTTCATCATGATTCGGCTCCTTGAAACGGATAGTGCGTATGACGGGCAGACGCTCAGGCGAAAATGCCCGTGCGCCCGGTTGATTCGTTCGCGGCGCGGCTTCTGACGGCGCGCCTCGCGGGATGGCTTATCTTACAGAAGACGCGCCCGAAGGATTCGCGCCCGTTGCGGCAACCGGCTTGATCGATCCCTGCACGATGCTCGCGCCGAAATCGCGAATGAGCGATTGCACGAACGGGTCTTGCCTGATTTCCTGCTCGGCTTGCTGCTGGCGTTTCGCGCGTTCGGCGGCGTCGAGCGCGGCGGCGGTGCGGCGTGCGGGCGCAACCGACACATTGACCTCGAGCGCGCGGCCGAGTTTCTCCGTGAGCGCGGTCTTGAGCTTGGCGACTTGCGCGGCGTCCGCGTATTGCGGCACGGGAACGACGAGCGTGAGCGAACTGGCGTCGCAGGCGGTCAGTTCGCTGTTGAACGCGAGCTGGTATGCGATGCCCTTGAGCGGCAGATCGACCGCGAGCGTCGCCCATTCTCCCGCGATGCCGATAGGGTCGAGCGGCACGGCGGGCGGCAGCGGCGTGGCGTCGATCTTCGGCGCGGGCTTCGCTGCGGGCGCGGGTTCGTTGCCGAAGCGCATGTCGTCCGGTGCGCTATCGAACGCGGGCATGTAGCCGTCGTCGGGAGCGGCGGAGAAGTATTCATCCTCCGATCCGGGCGGCGGGTAGTCGTCGGGCGGCATGTCTTCCCAAGGAGGGATGACCTTGGGGCTTGCTTTCGCGTTGGCGTCATTGCCGGCGCGAGCGGTATTGTCGACGCTGGCGTTCGTGTTGGTGTTGGCGCTACCGTTGCCCTTGCTGTCGACGCGAACGTTGCCGCCCACGCCGGCGCTGCGCCCGCGAACGCCATTGTCGAAGCCGACGTTGCTCCCGCCAATGGCTACAGCACCCGCGTTGTCTGCCGCGGGCGTCGCCTGTACGTCAGAGCCCGCGCTGGCGCGCGGCGCGGCGCGGCGCGGCGTCGGCACGGGAACCGAGGGCTTCGGCACGGCAAGTTTCGTTGCAGCAGGAGCGCCCGCTGGCGCGGCCGCCGCGCCTCTTCCACCACGATCCGATGAAAGTCGCATGCCCGCACTACGCAATACTTCGAGCGCGTCCCTCGCGCCACCTGCGGCGCTGCGCGGCGCGACTGATCCGGCAGACGGCGACACGGTTTCGGACGCGCCATTATTAGAAGCCTCGTCTACAGCTTGCCGAGCCGCGGCAGAAAGCGGCGCCGATGCGACTGGCACTTCGTCAAACACAACGTCTCGTGCATTCCCGACAGCAGACGGCGTATTGGCCTGAACGATCTCTCCTGTGCCTTGAGCGAGCGGCGATTCGGCGGCCTCAGCTACAGAAGGCGAATCGGCAGAGTCGGCCTTCCGCACATCTGAAGATGCGGCGCTCGGCGTGGCCGAATCGAAGTCTTTCCGCGCCACTGGTGCATCGCTTGAAGATGCGATGGTGTTCAGAGGCGCGGCCGAATCGGCAGCGGCCGCGGCATCCCGCGCGCCTAAAGGCGTGGCGCTATCTGCAACAGGAGCGGGATTGGCAGCGGCCGTCTGCGCGCCTGAAGATGCGGCGCTGTCCGACACTAAAGCTGAATGACCGACGTCCGCTCTCGATGCGCTTGACAAGCCAGCCGTGTTTGCAAGCGCAGTCGAATCGCCAGAGGTCGCGTTCTTCGCGCCCGAAGGAGCGGCACTTCCTCCAGCGTCCGGCAAGTCCGCGGAACCGGCGTAAGCCGCACGCGATGCCGCATCCGCCATCGCCGATTCTCGTGCATCGGACGCTCCGACTGGCTTCGCGACTGATTCAGCCGATTCGACGCTGCGTTTCGCTTCAGCGCCCGCAAGCTCGTCGGATGCGTCACGTGGCCCGACCTTCGCCGAGCTCGCAGACCGTGCGCCGTGCTTATCCAATGTCGAAACAGCCGCTTCACCCCACTCAGCCAACTTCTCAAAAGAACGGTCGCTAATCTGGTGCCGCGCGCCCGCTCGATCCGCCAAAACTCCATCGCGAGCCACCGGTGCCGGCGCCACGGCCCGCTCCGCCATAGCTCCCGCGAGCGCCGCATTGCGCGCGCCCTTCACGCTTTGCGGCGCGCTCACCACGAGCCCGCCACCGCCACCTCCGCCCGGCCCGCCAGCGGGTTCGAACGCGAGCATGCGCAGAAGCGTCATGGTGAAGCCCGCGTATTCATCCGGCGCGAGGCCCAGCTCGCTGCGCCCGACGGTCGCGATCTGATAGAACAACTGAACCTGTTCGGCCGACAAGCCCTCGGCGAATCGACGAATATCTCCCGCCTCCGGCCACTCGTCCAGCACCGATGCCGGCGCGAACTGCGCCCACGCAATCCGATGCAGCAAGCTCGCCAGATCCTGCAACGCGGTCGAGAACGATAGACTGCGCAAAGCCATTTCATCGGCGATGGCGAGCACGCCAGCGCCATCGCTTGCGGCGAGGGCATCGAGCAGGCGGATCAGATAGCTTTGATCCAGCGCGCCGAGCATGCCGCGCACGGCTTCCTCGGTCACCTGATTGGCTGAATAGGCGATAGCCTGATCGGTCAGCGAAAGCGCGTCGCGCATGCTGCCGTCCGCCGCGCGCGACAACAACCGCAGCGCCTGCACTTCGAACGCAATGCTCTCTTGCTGGAGGATGTTCTCCAGATGCGACACGATATGTCCCGCGGGCATCTGCTTCAGATTGAACTGGAGGCAGCGCGACAGCACGGTGACCGGAATCTTCTGCGGATCGGTCGTGGCGAGAATGAACTTCACATGGGGAGGCGGCTCTTCCAACGTCTTCAACATGGCGTTGAACGCGTGGTTCGTGAGCATGTGCACTTCGTCGATCATGTAGACCTTGAAGCGCGCGTCGACCGGTGCATAGACCGCGCGCTCGAGCAGCGCCGCCATTTCGTCGACACCGCGATTGCTCGCCGCATCCATTTCGACGTAATCGACGAAACGGCCTTCGTCGATTTCCCGGCAAGCGCGGCACACGCCGCACGGCTTCGAGGTCACGCCGGTTTCACAGTTGAGCGCTTTTGCAAAGATGCGCGAAAGCGTGGTCTTGCCGACGCCGCGCGTACCCGTGAAAAGATACGCGTGATGCAGGCGGCCACCGTCGAGCGCGTGCGTGAGCGCACGAACGACGTGCTCCTGGCCGACGAGCGACTCGAACGATTTCGGCCGCCATTTGCGTGCGAGAACTTGATAGGTCATGCGCGAAATTGTATCAGCAACGACTAGCGGCAAACGCCGCCGAAAGCGGCTGTCCGGCGCATCCGGAGCACGCGTGAAGATGCGGATTCAAGTCGCGTAGATGCGAGCGAATCGACTAAAAACTAGAGGAGAGTGAAGCAGAAAACCGCGGAGATTGAAGCCGGAAAAACGCAAATAAAGCGGAAGGTGACGAGCCCGACCCTCGGCACTGGTGGAAAGCGGCTGTGGCTGCTTCGTTCCCGACCTGACCAGGTTGACCGCGCCACCATGCGAGGAGGCCCGTCACGTCGAATCATATCACGCCGATAGCCGCGCCCGATAGACCTCGCGAGCACGTCGCCGACTGCATGCGGCTCCGCTTGCATTTGCCCGAATGCGCCTCCAATTGAGCGATGAAGGGCTGCGCGACGGCGCCTATCGGCATCGGCGACAGATAGCAAATTAAGCTAAGATGAGCGTTGAATCACGTGCGGCGCATGCTTCATCGTCCATGCGGCTAGTCCGCAAGGCTCGTCAGACGTGGTAAGCCGGCTTCGTCTCGCCCAAGCGGCGACGAAAATCTTTTACTGTTTTGGTGTATCGTGGCGAGCATTCAAACGCGGGCCTCGAATCAATAGAGGTATTCAGACAATGAGCGAATCAATCAAGCACATCAGCGACGCATCTTTCGAACAAGACGTCGTCAAGTCGGACAAACCTGTTCTGCTCGATTTCTGGGCCGAGTGGTGCGGTCCGTGCAAGATGATTGCCCCGATCCTCGATGAAGTCGCAAAGGATTACGGCGATCGCTTGCAAATCGCGAAGATCAACGTCGACGAGCATCAATCGACTCCGGTGAAGTTCGGCGTGCGCGGTATTCCCACGCTGATCCTGTTCAAGAACGGCGCAGTGGCCGCGCAGAAGGTCGGCGCGCTGTCGAAGTCGCAGTTGACCGCGTTCCTGGACAGCAACCTGTAATAGCTCGACCGGTTCGGAGCCAGCATCGTCGGCCTTTGAACCGCGCTTGAACCACGGCGCCGATGTTGTCCACCGACAACATCGGCGCCAAAGCCCCGCCCCCGGCCAACCTAAGGCCCGCGTCGCGTGTGCTATGCTAGAATTACAAGAGTTCAAGAAGTACTAAGTCCTAGAGCGGTTCCGCTCACCTCTTCTCCCAAATCTTTCTGTCGTACCTCTTCTCCCTGGCGGGAAATCCGTATGCATTTATCCGAGCTCAAGTCTCAGCACGTGTCTGCACTGATCGAGATGGCCAATGGCCTCGAGATCGAAAATGCGAACCGCCTGCGCAAGCAGGAACTCATGTTCGCCATACTTAAAAAGCGCGCCAAGGGTGGCGACACGATTTTCGGCGACGGCACGCTCGAAGTGCTGCCCGACGGCTTCGGCTTCTTGCGTTCACCCGAGACTTCGTATCTCGCGAGTACGGACGACATCTATATCAGCCCGTCGCAGATTCGCCGCTTCAATCTGCACACCGGCGACACCATCGAAGGCGAAGTGCGCACGCCGAAAGACGGCGAGCGCTATTTCGCGCTGGTGAAGGTCGACAAAGTCAACGGGCAGCCGCCCGAGGCCTCGAAACATAAGATCATGTTCGAGAACCTCACGCCGCTGCATCCGAATAAGCCGTTGCCGCTCGAGCGCGAAATGCGCGGCGAGGAAAACGTCACCGGCCGGATCATCGACATGATCTCGCCTATCGGCAAGGGCCAGCGCGGTCTGCTCGTGGCGTCGCCGAAGTCGGGCAAGACGGTGATGCTTCAGCACATCGCGCATGCCATCAAGTCGAACCACCCGGATATCGTGCTGTTCGTGCTGCTCATCGACGAGCGTCCGGAAGAAGTCACGGAAATGCAGCGTTCGGTCAAGGGCGAAGTGATCGCTTCCACCTTCGACGAACCTGCCGCGCGCCACGTCCAAGTCGCGGAAATGGTGATCGAAAAGGCCAAGCGCCTGGTCGAAATGAAGCACGATGTCGTGATTCTGCTCGACTCCATCACGCGTCTCGCGCGCGCCTACAACACGGTCGTGCCGGCCTCGGGCAAGGTGCTGACGGGCGGTGTCGACGCCAACGCGCTGCAGCGTCCGAAGCGCTTCTTCGGCGCCGCGCGCAATATCGAGGAAGGCGGGTCGCTCACGATCATCGGCACCGCGCTGATCGAAACCGGCAGCCGCATGGACGACGTGATCTACGAAGAGTTCAAGGGCACCGGCAACATGGAAGTGCACCTGGAACGGCGTCTCGCGGAAAAGCGCGTGTATCCGTCGATCAATCTGAACAAGTCGGGCACGCGCCGCGAGGAACTGCTGATCAAGCCGGACCTGCTGCAAAAGGTTTGGGTGCTGCGCAAGTTCATTCACGACATGGACGAAGTCGAAGCCATGGAATTCCTGCTCGACAAGATCCGTCAGACGAAGAGCAATTCCGAGTTCTTCGACTTGATGCGGCGTGGTGGCAGCTGATTTGCCATTCGCTTCTGCGTCGAGAAAAAACCGCCCGCCTTCGGTCAGGCGGTTTTTTTATGTCGTCACTGTCGGCTGATGTCGATTCGCGTTTGCCGGCCACTCTATCCGCGTGGCGACAGCTCCAGCCGATCCCGCAAGCAGCGCATTCTGCCCACGATCGTCCCCCATCCGTACAATCCGGTCTATCGCGCTTCCAACGCCTCAATCGATGACCAATCCCTTCACCCGCTGGTTCGGCGCGCAACGCCGCGAGCGCACGCTGCGCAAATACGCGATCGACGAAAGCCTGTGGCGGCGCACCCTCGATGCCTATCCGTGCTTCGGCCACCTGAATCCGGCCGACCTCGAACGTCTGCGCGAGACCGCGAGTCTCTTCATCGCGCAAAAGGAATTTTCGACCGCGCACGATCTCGAACTGACCGACGCCATGATCGTCTCCATCGCCGCGCAAGCCTGTCTGCCCGTCCTCAACCTCAGTCTCGACCTTTATCGCGGCTGGGTCGGCGTGATTGTCTATCCGGGCGAGTTCGTCATCAAAAAGACGGTGGAAGATCAGGACGGCGTCGTGCACGAAGTGGAACACGATGCCAGCGGCGAAGCATGGGAAGGCGGCCCGGTCGTGCTCTCGTGGGAAGATGCCCAGATGGCCGATGGCGCCGACGCCTACAACGTGGTGATCCACGAATTCGCCCACAAGATCGACATGGTGAACGGCGAGGCCGATGGTCATCCGCCGCTCTATCGACGCTGGCACGCGCCGCTCGACTCGACCGCATGGGCCGATGTCTTCGATAACGCCTATGACCAATTCTGCGCCCGCGTCGACGCGGTGCCGCAGCGCCGTTTCGGCCGCTTCGAGCGCGAATCGCTGATCGATCCCTACGCGACGGATCATCCATCCGAGTTTTTCGCGGTCTGCAGCGAGGCGCTGTTCGTTACGCCGAAACCCTTCGAAGCGGAGTATCCCGAGATGTATCGCCTGCTTGCGCGCTATTACCGGCAGGACCCGGCGGGCGTCGGCGCCCTCTTCTAAAGCTTTCCAAAAAGATGTCAAGGGTCTGATTTTCTGGCATAATCGCCGTTTTTCGACCCTAGGCAAGTGACTCGCACGAGCGCCTTGAACTCAAGACGCAACGGGTTGGCTACCGCCAGATACCAGGAAAGACCATGAAAGAAGGCATTCACCCGAATTATCGCGAAGTGCTGTTCGTCGACATGTCGAACGACTTCCGTTTCGTGACCCGCTCGACCATCCAGACGCGCGAAACCGCCGAATTCAACGGCAAGTCGTACCCGCTCGCGAAGATCGAAGTGTCGTCGGAATCGCATCCGTTCTACACCGGTCAGCAAAAGATCATGGACACGGCAGGCCGCGTCGAGAAGTTCAACAACAAGTTCGCTCGCTTCTCCACCAAGAAGTAAGACGGACCACCGCTTCAGCAAAAAGGGCAGCTCTGGCTGCCCTTTTTTGTCTCTGCCGTTTCCATGATGCTGCACGGCAAAACGGTAAGGGTTGTTGCACGGCGTTACCGCGAGCCCGTCGACACCGACGCACTCCGAGGCGCGCGTCTACAATGCCGGATGCTCTGGCCCCCGCCGCGCTTGGACGCATCTGGCAACCTACCCGCACGCACCAACGCACGGCGCACTGCCCGTTTCTCTCGATAAGCCCTCACGCATGCGATCTGTCGTTCGTCTGACCGCCTCCGCCACCAGCGCCCTGCCGCGCTGGCTGCTGCTCGCCATCTGTATCGTCTACGCGTCGTTCGGGCTGTTCGGCCGCGACCCGTGGAAGAACGAGGACGCGGCGGGCTTCGGCGTGATGTGGACGATGGCCAACGGCGACGCGCGCGACTGGCTGCTGCCCAATCTCGTCGGCAAGGCGCTCACGGGCGACGGCCCGCTGATGTACTGGCTCGGGGCATCGTCGATCCGGATCCTGAGTCCGTGGGTCGATGCCAGCAACGCCTCGCGCGTGGTCACGGGCCTGCTCTTCACCATCGCGTGCGCGTTCGTCTGGTACACGGCCTATCTGCTTGGCCGGCGCGACGAAGCCCAGCCATTCAAATACGCGTTCGGCGGCGAACCCGAGCCGCGCGACTACGGCCGCACGCTCGCCGACGGCGCCTTGCTGATTCTCCTTGCCTGCTTCGGGCTCGCCGAGCGCGGTCACGAAACCACGCCGCAGCTCGCGCAGTTCGCCGGCACCGCGATGCTCATCTACGGCCTCGTTCGCAGCATCGACAAGCCGATTCACGGTGCGCTCGTGTGGGGCGCGGCAATCGGCGTGGTCGGCTTGTCGAGCTCGCCCGTGCTGGTGTTCGCGCTTTTGCTATGCACGCTTGCAATGACCATCATCGTGCGTCAGGTGCGCGCCGCGCCGCTGCTGATCTACGGCCTGCCCGTCGCCGTCGTGCTGATCGCCGTGTGGGTGCTGCCGACGCTGCATTTCTTCCCCGACGACGGCGAATGGTGGCTGCGTCAATGGTGGCGCAACAGCTTCGACACGTTCTCCGGGCCGCCGTCGCTCGTGTTCGGCTACGCGATGAAGAACCTGCCGCTCTTCACCTGGCCCGCCTGGCCGCTTGCAATCTGGGCCTTCGTGAGCTGGGGCGGCATGCGCCGCTCGCCGCACGTCGCCGTGCCCTTATCCGTGATCGGACCGCTGCTCGTGCTCGTCGTGCTGCAGGCGCGCGAAACCAATCGCCTCTTCTTGCTGCTGCTGCCGCCGCTGTCCGTGCTCGCGACTTTCGCGCTGCCGACCTTGAAACGCGGCGCGATCAACGCGATCGACTGGTTCGCCATGCTCAGTTTCACGATCATCGGCACGCTCGTCTGGCTCGTGTGGACGGCCGGCATGTTCGGCTTTCCCGCGCCCATGGCCCGCAATCTCGCGCGCCTCGCGCCCGGTTTTCATCCCGAATTCAAGCTCATTTCGTTCGTCTGCGCGGTCGCGGTGACGGCGTGCTGGTTCCTGCTCGCGCGTTGGCGGCTTGCACGCCATCCGAAGGTGCTGTGGCGCAGCGTCGTGCTATCGAGCGCGGGCACCACGCTGATGTGGGTCTTGCTCATGACTTTATGGCTGCCGGTCGTCAACTACAGCCGGACGTATCGCGATGTCGCCGAGCAGATCGCCGATCATCTTCCGCCCGACTACAACTGCATCTCGCCCGCGCGTCTCGGCGACGCGCAGATCGCCACCTTCGCGTACTTCGGCGGTATGCACTTCGCGTTCGACGAAGATTGCGACGTGGTGCTGCGTCAGGATCGCGCGGATTACGGCGATCCGCCGTCCATCTCGGCGTTCGAATGGAAGCTCGTCTGGGAAGGCCGGCGCGTGGCCGACCGCGACGAGCGCTTCCGCCTCTACGTGCGCATTGCGCGCCCCACGCCGCCGGTCAAGAAGCCGCTGCGTCCGAAAAGCCTGCGCCGGGTGCAATAACGCATGGGCGCCGCCGTGTCTTCCAAAGCCGCCACGGGCATGCTGAGCGATGTCCGCAAGATCGGCGCGCTTGCCTGGCCCGTGCTGATCGGCCAGCTTGCGGTGATCGCGTTCGGCGTGATCGATACCGCGATGGTCGGCCGCTTCTCCGCCACCGATCTCGCGGCGCTCGGGCTCGGTTCGTCCGTCTATATCTCGGTGTATATCGGCTTGACGGGCATTCTCGTCGCGCTCCAGCCGATTGCCGGGCAACTCTTCGGCGCGGGCCGCGAGGCGGAAATCGGCGAGGAAACGCGGCAGGCGCTGTGGCTCGCTTCGGTACTCATGGTGATCGGCTTCGTGCTGCTCTACTTTCCCGAACCGCTGCTGAGTCTCGCGAAAGCGCCGCCCGCGCTGCATGACCGCACGGTGGACTACTTGCGCATTCTCTCGTTCGGGCTGCCCGCGAGTCTCGTGTTTCGCGTGTATAGCTCGCTGGCGAACGCGGTCGGCAAACCGCGGCTCGTGATGTTTCTGCAAGTCGGCGGGCTCGTGCTCAAGTTTCCGCTCAATACCTGGTTCATCTTCGGCGGTTTCGGCGTGCCTGCGCTCGGCGGTCCCGGCTGCGCGCTTGCGAGCACGCTCATCAACTGGGCGCTCGCCATCGTCGGAATCACGGTGCTGCTGCGCGTGGAATTCTTCCGGCCGTTCGGCATCTTCGCGCGCTTTTGCTGGCCCGTGTGGAAGCGGCAGATGGCGCTGCTGCGTCTCGGCATTCCGATGGGGCTTTCGTATCTCATCGAAGTGACGTCGTACACGTTCATGGCGCTCTTCATCTCGCGCTTCGGCACGACCACGCTCGCGGGACATCAGATCGCGGGCAACCTCGGCGCGGTGCTCTACATGACGCCGCTTGCCATCGGGATCGCGTCGTCGACGCTGGTGTCGCAGGCGCTCGGCGCAAAGCGTCTGGACGACGCGGCCTCGATCTCGCGGCACGGCATCGGCATGGCATGCGTGCTGGCGCTGGTGTACGGCGTGATCCTGCTTGCCGCGCGGCCGCAGATCATCGCCGCCTACACGCCTGACGCCCACGTGATCGCCGCCGCGATGCCGCTCGTCTTCATCATCTTCTTCTATCACCTCTGCGACGCGCTGCAGATCACCACGGCGTTCATCCTGCGGGCCTACAAGGTCACGCTCGTGCCGACCGTCATCTACGCGATCGCGCTGTGGGGCATCGGCCTCGGCGGCGGCTATCTGCTCGGCTTCGATGTCGGCGGCATGGTGCCCGAGTGGCTGCAAGGCGCGCGCGGATTCTGGATAGCCAATACGGTGAGTCTCGGCGTGGCGGGCATCGGCCTCTTTCTGTACTGGCGGCGCGTGAGTACGCGGCATCGCAACTTAGCGACGCGCTGAGAATCGTCGAAATGCGTCAACGCAACCGATTCGTCGCAAGAATGGCGTAGGGCTCCAGTAGAATCGCGCGGACAAGAATTACTCGGAACGAGTGGATGAGCCGCGTCATGAAAAAACAAAAATGGATTCTGGCCGCAACCACCCTCATCGCCGCATTCGGCATGAGCGTCGCGATGTATCGGGCCGATGCCGCGCGCGTCGTGACCGTGTCGCCACAAGGCAAGGTCGCGCAAGTGCGTCAGGTCGTCGTGAAGTTCGACGAAGCCATGATCGCGTTCGGCAGTCCGAGCGCCGCCGCGCCCGGCAAGCTCGCCTGTAGCGGCGCGCCCGCCGCAGCCACCGCCGGCGGCGCGCGCTGGATCGACGAAAAAACCTGGGCCTACGATTTCAACGCGGACTTGCCGCCAGGAGTGCGCTGCGGCATCGACCTCAACAGCGGCCTGAAATCGAGCGCGGGCAACGCGCTGTCCGGTCCCAGCCACTTCGCGTTTCAGACGGGCGGGCCATTCGTTACGCGCCTCGAGCCGAGTTACGGCGATATCGAGGAAGACCAGACCTTCGTGCTGCGGTTGAACGGCCCGGCCACGCAAGCGTCGGTGCTCGATCACGTCTGGTGCGAATCGAGCGCACTAGGCAACCGCATTCCCGTAAGGACGTCCGACGACGCCACGCGCGGCGCGCTTCTCAAACACTTCGGACTCGCTAAGGAAAGCGACCGCGTGCTCACGCTCGCATGCGGGCAAACGTTGCCGTCCGGCTCGAAAATGCAGCTCGTCTACGGCGCGGGCGTCACCGGGCCGAGCGGCATGCCCAACGATGTCGAGAAGCGCTTCGACTACAAGGTGCGCGATCCGTTTTCCGCGAGCTTCACGTGCGAACGGGAGAACGCGAACGCGCCCTGCACGCCGCTGCGCCCGCTCAGGCTCATGTTCACCGCGCCGATCAGCCGCGCCGACGCCCAGAAGTTCGCGTTGCGTGGTCCCAAAGGCACGGTCGCGCCGCACTTCGATGAAGACAGCAAGGACGCGGAAGTCGAAGCAGTAGAATTCGCCGCGCCGCTGCCGGAGCGCACCGATCTCACCATCGAGGCGCCCGCCAATCTCAAGGACGTGAGCGGCCGCACGCTCGCCAACGCCGACTTCTTCCCGCTCAAGACCGCGACCGCGCCCATGCCGCCGCTCGCGAAGTTCTCGTCGGGCACGTTCGGCATCATCGAGCGCTTTGCAGAGCCGGACATGCCCGCCATGTTGCCGGTCACGCTGCGCCATGTGGAAGCCGACCTGCACGTGCAAGGGCTCGACTCGGGCACCTCGCAGATCACCAAGCTCAGACTCGACGCCGACACCGACATCCGCCAATGGATGCGCAACGTCGATTTGTTCGACGGCATCGGCATGTCGCGCTCGTCGATCGAAGCGCGCATGCCCTCGCTTTTGAAGAACGGTATCGCGCCCGTCATCGTGCCGGAATCGGACGGCACCGTGAGCCGCGATCCGACCATCGACATTCGCTCGCTTTCGCTCTTGAGAAAGCGCGCGGGCGTCGAAACGCTCACGCTGCCCGCCGCCGATCCCAAGGCGCTGCGTCCCTTCGAAGTCGTCGGCATTCCGCTCGCGAAGCCGGGCTTTTATGTCGTCGAACTGGCGTCGCCGGCGCTCGGCGCGTCGTTGATGGGTCGGAACAAGTCGATGTTCGTGCGCACGTCGGTGCTCGTCACGAACCTCGGCGTGCACTTCAAGCAAGGGCGCGAGAACAGTCTCGTCTGGGTGACGACGCTCGACAAGGGCAAGCCCGTCGCCAATGCGGATGTACGCGTGACCGACTGCAACGGCGATCAAGTGGCCACCGGCAAGACCGATGCGCAAGGGCTCGCGACCATCGGCAAACCGCTCGCGGCCATCCGCGAATGCAACGAGAACAGCTTGTCGTACGGCGGCTTCTTCGTCTCGGCGCGCGTTACCGATCCGGTCACCGGACCCGACATGGCCTTCGTGACCTCGGACTGGAATCGCGGCATCGAATCGTGGCGCTTCAACGTGCCGACCGACATGAGCACGAGCCGCACGGTACGTGCGCACACCATTTTCGATCGCACTTTGCTGCGCGCAGGCGAAACCGTGTCGATGAAGCACCTGATGCGCGTCGAAACGCTCAAGGGTTTCGGCTTCCCGCCGAAGTATCCGACGCGCGTGACGATTCGTCATATCGGCAGCGGACAGACGTGGCACATGCCGCTCGCGTGGAGCGCCGATCACAGCGCCGACTCGAGCTTTGCCATTCCCGCCGCGGCCAAACTCGGCGAATACAGCGTGACGCTCGATAACGGCGCGGCCAGCGACACCAACGACGCGAGCGACGACGGCGGCGAAGGCAGCAATGTCACGCAGTCGTACGAGACAGGCAGCTTCCGCGTCGAGGAATTCCGTCTGCCGGTGTTCAAGGGCACGGTCTCGGCGGGCGACAGCAAATCGGCCGGTCTGATCGCCGCGCAAGAAGCGCCGGTCGATGTCCACCTCGAATATGTGCAAGGCGGCCCGGCATCGAACCAGCGGGTGCAAGTGTCGGCGCTCGTGCGCGACACGTCGCCGCCCTTCGCTTCAGACTACGATGCATTCAGCTTCTCGCCGTATCGCAAACCCGCGGACGATGGCGCGAGCGCGCCCGCCGAGGACGAGGACAGCGAGCAGCAGACGGAGACCACGACGAAACTCGTCGCCGACAAGCTGCGCGTGACGCTCGATCGCAATGGCGACGGCAAGCTGATCGTGAAGCCGTTGCCCGCCGTCGATTCACCCAAGCGTCTCGCGCTCGAAGCGAGCTTCGCCGACCCGAACGGCGAGATCCAGACCATCAGCGGCAGCGCCACGCTCTGGCCCGCCGCGGTCGCCGTGGGCGTGAAGGCGGCGCATTGGGCGTCGGTCGGCGGTTCGGTGCCGGTGCAAGCGCTTGCGCTCGATCTGCAGGGCAAGCCGCGCGCGGGCGTATCGGTTGAAATCAAGGGCATGGCGCGCGTGATGTCGAGTTCGCGCAAGCGCATGGTCGGCGGCTTCTACGCCTACGACAACCATTCCGAAACGAACGACCTGGGCACGCTTTGCAGCGGCAAGAGCGACGATCACGGCATCGTCTCGTGCGATGCCAAGCTCAAGACCGCCGGCAATATCGATCTGATCGCCGTCGCGAAAGACGGCGATGGCCGCACGGCCAACGCGAGCACGTCGGTCTGGGTCACGCGCGAAGACGAACTCTGGTTCGGCGGCGAGAACACGGACCGTATCGACGTGCTTCCGGAAAAGAACAGCTACGAGCCCGGCGAGACCGCGCGCTTCCAGGTGCGCATGCCCTTCCGCTCGGCCACTGCGCTCGTCGCGGTGGAGCGTGAAGGCATCATCGAAACCCATGTGGTCGAACTGAACGGCAAGGACCCGACCGTCGAACTGAAGGTCGAGCAAGCGTGGGGGCCGAACGTCTACGTGTCGGTGCTCGCGTTGCGCGGACGTATCCATGAAGTGCCGTGGTATTCGTTCTTCACGTGGGGCTGGAAAGCGCCGGTCGAATGGGCGCACGCGTTCTGGTACGAAGGCCGTCAGTATCAGGCGCCGACGCCGCTCGTCGATCTCTCGAAGCCCGCGTTTCGTTACGGGCTGGCATCGATCAAGGTGGGCACGGCATCGCACAAACTGGCGGTGAGCGTCACGCCGGACGCGAAGTCGTACACGGTGCGCGCCAAGGCGCATGTGAAGGTCAAGGTCGCGTTGCCTGACGGCAAGCCCGCGCCCGCAGGCACGCAGATCGCGGTCGCGGCCGTCGATGAAGCCCTGCTCGAACTCATGCCCAACCAAAGCTGGAACGTGCTCGACGCGATGTTGCAGCAGCGCGCCTACGGCGTGGAAACATCGACCGCGCAGATGGAGATCATCGGGCGGCGGCACTTCGGGCGCAAGGCGGTGCCAGCGGGCGGCGGCGGCGGACATAGCGCCACGCGCGAACTCTTCGATACGCTCCTGCTGTGGAATCCGCGCGTTACGCTCGATGCAAACGGAGAAGCATCCGTCGATGTGCCCTTGAACGACGCGCTCACGCGCTTTCGCATCGTCGCCATCGCGGCGGTGGGCGCGGGACGCTTCGGCACGGGCAGCGCATCGATCCAAAGCACGCAGGACTTGCAACTCATCTCCGGGTTGCCGCCGCTCGTTCGTGTGGGCGACGCATTCCATGCGCAGTTCACGCTGCGCAACACGACGCAGCGCACCATGCGCGTCGTCGTCACGCCGCACGCCGGTTCGCTCGCGCTCGACGCACGCACGGTGGAACTCGCGCCGGAATCATCGCGGGAAGTTGCTTGGGACGTGACCACGCCCGACGTGCTCGGCATGAACGCATCGGCGAGTCTCGCCTGGGACGTGAGCGCGGTGGAGCAAGGCAGCGCTTCGGCCACGAAGCCCGCGAGCGATGCCGTCAAGCTCCAGCAGCGCGTCGTCGCGGCCATTCCGGTCACGACGCAGCAAGCGACCATCGCGCAGGTGGACGGCACGTTCAGCGTGCCCGTCGCGCCGCCCGCCGATGCCAGCACGTCGAGCAACGGCGCCGTGCGCGGCGGTATCGCGGTGTCCTTGCAGCCGAAGCTCGCGGACGGCTTGCCCGGCGTGCGACGCTGGTTCGAACGCTATCCGTATAACTGCCTCGAACAGCAGACTTCGCGCGCGCTCGGCCTCATGGACGCAGCGCAATGGCAAGCCGTGCTCACGCGCATGCCGTCGTATCTGGATCGCGACGGTCTCGCGAACTACTTCCCGCCCTACGACGACGAACGTCCGACCGGCAGCCCGACGCTCAGCGCGTACTTGCTCGCGGTATCGGACGAAGCGTCGAAGCTCGACCGCCGTTTTGCAATGCCCGCGGAATTGCGCGATCAGCTCGCCGCCGGTCTCGCGAATTTCGTCGACGGCAAGCTCGAACGCAAGTTCTGGGCGCCGCGCAACGACCTCGACTTCGAAAAGCTCGCCGCCATCGAAGCGCTTTCGCGCTACGGTCTCGCGCAGCCGCGCATGCTCGGTTCGATCACCGTCGCGCCGGATCAATGGCCGACCTCGGCCGTGCTCGACTACTACGCGATACTTTCGCGCGTGGACGGTATAGCCGATCGTGAAGCGAAACGCGCGCAGGCCGAACAGATCATCCGTGCGCGGCTCACGTATCAGGGCACGCGTCTCACGTTCTCGACCGAACGCGACGACGATCTCTGGTGGCTCATGACTGGCAGCGAAACCAACGCCGCGCGCACCGCACTCATCTTCGCAAACGCGCCCGCGTGGAAGGACGAGATGCCGCGACTCGTGGCCGGCCTCCTCGCGCTGCAGAAAAACGGCGCATGGCAGACCACGACCGCCAATCTTTGGGGCTCGCTCGCGGTGGGACGCTTCTCGCAAATTTTCGAAAGCACGCCGGTCACGGGACGCACGAACATTGCGCTGGGCGCGGCGACGCAGAGCGTGGACTGGAGCGCTGCCGCGCCTGCATCGGCGTCGTCGTCGGCGACCCCGATCACTAAGAGTGTCAACACGCGCAGCAGCTTGCTGCCGTGGTCAACCGGCTCGCTCACGTTGACGCAAGACGGCACGGGCAAACCTTGGGCAACCATCGAAAGCCTTGCGGCCGTCGCGTTGAAGGCGCCGTTCGCGGCGGGCTATCGCATCGTGAAGACGGTGACGCCGGTCGATCCCGCCGTGAAGGGCGTGCTCTCGCGCGGCGACATCGTGCGCGTGCATCTCGACATCGACGCGCAAAGCGACATGACCTGGGTCGTCGTCAACGATCCGATTCCCGCTGGCGCGACCATTCTCGGCTCCGGTCTCGGACGCGACTCGGAAGCGGCGACTTCCGGCGAGAAGCCGGATCGCGGTTCGTGGCCTGCCTTCGTGGAACGCGGTTTCGAAGGGTATCGCGCGTATTACGACTATCTGCCGAAGGGCAAGCTGCAAGTCGAATACACGATGCGGCTGAATAACGCCGGTTCGTTCGGCCTGCCGCCGACGCGTGTGGAAGCGCTCTACGCGCCGTCATCGTTCGGCGCATTGCCCAACGCGACGGTCGTCGTGAAGCCGCTCGCCGCCAGCGCGAAGTGACGCCGTGAAGCGCGCCCTGTGCTTTCTGATCGGCTGCGTCGTGGCAACGGCGGCGTGCGCGGCGCCGAGCTTCGACGAGGTGCGCGCGAACTGGCGCAGTTCCGACTGGGTGCTGTTGTCGCGCGATGGCGAACCGCTGCAACGCACGCGTGTCGATACGCACGCGCGGCGCGGCGACTGGGTTGCGCTTGCGGATGTCTCGCCCGCGTTGCGTGAGGCCATCGTGGTTTCGGAAGACAAGCGCTTCTACGACCACGCGGGCGTCGACTGGCGCGGCGCGGCGGCGGCGGCATGGGCGAATCTTTGGAACACCCGCACGCGTGGTGCATCGACGGTGACGATGCAGCTCACCGGACTCATCGACGACGATAACGGCAAGCCGAACGGCCGCCGCAATATCGGCGAAAAGGCGCAGCAGACAGTAGGCGCGCTATGGCTCGAACGGAGCTGGCGCAAGGATCAGATTCTCGAGGCGTATCTGAATCTCGTGCCGTTTCGCGGCGAGATCGTGGGTTTGTCGGCGTTGTCGCAGACGCTTTTCAACAAGGCGCCGTCCGGGCTCGATGAACGCGAGGCCGCACTCGCCGCCGCGCTCGTGCGCGCGCCGAATGCGCGTTATGACAAGGTCGCGTCGCGCGCCTGCGTCATCTTGCGCGACATGCAGGCTTTGCATACGAGCGACAAGACGCACGCGAACGACCCGTGCGTCAACCTGGACAGCTATGTGCAACTGACGCTCACACGCACCGCGTCGGCGCCGGGCTTCGCACAAGGCGACGACGCGCTCGCGCCGCATTTCGCGCGGCGCGTTGCAAGCGAAACGCATCCCAAGGCGGGCGATCGCGTGCGCTCGACGCTCGATGCGCATGTGCAGCGCTTCGCGCGCGACACGCTCGCGCGCACGCTTGCCGAACTCAACGCGCGGGCTCATCCGCGCAATGTGCACGACGCGGCGGCGGTGGTGATCGACAACGCATCCGGCGATGTGCTCGCTTGGGTCGGTTCGGCGGGCGGCTTGTCGAACGCGCCCGAAGTCGATGCGGTGCTCGCCGCGCGGCAGGCCGGCTCGACGCTCAAGCCGTTTTTGTATGCGCAGGCCATCGACGAAAAACGCCTGACCGCGGCCACGCTGCTCGACGACGCGCCGCTCGATCTCGCCACCGGCGGCGGCCTCTATATTCCACAAAACTACGATCACGACTTCAAGGGCTGGGTGAGCGTGCGTACGGCGCTCGGGTCGTCGCTCAACGTACCGGCAGTGCGCGCGCTCGTGCTCGTCACGCCGCATCGCTTTGCAAAGACGCTGGTCGCGCTCGGTCTGCCGCTCACGCAAGCGGGCGATTATTACGGCTTCAGCCTCGCGCTCGGCAGCGCGGATGTCACGCTGGCCACGCTTACCAATGCATATCGCGCGCTGGCCAACGGCGGTGTCGCGCGGCCGTCGTTCGATCTCGCGAGCCACGCTGCCGCGCCTGCGGGAAAGCGCGTGTTCAGCCCGGAGGCGAGTTTCATCGTCACGGACATGCTCGCCGACAACAACGCGCGCACGCGCACCTTCGGTTTCGACAGCGTGCTCGCCACGCGCACTTTCAGCGCGGTCAAGACCGGCACCAGCAAGGACATGCGCGATAACTGGGCCGTCGGTTTCACTTCGCGATACACCGTCGGCGTGTGGGTCGGCAATGCCGATGGCGCGCCTATGTGGGACGTCTCCGGCGTCACCGGCGCGGCGCCCGCGTGGAATGCGCTAGTCGGCTATCTGCATCGGCGAGCCGCCAGCCACGCGCCAACCGCGCCGTCGGGCGTGATCGAAACGCAGGTCGCGTATCAGAACGATATCGAACCGAAGCGCGGGGAATGGTTCGTGCGCGGCACGCAGATGAGCGCTATCGGCATCACGGCGAACGCGGCGGGCTCAAGCGGAGCGAGCGGCAAAGGGGACAGCCAGGCGGCGCGCATCGGAGCGCCGACCAATGGCACCATCTTCGCGCTCGATCCCGACATTCCGCCCGCGCGCCAGCGCGTGTGGTTCGAACGCTCGGGCAATGGCGCGCTCGCCTGGCGTCTCGACGGCAAGCCGTTCGGCCGCGATGCGCGCGTCGCCTGGCTGCCATGGCCGGGACATCACGTCCTCGAACTCGTCAATGCGCGCGGCAACGCGGTCGATTCAATCGCCTTCGAAGTGCGCGGCGCGTTTCTCAAGACTGCTCAAAGGCCGTCGCGGTAAGGCCGAAGCTTGCCTTGCAGCATGCAAAATATTGATGCGTCATCCAATCTGCATTGCGCGACGTTAAAGATTGTGCGCTCGTGTGGTGCGCGCGGCGGGGTCGTGCACAATGCGAGCCGTCATCGTTCGGGACTTGTTTTTGCCCTATGCTTAACGGCAAAGTCGTTATTCTGTCGTAAGCCCGGACGCATCGATTCATCATTCTTTTCCATTGCCTGGAGTGCCGTCATGCTGAAAAAGCTGCTGATGCTGTGCTTTGCGTTGATGCTGTCCGTCGGAACCGCGTTTGCCGCGGTCGATGTCAATACGGCCGATCAAGCCGCGCTCGATTCCGTGAAGGGCTTGGGTCCGGTGAAGTCGAAAGCGATCGTCGACGAGCGCGCGAAGAACGGCCCGTTCAAGGACGCCGACGATCTCGCGACGCGCGTGAAGGGTCTTGGAACGAAGTCCGTGGCCAAGCTCGAGGAGAACGGCCTGACCATCGGCGGATCGTCGCAGCCGCCCACGGGCAAGACCACGAAGCCCGCCGTGAGCAGCACGCAAGGCGCCGCGCCGTCCAACTCGACGGTCAAATCATCGACAGCCGCCACGGCGGCAACCTCGCCCGCGGCCACCACCGCGCAAACGCCAGCCGCCACGCCGCAAGCGCCGGCTACCGCCACACCTGCTTCGGCTACGAAAAAGAGTTCGCGCAAGTCCAAGGCCGCAAGCGCGGCGGCGGCTGCAAGCGCGGCGCCGGCAGCGACGACGACACCCGCCGCGGCAAGCGATGCGAAGCCTTCGAAGCGCAAGAGCAAGAAAGACAAGGCCGCGAGCGCCGCGGCTGCCAGTCAATAAAAGTTAGAAAAGATCGAGGCGAGCAGGCGACGGCCAACCGCATCATGCCGTCGCCCTTCAACCTCAAGTAGTTCGTCTCAAAGCTCGCGTTTCGCTCTTTTCGCACGATGCAAGCGCGTCACGCGAGCCACCCCACCCCGCAACTTCTCGTAGTGAGACTGCCATGAGCCTAATCGATATCCTCGCCTCCACCCTCGGCAACTCGTCGCAACAAGGCGGCCAACCCGGTCAATCCGGCCAGGCTGCGCTGATCACGGCGGCGCTCGAATTCGTCAACAACCAGCCGGGCGGTATCGCGGGGCTGATCCAGCGCTTTCATCAGGCGGGCGCGGGCGACATCGTGTCGTCATGGATCGGCACGGGCGAAAACAAGCCCATCAGCCCGGACACGCTGAACAACGCGCTCGGCTCGGACAACGTCGGTGCGCTCGCGCAGAAAGCCGGCGTGTCGAGCGATCAGTTGTCGGGCATGCTCGCGGCGGTGCTTCCGCATATCGTCGACCGCGCGACGCCGAACGGCGAAGTGCCCGCCAATGGCCAGATGGATCTGTCGAGTGTGCTCGGATCGCTAGGCGGCCTGGCGGGTCTCTTCGGCAAGAACGAAGCGCCGAAACAAGGCTGAGTCTGATTCATCGCGTTTGTGTTGGACCCCGCAAGCGGTCGCCTTGCGGGGTTTTTGTTTTGCGGGCCGCGGCGTTGGCGTCATCGATCGTTCCCGCTGCCGCCAAACAAAAAGGGCGATGGATCACCCATCGCCCTTTAGAAATCGCCGCCGAAAAACAAGCAGCGATCAACCGCCTTTAGTGCACTACGCGGTCGAACACGAACTTCCCGTCCTTGATATCGACCGGAATGACGTCCTTGGGTCCGAACCTGCCAGCCAGAATCAGCTTGGCGACCGGATTCTCGATCTCCTGCTGAATCGCGCGCTTCAACGGCCGCGCGCCGAACACCGGGTCGTAGCCGACCTTGCCGATCTGTTCGAGCGCCGCATCCGACACGTCGAACTGCATGTCAAGCTTGGCCAGGCGGTCGTGCAGACGCTGCAACTGAATCTTCGCGATCGATTCGATATTCGCGCGATCCAGCGAGTGGAACACCACCACGTCGTCGATCCGGTTCAGGAATTCCGGCCGGAAATGCAGCTTCACCTCTTCCCAGACGGCGTCCTTCACCGCTTCGTGCGGTTCGCCGACCATGCTCTGGATGACATGCGAACCGAGGTTCGACGTCATCACGATCACCGTGTTCTTGAAGTCGACGGTGCGGCCTTGTCCATCGGTCATGCGGCCATCGTCGAGCACTTGCAGGAGCACATTGAAGACGTCCGGATGCGCCTTCTCGATTTCATCGAGCAGGATCACGCTATACGGCTTTCTACGCACGGCTTCGGTGAGATAGCCACCTTCTTCATAGCCGACGTATCCTGGCGGCGCACCGATCAGACGCGCGACGCTGTGCTTCTCCATGAACTCGCTCATGTCGATACGAATGAGATGATCCTCCGAATCGAACAGGAACGCGGCCAGCGCCTTGCACAGTTCCGTCTTGCCGACGCCCGTCGGCCCCAGGAACAGGAACGAGCCATACGGACGGTTCGGATCGGACAGACCCGCGCGCGAACGGCGGATCGCGTCGGCCACCGCGCCGATGGCTTCGTCCTGACCGACCACACGCTCGTGCAGCTTGCCCTCGATCTGCAACAGCTTCTCGCGCTCGCCCTGCATCATGCGCGACACCGGAATGCCCGTGGAACGCGACACCACTTCCGCGATTTCCTCGGCGCCCACTTGCGTGCGCAAAAGACGCGGACGCGTCGGGTTGTTCTGCTCCTGCGACTCGGCCTGCGTCACTTGCTTGAGACGCGCTTCGAGTTCGGGCAGCTTGCCGTATTGCAGTTCGGCCACTTTCTCGAGCTTGCCTTCGCGCTGCAAACGCGCGATGTCCGCACGCGCCTTTTCGATCTCTTCCTTGAGCTGCGCGCTGCCCTGCACGGCGGCCTTTTCGGCGGTCCAGATTTCTTCGAGATCCGAATATTCGCGATTGAGCCGGTCGATTTCTTCCTCGATGAGTTGCAGACGCTTTTGCGATGCCTCGTCCTTCTCCTTCTTCACGGCCTCGCGTTCGATCTTCAACTGGATGAGACGGCGGTCGAGCTTGTCCATCTCTTCGGGCTTCGAATCGATTTCCATCTTGATGCGCGACGCCGCTTCGTCGATCAGATCGATCGCCTTGTCCGGCAGAAAACGGTCCGTGATATAGCGATGCGACAACTCCGCCGCCGCGACGATAGCCGGGTCCGTGATCTCCACGCCGTGATGCAACTCGTACTTTTCCTGCAAGCCGCGCAGGATCGCGATGGTCGCTTCCACCGAAGGTTCGTCGACCAGCACTTTCTGGAAACGCCGCTCGAGCGCCGCGTCCTTCTCGATGTATTTGCGATATTCGTCGAGCGTGGTCGCGCCGATGCAATGCAATTCGCCGCGCGAAAGCGCCGGCTTGAGCATGTTGCCCGCGTCCATTGCGCCTTCGGCCTTGCCCGCGCCGACCATCGTATGAATCTCGTCGATGAAGACGATGGTCATGCCTTCGTCCTTGGCGATATCGCTCAGCACGGCCTTCAGCCGCTCCTCGAACTCGCCGCGATACTTCGCGCCCGCGAGCAGCGCCGCCATGTCGAGCGACAGCACGCGCTTGCCCTTGAGCGTTTCGGGCACCTCGCCGTTGACGATACGCTGCGCCAGTCCTTCGACGATAGCCGTCTTGCCGACGCCCGGTTCGCCGATCAGCACCGGATTGTTCTTGGTGCGGCGTTGCAGAATCTGGATCGAGCGGCGAATTTCGTCATCGCGGCCGATCACCGGATCGAGCTTGCCTGCGCGGGCGCGCTCGGTCAGGTCGACGGTGTACTTCTTAAGCGCCTCGCGCTGACTTTCGGCGTCCTGGCTATCGACCTGCGCGCCGCCGCGAACCGCGTTGATCGCGGCTTCGAGCGCCTTGCGCGTAAGACCATGCTGGCGGGCCACGCGGCCCACTTCGCCTTTGTCGTCCGCGACCGCGAGCAGATACATTTCGCTCGCGATGTAGGTGTCGTTGAGTTTCTGTGCTTCTTTATCGGCGTTGTTGAGCAGGCCCGCGAGATCGCGGCTGATCTGCACGTTGCCGTCCGTGCCCTGCACTTGCGGCAAACGATTCATCGCGTCGTTGAGCGCGTTTTGCAGTGCCTGAACCTGCACGCCCGCGTGCGACATGAGCGAGCGCGCGGAACCGTCCTGCTGCGCGATCAGCGCGGCAAGCAAGTGAACCGGCTCGATGTACTGATTGTCGTGACCGACCGCCAGACTTTGCGCGTCTGACAGCGCTTCCTGAAATTTGGTGGTGAGTTTGTCGATTCTCATTATTGAAAGCTCCAATTCGAATACGACCAAAATGAGGCGCTTTTGGCCGGTTTCAAGCCTTGTTTAGCCGCTTGCGCGCACTTTTTCGCCTGATTTCGAGAAAGCCCGCGCGAGCGTCGGCGCATGAGAATGACCTGTCCGTCCGGTTTTCGTTCACCGTCCGGCCGCGTGCAAGACTGAACCGCGCGTCAGGCAGACGAGCTTTGCATGCGCTCGACCGATACCGGAATCACGCTCACGATGCCAAGCAACTGCGAGAGCTCATCCGCCGGACGCGCGAGTCCGCCGACCGTATGCTTGTCGAGTTCCGCAAGGAAGGCATCGCGCGCCGTCGCGAATACGCCGCGCAACAAGCAGGCCGACTGAATCACGCATTGCCGGTGTGCCTTGTCGCGCGAAAAACAACCGACAATGTCGAAGTCGCTTTCCATTGTGCGCACGATCTCGCCGATCGTCAGGTAAGGCGTGCGCTCGCCAAGTCGCAGTCCGCCATGACGCCCTCGCACCGTTTCCACCCAGCCGAGTTCGCCCAATTGCTGGACTATTTTCATCAGATGATTTCTTGAGATGCCATAGGCCTCGGATATCTCGCCGATGGTCGAAAGGCGGGACGGGCGCACGGCAAGGTAAAGCAGGACGCGCAGGGTGTAGTCGGTGTAGTCGGTCAGTCGCATGATGTCACGATGATTTTGTGCGCGGAACACGCGCATCGAGAACAACGGAGCCAGAGGCACGCGGGCAAACGAAGAGCAGACGGCGAAAGCGGCGCGACGCGGGATGCGCGGAAAAACACCGCGAGTGCGCAAGCGACAACGACCTCCGCGCACACACAAGGTCTAAGATCCTGACGCGGCCTGCCACGAAAAATTGAACGACCGGTCGGATTATCGCTGTTCAAGACGCGACATTTTGCGACAAAACAGCGCCTATCGTCAGCATAATGTGCTGACGCTTGCGTGTAAGCATCCGCATAACATTTATTTGCCATGACCCTTCACGAATCATCTGCCCGCCCGGCTCGCTTTGCGGAACCGGACGAAGCCAACATCCGGACGCTCGTGGAGACGTTTTATCGCCGTGTCGATGACGATCCCCTGCTCGGCCCGATCTTTTCGCGCGAACTGACGGGCCGCTGGGACGAGCATCTCGCCAAAATGACGACCTTCTGGTCGAGCCTCGTGTTGGGAACGAAGCAGTATCGCGGGAATGTGCAGGAGGCGCATCGGCCGCTCGAAGGTATCGCGCCCGAGCATTTCGCACGCTGGCTTACGCTCTTTCTCGACACCGTGGACGCGCGTTACGAGCCGGCCGCCGCCGTGCAGTTCATGGAACCAGCACTGCGGATCGCGCACAGTTTGCAATTGAGCAAGTTCGGCTGGGATTACAAGATTCCCGACGCGCAGCAGGAACTTCTCGCGGCGCTCAAACGGCAGCGCACCGGCGGCCGGGAAGAGCCGCGTTTCGCGGAGCGGCCTCCGGGGGAGGCGTTTCCAGCGAGGTTCGTGGGACGTTCGGCGGATACGAAGTGACGCTCGCGGCTTTCTTCCTCGCCGATCACGCTTGTCTTGCCGCCCAAGGTTTTTGGCTTTTACCCGTTTGCGAGCGCTCTTAGCGCGGTTTCGCGCGCCGCTTTCGTCTCGCCAAACACGCGGTAAGCGGTGGACTTATCCGCGATCGTCGCCTTTTCCTATGGCGATCGCCGCGCTTTAGCTTTTCGGCTTTTGCCAGCGAGCCAGCGCCGTATCATCCGATTCGCGCGCATCGACCCAGCGCTCGCCCGCGTCGGTTTTTTCCTTCTTCCAGAACGGCGCCTGCGTTTTCAAGTAGTCCATGACGAAGGCGCACGATTCGAACGCCTCGCCGCGATGCATCGCCGTGGTTGCGACCAGCACGATCTGATCGAGCGGCTTCAGTTTTCCCACGCGATGCACGATCAGCACGTCCGACCCAGGCCAGCGCGCACGCGCCGACTCGGCAATCTCGTGCAGCGATTTCTCCGTCATGCCGGGATAGTGCTCGAGCTCCATCGTCTCGACCGCGCTGCCTTCGTTCAAGTCGCGCACCGTGCCGACGAAGCACGCCACCGCGCCCACTTTCGGATTGCCCGCTCGCAGCGCGGCGACTTCCGCGCCGAGATCGAAATCCGCCTCCTGTACGCGCACGATCGTCATGTCAACCGCCCGTGACCGGCGGGAAAAACGCCACTTCGCAGCCATCCGTGATGCGCTGCGACGGGTCCGTCATGACGTGATTGCAGGCCATGCGCAACGCACGGCCTTCGGCGAGCGTTTCGGCCCACGCGCCGCCGCGCATGCGCAGCCAGGCGCGTACATCGCCGACATTCACGACGGTGTCCGGCACGCTGACCGTCTCGTTCGCGACACCCAGCGCTTCGCGCACGCTCGCAAAAAATCTCAGTTCGATATGCATTTGATGGCCTTCTACCGCATCAACTCTGAAAAGGGAATGAAGCGCACCGTCTCGCCCGCGCGGATGGCGTGATCCGGCGGATTGTCGATGAGGCCGTCGCCCCACACGGTCGAAGTCAGCACGGCGCTGCTTTGATTGGGAAAGAGATCGAGGCCGCCCGCGTCGTTCACGCGCGCGCGCAGGAACTCGTTGCGGCGGTCGCCCTTCTTTTGGCTGAAGTCGGCACGCATCGAGTAGACGCGCGGCGCGACGTCGCTCGCGCCTGCCAGCCGCAGCAGGAACGGCCGCACGAACAGCAAGAAGGTGCAAAAGCTCGACACCGGATTTCCCGGCAGGCCGATGAAATATGCTTCGCCGAGCGCGGCATCCGAACGTCGCACGTTGCCGAACGCGAGCGGCTTGCCGGGCTTCATCGCGATCTGCCACATGGCGATGCGTCCTTCGGCTTCCACCGCCGGTTTCACGTGATCTTCCTCGCCGACCGATACCCCGCCGCACGTCAGAATCAGATCGTGTTCCCCGGCCGCGCGGCGCAGGGTTTCGCGCGTTGCGTCGAGACGATCCGGCACGATCCCGAGGTCGGTCACGTCGCAACCGAGTTTCGCAAGCAGCGAGCGCAGCACGAAGCGATTCGAGTTGTAGATGGCGCCGGGCGCGAGCGGCTCGCCGGGCATGCGCAGTTCGTCGCCGGTGAAGAAGATGGCGACGCGCACGCGCCGCACGACATCGAGCGCGCCGCAACCGACCGATGCCGCGAGACCCAACGCTTGCGGCGTGAGGCGCGTGCCCGCAGGCAGGATCACCGAACCGCCGCGGATGTCCGCGCCTTGTTGCGTGATCCATTCGCCGGCTGCGGGCGCGTGCGCGAACGCGATGCTGCCGTCGTCCGCCGCACGCGCCATTTCCTGCATGACGACGGTATCGGCGCCCGGAGGCACCGTCGCGCCGGTGAAGATGCGCGCGGCCGTGCCTGCCGTGAGCGGCGCGGCGGCGTGGCCGGCCGGAATGCGTTGCGACACCGGCAGCGCGCGCGGCGCGGCCTCGCTCGCGCCGGCGAGATCGGCGGCGCGGACGGCGTAACCGTCCATCGAGCTGGTGTGCATTGGCGGAACGTCTAGCGGCGACGTGACATCGGCGGCGAGAACGCGGCCGAGCGACGCCGCGGCATCGAGCGTATCGATGCGCTCGGTGCCATCGACCCGATGCGCGGCGTCGAGGAGAAGGCCGAGCGCTTGCGCGGTCGCGAGCATCGGGGGACGAGGAGAAGTGGACATGGAGTTCGTACGGAGCGATGCGCCCGTCAATCGTGAATGGGGAGTAGCTGGCAACGTCAGCCAACCATTGTAGCGAGATGGGCGGTGAGGCGAAGCGCTCTGGCGTTCGCGGTCGTTCGTGTCGTTCGTGTCGTTCGTGTCGTTCGCGGTCGTTCGTGTCGTTCGTGTCGTTCGTGTCGTTCGTGTCGTTCGTGTCGTTCGTGTCGTTCGTGTCGTTCGTGTCGTTCGTGTCGTTCGTGTCGTTCGCTTCGTTCGCTTCGTTCGCTTCGTTCGCTTCGTTCGCTTCGTTCGCTTCGTTCACTTCGTTCGCGTCGCCTGCGCGCGCTCCGCCCGACCAACCGATCGCGCCCCCGCTTTCCGCCTCACCCGCCCTTCATGACGACCCCCGAGCCGGTGATACACTCGCACCACACTTCCCACGTCCATTTCCATGAAATTCTGTTCCGTCTGCGGCCACGAGGTCGCCCTTTCGGTCCCGCCTGGCGACAACCGCGAGCGCTTCGTTTGCGGCAGTTGCGGCACCGTTCACTACCAGAATCCGCGCAACGTCGTCGGCACGGTGCCGGTGTGGGACGACAAGGTGCTCTTGTGCCGCCGGGCAATCGAGCCGCGCTACGGCTACTGGACCTTGCCGGCAGGCTTCATGGAAATGGACGAGACCACGAGCGAAGGCGCATCGCGCGAAACACTCGAGGAAGCAGGCGCGCGCGTCGAGATTCAAAGTCTTTTCACGCTGCTCAACGTGCCGCACGTGCATCAGGTGCATCTGTTCTATCTCGCGCGTCTGCTCGATATCGAAATCGACGCCGGCGAGGAAAGTCTCGAAGTGCGTCTTTTCGAGGAAAGCGAGATTCCGTGGGACGAAATCGCCTTTCCGACCGTCGGCCAGACGCTGCGTTTCTTCTTCGCCGACCGCGCCGCGGGCAACTTCACGCTGCACACGGGCGACATCTTCCGCACGCTGCGCGAAGGCTGAGCGCCTCGCGCATCGACTGCTTCGACCATGGTTCCCTGGCTCGCCGACGACGATCCGTTCCCGCCCGTCGAGCGCGCGCTCGGCGCATCGAGCGGCGCGCCGGGTCTGCTCGCCGCGAGCGCGGAGCTTTTGCCCGCGCGTCTCGTCGATGCCTACCGGCGCGGCATCTTTCCGTGGTATTCGGACGGTCAGCCCGTGCTGTGGTGGAGTCCCGATCCACGCATGGTGCTGATTCCGGACGAGTTCAAAGTCTCCGATTCGCTGCGCAAGACGCTCAAACGCGTGTCGCGCGAGCCGCTCTGGGAAGTGCGCGTGGACGACGATTTCGCCGCCGTGATGCACGCGTGCGCCGACACGCCGCGCGACGGTCAGCGCGGCACGTGGATCACTTCCGAAATCGTTGAGGCGTACTCGACGCTGCATCGCGCGGGCAAGGCGCACAGCGTCGAAACGTGGTTCGACGGGCGGCGCGTCGGCGGGCTTTATGGCGTGTCGTTCGGCAAGATGTTCTTCGGCGAATCGATGTTCGCGCACAAGACCGATGCCTCGAAAATCGCCCTCGCCGCGCTCGTCGCGCACTTGCGCCGCCATAAAATTGGGATGATAGACTGTCAGCAGAATACGGCGCATCTGGCGTCGCTGGGCGGCCGCGAGATCGGCCGCCGCGCGTTCGTCACGCATCTGCGTCACGCGGTCGAAGATGCGCCGATTCCCTGGCGTTTCGATAAATCGGTTCTCGCGGAACTGATCGAGCGCTAGACGACGCAAGGACACCGGAACGGAACCAGGCACCGGACAGGCATCAACCAGGCAACCAGAAACCAGCAACGACGAGACGCCCGCGATACGAGAGCCGCCAACGTGACACATCCGAACGAGCTGCCGCTGTCACCGCTTTCCGCGCTGCAATTCTATGCAACAGCGCCCTATCCTTGCAGTTATCTGGAAGGACGCGTGGCACGCTCGCAAGTCGCGACGCCCAGCCATCTCATCAATTCCGACGTCTACACCGAACTCGTCAAAGCCGGCTTCCGGCGTTCGGGCGTGTTCACGTATCGCCCGTATTGCGACGGTTGCCGTGCCTGCGTGCCGGTGCGCGTGCCGGTGGCGCGCTTCGCCCCGAACCGCACGCAACGGCGCGTCTGGAAGCAGCACGGCAATCTCGTCGCGAGCGTCGCGCCGCTGCATTACGACGAAGAGCACTACGCGCTTTATATGCGCTATCAATCGGCGCGGCACGCGGGTGGCGGCATGGATCGCGACAGCCGCGACCAGTACGAACAGTTTTTGCTGCAAAGCAGGATCAACTCGAGGCTCGTCGAATTCCGCGAGCCGGGCAACGCGGACACGCCCGGCGCATTGCGCATGATCAGCATGATCGACATTCTCGGCGACGGGCTTTCGTCCGTGTACACGTTCTTCGAGCCGGGCCTGCCGCACACGAGCTTCGGCACGTTCAACATCCTCTGGCAGATCGAGCAGGCGAAGAGCCTCGACTTGCCGCACGTGTATCTCGGCTACTGGATTCGCGAAAGCGAAAAGATGGCGTACAAGGCCAACTTCCGGCCGCTGGAAGGGCTGATCGATGGCCGCTGGTCACCGCTCGATCCCGCAACGACGCTTTCCGCCGGGACCTTGCCGATGCCGGGCCGCATCCACAACGTGAGTCAGCCGAAGTAGCAAGCGCCTCGCGCGCGGCAACCTTGCGCTTGACGTTCGGAAAGCCCCATCGGCAGGAAACAACCGCTTCCCCGAATCGCCGCACCTCGCCGACAAAAACTCGCGCCGCAACCATCCACTCCGGCGCCCTCTGCAAAGCCGCTAAAATAGCGGGTCTCAAAAAACTCGCCGTCGCAGGCGTTCACTTCGTGTTCAGCTCCCTTTACCCGCTCGCGCGCTCGCATCTGTTCAAGATGGACGCGGAAGACGCTCATCACCTCACCCTGCGCATGCTGGGCGCGGCCGGCCGCACCGGACTCGCCGGCATGCTTGCCAAACGCGGCCCCGACTCGCCGCGCAACGTGATGGGCCTCGCGTTCCGCAATCCCGTCGGTCTCGCGGCGGGACTGGACAAGGACGGCGCGTGCATCGACGGACTGGCGGCGCTCGGCTTCGGCTTCATCGAAGTGGGCACGGTCACGCCGCGCGCGCAGCCGGGCAACCCGCGGCCGCGCATTTTCCGGCTGCCGGAAGCGGGCGCGCTGATCAACCGCATGGGCTTCAACAACGGCGGCGTCGAACAGTTCGTCGCCAACGTGCAGGCGGCGCGCTATCGCGGCATCCTGGGGCTCAATATCGGCAAGAACGCCGATACCCCGATAGAACGCGCCGCCGATGACTATCTGTACTGCCTCGAACGCGTCTATCCGTTCGCGAGCTACGTGACGATCAATATCTCGTCGCCGAACACGAAGAATCTGCGGCAGCTACAGGGCGCGGGCGAACTGGATTCGCTGCTCGGCGCGCTCAAGGACAAGCAGCAGCGTCTGTCCGATCTTCACGGCAAGCTCGTGCCGCTCGCGCTCAAGATCGCGCCCGATCTCGACGACGAGCAGATCAAGTCGATCGCCGGAACCGTCCTCACGCACGGTATCGACGGCGTGATCGCCACCAACACCACGCTCTCGCGCACCGCCGTCAGCGGCATGCGGCACGGCGAGGAAACCGGAGGCCTGTCGGGCCGCCCCGTCTTCGATGCGTCCAACGTGGTGATCCGCAAGCTGCGCGCCGAACTGGGCGCGGATGTGCCGATCATCGGCGTGGGCGGAATTTTCTCGGGCGAGGACGCGCGCGCGAAGCTCGCGGCGGGAGCATCGCTCGTGCAGATTTATACGGGGCTGATCTACAAGGGACCGGCGCTCGTGCGCGAGTGCGTCGAAGCCCTCGCGTAGGAATATGGAAATAAGCAAACGATCTTACGCATCGCTTGCCTTTTATCTATGATGCCGCACCTGCAAAGCACGGCTCGCCGTCGCGATGCCATTCAAGAGGAATAAAACACGATGAAACTGTCCACGCTCAAGAAAGTGCTCGTCGCCGGTCTGATCGGCGCGTCCCTGTCGGCTGCGGCGCATGCCGAAGACCTGCTCGATTCCGTCAAGCAACGCGGCACGCTGCGCGTCGGTCTGGAGGGCACCTTCCCCCCGTTCAACTCGAAGTCGCCGCAAGGCGAGCTGGTCGGTTACGACGTGGATATCGCCAAGGCGGTTGCCGCCAAGCTCGGCGTGAAGCCCGAGTTCGTGACGACGGAGTGGAGCGGCATCATCGCGGGTCTGCAGGCTGGCAAGTTCGACGTGATCGTGAATCAAGTCGGTATCACCGATGCGCGCAAGGCCACGCTCGACTTCTCGCCCGCCTACACGTACTCGAACGCGCAGCTGATCCAGCGCGCGGATGACAAGCGCGAATTCAAGACGCTCGACGAACTGAAGGGCAAGAAGCTCGGCGTCGGTCTCGGCACGAACTACATGGACATGGCGAAGTCGGTGCCGGGTATCGATGTGAAGACGTATCCGGGCGCGCCCGAATATTTGCGCGATCTGGCAGCCGGCCGTCTGGACGCCGCGCTCAACGACCGTCTGATGCTCGCCTATCTGCTGAAGAACTCGCAACTGCCGCTGCGCACGGGCGCGAATCTCGACAAGGGCAGCCCGTCCGGCATTCCGTTCAAGAAGGGCAACCCGAAGTTCGCCAAGGCGATCGACGACGCCATGACCCAGCTCGAACAGGACGGCACGTTCACGAAGATCTCGCAGAAGTGGTTCGGTATCGACGTGACCAAGCCCGCGAAGTAAGCCTCGTTCCCGCGCGCCGAAAGGCGTTGCGGACGTTACGAGCGTAACGCGCGGCTCGAGGGCGGCATCGTCTGACGGTGTCGCCCTTGTCTTTTTCGCGCGCGGTTTATGATGTGCGCTTTGCGCGGCAACCTGCCCGCTCTCCTTCCTGCTTCCCGTTCATGTCCACGACCTCCCTGCTCGTTCAATCGGCCCCGGTGCTGGCGCAAGGCGCGCTACTGACGATCAAGTTCGCGCTCTATTCGATGTTCTTCGGACTCATCGCGGGCGTCGTCCTGGCGTTGATGGGCATAAGCCGCAGCCGCGCGCTCGTCGCCATCGGCCGCTGCTATGTGAGCGTGATGCGCGGCACGCCGCTGCTCGTGCAGATCTTCGTGATCTACTACGGCCTGCCGAGCCTCGGCATTTCGCTCGACCCGACGCCCGCGGGCGTGATCGCGCTGTCGGCGAACGTCGCGGCGTATCTTTCGGAAAGCATGCGCGGCGCGATTCTCGGCATCCCCAACGGGCAATGGCTCGCCGCCTACAGTCTCGGTTTGTCGCGCGCGCAGACGCTGCGTTACGTGGTCGGGCCGCAAGCCTTGCGCATTGCGGTGCCGAGTTTGTCGAACAGTCTCATCAGCCTGATCAAGGATACGTCGCTCGTCTCGGTCATCACCGTGACGGAGTTGCTGCGCAGCGCGCAGGAAGTGATCGCGGCGACGTATCAGCCGTTGCCGCTTTATCTCGCGGCGGCGTTCGTCTATTGGGTGCTCTGCAGCGTGCTGGAATTCGTGCAGCGCAGGTTCGAAAGACGCCTCGCGCTGCCGGGCCGGCATTGAGCTGCACGGGCGGCGAACGCTAATCTGCCTCGAACGGGAAGCGCACGTTCAGATCGCGCCGCGCGGCATCGATGATGGCGATCATGCGCATCGACATGGCGTGCGGCATGATCGGGCTTTCGGTGGCGCCCGCGCGCAGCAGCTCGCAGAAGTGCGCGGTCTCGTAGTTCAGGCCGCCGCCGCTGAAAGGCTCGTCGAGTTCGACGCGGCGTCCGTCCGTATAAACGATGCTCGCGCGCGCCGGGTTCCACCAGTTCTCGTGGATCGTCACCGTGCCTTGAGTGCCGCCGATGAGTGCATCGCCACGACCTTGCAGATCGAGCCCGCAGAATATCTGCGCGATGCCGCGCTCGTGGCGCACGTTGAGGCTCGCGAAGACATCCACGCCCGTTTCGCCCACGCGGCCGATCGTCTGCACGTCGAGCGCCTCGCCGAGCCAGTCGACCGCCAGAAACGCTTCGTAGACGCCGATATCGAGCAACGCGCCGCCGCCCGCTTCGAGTGAGAACGACGGATGATCGAGCGGCACGCCGGCTATCGAACAGCCCGCGCGCACGAGTCCGATCTCGCCGATGGGATCGCGCGCAAGATGCTCGCGCAAGCGGCGATAAAGCGGATAGAACGGCGGCTTCATCGCTTCCATGAAAAGCAGCTTGGACGCGCGCGCGGCGTCGATCATGATCTGCAAGGTGCGCGCGTTCACGGCGGCCGGTTTCTCGCAGAGCACGGCCTTGCCCGCTGCGAAGGCACGCAGCGCGTATTCGGGATGACTGTCCTGCATGGTCGCGATATAGACCGCGTCGATCTCGCCGAACATGGCGTCGAGGTCGTCGAAGGCGCGCGCGCCATGCGGTGCCGCCAGCGCGCGAGCGGGTTCGGCGCGTCGTGACCAGACGCCCGCGAGTGCCGCGCCATCGACATGCCCCAGGCTTTCGGCAAAGCGCCGTGCAATGCGTCCCGCACCCACGATGCCCCAGCGGATCGCGTTCGTCTTTCCCGTGTTCGTCGTCGTGTTCGTTTCGGTATTGCTCAAAGCCGGTCTCCCGCGAGATGTTCATCGTGGGAGGCATTGTGCCTCAAGGAACCGCGCGGCCAAATGCAAAAAGCCGGGACAGGTCCCGGCTTTTCACGCGATACGGACGCCGTTACGCGCCTGCCGGAGCATTCACGCTCGGCGGCTGCGCCGGATACTGCGGGCTCGAGCGCTCGAGCGAGAACGCGCGGCCCACTTCTTCCGCCGCGAGGTCGACGAGTGCGCGCGTCGCGCGCTCGGCTGCATCGGTATCTTTCGATTCGATGGCTTCGACCACGAGCCGCTGCGCCGCAAGCGTCGCTTCGCGCACCGACTCGATGCCGTCGACGATCGGATTCACCGTCACGAGCGCACCGCGCACGATCGCCGTCATCTGGCGAAAGAACTGATTGCCGCTCGCCGCCACGATACGCGTATGCAGCACTTCGTCGGCGGCCTGATATTCCGGCTCGCCAACCTGCAATTGCGAAAGCGCGTCGAAGGCATCGCGAATGCCGGCGATCTCGTCAGGCGTCGCGCGGGCTGCTGCCAGCGCGGCGGCACGGGGCTCGATCAGCATGCGGAATTCGATTACATCGCGCAGAAACGTCTGATCGGGCTTCGCGCGAAAACGCCAGCTCACGACATCTTCGTCGATCAGGCGCCAGTCGCTCATCGGCCGGATGCGCGTGCCGGTTTTCGGCCGCACGTCCAGCATATGCCGCGCGAGCAGCATGGAGAGCGCTTCACGCATGACGGTCCGACTTACGTCGAACTCCTTCGAGAGGATGTCCTGCGGCGGCAATATCGCCCCATATTTCTGCTCGACGATCCCTGAGACGAGTCCGTCCATGACCTTCGCCACCAGCGATCGCTCTTTGTTTTCATCCATCTCGCTTCTCCCCTTTGTCGCCTGTCCGTAGCCATGTGTGTTCGTCGTGAACACGCTGTTTGCTCAGAGGCGCCGAGGCACGGCGACAACCGACTGGTCCGGTCGTCGTGCCTGATACGTTGCGTCTTCGTTGCACCGAAAACCAGTTGGGAATTTCCTGACAGGGTATTCCCTCTGACGGGGTGCAATCGCCACGTCGCCGCCCTTCTTGCTGCATGCCCTGAGTGCTGCACTCGCGCCGCGCGCGCGCCAGCATTCGTCAGGGAAACTGAAGAATGGCGACGTCGCAGCGCGGCGCGAGCGTTTTTTTGCGGTCCGTCCGAAATGCGAACCGGTCATGCAAGCATTTGAGCAAGCATCTCGTATGCGTTCTGTGCGACCGCGAACGCTCGCCCGATTCGATACCCCTTTTGTATGACACTCGCGCGCTTTATGCGGTACGTATGCGCGTTTTCGTCGTGCACCACTTAGTTCATTCGTCGGTCTATTCGCTCATACGGCGCCATCGCGCGCGCGCGTGCGACGCGGGCCGACCGGCATCGCACGCGGCCGTTGCGAAGCGCGTTCCGCGAGCGTTTCCTGATAGATCGTCAGGTATTCGTTGCTTACGCGCTCGACTGAAAGCTGATGCAGATTCTGTCGCGCGCGCGCCGACAGTTGGCCGCGCGCCTGCGAGTCGAGCAGCAGCCAGCGCAGTTTCGCCGCCGCCTCGGCCGAATTGCCATCGGGCACGAGCACGCCCGCCGCGCCGCCATCGAGTAATTCGGGGATACCGCCGATACGCGTGGCAACGATCGCGCACCCTGCCTCGCGCGCCTCGGCGATCACGAGCGGACTCGGGTCCTGAAGCGACAGCAACGCGAAGACATCGGCTTCGGCGAGATACGGACGCGGGTCCGCAACAAAGCCGGTGAAATGCACCGTCGCGCCCAGATCCAGCTCGGCGGCGAGCGTTTCCATTGCGCCGCGATCGGGCCCGTCGCCCACCAGGTACAGATGCGGCTCCGGTATGAATTCCCGGTCGTGCATCGATTGCTCGCGCAACAGCGCGAATGCATGCAGCAAATCGGTAATACCCTTTCTTCGATACATCCCCGCCACGCAAACCACGTTCGGATGCTTCAAACGCAGGGGTTTCGGCGCGGGACGGCACACGAGCCGCGGCGCGCCTATCGCACCATTGCGCACGACCGAAAGCCGCTCGGCCCCGATACCGCGCGCGACGAGATCCTTCGCGACCGCATCGCTCACGGCGACCATGCGATCGCCCGAGCGCACCAGCGACGCGCTCTTCTGCAATTCATGGTGCACGGTCGTGACGAGCGCGAAGCGGCGGCGCATGCTGCCAAAGCGCGAGATCAATGCGCCCGTCATCATGTGCGCGTGCACGATATCGGGATCGAATCGGTCGATAAGGCGATTGAAGCCCGCGATCATCGACGGGACGCGCCAAGGCTGGCGCGACTGTTGCAACGGAATATGCGTGATGCCGTGACGTCGCAAAAGCGGCTCGAATCCGCCGCCGGATGACGCCACGATTACCTCCTGCCCCATGCGCGCCTGCATGCAGGCGAGATCCACCATCATGTTGACGGTGCCGTTGCCAATCGTCTGTGCGTGGTTGGCTAGATGGACTATTCGCATGTGGGTTCGGCACGCGCGACCTTGGTCGGCCCGCGTGTCCTGGATTGCCTTTCGTTTTTACAGCGTGGAATTCGTTGGATCGCGCGCGCCGCCTTTACGGCCAAGCAGCGCGCGCAAAGCTGCTTACAGCAACTCGTAGGTATTGGCGTGCAGTTGCGCCTTGCTGGCGCTCGCCGTTTCGCGCGCCGTCTGACGGCTCTTTCGCGTCAGACCGATGTACGGCATGCCGTGTTCGAGGAACGGACCTTCGGTCTTGCGAAAGCCGAACGCTTCGTAAAAGCCGCGCAGACTCACAGGCGCCGTGAGGCGCACGCCGCGTCCGGGCCAACGTTCCGCGGTCACTTCGAGCACGCGTTCGATGAGCGCATGCGCCGTGCCGTCGCCGCGACGCAGCGGGCTCGTCAAGATCTTGTCGACGACGACTTCCGGGTCTTCGGCGTCGCCTTCGTGAATGCGCGCATAGGCGAGCACGGGCATCGAACGAGTCATGTCTTCGGCTGCGAAGACATGCACGCCGCTTTCATCGCGGCCATCGGGATCGAGGTGCACATGCGACTGTTCGACGACGAACACCGCACTGCGTGCGCGCAGAATCAGATAAAGCTCTCGCGCAGTGAGCTGTTCGAAATCAAGGGCTTTCCAGTTCATCGTTTTATTCTCCATGCTCGGGCCGGATAAAACCGGCGTGGCGACCATCACACGTTACGTCCCGGTGAGCCAACATTCCGTGCGGCGGCGCACCGACGATAGCCCTTGCAGCCCCGTCAAATAAGGCCAACCGCACGCAAGGCGTCTCGGGGAAAAAGACGCCTTCGAACCTAAAACCGCATACACGGGCCGCGATGCACCGTTCGCCGCCCATAAGTGCATGCAACCGTGCACCCGGCGCGATTTCGTGCATTCGCATGCACCGATAGCGCTCGCTTCATGCGGCACCTTCATGGGAAAATCGAGATGCTTACCGCCGTCGACCGCGACTCGGGCGCGCAAAAAAACGAAAGCAAAAATGACTGCATGCCCGACCGCACGGGCGGTATCGGACGCCGTCCTTACTGCTCAGAGGTCAACGCATGAACGCGTTCCACACCGGCGGTGTGACGGGTTCCGACGCAGGCCGTTCGCGCGTCGTGCAACTCGACCCCTTGCGCCTGCGCGCGCGGCGGCATCACGCGCATGCGTTGCATCGTGGCGAGCGCATCTGGCGCGACGGCGCGGGACCCGTCGATCTCTGGATCGAGCTTCTGCATGGCAATGGTCTCGAACCGCGCGCGGCACTCGCGTATAGCGTCGCGCAAGACTTCGAGGACGACCAGTTCACGCTCGGCCGCATGACACCGGAAGACATCGAAAAGCTTTACGGCCTGCAAGTGCAGGAGCTTTCGATCTTCCATTCGCTCGAAGAACGCGCGCTCGTGCAGACGCGCCGCGCAAACACCGTGCTGATCGAAACGGATGCGTTCTTCTTGCCCGACACGCGGTCGGCTTCTTACCATCGCGAGCATGCGAAGACGACTATCGGCATCGATGTGATCGATCCCAATGCGCGGCGTCTCGGCTACTTTCATCACACGGGCTACCATCTGCTCGATGGCGATGACTACAACGGCGTGCTGGGCTTGCCCGCCAGCGACGCAAGCACGTTGGCCGCGACACTTTTCCCGCATGTCGAGTTCGTCAAGCGTGTACGTGAACCGCTTACCGGAACGGCCCTGGCGGAAGCATCGGCCGATCTGTTGTGCGCGCATTTGCTGCGACGTCCTTTGCACAATCCGATCACGCGCTGGCGTGCTGCCTTTCCCGAACATGTCGATGCCATGCTCGCGCGCGGTGACGCTTACACGCAGCTCTACTTCGCAAACGTAATGCGACAGCTCGGCGCGAACTTCGAACTGCTTGCGCACTACCTGCAATGGATGCGCGAGCAAGGCTTCGACATACCCGTGCAAACGCATACCAGCGCCCGCAAGATCGCAAGCGAGACCATGGTCATGCAATGCCGTCTCGCTCGCTCGCTTTCACGACACCATCACGAGCTTTGCGAAGCCTCTTTCGATGTTCTCGAAGATGCGTATTCGCGCGTAGTGCCGCCTCTCGCCGCTATAGTCTGTTGAACATTTCATAGCATGATTCATGAGATGCGCCCTTTGCGGCGCCCTCATTTCGAGCCTTATTTCAAGGGGTTTTCTGCTTGCTCCAATCTCTCGGCGACATGGCACGCCAAGTGTGTTAGTCAAATCTCACGCTGCTTTGCGCTGTGTTCAACGCTTCACGCGACACACAAGCGCTCGAAGTTGTCCTCGATGAAACATTTCTGAATTCTTCCCTCCGCGTAATTCGGCGTTGTCGCAAAGCACCAAACCATCAATTGTCACGCAAACGTTTTACGCTGAATCATCGTGATGAGGTTCGTTGAAGCATGCTGTGCAAGCCTCGTATGGGCCGATGTAAGCCATCACGGCCGACATGAAGATCGTTCACCGTGATGCTTATCGCGTGAGGTTTCCATATCGCGCAAGAGCCGCAACGTTTTGCCCTTGAACGCGAATCACGACCATGCACGGCTTGCATGGCGCAAAGACATACGCAGCAAGGCTTTGCGGATAAGCAAGCGAATCATCCACGAATGCACGTTCGCTTGCCCACGAAGCCGATGGAACACGGATGAATCAATTTTCAAACTCCCTACGAAAGAAGGAAGGTTTGCAACCTGATGTCTCCCCAAGAGCCCTGTCGCGCGGTAATGCGATATGACCAATCCTTCATTCGGGGGGATCGCAACAATGCTACGTATTGGGTCGCATACGTATTCCTAAGACCAGCAATGTTCAAAACTGAAACAAAAATGCTTCGCTGCACTGCATCACAAACGGCGGATTTGCACTGAGGCCCCGCCCACATTGACGCTCGCCGCATTGGCACAGTCCTCGCTAAAAGAGTGTCGCCACCCGATCGACGCAATCAACCAAATCAACTCATGCGCGACACAGGAGCTACGGGGCTGATGTGAAGGACGGAATGTGTTGGATAACGTTCACATCAGTAAATAAAAGAGTGAAGCGCACTGCGCGAGCTACGAGAGAACAACCATGCTGACCCTCCAGTCCGACCTGCACGGCAACCATTTGCTTGGCGCGCTTCCGGCGCACGAATGGCAAGCACTGACTCCGCATCTCGAGCTCGTTCAACTGCGCACCGAACAACTGCTGTGCGATTCCGGCCAGCGCATTCATCACGTCTATTTCCCGACGACGGCCATCATCTCGTTGCTGCATACCATGGAAGATGGCGGTTCCGTCGAAATCGCGGCGGTCGGCCGCGAAGGCATGACGGGCGTGCCGGTGCTCACGGGCGGCGAAACCATGCCGACGCGCGTGCAAGTGCAGTGCCCCGGCTTCGCGTATCGCATGAGCGCGCAAGCGCTGCGCGACCAGTTCGCGCGTTCCGACTTCCTGCGCCGCCTGATGCTTCTCTATATGCAAGCGCTGCTCACGCAAGTCGCGCAGACGGCCGCATGCAACCGCCATCATTCGCTCAATAAGCAACTTTGCCGCTGGCTTCTGATCGAAATCGATCGTACGGCGTCCAACGAACTACAAGTGACGCAACAATTAATTGCCGATATGCTGGGCGTACGCCGTGAAGGCGTGACCGAAGCAGCCGGCAAGCTGCACGATGCGGGCCTCATCCATCACAGCCGCGGCTGTATCAAGGTGGTGGACCGCGAAGGGCTCGAAGCCCGCGCCTGCGAGTGCTACGGCCTCGTGAAGCGTGAATTCGACCGCCTGCTGCCGCGCATGCGCGTGCAGGAAAACGTCTCCGTTCCCAGCGCCTGATAATGCAGATGCAAACTAAAAATCGCGATATGTTCGCCCGCTCGGCACGTTGTCTCGACGTGTTCCTGATCATCGCAGGCGGGGTGATTGCGCACTTCATGCGCTTCTCCTCGCTCGATTTCAGCGATGTCGAAAAGTTGCTGATCGCGTTCAATTGCGTGCTCGCCCTCTTGCTGTTTCCGGCGTTCGGCGTGTACGAAGCCTGGCGCGGCAAGCCGTTGCCGGTGATGCTCGCACGCGTGACGCTCGCCTGGGTCGCGGTGGCGGCGGCGGCGCTTTTGCTGGCGTTCACGCTGCATCGGATGGATCTGGTCTCGCGTCTGTGGTTCGCTTATTCCACGCTGATTTCCGGCGCGTTGATCGTCGTCGCGAAGTGCGCGGTCTATCTGAGCCTTAGAGCCATGCGTGGCCGCGGCTTCAACCAGCGCACCGTGGCTATCGTCGGCGCGCAGGGTTTCGCGCGCACCTTGCTCGCGCACCTCAGCAGCACGCCCGAACAGGGTTTTACGCCGGTCTGCCTGCTCGATACGACCGGCGACGAGGAATTGCACGCGAGCGGCGTAGGCAGCACGCTGGGCGCTTCCATGCGCATGCCGGTGCTCAACGACTTCGACGAACTCGTCGAGAAAGTGCGCCGCGAAGAGATCAACGAAGTGTGGCTCGCGCTGCCGCTTTCGCAAGAGCACACCATCTACCGCTTCGTTCACGCGCTGCGCCATGACTTCGTGAATCTGCGTTTGATTCCAGACACCCGCAGCATCTCGCTCTTCAATCATTCGATGACGGATGTCGCCGGGCTCGCCACCATCAACCTGACGACCTCGCCGGTCAGCACGCTGCAAATGTGGCCGAAGATGCTGTTCGACCGCCTGTTCGCGGCCGCCGCACTCTTGGCGCTGTCGCCGCTCATGATCGGCATATCGATCGCGGTGAAGGCTACCTCGAAGGGACCGGTTTTCTTCACGCAGAACCGCAAGGGCGCTGACGGACGGCCGTTCCGCATCTACAAGTTCCGTTCGATGGCCGTGCACAAGGAAACGAGCGGCCATGTGACCCAGGCAACGCGCAACGACCCGCGTGTGACGAAGATCGGTGCATTCCTGCGCCGCACGAGTCTGGACGAGCTGCCGCAGTTCCTGAACGTACTGTTCGGACATATGTCGGTGGTGGGCCCGCGCCCGCACGCGCTCGAACACGACGACTTGTACAAGGATCTCGTCTACGGTTATATGTTCCGTTACCGCATCAAGCCGGGCATTACGGGTTGGGCGCAGGTGAACGGCTATCGTGGCGCGACCGAAAAAGTCGAGAAGATGCAGAGCCGCGTGAAGTTCGACCTGTTCTATATCCACAACTGGTCGTTCTGGTTCGACATCAAGATCGTCGCGATGACCATGTTCAAGGGCTTTATCGGACGTAACGCGTTCTGATTTTGCCTTTGGATAAATATGGCCCGGACATTCCGGGCCATTTTTGTTTGAGCGCGCCGGCTTGGAGCGGTTTTTTATGCCGCGTAGTCGATACGTTCGACGCCCTTCTCCGTGCCCAGCAAACACACATTCGCGCCGCGCGCCGCGAACAGTCCGACGGTCACGACGCCCGGCCACGCGTTGATCCGCGCTTCGAGCGCGCGCGGGTCGGTGATGGAAAGCCCTTTCACGTCGATGATCTCGTTGCCGTTGTCCGTGATGAAGGGTGAACCGTCCAGCGTCACGCGCACGATCGGCACGCCCCCGAGCGTCACGAGCTTGCGGCCGATAGCCGTGCGCGCCATCGGCACGACTTCGACGGGCAGCGCGAACTTGCCCATCACGTCGACGCGCTTGCTTGCATCGGCGATGCACACGAACACGTCCGACACCGACGCGACGATTTTCTCGCGGGTGAGCGCGCCGCCGCCGCCCTTGATCATCGCGCCGCTGCCGTCGATTTCATCGGCGCCGTCCACGTACACGGGCAAGCTTTCGATTTCGTTGAGATCGAACACCTTGAAGCCATGCGCTTCGAGGCGCGCCGTGGTCGCGAGCGAACTCGATACCGCGCCGCGATAACGCGCTTTCGACTTTGCGAGCGCATCGATGAAGCAATTGGCGGTCGACCCCGTGCCAACGCCGATGATGCAGCCTTCGGGCGCCTGCGCGTCGACATAATCGGCGGCGGCCTGGCCGACCAGTTGCTTGAGTTCGTCCTGAGTCATGATGGTGTTGCTGCTTTCGAGGTGAGAATTCGAGTCCAAGGGAGCATCTTGCTCCGCTAAGCGAACGCGTGCAGGAAACCGAGCGGATCGTGCGTGCGCGCCACCGAAGCGATGAACGCGAAGACGACGATGGCGAGCACGCCGAAGATTGCCCGCGAGGTTTTGGTGCGGCCGCGTTTGAGCGCAAACGTCCCGAGCACGATATAGACGACGAGGCCCGCGATCTTCGCTGCGAGCCATGCGGCATTCGCGTCGAAGCCGATGATGACGACGAGCGCGATGGCCGAGACGAGCAGCACGGTATCGACGATATGCGGGACGATTTTTACCGCGCGCTTTTGCAAGAGACGCGAATCCGCGAGCATCCAGATCCAGCGCAGCAAGAAACCGGCGATGCTCAGTCCCGCGCAGGTCATATGGAGCGCGCGAAGCGGCAGAAAGTAGTCGCTCATGTCAGGGCAAATATTTGTCGATGAGCGCGGACGCGATAGCGTCGCTTTCGGCATCCGCGTCGCCCGCGTAGTCCGACGGGCGAAAGTGCATCTGGAACGCGCCGAAGACGCGGCGCGTTTTTTCGTCGAGGACACCGTCGGTGGCGACATCGTAGCCGTAACGTTTGAGCTTTTCCTGAAGCGCGCGGACATCCGTGGGCGCCTTCGGCGCACGGCCGGCGAGATGCGCGGCGACCGTGGCATCGTCGGGCCATGCGCCGATGCCCGCCTGGTAAAGCGTGTGCCACGGAAAAAGCGGACCGGGATCGATCTTGCGTTGCGGTGCGATATCGCTATGGCCGACGACGCGCGTCGGCGGAATGCGATAGCGCGTGACGATATCGCGCGACAGTTCGATGAGCGCGTCGATCTGCGCGCGCGGATAAGGTTGCCATCCGCGGCCGGACGGCGTGTCAATGGGCCCGAGATTCACGTTCTCGATCCCGATGGACGAAGCGTTGAGTTCCGTCGCGCCTTGCCAGTAACTCAGCCCGGCGTGCCACGCGCGCTGGTCTTCCGGCACGAGTTGATAGACGACCGGCTCGCCTCGTTCGATACGCGGGGCATCGGGGACGACGTAATGCACGCTCACTTGATCGCCGGTCAGGACCGAGAGAGACTTCGCTTCGTCGATCTCGGTGTAGTGCATGACGAGAAAGCGCACGCGGGAGTCGGCGCCTTTTGCGTGGTACTGAGTGTCGGCGAGGTAGGTGCCGCGGTCGATCATGGTGGTGGTGCAGGCGGTGAGCGCACAGGCGCAGATCAGGGCGGTCAGGCGGGACAACATTGGCACGCTACTTCTTCACACTTCTCTGCCGCACGGCCTCGAATAAACAAACCCCGCTCGCCACGGACACATTGAGACTTTCCACGGCGCCGGCCATCGGGATATTCATGATCTCGTCGCACGTCTCGCGCGTGAGACGGCGCATGCCTTCGCCTTCCGCGCCCACCACAATAGCCACCGGGCCGTCCAGCTTCGTTTCAAAGAGACTCGCTGACGCTTCGCCCGCCGTGCCGATCACCCACACGCCCGCATCCTTCAATTCGCGCAGCGCGCGCGCCAGATTCGTCACGGTGATGTACGGCACGCTGTCCGCCGCGCCGCTCGCCACCTTCGCCGCCGTTGCGTTCAGCCCGGCGGAACGGTCGCGCGGCGCGATCACGGCATGCGCGCCCGCCGCATCGGCGACACGCAGACACGCGCCGAGATTATGCGGATCGGTGACGCCATCGAGCACCAGCAGAAGCGGCGTGCCGGTCACGCCATCGAGCAATTCGGCCAGATTCTGCGCGAGCGGCAAGTCTTGCCCGCGCGCCACCACGCCCTGATGCTGAATGGTGCCCGCGAGCCCGAACAAGCGCGATTCCTCGGCTGCGATCAGGCGAACGCCCGCTTCCTTCGCGGTCCGCAGAAAATCCTGCATGCGCCGGTCCTTGCGCGAAGGGTCGTACAAGACCTCTTCGATCGACGATGCATCCGCACGCAAACGCGCGGTCACTGCGTGAAAACCGTATAGAACCTTGAGACGTGACATGACTGATCCAAACCTTCGTGAAATCCATAAAAGCATGACGCGGTCCGAAGCTCGTGGCGTCGGACCGCGCGATTGCCAGCTAGCGCCCTGAAGCGCGTCTTATCGTTTCTTGCGCGCCGGCCTGCCCTGCGCCGATGACTTCGACGCCACGCCACGCTTTCTGGCCGCGCCACCGCGCGTGGCCGACGCCACCGCCGCGCCCTTTTTCGTGCCGCCACGCGTACGCGTGCCGGTGACGTCGTCGTCGAAAGCGCGGATGCGCGGACCGCCCGCATCGCCGCCCGATGCATGCTCGGCGCCCGCATTCGCGGACGGACGCGGCGCCGGCGGCTTCACCGGCGTGTCGCGCACGAGACGGAAGTCGATCTTGCGCGCATCGAGATCGACGCGGCCCACCTGCACGCGCACACGATCCGACATGCGATACCGGATACCCGTGCGTTCGCCGCGCAGTTCGTTCTTGATCTCGTCGTACTGGAAGTAATCCGAGCCCAGTTCGGTGATATGCACGAGCCCTTCGATGAACAGCGAATCGAGTTGCACGAAGATGCCGAACGACGTCACGCCGTTCACCATGCCGCCGTATTCCTCGCCGAGCTTGTCGCGCATGAAATAGCACTTGAGCCAGGCTTCGACATCGCGAGAGGCTTCATCGGCGCGACGTTCGTTCGACGAACAATGCAGCCCGAGTTCTTCCCAAATCGCGACGTTGTTGCGCGAACGGCCGCGCGACTGATCGTCGTTCTTCTGCATCTCGCGCGCGGCTTTCGTGAGGCCGGTGCTAAGCGATGTGTCGTGACCCACTTCGGGCAGATACTTCTTGCCCTGCAAAATGGCGTAAATGGCGCGATGCGTGAGCAAGTCGGGATAGCGGCGAATCGGGCTCGTGAAGTGCGCGTACGCTTCGTAAGCCAACCCGAAGTGACCGATGTTGTCCGGGCTATACACCGCTTGCTGCATGGAGCGCAGCACCATCGACTGGAGCATCTGCGCGTCGGGCCGGTCGCGAATCTGAGCGATCAGCGCAGCGTAATCGCTTGCGTGAGGCTTCGCGCCGCCCGTGAGCGTGAGACCGACGCCACGCAGGAACGTGCGCAGGTTTTCGAGCTTCTCCTCGGTGGGTCCCGCATGCACGCGGTAGAGGCCCGGATGCTTGTTGCGCTTCAAAAAGTCCGCCGCGCAGACGTTGGCCGCCAGCATGCATTCCTCGATCAGCCGATGCGCGTCGTTACGATGACGCGGCACGATCTGCTCGATCTTGCCCTGCGAGTTGACGACGATATACGTCTCGGTGGTGTCGAAATCAATTGCGCCGCGCTTCTGACGCGCGGCGTGCAGCGCCTTGTAGACGCCGTAGAGATCCTGCAATTGCGGCAGGATCTCGGCGCGGCGCGCGGCTTCCGGTCCCTTGGTGTTCGTGAGCACCGCGGCGACTTCGGTGTAGGTGAGACGCGCGGCCGAATGCATCACGCCAGGATAAAACTGATATGCCTTGATTTCGCCGCGCGCGGTGATGACCATGTCGCACACGAGCACGCAACGGTCGACGTCCGGGTTCAGCGAACACAAGCCGTTCGAGAGCTTTTCCGGCAGCATCGGGATCACGCGACGCGGAAAATACACCGACGTGCTGCGGTCGAGCGCGTCGACATCGAGTGCTTCGTTCGGGCGCACGTAATGCGACACGTCCGCAATCGCCACGAGCAGCCGGAAGCCCGAACCGCGGCCCACGGAGATGGGCTCGCAATACACGGCATCGTCGAAGTCGCGGGCGTCTTCGCCGTCGATCGTGACGAGCGGCACATCGCGCAAGTCCACGCGATGGCGTATGTCCACCGGACGCACTTCGTCGGGCAGCTTCGCGGCGGCGGCAAGCGCGGCATCGCTGAATTCGTGCGGCACACCGTACTTGCGCACGGCGATCTCGATCTCCATGCCGGGATCGTCGATATCGCCGATCACCTCGGCCACGCGGCCGAGCGGCTGCGAATGACGGCTCGGGAAATCGGTGAGATCGACGGACACCACTTGCCCGACCTTCGCCTTCTTCGGGTTCTGCGTGATGAGAATGTCGTGACCGATGCGCTTGTCTTCCGGCACGAGAATCAACGCGCCATTCTCGTTGATGAGCCTACCGATGATGCGCTTGTTCGCGCGGTCCGTGACCTCGACGATATGCCCTTCCGGCCGGCCGCGCCGGTCGAAGCCGACGATGCGCGCAAGCACGCGGTCATTGTGCATGACCTTCTGCATTTCGCCGTTGGGAAGGAAGAGATCGTCCTGGCCGTCGTCGCGGATCAGGAAGCCGAAGCCATCGCGATGACCTTGCACGCGGCCTGCAACGAAGTTCGAAGGATGCGTGAGCTGGTAGTGACCGCGCTTGTCGAGGCGGATTTGCCCGTCGCGTTCCATGGCCGCCAGTCGCTTGAAAAATCCTTCGCGCTCCTGGCGCTTGATCGACAATGCCTCGGCGATGTCGTTCGCGGCATGCGGAGTCTCGCTCGTGCGCAGCACGCCGAGAATCTCTTCGCGGCTGGGAATCGGATACGGATATTTGCTCAAGGGCTTGATCGTCTTTCTTCTCGTTTAGATGGACTTTCGCGGAACTTTGCAGCCTTCAATGGCGGGCATCGTTGCGAGTCATTCTAACACCCGTATTCGGGCCCTCATGAGGCTCGCAGGCGCTTGAGCATGCCGCGGCGAGGATCACGCTCGCGCTGCGAATCGTCGAATGGAAATGCTTGACAGACGCAATCCGGTCGATATAATGGCGTTCTTTGCTGCTCACGAAGCACAAAACGCAGTACACGCACCCTTGCCCAGGTGGCGGAATTGGTAGACGCACTAGGTTCAGGTCCTAGCGGTGGCAACACCGTGGAGGTTCGAGTCCTCTCTTGGGCACCAAGATGTTTAAAAAAGCCACCTTCGGGTGGCTTTTTCTTTTTATGCGGAAGTCCTGCTTCCGGCGGCGCCCCATAAAAGCGCAGTTGGTTGACACGGCGACCGTTACCGCTAGAATAGCGGGCTCGCTGTACCCCTTGGCCCAGGTGGCGGAATTGGTAGACGCACTAGGTTCAGGTCCTAGCGGTGGCAACACCGTGGAGGTTCGAGTCCTCTCCTGGGCACCAAGGTCTCTTTCAGCGTTTTTGCAAACAACCCCACGAATCAACGCGTGGGGTTTTTTGTTTCTGCGCCTTTTCTTTTCAAATCCTATTCAACTTTCTTACGTCGTCTATTCGATCTTCTGTTGAATCGAATCGATTCGAATCATTCGCGCTTACGATCACGATTTAATCGCGCTTATTCGTGCCACGCACTTTCTTGACCTCCTGCAGCTAATTAAACACGGGCGTACACTCAGCGTGCCTGCGGCCCTGCCTGTCCGGCCTCGCCGCTCGCCAGGCAAGCCAATCAATTAATCGAACGGAGACCACGGCAATGAGTTGGACGCGCGAACAACGAAACGTAACGATTGCGGCTTACCTGGGCTGGACACTCGACGCATTCGACTTCTTTCTGATGGTCTTCATATTGAAGGACATCGCCGCCGAATTTAATACCGGCATTCCCAAGGTGGCCTTTGCCATTACGCTTACGCTGGCGGCACGTCCGCTTGGCGCGTTGATCTTCGGGCGGCTTGCGGACAAATTCGGCCGCCGTCCGACATTGATGATCAACATCGCGATTTATTCGCTGCTCGAATTGCTCTCGGGTTTATCGCCGAATCTCACGACTTTGCTGATCTTGCGCTTTCTCTTCGGCGTCGCGATGGGTGGCGAATGGGGCGTCGGCTCCGCGCTAACGATGGAAACCGTGCCGCCTTCCTCGCGCGGCTTCGTCTCGGGCTTGCTGCAGGCGGGATATCCGAGCGGCTACTTGCTCGCGTCGATCGTATTCGGCGTGCTTTATCAGTTCGTCGGCTGGCGCGGGATGTTCTTTGTCGGCGTCGCGCCCGCGCTGCTCGTGCTCTATGTGCGCGCGCACGTGCCGGAATCGCCCGCGTGGCGCGCGCTCGAAAAGCGCAAGCGGCCGGGTCTGCTCGCCACGCTCAAGCAGAACTGGAAGCTCTCGCTTTACGCGATCGTCCTGATGACCGCGTTCAACTTTTTCTCGCATGGCACGCAGGATCTGTATCCGACCTTCCTGCGCGAACAGCATCATTTCGACCCGCACACGGTTTCGCTGATTACCATCGTGCTCAATATCGGCGCGATTGTCGGCGGACTCTTTTTCGGGTCGCTTTCCGAGAAGATCGGACGGCGCGTGGCGATTTTTATCGCCGCGCTGATCGCGTTGCCGGTTCTGTATTTATGGGCGTTCTCGACAGGCCCGGTGATGCTCGCTATCGGCGCGTTCCTCATGCAGATTTCCGTGCAGGGCGCGTGGGGCGTGATTCCAGTGCATCTGAACGAGATTTCGCCGGATGAGATTCGCGCGACGTTTCCGGGGCTCGTTTATCAGCTCGGCAACCTGCTGGCGGCCGTCAATGCGACGATGCAGGCATCGATTGCCGAGGCCCACGGCAAGGACTACGGCACGGCAATGGCGATCGTTGCGGGAACCGTCGCTGTCGTGATCGCCGCGTTGATCTTCTTCAGCCGCGAGCGTAGGGGTATCGATATGACGCGCTCGGCGGAGGAAGTGGCGGCGCAAACTTAAGCGAGCCATCGGGCGCCACAAGCTATTTTAGAGGGCGATGCCGACGCATTCGGCACGCCCCGTGCTGCTCCTCCGAACCACCGCCGCTTCGGAGACCCGTGATGCTCGCCCTCTTCGTCATCGCTTTCCTCCTTGTCGCTGGCGCGTTGACCTTCGTGCAAGCGCCTGCCGTCGCCTGGCTCGCGGCGCTCACGATCTGGGTCGCGGCGGGCGCATTCACCGGCATCGTCGGGCCGATAGTCACCGCGCTGCTGGCCATCGTCTTCGTGCTTCCGGCGCTTCTCCTCTCCATCAAGCCGTTGCGCCGCGTGCTCATCAGCCGGCGGGTGCTGGGCGTATTTCAAAAGATCCTGCCGCAGATGTCGGCCACCGAACGCGACGCCATCGAAGCGGGCACGGTCTGGTGGGACGCCGAACTCTTTTCCGGCCGCCCGCACTGGGACTCGCTCCTCGCTCACGGCGCGCCAAGACTCACGCCGGAAGAACAAAGCTTCGTCGACAACGAATGCACCCATCTCTGTGACATCGCCAACGACTGGGACACCACGACGATCTGGCAGGATCTGTCGCCGCAAGCCTGGGCCTTTATCAAGGAGAAGGGCTTTCTCGGCATGATCATTCCGAAGCAGTACGGCGGAAAGGCGTTCTCCGCTTACGCGCACTCGCAAGTCATCATGAAGCTGTCGACGCATTCGTCGGCGGCGGCGGTCTCGGTGATGGTGCCCAACTCGCTCGGACCCGCCGAATTGCTGCTGCATTACGGCACCGAGGAACAGAAGAACTACTACTTGCCACGCCTCGCGCGCGGCGATGAAATCCCCTGCTTCGCGCTGACGAGTCCGTATGCCGGCTCCGACGCCGCTGCGATTCCCGATGTCGGCGTCGTCTGCCGCGCGATGCACGAAGGCCGCGAGACGCTTGGCTTTCGCGTCACCTGGAACAAGCGCTACATCACGCTCGGACCGATCGCCACCGTGCTCGGACTTGCCTTTCGCGCGCTCGATCCCGACCGTCTGCTCGGCGGCAACGAAGCGCCCGGCATCACCTGCGCGCTCATTCCGACGACGCATCCCGGCGTGCATATCGGCAGACGTCACTGGCCGCTCAACGCCGTGTTCCAGAACGGCCCAAACTGGGGAACAGACGTTTTCATCCCGATGGAATGGGTTATCGGCGGACGCGAACAGGTCGGACGCGGCTGGCGCATGCTGATGGAATGTCTCGCGGCGGGCCGCGCAATATCGCTGCCGTCGTCGAATGTCGGCATGGCCAAACTCGCCGTGCGCGGCACCGGCGCCTATGCCGCCGCGCGCCGCCAGTTCCGGACGTCGATCGGACGCTTCGAGGGCATTCAGGAAGCGCTCGGCCGCATGGGCGGCAATCTGTACGTGATGGATGCGGCGCGCCGCCTGTCGGCACAGGCCGTCGATCTCGGCGAAAAGCCCTCGGTGATTTCGGCGATCGCCAAATATCACATCACCGAGCGCGCGCGCAAAGTGATCAACGACGGCATGGACGTGGTCGCGGGCAAGGGCATCTGCATGGGGCCGTCGAATTTTCTCGCGCGCGCGTATCAGCAGATGCCGATCTCGATCACCGTCGAAGGCGCGAACATTTTGACGCGCTGCCTGATCATCTTCGGACAGGGCGCGATTCGCTGTCATCCGTATGTGCTCAAGGAGATGGCGGCCACGCGCGAGCCCGACGCAAAACGCGCACTCACCGACTTCGACGCGGCCTTCTTCGGTCATGCGAGCTTTCTCGCGTCCAACGCGATCCGCAGCCTCGTCTACGCGCTCGGCGGCGGCATGTCGATCCGCAAACCCGCACAGGCCGACGCGCGCCTCGTCCCGTACTATCGCGCCGCGACACGCCTGTCGAGCGCGTTCGCCCTCTTCGCCGATATCTCGATGCTCGCGCTCGGCGGCGAGCTCAAGCGTCGCGAGCGCCTGTCCGCGCGCCTGGGCGACATCCTCGCGCAGCTTTATCTGATCTCCGCGACGCTCAAGCGCTTCGAGGACGACGGCCGCCCGCAAAGCGACCTGCCGCTCGTGCGCTGGGGCGTGGAGGACGCGCTGTATCAGGCGCGGCTCGCCTTCGACGGCTTGCTCGCCAACTATCCGAACCGTGCCGCCGCGGCCTTCTTGCGCGTCTTCGCTTTCCCGTTCGGCCTGCCGCACACGCCCAGCACGGACGCGCTCGGCAACGACGTCGCGCTCCTGATGCAGACGCCCGGCGATGCGCGCAGCCGCCTTGTCGAAGGCTCGCACGTGTCCGCGCTCAAGGACGATCCGATCGCGGTCGGCGAGAAATTGCTCGCGCTCACGCCCGCCGTCGTCGCACTCGAAGCGCGCCTGCGCGACGCCGTGAAATCCGGCAAGACCGCTCCTTTGCCGCAAAGCCCGGACGAGATCGAAGCGTGGGCGCGGCAGGCGACCGCGCTCGGATTGATCGATACGAGCGAGGCGGCTCTGCTCGAAGAATGGGCATCGCTCGCGCGCGAAGCCGTGAAAGTCGATGATTTTTCCGCAGACTTCGGTATCCTCGAAGCATTGCAAAAGCGCAGCGCCGAGATCGAGCAACAAATGCCCGAAACGATCGCCTGATTTCGAAGCACACCACGCTGCCGACGACCGCTCGCCAATCGATGAAAGACCGCTACCTCGACTTCGTCAATTCGCCCTTCGGCACGAGCATCGCCCGCTCGCTCGGGCTGCCGCGCCCCGAAGCGTTGCGCCGCCTGCGCGCAGGCGAAGCCGAGTTCGGCGGTATGGCGGCCATCGGCGCGGGACCGTCGCCGGCACTGTTCGACGACCTCCTCGCGGTGTTGTCCGGCATCGGCATGACGGGCATCGCGCATGACAGCGCGTCCGGATGGCTCGCCGTGGCAAGCCGTCAAGGCGCGATGAGCGGGCGTTTCGAGTCGCGCGCCACCGATTCCAGCCCCGCCAACCGCGTCCAAGCGCTGATCTTCGATGCCACCGGCATTGTCGAAAGCAGCGAGCTGCATGCGCTCTACGCCTTCTTCCACGACGCGCTGCGCTCGCTTGCCAGAAGCGGCCGAATCGTCGTGCTCGGCCGCCCGCCCGGCGCTTTGAGCGATCCGCGTGCGGCGACCGCGCAGCGCGCGCTCGAAGGTCTCACGCGCTCGCTCGGCAAGGAAGCGCGCAACGGCAGCACGGCGAATCTGCTGCGCGTGAGTCCGCAGGCTTCCATCGAAGGCGCGCTGCGCTTCTTTTTGTCGCCGCGTTCGGCGTATGTGTCGGGGCAAGCCGTGCATCTCGAAGGCGCGGCGCCCTCGCCCGCGAACTGGGCCGCGTCGCTCGCCGGAAAGCGCGCGCTCGTGACGGGCGCGGCGCGCGGCATCGGCGCATCGATTGCGGCGGTGCTCGCGGCGCACGGCGCCATCGTCACCGGGCTCGACGTGGCCGCCGCGCGCGACGCGCTCGATCAGACCATGCTCGGCATAGAAGACGCGTCACCTTCTAACGGCGCGCATACCGCGTTCTATGCCGATATCGCATCGCCCGAAGCGCCCGCCGAACTCGCGGCCGCGCTTGCGGCGTCGGGCGGCATCGATATCGTCGTGCATAACGCGGGCATCACGCGCGACAAGACCATCGCGCGCATGAGCGCAGAGATGTGGGACAGCGTGATCGACATCAATCTGCTCGCGCAGGAACGCATGGACGAAGCCCTGCTCGCGCAGAACGTGATCGGCGCGGGCGGGCGCATCGTCGCGGTGTCGTCGATCAGCGGCATTGCGGGCAATCGCGGCCAGACCAATTACGCCACCTCGAAAGCCGGCGTGATCGGGCGCGTGCAGAGCATGGCGCCGATACTGCGTGCACGCGGCATCACCATCAACGCGGTGGCGCCGGGCTTCATCGAAACGCAAATGACCGCGCGCATGCCATTCGGCGTGCGCGAGGCCGGACGAAGGCTCAACTCGATGGGCCAGGGCGGCTTGCCGGTCGATGTCGCCGAAACCGTGGCATGGCTCGCGAGTCCCGGCAGCGCGGGCGTGACCGGCCAGGTGGTGCGCGTCTGCGGCCAGAGCCTCGTCGGAGCCTGACGGATGCACGTCTCCACGATGCCCCGCCCGCGCACCGTCGTCGTCGATACGCTGCCGTCGCCCGCAAAGCTCTATGGCCGCCTGCTGCCGGGCCTGTTCCGGCGCGGCCACGCAACCGATCTGCCCGCGCTGCGCCTGATTCGCCCCGACGTGCGGCTCGACCCCGAACATATCGGCCGCTATGCGCGCGTATGCGGCTTCATCCCCGAGCACGGCGTACCGCTCACGTTCCCGCATGTGCTCGCGTTTCCGCTACATCTGATGATGCTTACCGATCCGTCGTTTCCCTGGTCGGCGCTCGGCGTCGTGCATCTGTCGAACAGCGTGCATCTGCGCCGGCCGCTGCTCGCGGGTCAGGGCTTGCGGATCGAAGTGGAATGCGGACCGCTCGTGCCGCATCCGAAAGGCCAGGCGTTCACGCTGCATACGCGCATCTACCGGCGCGGCGAGGCCGTGTGGGATGGCGACAGCGTCTATCTGAAACGCGGCGTGAAGACCGAAGCCACCGCGCCCGTCGCCGATGCCATCGAGACCAGTACGCCGCTCCTCGTACGCGAAGCGCGCTGGCAGCTTCCCGCGCAACTGGGCCGCGACTACGCGAAGGCTTCCGGCGACTTCAATCCCATTCACCTGCATGCGCTGAGCGCGAAGGCGTTCGGCTTTCAGCGCGCCATCGCGCACGGCATGTGGACGCTTGCGCGCACGCTCGCGGCGCTGCATCCGGTGAAGACGCTCGCATCCGGTCACGCGCACGGCGACTTCAAGCTGCCGCTCTTTCTTCCGGGCGACGCGACGCTGTGGAGCGCGGCGCCCTCGTCCACCGCACGCGCCTTCGAAGTGCGCGATCTCGCCGGCGACCGGCCGCATTTGCGCGGCGAGTTCGAATGGGAGCTGCCATGAGCACGTCTTCGAACCTCGGGCGCAGAGTCGCGATCATCGGCAGCAACCGGATTCCGTTCGCGCGTTCGAATACGGCTTACGCGACGGCATCGAATCAGGACATGCTGGCCTTCGCGCTGCAAGGCCTCGTCGATCGCTACGATCTGCACGGCCTGCGTCTCGGCGAGATCGCGGCGGGCGCGGTCGTCAAGCATTCGCGCGATTTCAATCTCACGCGCGAAGCCGCGCTCTCGACCACGCTGGCGAAGGAAACGCCCGCCTACGATGTTCAGCAGGCCTGCGCCACCGGCCTCGAAACGGTGATTCTGGTCGCCAACAAGATTGCGCTCGGACAGATCGACGTGGGTATTGCAGGCGGCGTGGATACGGCGTCGGACGCGCCCATCGGCGTGAACGAGCGCATGCGCAAGATTCTGCTCGAAGCCAATCGCAGCCGGACGGCGGGCCAGCGCGTGGGCGCGCTCGCGAAGCTGCGGCCCGGCATGTTCTTCAGGCCGACGCTGCCGCGTAACGCCGAGCCGCGCACCGGTCTTTCGATGGGCGAGCATTGCGAACTGATGGCCAAGCGCTGGAAGGTTTCGCGCGAAGCGCAGGACGCGCTCGCGCGGGAAAGTCATCTCAAGCTCGCGGCGGCGTACGAGCGCGGCTTCTTCAACGACCTGATGACGCCGTACAAAGGCCAGACGCGCGACAACACGCTGCGGCCCGAGGTTTCGCTCGATCAGCTCGCGCAACTGAAGCCTGTCTTCGATCGCGATGCGGGCACGCTCACCGCCGGCAACTCGACGCCGCTCACCGATGGCGCGTCGGCCGTGCTGCTCGCATCGGAACAATGGGCCGCCGAACGCGGCTTGCCGGTGCAGGCGTACTTGAGTTTGTCGGCATCGGCGGCAGTCGATTTCTTCGACAAGCGCGAAGGTCTCTTGATGGCGCCCGTCCACGCCGTCCCGCCGCTGCTTTCGCGCGCCGGCCTCGCCTTGCAGGACTTCGACTTTTACGAGATTCACGAAGCCTTCGCCGCGCAGGTGCTATGCACGCTCGCCGCATGGGAAGACCAAGAGTATTGCGAAACCGTGCTCGGACTCGGGCAGGCGCCAGGCGGCATCGACCGCGCGCGTCTGAACGTGAACGGCAGTTCGCTCGCGACCGGGCATCCGTTCGCGGCGACGGGCGGGCGCATCGTCGGCACGCTCGCGAAGATGTTGAGCCATGCGCCCGCTCGCGGCGATGGCCGTCCCACGCGCGGGCTGATCTCGATTTGCGCGGCGGGCGGACAAGGCATCGTCGCGATACTGGAACGCTGAAGCCGCGAGACGCTCGCGGCCCTCAACGCACGTAGCCGACGCAACGCGAGCACGAAGCACGAAGCACACAGCAGAACACAAAGCAGCATGACAAACATAAGGCGCATACAACCCGCGCCAACGGAGACAAACCATGAGTCCGGCACCGGCATCGCCGCGCGGGGCTGTCGAGCCGCATTGCACGGATGGCATTTGGCATGCCTCGTATCCGGCGGGCGTGCCGCGCGATATCGATCCGTCGCGTTACCGTTCGCTCACGCATTTCTTCGATCAAGCCGTCGAGCGCTTTCGCGATCGCGTCGCTTACGTGAGCCTCGGCTCCGAACTCACGTTCGGCGCGCTGCGCGATAAGGCGCTGGCGTTCGCTTCGTATTTGCAAGAACTCGGCGTCAAACCCGGCGATCGCGTCGCGCTCATGATGCCCAATTCGCTGCCCTATCCCGTGACGCTCTTCGGCGCGCTTGCGGCGGGCGCGATCGTCGTCAACGTGAATCCGCTCTATACGGCGCGCGAACTCGCGTATCAGTTGAAGGATTGCGGCGCGCAGACCATCGTCGTCGCGGAGCCTTTCGCGAAAACATTGCAGGACGCGCAGCACGGCACACGCATCCGCCATGTGATCGTGAGCACGCTCGGCGACTTGCTCGGCGACGGCCTCAACCTCAAGGGTCAGGCAATCGACTTTTTTCTGCGTCACGTCAAGAAGAGCGTGCCCGCGTACTCGCTACCCGAGGCGGTCGGCTTGCGGCAGGCACTCGCGCGCGGCGCCAGGCGCAAGTTCGAACCGGTGCGCATCGGGCACGGCGATATCGCCTTCATCCAATATACCGGCGGGACCACGGGCGTGGCGAAGGGCGCGATGCTCACGCACCGCAATGTCATCGCCAACGTGATGCAGGCGCTTGCGTGGGCGCGCGCGAGGCTCGTCGATGGCGCCGAAACGGTGGTCACGCCGCTGCCGCTCTATCACATCTATTCGCTGACGATGAATGCGCTCGTGTTCCTCGGCATCGGCGCGCGCAATGTGCTGATCGCCAATCCACGCGATCTCAGCACGTTCATGCGCGCGCTGCGCCGTGAGAACTTCACCGCGATCAGCGCGCTCAACACGCTCTACAACGCGCTGCTCGACAACGACGAATTCCGCGCGCGCGACTTCTCCGCGCTCAAGCTTGCGATGTCGGGCGGCATGGCCACGCAACGCGGCGTCGCCGAACGCTTCGCGAAGCTCACGGGCCTGTCGATCACCGAGGGTTACGGGCTCACAGAATGCTCGCCGCTCGTGTGCGCGAGTCCCATCGGTGTCGAAGACAACATGGCTTTCGATGGCAGCATCGGCCTGCCCGTGCCTTCCACGCTCGTGCGCATGCGCCGCGAAGACGGCGTATGGGCCGACATCGGCGAACGCGGCGAGCTTTGCGTGTGGGGCCCGCAAGTGATGAAAGGCTACTGGAATCGGCCTATCGAGACCGCGCGGATTATCGGCGCGGACGGCTGGCTCGCCACCGGCGACATCGGCGTAATGGACGCGCGCGGGTTCGTTCGTATCGTCGATCGCAAGAAGGACATGATGATCGTGTCCGGGTTCAACGTGTATCCGAACGAGGTCGAGGACGTGCTCGCGGCGCATCCGAAAGTGCATTCGACAGCGGCTATCGGCGTGCCCGACGCGGTGACGGGCGAACGCGTGAAGGTGTTCGTCGTGCGGCGCGACGCCACGCTCACCGTGGAAGAAGTCCTCGCCTTCGCCCGTTTACATCTGACCGGCTACAAGATGCCGGCGTTCGTGGAGTTTCGGGATTCTCTGCCGCTTTCGACCATCGGCAAGGTTTTGCGACGCGAATTACGCGATGCTGAACGCGCGAAGCTTAAGGAGTAGCATCACTGGTCCAATCGGAGAACTCATGCCGCCAGTGCCGCCAGTGCCGTCAGTGCAATTGCGCCGCATCACGAACTGGCGGCTCGCCTATGCGAGCCTGTGTTTTCTGCTGCTCGCGATGTTCGCGCTGTTCGAATCGCACGCGTACGCACAGGTTGGCGCGGACCGCGTCGCCACGCTCGATGCCGATCAGCAGGTTGCGTGGCTGACCAGCGCGGCGGCGAGCGGCGAGCTTGCGGCGCTCGACGACGAGCAACTCGTCGCACTCTTCCAGTCGCTCGATCCTCACACGCTGCCGCGTTACTTGAGCGCGGGCACGCACCGCTTTGCATCGTGCGAATTCACCATGTGGCGGCGCGAACGCGTGAAGGGAAAATGGCCGAAGCGCGCCGATCACATGCTCGTGCGCGTGACGCGCGAACCGCTGCGCATCTACGCCAAATGGTTGCCCGACGGCGCGCATGCGGGCCAGGAGATCATCTACGACGATTCGACGCGTCCTCGTGAGCTATACGGGCATCTGGGCGGGCTGTTCGGCGTGGTGCCCATGTGGACGAAGATCGACGGCGCCTTTGCGCGCGCGCAGTCGAATCATTCGATCCGCGAACTCAGCATCGACGCCATTACGCAGCGTTTCATCGACGAAGGCCGCCGCTTCATCGAAGCGGGCATCACGCGGCCGGCCAGCGTCGATGTGCGGACCATCGACGGTGTGCGCGTCGTCGCCCTCACCTACGATACGCCGAGCGGCCAGCCCGACTTCTACGCCAAGCGCGAAGTGCTCGGTCTCGATCTGACGCGTCCGCTTTTGCGCAGCATCGAATCGTTCGATAACGACGGCGAGCAGTTCGAAAGCATCGTGCTCGAACGCATCGATCCCAAGCCCTTCGACGACCTGACGTTCGACCCGAAAAATCCCGACTATCGCTTCTGATGGCGGCGCTCTGAAGTGCTCGCTGACTTGACGACACACGCTGTAACGAGCGCGATTTCCCGGCATCGGTTAATTTTAAGTTTCGCCTAAGAATCGGCTTCTAACCTTGCCGGACTTCATCGACATCAACGTCGGCTGCCGGATGTCACCGGCGCCCAGAATCGTCATGTAACAACCAAGGAGTTCGGTCCATGAACCTCCGTTTAGCTTCCGCTTCGGCGCCCGTGCGGGCCATCAAACGGCTGCTCAGCCATCACGAAATCGCCACGCTGCTTTTGCTTTTGCACGCGCCGATCGACGCCATGGCCGCGACGCCGGATGTCGCTTCGTTGCAGGAATATGGCTACGTCGAAATCGTGTCTCCCGAAGCGGGCGCACCGAAAGTCCGGCTGACCGAAGACGGCAATGCCGTATTGCGCGGGTTGGGCGTTCGCTAAAGACGCGCGCTTGGCACGCGCTTGGCACGCGCTTGACACTCATTCGGCGTCGCGATCTCTGTAATAATCGGTTGATCTCATTCACAACCGACCAAGGAGTGATTCGCGATGTCCGCTACTGAACCCATCGTTCAACGTGTGCTGCTGACCAACGACGACGGCATCGACGCCCCCGGCCTTGCCGTGCTCGAAGCCGTCGCCCGCGAAATCGCGCACGAAGTCTGGGTGATCGCACCCGAGCACGATCAGAGCGGCACGTCGCACTCCATCAGTCTTCATTCGCCGTTGCGCGTGTCGCGTCAGGGCGAACGGCGCTTCGGCGTGCAAGGCACACCCGGCGACTGCGTCGTGATGGCCGCGCGCCATCTCATGAAAGACGCGCCGCCCGATCTCGTGCTTTCCGGCATCAATCGCGGTGCAAATCTTGGCGTCGAGACCATGTTTTCCGGCACGGTCGGCGCAGCCATGACAGGCTTGCTGCTCGGCTTGCCGTCCATCGCGTTGAGCCAGACATTTTCAGATCGCGACAACGTGCGCTGGGACACGGCGAGCGCGCTCGCGCCCGGCGTGATCCGTCAGTTGCTCGCCATCTCACACGACGCGCCGACGTGTCTCAACATCAATTTCCCCGATTGCGATGCAGAAGCCGCCGGTCCGCTTACCGTGACGCGGCAAGGCGTCGGGCTCGTGGAAGGTATCGACGTCATCGCGGAAGTCGACCTCCGCGGTCTCGATTACTACTGGCTACGCTTTCAACGCGGCGCACGTGAGAATGCGCCCGACAGCGAGACGGCGAACGTGGCGGCCCGACGCATTGCGGTGACGCCGCTCAATTTCGATCGCACCGACGCCCGCACCTTCGCCACGCTCGAAGCCGGCTTGCGCGGCGCACGGTAGCGCGTTGTTGGCTAGAACGTTTCCTCTCAGACGCAGATACGGCTTTCTCGTATGCTGACGCGACCCGCCGTACCAGCGCGCGGGATGACGATTAGAAAAAGGAGACACCCTATGAAGCGTGCGATCAGCCGCGCATGCGCCGCTGCGCTCTTCGCGTTGTCGGCGGCAAGCGCATTTGCGCAAGCGCCTACGCCCGTTGGCACATGGCAGACTATCGACGATGCCACGGGCAAGCCGAAGGCGATCATTCAGATCGTCGACGACGGCAGCGGCCAGTTGTCGGGACGCGTGGTGCGCGGCATCGGCGAATTCGATCATCCGGAGCGGCGCTGCACGGCCTGCACCGACGAGCGGCGCGATCAACTGGTGAAAGGCATGACCATCATCACCGGTCTCAGGCAGAACGGCGACACCTGGGAAGACGGGCAGATTCTCGACCCTGAAAACGGCAAGCTCTACAAGTGCAAGATGAAGCTCGAGGACGGCGGACAGAAACTCGTGGTGCGCGGGTATATCGGCGTGTCGCTCCTGGGGCGCTCGCAGACATGGTTGCGTCAGTGATCTCGCTCAAATGAAAAAACCGGCCAAGGCCGGTTTTCGTTTTGCATCCTCTTTGCAGACGCTTTGCAGACGCTTTGCAGACGCTTCGCACGTGGCCGATGTCACGCAGCGCGGCGTTCCGCTTCGACGCTTTCTTCCATGAGCGATGGAAGCTCCGCCGGAACGCGCATGCGAGAAGTCATCAACGCGTAAAGGGACTCGCCCGCCGGGCCGAACAACTGCGTCATCACGCGCAGCAGCACGCCCGATTCGTGCCACGCCTTGAAGCGCCGGTGACACGTCTGATACGACGGGTATTTGCGCGGCATGGTGGACCACGACGCGCCGCTATACATGACCCAGAGCACGCCATTTAGCACGGCGCGGGTGTTGGCGAGCGGCCGACCGCGCAATTCGGAACGCGGCCTCAGCTCGGGGAGCAATGGCGCCACCATTTGCCATTCTTCGTCGGACATGTCGCGGTAGGGCTTCACGTTAATTTCTCCAATTTGCTGTACCCGGCAACGATACCGAGCGCACCAAAGCGGGGAAATAAGAGTCCTCCTAATCTTGAAAAAGCCCGACAAGCCTTACGCCAATTGGCTGAACGGCTATTTTTGGTTTCTCGGTATTAGGTCAGTGAGATATCCGATAGACGGCGCGGCGACTCCAGATATTCCTTCGACTGCATTTCCACGATGCGCGATACCGTGCGCGCGAATTCATTGGCCATCGGTCCTTCCACGTACAGGTCTTCGGCGGGCACCGCCGCCGACATCAGCAGCTTGACCTTGTGGTCGTAGAACACGTCGATGAGCCACGTAAAGCGACGCGCTTCCGATGCCATGCGCGGTGACATCTGCGGCACGTCCGACAGAATCACGGCGTGAAAGCGGCTCGCGAGTTCGAGGTAATCGTTCTGCGAACGCGGTCCGCCGCACAAGGTCGCGAAATCGAACCAGACGACGCCGTCCGCGCGACGCAGGGCCTTGAGCTCGCGCTTCTCGATATGCAGCAGCGGACTTTCGTCCGGCACGGCGGCGAGCTTCGCGAAGTCGTCGCGCAAGGCTTTATCCGCGGCTGCGCCGAGCGGCGTGTGATAGGCCTGTACGGTCGAAAGCGTCAGTCTGCGATAGTCGGTGCCGGCATCGACATTCAGGACGTCGAGATGCTTCTTGATGAGCTCGATAGCCGGCAGCAGCCTGTCGCGATGCAGGCCTTCCGGGTACAACGTGTCCGGCTCGTAATTGGACGTCATCACGAACTGCACGCCGTTGGTGAAGAGGCGATCGAGCAGGCGATAAAGAATCATCGCGTCGGCGATATCGGAGACGTGGAACTCGTCGAAGCAGATCAGCCGGTAACGCTTCGCGATGCGCCGCGCGAGTTCGTCGAGCGGATCGGCCTGGCCCTTGAGGTCTTCCAGTTCGCGATGCACCTCGCGCATGAACTCGTGAAAATGCAAACGCGTCTTGCGCTGCACCGGCACGACCGCATAGAAGCTGTCCATCAGAAAGCTCTTGCCGCGCCCGACGCCGCCCCAAAGGTACACGCCGCGCGGCAGCTCCGGATGCACGAGAAACTTCATGATTGCGTTCGAGCGGCGCGACTTATAGGAGATCCATTCGTCGTAACAGCGCTGCAGCCGCGCGACCGCCGCGAGCTGCGCCTCGTCCGATCGATAGCCCCGCGTGCGCAGCTCGTTTTCGTAGTATTCGGTGACGTTCATGATGCGGCTTGTAGCGCTGATGCCGTTGAATGTGACGAAGGCGAACGGTTTGATCCGCTCGCCTTCGTTGCGATGCCGGCCGAGCCGGGCCGAGTCCGGCCGGGTCCTTCCAGACCCGGGGAACTTACATGTTCAGCGCGCGTTTATCGACTGCGAGCGCCGCTTCGCGCATGACTTCGGAAAGCGACGGATGCGGATGGCAAATGCGGCCGATGTCTTCGGCGGCCGCCTTGAACTCCATCGCCACCACGGCTTCCGCGATCAGGTCCGACGCGTCGGCCGCGATGATATGCACGCCGAGAATCTCGTCGGTCTTCGCGTCCGCGATCATCTTGACGAAGCCATCCGCACGGCCGATACCCAATGCGCGGCCATTGGCCATCATCGGGAACTGGCCGGACTTGAACTCGCGCCCTTCCGCCTTGAGCTGCTGCTCGGTCTTGCCGACCCACGCGATTTCCGGTTCCGTGTAGATGACCCACGGAATGCAGTTGTAGTCGATATGCGGCTTCTGACCGTCGATGATCTCCGCCACCGCCACGCCTTCGTCTTCCGCCTTGTGCGCGAGCATCGGGCCGCGCACCACGTCGCCGATTGCGTACACGTTCGGCACGGCGGTCGCGCAGTGTTCGTCCACGTCGATGAAACCGCGCTCGTTGGCCTTCAGGCCGATTGCTTCCAGACCGAGATTGTCCGTGTTCGGCACGCGGCCGATGGACACGATCAGGCGGTCCGCTTCCAGCGTCTTTGCATTACCCGTGCTGTCCGTGTACGCGATGGAAACGCCGCTCTCCGTGGTCTTCACTTCGCCGATCTTCACGCCGAGGTGAATGTCGAGGCCCTGCTTCTTGAATTGCTTCGCGGCTTCACGCGCGAGCGCTTCGTCCGCTGCGCCGAGGAACTGCGGCAGCGCTTCGAGCACGGTCACGTCCGCGCCGAGACGGCGCCACACCGAACCCAGTTCCAGACCGATCACGCCCGCACCGATCACGGCGAGCTTCTTCGGCACGGCGTCGAAGGACAACGCGCCTTCGTTGTCGGCGACGATCTTGTTGTCGACCGGAATATTCGGCAGATGACGCGCCTTCGAACCCGTGGCGATGATCACGTTCTTCGCCGTGACCGTTTCCGTTTCGCCTTCGCCCGACACTTCGATCTGCACGCCGGCCTCGGTCTTGCCGGCGAACTTGCCGTGACCCTTGAGCCACGTGATCTTGTTCTTGCGGAACAGGAACTCGATGCCCTTCGTCATCTTCTCGACGATGCCGTCCTTGCGCGCGAGCATCTTCGAGACATCGAGCTTCACGTCCGACACGCTGATGCCGTGATCGCCCAGATGCTTCGCCGTGTTCTCGAACTCTTCCGACGACGCGAGCAGCGCCTTCGACGGAATGCAGCCCACGTTCAGACACGTACCGCCGAGCTTGAGCGTGCCCGCCGGATTCTTCCACTTCTCGATACACGCAACCGACTTGCCGAGCTGCGCTGCGCGAATGGCCGCGATATAGCCACCGGGGCCCGCGCCGATCACGACGACATCAAATTCCTTGGACATGACTTTCCCTTGATATGACTCCGCTCATGCGGAGACGCCCTTCACGGTGCGCGCGAGCCTATCGCGCGCACCAGGGCAACATGCGTTCTACGCTTACAGGTCGAGCAGCAGACGAGCCGGATCTTCCAGCGCGTCCTTCATGGCGACGAGCGACAGCACGGCCTCGCGGCCGTCGATGATGCGGTGATCGTAAGACAGCGCCAGATAGTTCATCGGGCGGATCACGATCTGGCCGTTTTCCACCACGGCGCGTTCCTTCGTGGCGTGCACGCCGAGAATCGCGGACTGCGGCGGGTTGATGATAGGCGTCGACAGCATGGAGCCGAACACGCCGCCATTCGAGATGGAGAACGTGCCGCCCGTCATTTCGTCGATGGACAGCTTGCCGTCCTTCGCCTTCTGACCGAATTCGGCGATCTTCTTTTCGATGTCGGCGAGGCTCATCTGATCTGCATTACGCAGAATGGGCACGACGAGACCACGCGGCGAACCGACCGCGATACCGATGTCGAAGTAACCGTGATAGACGATATCGTTACCGTCGATCGACGCGTTTACGAGCGGGAACTTCTTCAGGGCGTGCACGGCGGCCTTCACGAAGAACGACATGAAGCCGAGCTTCACGCCATGTTCCTTTTCGAAGCGGTCCTTGTACTTGTTGCGCAGATCCATGACCGGCGCCATGTTGACTTCGTTGAACGTCGTCAGGATGGCGTTGGTCTGCTGCGATTCGAGCAGACGCTCGGCGATACGCGCACGCAGACGCGACATCGGCACGCGTTGTTCCGGGCGATCCTTGAGCCACTGATCCGCCGATGCGGGCGCCTTCACGTCCGGCAGCGACGGCTTCGCGGCGCGTGCGGCAGCCGGAGCCGGTGCGGTGGCGGGTGCCGGAGCAGCAGCCTTGGCGGGCGCGGCAGCGGAGGATGCCGAAGCGCTGAGTGCATCGCCCTTCGTGATGCGGCCGTCGCGGCCGGAGCCTGCAACCTGGTCCGCGGATACGCCCTTCTCGGCCAGAATCTTCGTGGCCGAAGGCGATGCGGCACCGCCCGTGGCTTGCGCCGAACCTTGCGCGGCCGCCGGAGCAGCAGCCGATGCGGCGGCAGGCTCGGCTTCGGGCGCCGGTTTCACTTCCGCGTCGCCAGCGGCGGCGGCCGCCGGTGCTTCACCGGCCTTGGCTTCGGTGTCGATCTTCGCGATAATTTCATCGGCGGCGACGATATCGCCGTCATGCTTGATGACTTGCGCCAGCACGCCGGCGGACGGTGCGGGCACTTCGAGCACGACCTTGTCGGTCTCGATTTCGATGAGGATTTCGTCCTGGGCGACAGCCTCGCCCGGCTTCTTCTTCCACTGCAGCATGGTCGCTTCTGAAACCGACTCCGAAAGCTGGGGAACCTTGACTTCTACGATAGCCATTTCTGTTTTGTCCTGATACGTGTCTGTATGAATGCGAGCGACGCGATGCACGGCGACCTGACGCCGCATTCGATGCGCGTTTCGCGTACGGGACCGGCGAGCCTTGCCCGCGCGGTCCCGTCAAGCCGTGTTACTTCGCGATCACCTGCGCGCCCTTGAGGCGGCCGAACGCGCCTTCCACGAGCGCCTTCTGTTGCTCGTAGTGCTTCGCGTAATAACCGACCGCGGGCGAAGCCGAAGCCGGACGGCCGCTATATGCGAGCTTCATGCCGTCCTTCATGCCTTCACGCAGATGGTGCTCGATGTAGAACCAGGCGCCCTGGTTCTGCGGCTCGTCCTGCACCCAGACCACTTCGGTCGCGTTCTCGTATTTCTTGAGTTCCGCGTCGAACTGCTTGTGCGCGAACGGATAGAGCTGCTCGATACGCACGATGGCGACGTCGTTGCTCTTCGCTTCGCGGCGATGCGCGACGATGTCGTAATACACGCGGCCCGAGCAGACGACCACGCGCTTGACCTTCTTCGCGTCGATGGCTTCGTCCACTTCGCCGATGACCGGCTGGAACGAACCCTTCGCCAGTTCCGACAGGTCCGACACGGCTTCCTTGTGACGCAGAAGCGACTTCGGCGTGGCGATGATCAGCGGCTTTCTGAACAAGCGGATCATCTGGCGGCGCAACAGATGGAAGATTTGCGCCGGCGTGGTGGGCTGCACCACTTGCATGTTGTGATCCGCGCACAACTGCAGGAAACGTTCGATACGTGCCGACGAGTGCTCCGGACCTTGACCTTCGTAGCCGTGCGGCAGCAGCATGGTGAGACCCGAGACGCGGCCCCATTTCACTTCGCCCGACGAGATGAACTGGTCGATCACGACCTGCGCGCCGTTCACGAAGTCGCCGAACTGCGCTTCCCACGCGACGAACGTGTTCGGCTCGGCGGTCGAATAACCGTATTCGAAACCGAGCACGGCTTCTTCGGACAACACGGAGTCGATCACCGAGAACTTGGCCTGACCTTCGGCGATGTTCTGCAGCGGAATGTACGTGCCGTCGTTCCAGCGTTCGCGGTTCTGATCGTGCAGCACCGCGTGACGGTGCGTGAACGTGCCGCGGCCCGAGTCCTGACCCGTCAGACGCACCGCATAACCCGAAGCGACCAGCGACGCGAACGCGAGATGCTCGCCCATGCCCCAGTCGAGCTTGGCTTCGCCACGGCCCATGGCGCGGCGATCGTTGATCACGCGCTCGACGAGCGGATGCACCTTGAAGTTTTCCGGGATCGTGGTGATGCGCTCGGCCAGCCGCTTGAGTTCGGCGAGCGGCACGGCGGTGTCGGCCGCGTCGGTCCACTTGCGATTCAGGAACGGCACCCAGTCGACCGCGTACTTGCTCTTATAGTTCGAGAGCACCGGGTCGATGGTGTGGTGACCTTCGTCCATTGCCGTACGGTACGCCTTGACGTATTCGTCCGCGACTTCGGGCGTGATGACGCCTTGCTGCACGAGCTTTTCGGCATACAGCGCGCGCGTGCCCGGATGCTTGGCAATGGTCTTGTACATCAGCGGCTGCGTGACCGCCGGCGTGTCCTGCTCGTTGTGGCCGAGCTTGCGGAAGCAGACGATATCGACGACCACGTCCTTATGGAACTTCGTGCGGAAGTCGATGGCGAGCTGCGTGGCGAGCACCACGGCTTCGGGATCGTCGCCGTTCACGTGCAGCACCGGCGCTTCGATCATCTTGACGACGTCCGAGCAGTACAGCGTCGAGCGCGAGTCGCGCGGGTCCGAGGTCGTGAAACCGATCTGATTGTTGATGACGATATGCAGCGTGCCGTGCGTGCCGTAGCCGCGCGTCTGCGCGAGATTCAGCGTTTCCATCACGACGCCCTGGCCCGCGAAAGCGGCGTCGCCGTGAATCTGCACCGGCAGCACTTGCAGGCCTTCTTCGTCGCCACGGCGATCCATCCGCGCCTTCGCCGACCCTTCGACCACCGGGTTCACGATTTCCAGATGCGACGGGTTGAACGCGAGCGACAGGTGAACCGGGCCGCCATCGGTCGAGACGTCCGACGAGAAACCCTTGTGATACTTGACGTCGCCAGCCGGCAGGTCATCGACGTGCTTGCCTTCGAATTCGGCGAAGAGGTCGGCGGGCATCTTGCCGAGCGTATTGACCAGCACGTTCAGACGCCCGCGGTGCGCCATGCCGATGACGATTTCCTGCACGCCGTTCGCGCCTGCGTGACGGACGACTTCGTCCATCGACGCGATGAAGCTCTCGCCGCCTTCCAGCGAGAAGCGCTTCTGACCGACGTACTTGGTGTGCAGGAAACGCTCGAGGCCTTCGGCGGCCGTCAGGCGATTCAGGATGTGCTTCTTCTTGTCGTTCGAGAAGTTGGGCGTCGAACGCGTCGACTCGAGCTTCTCTTTCCACCAGCGCTTTTGTTCAGGGTCGCTGATGTACATGTATTCGGCGCCGATCTTGCCGCAATACGTGTCACGCAATGCCTTGACGATCTCGCGCAGGCTCGCGCGCTCGAAACCGAAATACAGGTTCGTGGCGCTGAACGTCTGGTCCATGTCGGCTTCGGTGAAGTCGTAGAACGCAGGTTCGAGTTCAGGAATATGCGGACGCTCGCGGCGCTTGAGCGGATCGAGGTCGGCCAGTTGCGAGCCGAGGAAGCGATATGCGCCGATCAGTGACTGGACGTAGACCTGCTTGCGCGCGGTGGCGAGATCTTCGCCGCCGCCTTCACGAGGAACGAAGGCGTTGGACTTCGCGCGCTGCGCAAAGGATTCGACGATAGGGCCGTGAGCCACGTCGCTCTGAGCCGTGCCGTCGGATGCTGGCACGTTCTGAAGCGCGTCGAAATAGGTGCGCCAGGTCTCGGGGACCGACGCCGGGTTGTCTAGATATTGCTCGTACAGTTCTTCTACGTACGGAGCGTTACCGCCGAACAAATAGGAGTTCGACTGGAATTGCTTCATCATTTTACGCTCACCTTTCTTCGAGTTTCTCGAGGAAGTGCGGGTTAAGAAACCTTCCGCGCCACGGCCTGACCGTTTAGCGGATTGCGCGAATCAAGTCTGCTTGGAAGGACCTAAAAAGCGACAGCTAATCCGATTAGCATAGCACAGAACCAATCGTCATATGACAGGTGGTCGCACCTTGGAGCCTCGGCTTCGCCCTTCTGTAACGCAGATGTGCGGGCATTCGCGCGATAAGCAAGCGATGTTATTGCGCGCGCGTCGGCAGCGCTTTCGGAAGCTTTAGCGATGAGATAAAAAAAGCCGCCGGAAGGCGGCTTTGTCACATGCATGCGAACGAACGCATTAGTCGGTTGCGCCTTCACGGCTCGCGCGACGACGCTCGTGTTCCTTCAGATGACGCTTGCGCAGGCGGATGGACTGCGGCGTCACCTCGACGAGTTCGTCGTCGTCGATGAACTCGACCGCGTATTCCAGCGACAGCTGAACCGGCGGCACGAGACGCACGGCTTCGTCCGTACCCGATGCGCGCACGTTGGTAAGCTGCTTACCCTTGATCGGGTTCACGACCAGGTCGTTGTCGCGGCTATGGATACCGATGATCATGCCTTCGTACAGCGCGTCGCCCGGCGTCACGAACATGCGGCCGCGATCCTGCAGCTTCCACAGTGCATAGGCGACAGCGGCGCCATCGTCTTGCGAGATCAGCACGCCGTTGCGACGTTCGCCGACCGAACCTTCCTTCACCGGCGAGTACGAGTCGAACGTATGGCTCATCAGACCCGTGCCGCGCGTAAGCGTCAGGAATTCGCTCTGGAAACCGATCAGACCGCGCGCCGAAATCTTGTATTCGAGACGCGTACGGCCACGGCCGTCGGACGTCATGTCGAGCATTTCGCCCTTGCGACGGCCGAGTTCTTCCATCACGCCACCCTGATGCTGGTCTTCGATATCGACCGTCAGGTTTTCATACGGCTCGTGCTTCACGCCGTCGATTTCCTGCAGCACCACGCGCGGACGCGACACGGCGAGTTCGTAACCTTCACGGCGCATGTTCTCGACCAGAATGGTCAGATGCAGTTCGCCGCGACCCGACACTTCGAACGTGGTTTCGTCGCCCGTGTCTTTCACGCGCAGCGCCACGTTGTGGTTCAGTTCCTTCGTGAGACGGTCGCGAATCTGGCGGCTCGTCACGAACTTGCCTTCCTTGCCCGCGAGCGGCGACGAGTTCACGAGGAAGTTCATCGTGAGCGTGGGTTCGTCGACGGTGATCATGGGCAGCGCTTCGGGATTTTCCGGCGCGCAGATGGTCACGCCGATACCGATTTCCTCGATACCGTTGATCAGCACGATGTCGCCTGCTTGCGCTTCTTCGACCTGCACGCGCTCGAGGCCGTGGAACGACAGCACCTGATTGATCTTGCGATTGATGATCGCGCCGTCCGGACCCGAACGCACGGCCACTTGCATGCCCGGGCGAATACGGCCGCGCGCCACGCGACCCACGCCGATACGGCCGACATACGAGTTGTAGTCGAGCGAAGTGATCTGCAGTTGCAGGGGACCATCTGGGTCCGACGGGCGCACCGGCACGTGTTCCAGAATGGCTTCGAAGAGCGGACGCATGGTGCCTTCGCGCACTTCGGGGTCGAGACCGGCATAGCCGTTCAGGCCCGACGCGTAGACGATCGGGAAGTCGAGTTGCTCTTCGGTCGCGCCCAGCTTGTCGAACAGATCGAACGTCTGGTTAATTACCCAGTCGATACGCGCGCCCGGACGGTCCACCTTGTTGATGACGACGATGGGCTTAAGCCCGAGCGCGAGCGCCTTCTTGGTCACGAAGCGCGTTTGCGGCATCGGGCCTTCGACGGCGTCGACGAGCAACAGCACGGAATCGACCATGGAGAGCACACGCTCCACTTCACCGCCGAAGTCGGCGTGTCCCGGCGTGTCGACGATATTGATGTGCGTGCCTTCGTATTCGACCGCGCAATTCTTCGCCAGGATCGTGATGCCACGTTCTTTTTCGATGTCGTTCGAGTCCATGACCCGTTCCGCGACCTGTTGGTTTTCCCGGAACGTGCCCGATTGACGGAGCAACTGGTCGACGAGCGTGGTCTTGCCGTGGTCGACGTGGGCGATGATTGCGATATTGCGTAGGGCGCGAGTCATAGAAGGTATCTTGGTTATGCGCCGTCGAAGCAGGCCTGAGTCCATCCAGAACATTCTGGATAAGGAGGCGTCGTGGCTCGGCAGGCCGTCTTTGACGCAATGCTGTTCCGACTGAGCTTGTCCGGCAGCGCGCAAGTTCCTTGTGCGCTGCATTCCGTCCGGCTTATGTCTTTCGGACGTAGTTCTTGTACTTCGCGGGTACTTCGTCTTGTACTTCGCGGGTACTTGGCTCGTTACTTCGCTTGTTACTTCGGACGGCTCGTCAGTCGGCGCAGTTGCATGTGAATCACGGTCCCGGCGCGGTGAGAACCGTAAATTATAGCACGCACGGAAGTCACTTTCTGACAATAGGCCGCGACCCGTAATTGCGATGTTGCGCCGCCGCCGCGTCAGCTATGTGAAAAACGCTCTCGGCTTAGTGCGGCGGGCCGCCCCGGCCGATTATTAAGCGTTCCTGGAAAAGATTCTTGCAGCGACATGTTGCCCTACCTATAATACTGCCTAGTCAATTATTGCGACCGCACAAGAATTTACAATGAGTGAGGCTCCGAAACCCGCTGGCATCGGCGATTACGTCCTGAGCGAAAGCGTGGGCTACCTCATCAGCCGGGTGCGCTCGACCATGTGGAACATGGTGACGCAGCACACCTCCTCCGAGCTCGGCATTACCGGAACGCAGGCGAGCATTATGTTCATGCTGGCGGTGGGCAAATGCGCGACGGCGGCGGATATTGCACGTGAGTACGGTATCGACGCAAGCGCGGTCACGCGTCTGATCGACCGGCTGGAGAAGCGCGGCCTGCTGTCGCGCGTGCGCAGCGAGGCGGACCGGCGCGTGGTTCGACTTGCGCTCACCGAAGACGGCCGCGTGATGGCCGAACAAGTGCCCGCCATCTTCACGAGCGTCCTGGACAATCTTCTTGCAGGCTTCACGCCCGAAGAAGTCGGCTTTCTCAAGAGCATGCTGCGACGCGTACTGGCAAACTCGTGCGACTCCGCCGCAGCCCTCGCGTTGAGCGCAAACGACAAGCCCGCGACGTCATTGCGATGACAAGCAAATCCGCCGCTGCGGCGCAAAAAAATGATTGCAACGTCCATCTTTAATTCTCATCTCAAGAGACGAGCGATGAAACACCTATCCTTGCCGGCGCTCCGAGGCATCGGGCTGCCGGGAAGCGCGAAGACCGCGTTGGCGGCCGCCGCTGCCGCGCTGGCAATCGCCGGATGCGCGAACTATTCGGGCATTTCGAGCGACAAGACGATCGCCACACCCGACAATTACAGCGCCACGCAAAGCGTGCCGGGACAAGGCGGCCAGTGGCCGTCGCTCGACTGGGCAAAGCAGTTCGGCGACCCGCAATTGCCGCAACTCATCGACGAAGCGCTCGCGGACAATCCGAGCATTGCGCAGGCGCAATCGCGAATTGCAAAGGCATCGTCGTATATCGAAACCTCGCGTTCGGCGCTGTCGCCTAAGGTCAACGGTTCGTATTCGTGGACTCGCGAGCTCTACTCCGCCAACGCGCTGTTTCCGCCGCCCTACGGTGGAACGTGGTTCAGCGAGAACAACGTGCTTGCCAGCGCGTCTTGGGATCTCGACCTCTGGGGCAAGAATCGCGCGCGTCTGAATCAAGCGGTCTCGCTGGAAAAGGCGGCCGAGGCCGACATGCAGCAGGCGCGCGTCACGCTCGCGGCGTCGGTGGCGCGCACGTATAACCAGCTTGCGTTGCTTTACGCACTGCGCGATGTCACCCAGCGCGAGATTTCGAATCGCGAGAACGTGGGCCGCATCACCAACGGACGCGTGACCGCCGGTCTCGATACCAACGTGGAACGCCGCACCGCCGAAGGCAACACCGCGACGAGCCAGACCAACCTCAGCGAACTCGACGGCCAAATCGAGTCGGTGCGCTATCAGCTCGCGGCGCTGTTGGGCAAGGGTCCGGATCGCGGCCTGCAGATCGCCAATCCGGTGATCAATTCGAACGTCACCGTCGCGCTGCCCGACAACGTGCCCGCCGACCTCGTCGCGCGCCGTCCGGACATCGTCGCGGCACGCTGGCAGGTCGAGTCGGCGACGCACAACATCAAGGAAGCGAAGGCCGAGTTCTTCCCGGACATCAACCTCGCCGCGGGCTTCGGTTTCGACGCGTTCGGCTGGGGCCGCTTCCTCACTTCGAGCAGCCGTCAGGTCCAGGCCGGTCCGGCCATCCATCTGCCGATCTTCGATGCCGGCGCACTGCGCGCCCAGTTGAAGGGCCGTTATGCCGACTTCGAAGGCGACGTCGCCAACTACAATCAGACGCTCATCAACGCGATGAACGACGTGGCGACCAATATCTCGGCCATCCGCTCGCTCGACCGTCAGATGGGCGACGCCCAAAGCGCGCTCGCGGCGGCGTCGAACGCCTACGAGCTCGCGGTGATCCGCTACAAGGCCGGGCTGTCGCCGCAACTGCAAGTGCTGACGGCCGACCAGAACCGCCTCGCCAACGAGCAGACCGTGACCAATCTGCGCTTGAGGCGCAGCGACCTGCAGATCGCGCTGATCAAATCGCTCGGCGGCGGATTCGACGCGACCGATTCGAATCTCGCGATCGACGGCAGCGGACAGCCCAAGGGCACGCAACAGACGGCAAGCCAACCGGCGCAGTAGAACTGAGCCGCGCCCAAGTACAAGAACACGCATCAAGATAAATACGAAACATTCGGAGCCTTCAATGAGCGACCCTCAACAAAACGCCGCCGCAGCCGCCGCCGCTCCCGCGCCCAAGCAGCGCAACGGCAAACGCCGCGTGCTCATGACGCTGATCGTGCTCGTCGTCATCATCGCCGCCGTGGCTTACGGCCTGTACTACTTCCTCGTCGCGCGCTTTCACGAGTCCACCGACGACGCCTACGTGAACGGCAACGTCGTGCAAATCACGCCGCAAGTGGTCGGCACGGTCATTTCGGTGAATGCGGACGATACCCAGACGGTGAAGGTCGGCGACCCGCTCGTCGCGCTCGATCCCGCCGACTCGAAGGTCGCGCTCGATCAGGCGGAAGCGAATCTCGCGCAGACCGTGCGTCAGGTACGCACCTTCTTCGTCAACAACAACCAGTACGAAGCGCAGATCGCGCTGCGTCGCTCCGACCTCTCGCGTGCCCAGGACGATTTGCGCCGCCGCATGACGGTCGCGCAAACGGGCGCGGTATCGCTGGAAGAAATCTCGCACGCTCGCGACGCCGTGCGCGGCGCGCAGGCGGCGCTCGATTCGGCCCAGCAGGAACTCGCGTCGAACCGTTCGCTGACCTCGAACACGACGATCGCGGATCACCCGAACGTGCTCGCCGCCGCCGCCAAGGTGCGCGACGCGTACATCAACTACGCGCGCAACACGCTGCCCGCGCCGGTGACGGGTTATGTCGCGAAGCGTTCGGTGCAGGTCGGCCAACGCGTGGCGCCGGGCAATCCGCTGATGGCCATCGTGCCGCTCAACGGCGTGTGGGTCGATGCCAACTTCAAGGAAGTGCAGCTCAAGCACATGCGCATTGGCCAGCCGGTCGATCTGACGGCCGACCTGTACGGTTCGAGCGTGGTCTATCACGGCAAGGTCGTCGGCTTCTCGGCCGGCACGGGTTCGGCCTTCTCGCTTTTGCCCGCCCAGAACGCGACCGGTAACTGGATCAAGGTGGTGCAACGGCTGCCGGTGCGTATCGCGCTCGATCCGAAGGAACTGGAGCAGCATCCGTTGCGTATCGGCCTGTCGATGGATGTCGACGTGACCATCAAGGATGAACAAGGCGGCCAGCTCGGCCAGGCGCCGAACACGGTTTATCAGACCAACGTGTTCGACAAGTACGGCGATCAGGCCGATCAGGAAATCGCGCGCATCATCCAGCAGAACGCGGGCAATGGTCCGCAGGCTTCGTCGGGCGCTTCGTCCTCGCGCGGCAACGGCGCGGCGGCGAAGTCCGCCTCGGCCGCCAAGCTGATGTAAGCGGACACGGACCTCATCGATGTCTCAAGCCAACGTCGTTCATCCGCCGCTGACGGGCGGGAAGCTCGTCATCGGGACGATCGCCGTGTCGCTCGCCGTGTTCATGAACGTGCTCGACACGTCGATCGCGAACGTCTCGATTCCGTCGATCTCGGGCGATCTCGGTGTCTCGTCCGATCAGGGCACGTGGGTCATCACGTCGTTCGCGGTCGCCAACGCCATCTCAGTGCCGCTCACCGGCTGGCTCACGCAGCGCATCGGGCAAGTGAAGCTGTTTCTCGGCTCGATCATTCTCTTCGTGATCGCTTCATGGCTGTGCGGACTCGCGCCGACGCTGCCCTTCCTGCTCGCCGCGCGCGTGCTGCAAGGCGCGGTCGCCGGCCCGATGATCCCGCTGTCGCAAACGCTCCTGCTCGCGAGCTACCCGCGCGAGAAAGCGCCCATCGCGTTATCCATGTGGTCGATGACCACGCTCATTGCGCCTGTCGCCGGGCCGATTCTCGGCGGCTGGATCTCGGACAACATCTCATGGCCGTGGATCTTCTACGTGAACATTCCGGTCGGCTTCATTGCGGCCATCGCGACGTTCATGATTTTCCGCGACCGCGATTCGGCCATCCGTAAAGCGCCCATCGATTCGGTCGGGCTCGGCTTGCTCGTAGTCTGGGTCGGCTCGCTGCAGATCATGCTCGACAAGGGAAAGGATCTCGACTGGTTCAATTCGACGACCATCGTCGTGCTCGCGCTGGTCGCGGTGATCGCGTTCGCGTTCTTCATCGTGTGGGAGCTGACGGCGGAGCATCCGGTCGTCGATCTGTCGTTGTTCGCGCTGCGCAACTTCTCGGGCGGGACCATCGCGCTCTCGGTCGGCTATGGGCTCTACTTTGGCAATCTCGTGTTGTTGCCGCTATGGCTGCAAACGGTGATCGGCTACACGGCCACCGACGCCGGGCTCGTGATGGCGCCCGTCGGATTGTTCGCGGTACTGCTCTCGCCGATCACGGGCAAATTCCTGCCGCGCACCGATCCGCGCCGGATTGCAACCGCCGCGTTCCTCGTGTTCGCGCTGTGCTTCTGGATGCGTTCGCGCTACACCACGGGCGTCGATACCTGGTCGCTCACGCTGCCCACGCTGATTCAGGGTATCGCGATGGCGGGCTTCTTCATTCCGCTGGTGTCGATCACGCTGTCGGGTTTGCCGGGGCATCGCATTCCGGCGGCGTCGGGCTTGTCGAACTTCGTGCGGATCATGTGCGGCGGTATCGGCACGTCGATTTTTTCGACGGCCTGGGAGCATCGGTCGATCGTTCATCACGTGCAACTGGTGGAGCAGGCGAATTCGTTCAATCCGAACTTCACCAATTCGATGCAGCAGATGGGCGCAATCGGCTATTCGCACGATCAGACTTACGGTCTATTCAACAGCATGGCGACGCAGCAGGCCGCGCAGCTCGGCGTGAACGACATGTTCTATATCTCGGCGGGGATTTTCGTCGCGCTGATCGCATTGATCTGGATCACGAAGCCCGAACGCTCCGGCGGCGGAGATTCAGCGGCGGCGGCATCGGCGGCGCATTGATCGTTGCGGTTCGTTCAGCGTGGACGTAAAAAAGCCCAGACTTCTCGTCTGGGCTTTTTTTCGTTGCGCAGGTTGCAAGTCTGGCGTCGCTGACTCGCTCAGCCCGCCGTGACGATCAACCGTTCCGGCGCAAGCACGCCCTCGCCCGCTTTCGCCACGCCAAGCAGCCGTCCGCCTTCTTGCGTGTACACGCGCACGCGGCCCGCTTCGAGCATGTCCGTCGATACATCCGACAGCTTGAGGCGCTGGCCATGCAAAAAACGCCGGGTGGCATCGTCGTCCAGACGCACTTCCGGGAACGTCGACAGCAGCGCATCCACCGGCTGAAGCCACGCATCGCGCGCGGTTTCATCAATGTTCGCCAATGCATCGAGCGTCACCGCATGGTCGAGCGTCAACGCGCCCACGCCCGTCCGCCGCAACGCCGTCAGATGCGCGCCGCATCCCAACGTCTCACCGATATCCTCAGCCAGGGTGCGTACATACGTGCCCTTGCTGCAGGTCACGCGAAACGTGACGAGCGGCAACGCACACGCGATCATCTCTAACGCGTGGATGGTGACGTTGCGCCCTTCGCGCTCCACGGTCTGTCCCGCGCGCGCGTATTCGTAGAGCGGCTTGCCGTCACGTTTCAGCGCGGAATACATCGGTGGAATTTGCACGATCTCGCCGAGAAAGCGCGTCATGGCATCTCGCACAGCCGCTTCGTCGCACGTCACCGCGCGCTCGTCGATGGCTTCGCCTTCCGCGTCGCCCGTCGTCGTGCGCATACCGAGGCGCATCGTCGCTTCGTAGGTCTTGTCGGCTTCGAGCAAATCCTGCGAAAACTTGGTTGCTTCACCGAAACAAAGCGGCAGCAAACCCGTCGCGAGGGGATCGAGCGTACCCGTGTGTCCCGCCTTCTTCGCGAGAAAAAGCCGCTTCGCCTTGATGAGCGCGTCGTTGCTAGACAGACCGAGCGGCTTGTCCAGCAGCAACACGCCATCTAGCGCGCGCCGGGCAATCTTCGGGCGCGGCGAGTCCTTCGTTGCACCGCTCATCGCTCAGGCGCCTTCTTCGTCGTCTTTGGCGCGCGAGGCGTTCGCTTCGTCGATCAGACGCGACATCTCCACGGCCTTCTCGATCGTCTGGTCGTAGTGAAAGTGCAGCGTCGGCACCGTATGAATGTGCAGGCGCTTGAACAATTGGTTATGCAGATGCCCGGCCGCGTGGTTCAACGCTTCCTCGGTTTCCTTCGGGTCGCCGGTGAGCGTCGTGAAATAGACCTTCGCGTGCGCGTAATCGGGCGTGAGTTCGACGCTCTGCATCGTCACCATGCCGATGCGCGGATCTTTCACCTCGCGCATCAGCTCGGAGAGATCGCGCTGAATCTGATCGGCGATCTGCACGTTGCGATTCGGGGAAGTACGTTTTTTAGCCATGATGTTTTCCGTATATTCATCGCGCGCCGCACAAAAGAAAAAGGGCGGAGCGAGCCGCGCGGCCCGCTCCGCCCTCTCGCCTTGGCGGCTCGCTGCAAGTTACCGCTTTACAGCGTACGAGCCACTTCGGTCACTTCGAACACTTCCAGCTGGTCGCCTTCGACGATGTCGTTGAAGTTCTTCATCGAGATACCGCACTCGAAGCCCTGACGCACTTCCTTGACGTCGTCCTTGAAACGCTTGAGCGAGTCGAGTTCGCCGGTGTGGATCACGACGTTGTTGCGAATCACGCGCACCGAAGAGGAACGCTTGACCACGCCGTCCGTGACCATACAACCTGCGATAAGGCCGATCTTCGGCACGCGGATGACCTGGCGCACCTCGACCATACCCGTAACCGTTTCGCGCTTCTCCGGCGAGAGCATGCCGGACATTGCCGCCTTCACTTCATCCACAGCGTCATAGATGATGTTGTAGTAGCGAATGTCGATGCCGTTGGATTCCGCCAGCTTGCGGGCTTGCGCATCCGCACGCGTGTTGAAGCCGATGATGACCGCCTTCGAAGCCGTCGCCAGATTGACGTCCGACTCGCTGATCGCGCCGACCGCGCTGTGCACGATCTGCACGCGTACTTCGTTGGTCGAAAGCTTTTGCAGCGATTGCACCAGCGCTTCCTGCGAACCCTGCACGTCGGCCTTGACGATGAGCGGCAGATTCTGCACTTCGCCTTCGCCCATTTGCTCCAGCATGTTCTCGAGCTTCGCGGCCTGTTGCTTGGCGAGCTTGACGTCGCGGAACTTGCCTTGACGGAACAGCGCGATTTCGCGCGCCTTGCGCTCGTCCGGCAGCACGATGACTTCTTCGCCCGCAGCCGGCACTTCCGACAGACCTTGGATTTCCACCGGGATCGACGGACCCGCCGTCTTGGTCGGCTTGCCGGTTTCGTCCAGCATGGCGCGAACGCGACCGTATGCGCTGCCCGCCAGAACCACGTCGCCGCGATTCAACGTGCCCGACTGCACCAGGATGGTTGCGACCGGACCCTTGCCCTTGTCGAGCTTGGCTTCGATCACGAGACCCTTGGCCGGTGCGTCGATCGGTGCCTTCAGCTCCAACACTTCGGCCTGCAACGACACGTTTTCCAGAAGGTCGTCGATACCCTTGCCGGTTTTCGCCGACACTTCGATGAACGGGGAATCGCCGCCGTACTCTTCCGGCACCACGCCTTCCGCGACGAGTTCCTGCTTCACGCGGTCGGAATTGGCTTCCGGCTTGTCGATCTTGTTGATCGCCACGACGATAGGCACGCCACCCGCCTTCGCGTGGGCGATGGCTTCCTTCGTTTGCGGCATCACGCCGTCGTCGGCCGCGACCACCAAAATGACGATGTCGGTTGCCTTCGCACCGCGCGCACGCATGGCCGTGAAGGCCTCGTGACCCGGCGTGTCGAGGAAGGTGATGACGCCACGCGGCGTTTCGACGTGATATGCGCCGATATGCTGCGTGATGCCGCCCGCTTCGCCCGCCGCCACCTTGGCGCGACGGATGTAGTCCAGGAGCGAGGTCTTGCCGTGGTCGACGTGACCCATGACGGTGACGACCGGCGGACGCGGCAGACGCTCTGCCGTTTCTTCCGTGGTTTCGCCTTCGACCAGCAGCGCTTCCGGATCGTCCAGCTTCGCCGCGACCGCGCGATGGCCCAGTTCCTCGACGATGATCATCGCCGTTTCCTGATCCAGCACCTGATTGATCGTGACCATCTGGCCGAGCTTCATCATGATCTTGATGACTTCGGACGCCTTCACCGCCATCTTGTGCGCGAGATCGGCCACCGAGATGGTTTCCGGCACGTGCACTTCACGGATGATCGGCTCGGTCGGCGCCTGGAACGTGGTCTGTTCCTGATGCTTGCCGCGACCTTTCGGGCCACCGCGCCAGCCGCGATCGACGCCGCCGCTCGTGTCGCCGCGCGTCTTGATGCCACGGCGCTTGGACGCGTCGTCCTGCCAGCCGCCCTTGCCGCCGGCCTTCTTCTTGTCGCCCGCGGGTGCGGTCGTGGCGGGTGCCGCCGTGCCGCCCGCTGCCGGCTTCTTCGCCACGGCAGGACGTGCCGCCGTCGCGCCTTCCGGACGCGCCGGCTTGTGCAGCGTGCCCTTCGCTTCCGCAGCCTTGGCTGCTTCGGCCGGCTTGGCGACCACGGGCGCCGGCTCCGGCGCCTTTACCTGCGCCTTGCGCGGCGTGTTCATCATCTCGCGGATGGCGCGTGCTTCGGCTTCCGCTGCCGCGCGACGTTTCGCGATCTGTTCCTGTTCGACACGCGTTTTTTCAGCAGCGGCGCGCGCGGCGTCCTCCGCCTTCTTGGCGGCTTCGCGTTGCGCGGCGCGCTCGCTGGCAGCCTTCTCTTCCGCTGCCTTTTCGGCGGCTTCGCGTTGCGCGGTGTCGTCGACCTTCGGCTCGGGCTTCACTTCAGCCTTTGCATCGACCGTTGGCGGCGTGCGCGCTTCCTGACGCGCAGCCGATGCCGCGCGCGAGATTTCCGCTGCCTGCGCGGCAGCAGCCGCACGGCGCGCCGCTTCGTCTTCCTGACGACGACGCTCGGCTTCAGCCGCTTCCTCACGCTGACGACGCTCGCTTTCCTCGCGTTCGAGCTGAGCCTGACGCTCCTTCAGCTCGCGCTCTTCGCGCTCGAGCTGCTCGGCGGCGCGACGCGCTTCTTCCTCGCGGCGCTGCAATTCGGCTTCGTCGACTTCTTCCTCGACCGGAGCGGGCGCCTCGGCGGCTTGTTCCACGCCGGCCTCGTCGCGCTTCATGAATACACGCTTCTTGCGCACCTCGACCTGAATGGTGCGAGCTTTACCCGTTGCGTCAGATTGCTTGATCTCCGACGTATGCCGGCGGGTCAAAGTGATCTTGCGCTTGTCGGCGTCGGCGGAACCGTGCGACTTGCGCAAATGATCGAGCAGACGCGCCTTGTCCGTCTCGGACAGGTCGTCGTTCGCGCTTGCTTTCTGGACGCCAGCCGCCTGCAACTGCTCGAGCAGGACGCCCGCAGGCATTTTGAGTTCCGCGGCAAATTGGGCTACGTTGTTACTCGCCATTCATTCCTCTTGATGCAAGGACATATCCTTGCGGTTAGATCGGGGTCACGCGGCCAAACCGGCCGCCAAATATCAGTGCGCCATGGTCATTTCTCACTGGAACCAGTGTTCACGTGCTTTCATGATCAACGCCTTAGCGGCATCCTCTTCCACACCGGTCATTTCGACCAGTTCATCCACAGCCAGCTCCGCGAGTTCGTCGCGGGTCTGGATCTGGTGTTCAGCGAGCTTCGCGAGAAGCTCGTTGTCCATTCCTTCGAGACTCTTCAGATCGAGCGCGACGCCTTCGACCTTCTCTTCGTTGGCGATCGCCATGGTCAGCAACGCGTCGCGCGAACGGTTACGCAGTTCGTGCACCGTGTCTTCGTCGAAGGCTTCGATCTCGAGCATTTCGTTGAGCGGCACGTACGCGATCTCTTCGAGGCTCGTAAAGCCTTCGTCGATCAGGATGTCGGCGACTTCCTCGTCCACATCCAGACGCGCCATGAACAGATCGCGCAACTTGCCACGTTCTTCGTTCTGCTTCAGCGCCGATTCGTCCGGCGTCATGATGTTGATCTGCCAGCCGGTGAGCTCGCTGGCGAGTCGAACGTTCTGGCCGCTTCGGCCGATGGCAACCGCGAGTTCGTTTTCGTCTACGACGACGTCCATCGAATGCTTTTCTTCATCCACGACAATCGACTGGACGGCTGCCGGCGCGAGAGCGCCGATCACGAACTGGGCGGGGTCTTCCGACCATAGCACGATGTCCACGTTCTCGCCACCAAGCTCGTTGCGTACGGCCTGCACGCGCGAACCGCGGATGCCGACGCAAGTGCCGATCGGGTCGATACGCTTGTCATAGGCGATCACCCCGATTTTCGCACGCACGCCAGGATCGCGCGCGGCCGCCTTGATCTCCAGCAGGCCTTGCTCGATTTCCGGCACTTCCAGCTCGAACAGTTTCATCAGAAACTCGGGCGCGGTGCGCGAAAGCTCGATTTGCGGGCCGCGCGCCGTGCGGTCGACCTTGGCGATGTACGCGCGCACACGGTCGCCCACCCGCAGGTTTTCCTTCGGAATCAACTGGTCGCGGCGCAGCAGCGCTTCCACGCGACCGGATTCGACGATGAAATTACCCTTGTCCAGACGCTTGACCGAGCCGGTCATGATCTTTTCGCCGCGCTCGAGGAAGTCGTTCAAGATTTGCTCGCGCTCGGCATCGCGCACTTTCTGCAGGATGACTTGCTTCGCTGCCTGGGCGCCGATACGGCCGAATTCGATGGACGGAATCGGTTCTTCGATGAAGTCGTCCACCTGCGCGTCGGGCTGTTGCTCCTTCGCTTCGAACAGCAGAATTTCCTGATCCGGCTCTTGCAGGCCGGCCTCGTCCGGCACCACGCGCCAGCGGCGGAAGGTTTCGTGCTCGCCGCTTTCACGGTCGATCGCCACGCGAATGTCGACGTCTTCCTCGAACAGCTTTTTCGTTGCCGATGCAAGCGCAGCCTCCAGGGCTGCATACACCACGTCCTTGTTGACGTTCTTTTCGCGCGCCAGCGCATCCGCCAGCATCAAAACTTCGCGACTCATTGTTTGCGGCTCCTAAAGTCAACTTTGGGGACGAGACGTGCTTTGTCGAGGTCCGCGAGCGTGAAATCGAGCATCGCGGCGCCGTCCTTCCCTTCCAATTCCAAACCGATCGTGTCGCCGTCGGGGGCATGCAAAATGCCACGGTACGACTTGCGCCCGTCCAACGGCTTTTTCAATGTGATGACGACTTCGCTCCCCGCGAAGCGTTCGAAATCCGCCAGCTTCTTGAGCGGACGGTCGAGACCCGGCGACGAGACTTCGAGCCGGTCGTAATCGATATTCTCGACTTCGAGCACATACTGGAGCTGGCGTGTGACTTTCTCGCAGTCCTCGATGGCGATACCGCCCGGATGGTCGATATATATACGCAGCATGCCGCCTCCCGAACGCTCGAGATCGACAAGCTCGTAGCCTAAGCCCGAGACCGTGGTTTCAATCAGTTCCGTCAGTTGCACAGTCACTCCAAGGTGTTCGCGCGCTCCACGCCGACAACACCTGCGGGCATGCGCCATAAGCGGGCGCGCACCCTTCTTCCCCGAGATGCCGAACCGAAAAGCCAAAAAAAAATGGGCGCAACGCCCATCTTCTTCAACCGAGATCGCACTCAGGGCAGAGAGAAAAACTACGTGCCCAGCGACTTCATGATTTTAGCCATTTTTCGGGATAAACGCAAACGTAGACGGCCCGTTCAGGCTCGTTTCGTGCCGGAAGACAGACTTTTTGGCTTGCATTTGCAAAAAACGGTCGACGCCATGAAGAAGCCTGTCGACCGTTACTTGCGAATCCCGCAATGACGCGGATTCGACGACGGCTAGCGCCCGCGCGTCCGATTTCGCGGACCGCCGCGCGCCGGACCGCCTGGCTTGCCTTGTCCCGCGTTTTGCTGGCCGCCCGGACGATTGCCGCGCGGACCGTTGCCATTCGCGGCTCGCTTGGCCGGACCCGCCGCGCCCGGCGCACCACTTTGAGGACGCGCGCCGCGAGGACCGCCACGGCCGCCCGGTGCGCGATTGCCGTTAGCCTCGCCGCCGCCCGCGCGGTTGCCATTCGGCTCGGCGCCGTTGCGTCGGCCTGTGCCATTGCCGCTCCGGTTGCCCGGGCCGCCGCCGAAACCAGCACCCGCGCCGCCCATGCCGAAGCCGCCCGACATGCCGCCTGCCGCGCCGCGCCGACCGCCGCCGTTGCGTCCCGGCGTTTGCGACTGCGCGATGCGCGCATGCGACATCAGCACCGGCTCACGCGTGATGATGCCCATCGACGTCTGCATCGGATCGGGCTGCACGCGCGGTGCGGAACTACGGCCACCCTTTTCTTCGGTCGGCAGCTTGAGACCCACCGCCGCGAGCAGGCTGCGCACCTGGTTATCTTCGAGCTCTTCCCAGCGGCCACGCTTGAGACCGCGCGGCAACGCGATCGGACCGTGACGCGTGCGGATCAGGCGGCTGACCATCAAGCCCGCGGCTTCGAACATGCGGCGCACTTCGCGATTGCGGCCTTCAGCCAGCGCGACGTGATACCAGTGATTCGTGCCTTCGCCGCCACCATCTTGAATGCGCAGGAAGTTCGCGGGACCGTCGTCGAGTTCGACGCCCTTCAAAAGCTTCTGCTTCATCCCTTCCGACAACTGGCCGACCACGCGCACCGCGTACTCGCGCTCGACGCTATAGCGCGGATGCATGAAGCGGTTCGCCAGATCGCCCGAGGTCGTGAGCAGCAGCAAGCCTTCGGTATTGAAGTCGAGGCGGCCGACCGCGAGCCACTTGGCGGTTTTCATCGACGGCAGCTTGTCGAACACGGACGCTCGGCCTTCCGAGTCGGCGTGACTGACGATTTCGCCTGTCGGCTTGTGATAGAGCAAGACGCGCGGCGGTTTGCTCGCCAGCTTGCGCTTGAGCGGCTTGCCGTTGATACGCACCTGATCGGTCGGCATGATGCGCTGGCCGATATGCGCCGGCTCGCCGTTCACCGATACACGGCCCGCGATGATCAATTCTTCCATGTCGCGCCGCGAACCCATGCCGGCATCTGCAAGAACCTTGTGCAGCTTGGGCGCGTCGTCGTCCGGTTCGAGCACGCGCTTTTGCTGGGGCGCGTTGCGGCCACGGCGGAGCATCGGCGCGCGCACGCCGCTTACGCCGTTGTCGGCATCGAAGGCGGGGGACGTGACGTAGGCGAAAACGTCGTCGACATTGGCGGCTGCGGCGCGTTCGCCCGTTGCCGGTGCGGCTTCGGCACGCTTGCCGCGCGCTTGCTGCGGATTCTTGCGCCGGCCGCCTTCGCGCGGCGCGGCTTGAGGCGCGGCATCGGCGGCGACGGGCGCCTCGATTGCATCGACCGGTTCGCTTGCACCGGCTTCCGCCAATTCACGGCGCGGATTCCTGCGGCCGCCCTTTGCCGCGTTGGCGCGCGGCGCGCGGTTGCCCGCTTCCGTGCGCGGCTTTGCGACCGGTTCCGCGACGACGCCATCCGGCGCTGCCTCGGTCGCGGTGTCGGGTGAACCCGGCGCGCCTTCGGCGCCCTTGGTCTTGGCGACAGCGCGGCGCCGCGCGATCAGACTGCGTGGCCCGCGGCGCAGGCCGCGGCGCGGACGATCGTCGCCTTCGCCATTCTCGTCGCTGCGCGTGCGTTCGCCGGCGTCGGCCGGTTCATGGGCGTCCGCGGCGTGCACGGGGCGCGCGGAATCAGGCGAATCGCTGTCGTGGGAATGTGTCAAAACAACCTCAAATGTCGAATCGCGCGTCTCGTGAGGCGCGTCAAAAATTTCCGCTGATCGGTTCGGCCGGTCGTCTCGAAATGATCATTTTGGCGAGCCGAAGCGGATCAGGGGCCATGCAAAATTGCGTCAGGCGCGGCGCGCCGTAGGTTCTTCGGAGTCGTCGTCATCCGAAGCGAAGTCGTTCAATGCGCGCGTGTCCCGTTCATGGCCGTCTTGCGCGCCATCGGGCGGAGCGGGAACGGCTGAATCGTCGACTTCGTGCGCTTGCGTGCCGTCGGGATGCGCGTGCAGTTCAGGCGCGGCTCTCAGTGGCTGCGCGTGAATTGCGGCGTCCGGACCGGCATCGCGGGAGTCACTCGCGTCGGCGCTTTCGGGTGTTGCTTCAGGCTGTGCCGCGGTTACGTCCGCGGGCTGCACCCGCTCGGTGAGCGCGATGACGGACTCGGACACTTCATTCGGGTTGACTGGCGCACTTGCGGGATGTTCCCCGGCGGCAGTCGATTCATCCGCAATGCTGGCTGTGGGCGGTGTATCGCCGGCAACGCGATCCGGAAAGTCGATCGAATGCTGCGACAACAACGACGCTTCCAGTTGCGCCGACGGATTATCCAGCGCGGGCAATTCATCGAGCGCGGTCAGCCCGAGGTCATCCAGAAACTGCTTCGTCGTGGCGTAGAGCGCCGGACGTCCGGGCACGTCGCGATGGCCGATCACTTCGATCCAGCTCCGATCCTCAAGCTGCTTTACCACTTGCGTGTTGACGGTCACGCCGCGAATCTCTTCGATATCGCCACGCGTTACTGGCTGCCGGTAAGCAATGATCGCAAGCGTTTCAAGCACGGCGCGCGAATACTTCGGCGGCTTTTCCGGATGCAAGCGGTCGAGATAAGTCCGCATCGCCGGCTTGCTTTGAAAGCGCCAGCCCGTTGCGAGCGCGACCAATTCGACGCCGCGGCCCGACCAGTCGGCCTGAAGGCCTTCGAGCAGCGTGCGAAGGGTATCCGCCGATACGTCGTCGGCGAACAGCTTACGCAATTCACTCAGTCGCAGCGGTTCCTGCGCGCAAATCAATGCAGTCTCGAGGACGATCTTCGCCTCTTGAGTATTCATGCAGCTTGGGTCAACCCTAAATGGTCAATGAGTGGTCAATGAACGGCCAATGATTCGATTCAAACCGGACTTGCGTAGGTTCGAACGCCACCGAAACGGTGCGGACGATAAAGCTGGACGCTGAGTTTCAAGACGCGCTCGCCCGATTTTGGTCGGTCATATTGACTGGGAGCACGCACCGGGGAGAGGCGATATCGGGCGTTCGATCGAGCGAAGCGCCGGGCCATCCAGCCGGACGAGGTGGCGCTTTCCTGGATGAAAGCGCGTGACTGAGCGCCATATTACGCAAAAAGAACCGGTGCGTAAAGATGAATACGGGCGAACACGCAATCGGCGCGCTCCTTACTTCGCGCGCCGCCGAGATCCTCGACCTTAGACGCGCGTCGAAAGAAAGACGCGCAAACGCTCGACGCCCTTGTCGAGCCGCGCGGGATCGCACGCGTAGCACCAGCGCACGAAGCCTTCGCCCTCTTCACCGAACGCGCTGCCGGGCGCAAGCCCGAGACCGGCGTCGCGCACCAGCGACTTGCAAAGCTCGAGACTGCGCGACGCGCCGGGCAGCGAGAAGAACAGGTACATCGCACCGTCCGGCGCGCGCACGTCGACGCCGTCGATGGTCTGCAGCGCCTTGACCAGATGATCGCGGCTCGCGTGCAGGTCCGCGACGAGCGATTGCGTGAAACGCTCGCCCTCCTCGACTGCGACGATGCCCGCCTGCTGCACGAACGACGGCGCACACGACGTGTTGTATTCCACGAGCTTGCCGAGGTCGTCCATGAGACGCTCCGGCGCGACGATCCAGCCGAGCCGCCAGCCCGTCATGAGCCAGGCCTTCGAAAACGAATTCACGGCGATCACGCGTTCATCGCGCGATGCGAGGTCGAGGAACGACGGCGCAACCTTGCCGTTTCCGCCGTAATACAGGCGCTCGTAGACTTCATCCGCGACGATCCAGATGCCGTGGCGGCGGCAATGCTCGAGAACGGTGCGCTGCTGATCGCGCGTCATCGTCCAGCCGGTCGGGTTGTTCGGCGAGTTGATCATCAGCATGCGCGTCGACGGCGTGAGCGCGGCGAGCAGCCGGTCGAGATCGAGCGTCCAGCCGTTTTCGCCGTAACCGAGCGAAACCGTTTCGACGCTCGCGCCGAGAATCTTCGGAATCTCGACGAGATTCGGCCACAACGGCGTCACCGCGACCACGCGATCGCCCGCGCCGACGACGAGTTGCGCCGCCAGCATCAGCGCGTTCACGCCGGCGCTCGTCACCGCGACGTGCGCGGCCGACGTATCGCCATGCAAGGCCGTGACGTAGCGCGCGAGCGCCTCGCGCAAAGACGCGACGCCCAGATTATGCGTGTAGAACGTTGCGCCATCGGCGAGTGCGCGACTCGCGGCATCGCGAATGAACGGCGGCGTCACGCGATCCGATTCGCCGAACCAGAACGGCAGCACGTCCGGCACGCCGAAACCGGCATTCGCCACTTCGCGAATTTGCGACGGACGCAACGCCCGCACGGCATCGCGTGCGTTGGGCGCATGAGGCGCACCGCTTTCGCGCGCGCCCGTCAATTCGCTCAGTTCTGCGCTCACCGCGCCTTCCGATTCACTCATTGCACGCCTCGTCGAATAAAGAACGCAGTCTAACGCTCCCGGCACATTTTCGAGACAAACGGCCCGTCAGGTCAGTTGCTCGGCGCGCGGAGGCAGCGCGGCGATCAGCGACCAGACCGACTCCGCCGCCGGAGACAGCGAGCGGTCGCGCCTTCGTACGAGTTCCACGGTGCGCTCGGCGCGCGGTTCCAGCGGCAGCGCGATCAGCGAGGAATCCGCAGGCAAAGGCAGCGCGAGCCAGGGCAACACGCTCACGCCGACACCCGCCTCGACCAGTCCGAACACCGTCGCTGGATGGCCGAGCTCCTGCACCACCTGCGCCTGAACGCCGTGCCGCTGCATGACGGCATCGATGATTGGCCGGCTTCCCGAAGCCTGATCGAGCATCACGAGCCGCTCTCCCGCGAGCGCTTCCCATGGCGCCCCAGACTCGTGCGCGAGCGGGTGATCGCGGCGTGCGACGAGACAAAACGAATCGGTCATCACGGGCTGGCCGTGAAGGGCGTCGTCGGCCAAAGGCCCGATCACGACGCCGAAATCCGCTTCGCCCGACTTGACCTGGCGGAGCACGTCGGATTGGACATCGTCTCGCAGAATCAATGTGACGAGCGGAAATTCTCGCAGACACGACGCAATCACGCGCGGCATCAGCCGGCACGCGACTGTCGGGCTCGCCGCGACGATCACCCGGCCGCGCTTTTGTTGCCCCAATTCGCGCACTTCGTGGAGCGCGGAGTCGAGGTCGGCAATCAGGCGGGACACCGTGCCGACGAGATTGACGCCGACATCCGTCAACTGCACTTCGCGCGTCGTCCGGTCGATGAGCTTCAGCCCGATTTCCCCTTCCAGCTCGCGCACGCATCGGCTGACCGCCGACTGCGTCAGGCCGATTTCATCGCCCGCGCGGCTGAAACTACGCAACCGCGACACCTCGATAAAGACGCGCAACTGGCGCAGCGTCACGTTCAGCGATCCGTTCATTCCCGACGTTCATCAATAAGCCCGTTTCATACAGATTATAGCGGCGGCAACCACGACAATTCCTCCGAACGTACGTTTCGCTGCGGTGCAGCATAATTGCGAAAACGCACGCTGGATGGGCTCTCTGCACAGGATTGGTGATTGTCCCGATTTCTTATCCGGCTCGTTTCGGGTCTGATACGGGCCATGCTGGCGTTGCGTCAGCCTACTGCCATGCGGGTTTCCCGGATTTTGCGACGCGCATGGCACGGTTCTCGCATTTCATTGCGCACAGAGGTCGGGCGACGTGGCATTCAGAAACAATCGTCTGCCGCACCGTTCCGACTCTCTCCTGGTAATTCGTTCATCGGATTCCGACCAGAGTGCGCGGCGCGGGGCAGCGCACCGGGGTTAGCTTCGCTGAGGTGAGATATGGTGCTGTTCGACGATTTGAGAGATAACGAGTGGGCGCTGGTTGAGGCTTTGTTCTGTTCCGAGCCGGCGCGTAGTGAGCGGCGCGGCCGTCCGCGCGTCGAAGCGCGTTCGGTGGTCAACGCCGTGCTGTGGGTGCTCTCGACGGGTGAAGGCTGGTCGAAGCTGCCCGGGCGTTATCCTTCGCCCCCTACTTGCCGCCGCCGTTTCGACGAATGGCAGGCGGACGGCACGCTTGCCGAAATCGTGAAGCGTTTGTCGAGCAATGGCCGCGAGGTCTCGCTGCGCGGACGCATTGGTTCGAGCGCGGCCAAGCCGCCCGCGCCGCCGAGCCGCGATCGCCTGCGCGGTGCATTCTGGACCAACCCGGAATCGTGGCGCGCCCCGGCCAAGATGGCCTGATCTATCTGTTCCGCTCGAAGCAGGCTGATTCCATACATTCCTGTTTCGGCTCAGTTTCGCTTCATTCCCTGCACGCGGGCGTTCGGCCCGCGAGGCATCACCTTCCGCCGATGTTCGCCGCGCACGCCCTTCTTTGCGTGCCGGCCCTTCTCGCAGGTCATTGTATGGCTCGCCAAAAAAACTGGCGAGGCTCAGCTCAAACGGCGGAGAAACAACTCTTTACCATTGCTTACAGCGTGTTGGCTGCGCAAAGCATAGTTTGGTGAGTGGACTAACAGGCCCTGTTCGGGTTTGAGGGGACTCGCCATGAAGGTATCGATACTGCTCGCTTGCGGTGCGCTCGGCGCGCTGACGAGCGCGGCGGCATCTGGGCAAGCGCGGCCGCCGCCGGGGTCGGATTTGCATCTGAACACGAGAGCGGCCATGAGCGCGCCGCAGGATATCGCCCGGACGCGCGATGCGACGCCGCCCGCTCCGCGTGGCGATCTGCGCGGCGATATCGCGAGCAATGTGCGCGCGCGTCCCGATTCCGAAAGGGAGAGCCAGGGACGGCATCATTGACGGATGCGCGTTTGCGTAACAAAGTGCTGGACCATTCCCGTGCGAAACGGGATTTTTTTCGTCCGCGCCGGTGTGAAGCCACGGGAAAGACCGGACGCCCGAGAAGAAGCCCGGCGGACAAGACTGACGACGACGCTCCCTCGGCCTGTCAGCCGATCAGTCTCAGCTCCAAGCACGCGCCGTTTAGGCTCTCGCCTCGACTACGACTTCCTGGCCGCCGAACGAATAAGGTTCGCTGCGTCTCAAGTCCCAGTCGATCGAACGTTCGTCGCGGCAAAGCCGGTTGAATTCGTTTTTCCCGCGCTCGGTCACGACAGCGATATCCACGGGTGCATGAAAACCCGGCGCTGGCGCAACGGTGCGCTGTCTCGTGAGTTCGAGCAGCCCGAGTGCGCGCAGAAGGTCGAAACCTTTGGGACGTTTTGCCCAGGGAACCTGACGATACTGCGCTCGGCGAAGTGCTTCGAGTACGGCTTCGTTAGAATACGTGGTCATCTCGTTCTGTCTTCCTGTGCAGCCATGACGACGCTCGTGACGGTCGCAAGACGGTCCGCGACGTCGACTAAACGCGGCGCGCCGAATTTCGCGTTGCCAAGCATGATCAGCTTGCTGGCGAATGTTTGGCCGCCGCTTGCGTTAGGTGCTGCTTTCTATTACAAGCCCCCGTTGAGAGCGCGCTAATCACGCGCTTTACTGCGACACCCGCCGATGCGTTCCCGAAGTCCGCGATGACGGAACGAATTGTCCTCAAACCAATACGTTACCCCAATCAAATTGGTTCTATTTACTTTATTGCTGCTTTTTTTTGCATTATTTGCGCTTTGGCGACGCCGCCGCGTCCAGATTGCCGTTCTCACCGTCATTTTGGCGTGGGCGTGCGGTAGCGGATGGTTCGCCGGGCCTTTGCTCAATCTGGCGCAACAGGGCTTTGATCAGACGATCACGCCGGACTTCGCACCCAAGACCGACATCGTTCTGATGGGCGGCGGAACGGACAGGGAAGGCACGGGGCTCATCCCGAAAGCCGACTCGATCCCGCGCATTGCGGCGGCGGCGAAGTTGTACCGGGAGTGCCGTGCGTCCGGTGCGTCGTGTCGATTGATCCTGAGCGGCGGCGACCCGCAAAACCACGGTCAGGCCGAAGCGGACAATTACGCGCCTTACGTGCTTGCGCAGGGCGTCGCGCCGGGCGATCTCATCCGCGAAAATCAAAGCCTCAACACTTATCAGAACGCGCGTAATGTCGCCGCCATTCTGGGTGATGCACGTGACAGCGATTTGATCGTCATTACGTCGGCGTATCACATGCGCCGCTCGCTGGCCGCGTTCGATGCATTCGGTTATCGTCCGCAGGCCTACGTTTCAGATGTGCGACACAACTCCGTCACACTTCTGCCGCGCTTACGGAGCTTCGAGAACAGCGAGCTTGCGGCGCACGAACTCGTGGGCATGGCGCGCTTCGAGGTGTATCGCTGGCTGCGTCTTTATTGAAGGCGCTGGCCGAATGCGTGAATCGATTGCGCGAGGTTTAGTCAGGACTAGCTAGCAACGAGCCGCGCCTGTAAGATCGCGCACCGGCTTTTCGAGGGCCGGCCAGGAATCGTGGTTCGACACGTCGTTGCCCGAATCGGGGTCTACGATAAGTACGGTCCGAAGCGCATTGCCGAAGACGTTCGGGTAGCGAAGCACCTCGGTGCGATGCGGGACTGGATTTTGCTCCGAACTATGCGGCAATACCCGAATCGGACAGGCGATTCCCGGATTCAACTGTCACCAGGAGGTTAAAATGAAGAAAGTGTCCGTGGCTGTTCTGTTGTCGTTGAGCGCGATTGCATCGGTGGCCTATGCTCAAAGCGAGCAAGGCGTGACGATGAGCACCGATCCCGCGAAGATCGCGGACGTCGAATCGCGCGCACAAGCTCTGCAATCGTCGCAGCAAGACAGTATGCAAGGCATGCATTCGCAGCCCGTGCATAAGTCGGGTAGTCATCACAAGAAGTCGCACGGCAAGTCGACGACCGGTTCGAGCCAGTAAGTTCGCTTCCGGCCGCACGGCTAGTTCTGTCGCGCTGCGCTCTGGTGCGTGAGCACCTCGGGCGCAGCGTAATCAGCGAACAAGCCAATCGCCGCTTGATATCTTCGGTAGTCCTGCAACTGATTGCGCCGAGACGGGGTACATCAGGCAATCGATGCGCGTTCTCGTGCCATCCAATTCCACTTCGACGTGCATCCGGTGCGAGCGAAACAGTCCTTCCACACCGGGATACACCTCTTCGATTTCATCGAGCACAGGCACAAGCGATTCTTCGATTCGATAGATATCGCCACGAATCGGCGCACCGGTATCGCCATCGAGCACTAGTCCGGGATAAGCGCCGAAATCGAAAAGATGACCGCGCACGTGCGCCGCGCCCAGATACTCCGGTGTCGCCAGATCATGGCGCTCTGCCGCGCGATTGATATCATTGGCTTCGCCCGCGCGCAGGGTGCCGTACACAAAGACGTATTGCATCGGAGAATGCCGCTCCATTCGTGGCGTTGAACGATCCGCGCATTATGCCCCGCGAAAATGCGCTGCCGGCGGGCCGTCCAAGCTTCCGCCCGAAAGGCGATCCATGACTACGTTCGTCGACACGAATCCAGCCAGCGAGAATGTCGAGCACCTCGACATTCCGGTCGAACATTCGCCGACCCGCGATCATCCGATCCGCGTGCGCTCGCGGCCCGTGCCGTATGGCGTGCGGATCGCGCTGCATACACATCCGTGGGCGCAGGTGGCGTACACGTCACGCGGCGTGCTGCGCGTGGCAACCGCCGATTCGACGTGGATGGTGCCGCCTTCCCGCGCGATCTGGGTGCCGCCGAACGTAACGCATGAAGTCGTGATCGTCGAGGACGCGTATCTACGCACCCTTTACGTCGATGCCAGCGTCGTGCCGCCCGGCCTCGGCGCGTGCCGCGTGGTGGAAGTGTCGCCGCTGCTGCGCGAGGTGATCGCCGCACTCGACGAAGACGCGATTTCCCGTCAGCGTGAGCGGCTGCTCGGCACGCTCGCGCTCGATGAAATCATCCGTTCGCAGCCACTTCCGCTTTCCGTGCCGATGCCCAATGACAAGCGCCTGCGCGCGCTCTGCGACGCCGTGCTGAGCGACCCGTCGCATTCGGATCTGGAACGATGGTCGTCGGAAGCCGGGGCGAGCACGCGCACCATCGCGCGGCTCTTCAGGCGCGAGCTCGGCGTGAGCTTTTCGCAATGGCGCCAGCAGGCCGTGCTCGCACGCGCCATTCCGCTTCTGAGCCAGGGACGACCGCTAGCGCAAGTCGCACGGGAATTGGGTTATCAAAGTCAGAGCGCTTTTTCGGCGATGTTTCGCCGCGCTTTCGGGCAAAGTCCTCGCGCGTTTTTTTCGCGTGATGCGGGAACGGGCCACGACGAACGCCCGATGGACGACGCCTAAACGCGGCGCACCATGTGCCGGATCGAACCGAGCAAGGCGAGTCGCGGTCCCGCCGGACGATAGCCCAGACGCACGTAGAGGCGCGCGGCGGGGTTGTCGACGAATACGCGCAACTGGCACTCGGCGAGCCCTCGCGCACGCGCCCAGCGATGCGCCGTGTTCAGCAGGAAGGTGCCCGCGCCGCGCCCGCGAAAGCCCTGCGCGATCTGCACGTCACGAATATGCAGCGAGTCGTCTTCCTCGGTCACGCGCATGACGCCAATAGGCACGCCGTCCGCCTGCAGGATGAAGTTCTCTGACTCGCGCCAGCTCGACAGAAAGAGGTCGCCCCGCCACACGAGATTGTGACGACGATAGTAGCCGACCATGTTGTCGTGCGTGAGCGCTTCGGCGAAAGCGAAATCCGCCATCGACGCCTGGCGCAACTGGAACAGAGAGAGGTCTTCGGTCGGGTCGAGCATCGCACGCGGGACGGGCACGAGGAGGTGCCCTAAACACTATGACAGTGCGCGCCTGCTGGCAATCGACAAATGGATGTTTGCGCAGGATTCGGTGCGCGGGACCTGACGCAAGCGAAAAAACGAGCCCAAAAAAAATCCAGCCCGAAGGCTGGATTTTCTCAACTAGCTGGCGGAGCGGACGGGACTCGAACCCGCGACCCCCGGCGTGACAGGCCGGTATTCTAACCAACTGAACTACCGCTCCAACTCGTTCACCGATTGCAGCGCTTTTACAGCAGCCGCCGATGTTCTGGCGTCCCCTAGGGGATTCGAACCCCTGTACTCACCGTGAAAGGGTGATGTCCTAGGCCTCTAGACGAAGGGGACTTCAACCTACTAAAACTAAACTATCGACACAGCGCAGCGAAAAAAAATCCGGCTTATCAGCCGGAGTCTTCCTGCTTGCAATGCGTTGGCGGAGCGGACGGGACTCGAACCCGCGACCCCCGGCGTGACAGGCCGGTATTCTAACCAACTGAACTACCGCTCCAGCGCTTACTTCCAGGCAGCGCTTCTTACTAGCAGCCGCCGATGTGCTGGCGTCCCCTAGGGGATTCGAACCCCTGTACTCACCGTGAAAGGGTGATGTCCTAGGCCTCTAGACGAAGGGGACAGAAACTTGTGTATCTGTCTTTGTCACTTAATCATTCGCTCTGGGCTTAACAACTTGCCGCAAGCAGCGAAGACCGAAATTCTATACAACCTGATGTTACTTGTGAAGTATTTTTTGCGACTTCCGAAACGCTGGAAACCATACAAACAATACCACCTGCCCTGCAAAACCATTCTTGGTGGAGGTAAGCGGGATCGAACCGCTGACCTCTTGCATGCCATGCAAGCGCTCTCCCAGCTGAGCTATACCCCCTTGCAGAACAGAAACGAGATTCTATAGGCCATTTTTGAAGTTGTAAATACCCTTTGACGCTCGTAGCGAAATTTTTTACCTCTCTTCATGCATTTGCGCGCAATGCATGCATCGCTGGCATTCATCGCGCGCGGCTTTGCGTCTTCAGTCAGCTTGCGGCCAGTTCCAGCCGACGCAAAACGGCTTCGCGGCCGAAGAGCGCGAGTACGGCGTCGAGGGACGGCGTGTGCGTCGTGCCTGCAACCAGCAAGCGAACCGGCATCGCGAGTTGTGGCATCTTGAGCTTGTGCGCGGCAAGCGTAGCCTTCACGGCCGCGGCGATCGCTTCCTTGCTCCACTCCGCTTCGGCGAGCGCCGCGCGCAAATCGGCGATGGCCGGCCGCACTGCATCGGTGACGTGCTGCTTGCGCGCTTCGGGATCGATCGTGGGCTCGCGATAGAACATCACGGCGTTATCGGCGATTTCCTTCACCGTCGATGCGCGGTCCTTCAAAAGCCCGATCGCCAGTTCCAGCGGCGCGCCGTTCTCGATCGCGCTCGCTTCGATACCCGCCTCGCGCAAGAACGGCCGCGTGAGTTCCGCGAGGCGACCGTTGTCCGCTTCCTTGATGTAATGCGCGTTGAGCCAGTTGAGCTTGTCGTGGTCGTATTGCGCCGGCGACTTGCCCAGATGCTCGAGGTCGAACCATTCGACGAACTGTTCGCGCGAGAAGATTTCCGCATCGCCATGCGACCAGCCGAGGCGTGCGAGATAGTTCACGACCGCCTCGGGCAGATACCCGTTGTCGCGATAACCGGTCACGGCCATGGCGCCGTGACGCTTGCTCATCTTCTCGCCCTGCTCGTTCAGCACCGTCGGCAAATGCGCGTAAACCGGCACTTCACCGCCGAGCGCGCGCAGGATGTTGATCTGACGCGGCGTGTTGTTCACGTGATCGTCGCCGCGAATGACGTGCGTGATCTGCATGTCGAGGTCGTCGACGACCACGCAGAAGTTGTAGGTCGGCGTATCGTCGGGACGCGCGATGACGAGATCGTCGAGCTCTTCGTTCGAGATCTCGACCGTGCCCTTCACGGCGTCGTCCCACGCGACCACGCCCGTCAGCGGATTGCGAAAGCGCACCACCGGTTCCACGCCTTCGGGAACCGGCGGCAACTCCTTGCCCGGCTCGGGACGCCACGTGCCGTCGTAACGCGGCTTTTCGCCCGCAGCGCGCTGACGCTCGCGCAGGGCATCGAGCTCCTCGGTCGACATATAGCAGTGATACGCAAGCCCCTTCTCCAGCATCTGCGCGACCACTTCGCGATAACGCTCCATGCGCTGCATCTGATAGAACGGACCTTCGTCGAAATCGAGGCCGAGCCAGGCCATGCCTTCGAGAATCGCGTCAACCGAGGCTTCGGTGGAGCGCTCGACGTCGGTGTCCTCGATGCGCAGCACGAAGGTGCCCTTCATCTTGCGCGCGAACGCCCAGGGATAGAGCGCGGAGCGGATGTTGCCGAGATGGATGAAACCGGTCGGGCTCGGTGCGAAGCGGGTACGGACTTGGGTGGTCATTGCGGTTTTACTCGATGGATGGCGTCTGTCTCGCTCGAAGCCGATGCGCGCTCTACGCGCCTCAAAGCAGACGAGAAGTGTCCAATGACGGCTGATTCGGAAGCGTTCGTGCGGCTGGATCACGCGGCCGGCGCTTCGTCAAAGTGAACCGGAATTATACTCGCGGCCTGCTTTGTGCCGGTCCGTGCGCCTTTGTTTTATGATGTCCGCGCCTTTTTGCCGATACCGGCCAAGGCACGTTCAAAGCAGCAAGGCGCGCCCGGAGTTCAACTTGAAGCCATCGTCATCCCGTCTTTCGCTTTCGCGTCGCGCATTTTCGCTCGCGGCGCTGTCATCCGTCGTGACCGCGTGCACGACCGCCACGGGCGGCAACGCCACGTCGACCACGACCACGAGCACGCCGCCGCCCAAAACGGATACCCAGCGGCAAGCGCCCGTTCGTATCGGGCTTGCACTCGGTGGCGGCGCGGCGCGCGGCTTCGCGCATATCGGCGTGATCAAGGCGCTCGAAGCGCGCAACGTGCCGGTCGATCTCGTGGCGGGCACGAGCGCGGGCTCGGTCATCGCGGCACTGTATGCGTCGGGCATGAACGGCATCGCCATCAACAAGCTCGCGCTCACCATGGACGAAGCCTCGATCAGCGACTGGGCCATGCCCTTTCGCACGCGCGGCATCTTGCAAGGCGTGGCGCTGCAGAACTACCTCAACAAGACGCTCGACAATCGTCCGATCGAGAAGATGGCGAAGCCGCTTGGCATCGTCGCGACCGACCTTCGGAATGGTCAGCCGATCCTCTTTCAGCGCGGCAACACGGGCATCGCGGTGCGCGCGTCGTGCAGCGTGCAGCGTGCCGTCGATCTTCGAGCCGGTGAAGATCGGCGACCACGAATATGTCGATGGCGGGCTGGTGAGTCCCGTACCCGCCGCATTCGCGCACAAGATGGGCGCGGACTTCGTGATCGCCGTGGATATTTCGGCGCGTCCCGAAAGCGGCCTCACGCAAAGCTCGTTCGACGTGCTCATGCAGACCTTCACGATCATGGGACAGACCATCAAGGCTTATGAACTCGACAAGTACGCGGACGCGGTCATCCGGCCGAATCTCAATGCCATGAGCAGCAGCGACTTCAGCCAGCGCAACGCATCGATTTTGGCGGGCGAGGAAGCGGTCGCGAAGATGTGGCCAGCGTTGCAGCGGCAGCTCGTCGAACGCGGCGTGCGCGTTTGAGAAGTATTCTGCCTGGGTAATGCAGCGCGGAGCATGAGCGCGCCGGCGCTCGGATACCACGGCGATTCCTGTGCTCGGGTGCACGGCGAGCGGTTTGAAACCCAACGCGAAGAATCGATCGAGCGACGCACTGTCGCCCAACGATGTCACGGCGACTTGGGTGCTCGAATGCGCGGCAAACCCCAAGCAAAAGAGGCCACGCTCGCCGAGCCGTGGCCTCTTTCGTTCGCGCTACGGAAAACCGCGACTACCTCAGCGACTTCACCTTGTCTGCCGTGATCTCGGCAGGCTGTCCGCCCCACGTTGCGCGAAGATAATTCGCCAGTTCGGCGATCTGCTCGTCGCTATACGTGCCCGCGAATCCAGGCATGTCCTGCATGGCCTCGCCGTGCGGGAACGGCTGCGCCTTTATGCCATCGAGCATCGACACGATCAGGTTGCGCGGATCGGCCAGACGCAAGGTCGAGTTGCCGTCCATCGCTACCGTGACGTGCGGCTTGCCCTCGCCCTCGTGCCCGTGACAACCCGCGCAAGAATCCAGATAGAGCGAGCGTCCCGCAGCGAGCCGCGTGGCGTCACCCGACTGAATGGCGGCGAGCGGCGCGGCTGCCTGCGGCTTGTCGCCGAGCAGATACGTGGCGAGTGCGCGCAGATCGTTGGAATCCAGATGTTGCGTGCTCAGATAGATCACCGGATGCATCTCGCCATACGCCGAGCCTTGCCGCGCGACGCCCGTCGCGAAGAAAGTCTGCAGATCGGCGGCATTCCAGCCACGCGCGGCAAGCGCTTGCGGCGTGATGTCGGGCGCGCCGACACGGCCGAGGGCTTCGCCTTGCAGCGTCTTCGCATCCTGCAACTGGCCGAAGGCACCACGCGGCGTGTGGCACTCGGCGCAATGGCCGAGCGCGTTGGCCAGATAGCGCCCGCGCGTCCAGTCCGCAGATTGTCCCTGCGACGCATCCGGCAAGGTGTCGTTCAAGAACAGCATGTCCCAGAAACGCACGGCGAAGCGCACGTTGTAGGGAAACGAGAGGACCGGCTTGACACTCGGCACGGCTGCCGGCTTCTGCGCCATCAGATACGCGTAAAGGGCGTCACTGTCCTCGCGCGTGATCTGTCGATACGACGTATAAGGCATCGCCGGATACAGCTTGCCATTCGGCGACTTGCCTTCATGCAGCACGGCGTAGAAGTCGTCGGCGCTATAAGAGCCGATGCCGTACTTCGTATCGGGCGTGATGTTGGTGCCGTAGAACGTGCCGAACTGCGATTGCAGCTTCACGCCGCCCGCGAACGGCGCGCCGCCGTTCGCCGTGTGGCATGCGGCGCAATCCGCCGCATGCGCGAGATAGCGTCCACGCGCGATCTGCTCGGGCGAGCTCGTGATGTGAACGGGCGCGTCCCGACGGTCGCCGCACGCGCTCAACGCGAAAGCGGCAAGCGCGAGTGGAATCAGCCGCACGACGCAACGCGACACGAAGCGAGTCACATTCAGTCTCGTCATGCTGCGTCCTTCACCAGGCCGGGCGTCGTGAGCACCAGTTCCTTCACGGCTTCGTAGTAGCGCACGTAACCTGTGCAACGGCAGATGTGGCTGTCGAGCGCCGACATGATGGTCGCTTCGATCTGATCCTTCGCGATGGGATTGCGCTTCAGGTTGTCGAGCAGGACCATCGTCGCGTTGACGAAACCCGGCGTGCAATAGCCGCACTGGAAGCTGAAATGTTCCAGGAACTTCTGCTGCACGGGCGCCAGTTCGACGACTTCGCCCTGCTCGTTGCGCTTCGCGTGTCCCTCGACGGTCCGCACGTTCTTGCCGTCGAAGAAATGCGCGCCGTTGATGCACGAACGCACTTCCTCGCTCGTGCCATCGGCCCGGTCGACGATCACGACGCACGCGTGGCAGATGCCCTGCCCGCAGCCGAGACGCGAGCCGGTCAGGCCGAGATACTCGTGCAGGAAATCGATCATCGGCAAGCCGGATGGCACCTGCATCGGGCCGACCTTATTGCCGTTGATCGTCATGGAGAGCGAGCGCGATTCGACGCCCGCGGCGGATGGGATGGCCGTCATGCGAGCACCTCCTGAATGTTTTGCGGGCTCACCGGCAGATCGGTGAATCGATGTCCGATCGCATGCGCGATCGCGTTGACGATGGCTCCAACCACCGGAATCATCACCACTTCGGCGATGCCTTTAGGCGGATCGGTTTCGGAAAGCGGCGGCAACACTTCGCTGGTTTGCTTCCAGACTGCGACATCGCTTGCGAGCGGCAAGTGATAGCGGTTGAAGTTCCACGTGCCGTTGCCGGGACCGTCTTCGTAAAGCGGCAGATACTCGTGCAGCGCGTGACCGATGCCCATCGCGAGGCCGCCTTGCAACTGCCCGGAGACGAGTTGCGGCGCGATCTGATTGCCGCATTCCATGATCGAATGATGCGAGAGCAGTTCGACCTTGCCGCTGGCCGAGTCGATAGCAAGTTCGACGAGCGTGCCGACCGCGCTGTAATACGTGACCGCGGCGTTGTTGCGCTGCACGGGCGGGATGAACACGCGTTTGCGATCGAGCACGGTATAGCCGTTGGCCGTGGCCTTGCCGCGTTGCTTGCCGTTGGCGGCATCGGCGCTGCCGAAGCGCACCGAGAGTCCGTCGAGCGGTACTTGATCGACGGTGCCCGCGATATCGAACTGCGCCTCGCTCCACTGCCAGCGATTGAAGGTATGCACCGCAGCGCCCGTGACGAGCCCGAGTTCATGCGCCTTCTTCGCGAGCACGTCGAAGGCAAGCGGCTCCATGCCGTCGGCCGCCAGCTTGCCGTCGACCCAGCGCGCATCTTCCACACGCACGACGTACGAGGTCGCCTGACCGCCGCCGATACCCTGCCCCCAGAGCGCGAGCGCGGCGGGCCAGATGCCGTGACGAAACACGACGCGCGCCGCTTCATGCGTGGCGTGCGTGAAGTAGAAGGCGGAATTCGTCGCGCTGGCCGGCGACATATACGCGGGCGACCAGCGCGGATTCGCGCTCAACCGATCCTGCTCGGCTTGCGACATGATGTACGGATCGCCGCTCGTCACGACCGGCAGATCCGTCCAGTCGATGATCGCCATATGCACATCGACGGCGGGCTTGCCGAGCCACTTCGCGACCGCGAGGGCCTGCGAGGTCGACGTGCCGGTGCCGATCTCCGCGCCCGAGTGACTCAACGCGATGCGCCCGTCAGCCGTGAACTCCACTTTCGCGAAGGCGCTTTCCGCGCCCGTACCAAAGTCCTTCTGCGTACACGCGAAGCCGATGCCATAGCGCATTCCCGGATGCGCCGCCTCGAAATCGCTCTTGCGCCGCATGCGTTCGGCCCACAGCGGCAGTTCCTTCGCGCGACGCAACACTTCCTCGGCGCGCAACGCGCCGGCGGGAATGGCGCCTTGCGTGTTCTTCATGCCGGTGCGGAACACGTTCTTCAGGCGAAAATCGATCGGGTCGATATCGAGCTTCTGCGCGATCTCGTCGATCATCATCTCGGTCGCGGCCATGCTTTGCAGCGTGCCGTAACCGCGCGCCGAACCGGCATCGACCGCGTGCGAGGCAATCGCGATCGCGGTCAGATCGCTCTGCGGAATGTAGTAGATCGACTGCGCCGCGGTCGCGCCGACCATCGCGACCGATGGCGAGAAGTTGCAGCGTCCGCCGCCGTTCGCTTCGAAGTCGCCCTTGAAGGCTTGAATGAGGCCGGTGTTCTTGTCGATCGCCATGCGATAGCGCATGTCGAACGCGTGACGCTTGAGCGAGCTCTGGAACTGTTCGAAGCGATCGAAAGCCAGGCGCACGGGACGGCCCTCGCCATACATGGCCGCGACGAGACCGTAGAACGGCACGTTGAAGTGATCCTTCGAACCGTAGCCCACCGTGTAGCACGGATGCAGGAACAGGTTCTTCACCGGAAAATGCGACTTGGCCGCCATCTCCACGGCACTTTCCGCGACTTCGTGCGGACCTTGCGTCGGGACGACCATGTGCAGCGACTGAGTCGCCGCGTCGTACCAGCAATTCGCGTTGTCGGGTTCGAGCGCGGCCGTATCGACCGATTGCGTCTTGTATTCGCGATCCACGACGAGCCAGTCCGCCGGCGGATGATCGAGCTGGTCGGCAATACTTTGCGCGTGGAACATGCCAATATGGTGAAATGCCGCGCGCCCAAAATAAAACGGCGACCTCTTTCGAGAGTCGCCGTCTTTTAGACGATACCAACGCGATCAATAATCCGCGTCTTCGATCCACGCAGCCTGAATGGCTTCGAGAATCTTTTCATTGGAGCTCTGCGGATCGTCGTCGAAACCAACCAGCTCCGTCACCCAGCGATGCAAGTCCGTGAAACGCACATACTGGGGATCGATATCCTGATGCGCATCGGTCAAGGCCATTGCGATCTCTTGAGTATCTGTCCACTTCATGAGCGAGCCTCCGTCAGTGATTTTCTTTGGCGTGGTTAATGGTGTAGCGCGGGATCTCGACCACCAGATCCTCGTCGGCCGGCACCATTGCCTGACATGATAACCGCGATGTCGGTTCGAGGCCCCACGCCTTGTCGAGGAGATCGTCCTCGTCTTCCTCCGACGGTTCGAGCGCGTTGAAGCCCTCGCGGATGATGACGTGGCAGGTCGTGCACGCGCACGACTTCTCGCAGGCGTGCTCGATCTCGATACCGTGTTCCAGCAGATTGTCGCAGATGCTCTTGCCGATATCGGCGTCGATGACCGCGCCGTCCGGGCAAAGCTCCACGTGAGGAAGCACAACGATTTGAGGCATGGACTTAAGTTTTCCGTGAATTTCCGAATGGATCAGACATCGTCGAGCTTGCGGCCGGCGAGTGCGCGGCGAATGCTCTTGTTCATGCGGCGCGCGGCGAATTCGTCGGTTGCAACGGAAAGCGCCTTGGTCGCGTCTTCGATACGTTGCGCCGAATCGCCCTTCGCGATGGTCGCGAGTTCTTCCGCCAGCGTTTCGATCTGCGCGCGTTCGCTCTCGTCGAGCAACTCGGCGTCTGCCGCGAGCGCCGCGTACGTGGCTTCGACCAGCCGTTCTGCATCGACCTGTGCCTCGCGCAGCGCGCGGGCCTGCATGTCGGTCTCGGCGGTCTTGAAACTTTCCTCGAGCATGCGCGCGACGTCGTCATCGGCGAGACCGTAGGACGGCTTCACCACCACCGACGCTTCCACGCCCGAAATCTGCTCGCGCGCGAAAACGGACAGCAAGCCGTCGGCATCGACCTGATACGTCACGCGAATGCGCGCGGCGCCCGCCGCCATCGGCGGAATGCCGCGCAATTCGAAACGCGCGAGCGAGCGGCAGTCGGACACGAGTTCGCGTTCGCCCTGGACCACGTGGATCGCCATTGCCGTCTGGCCGTCCTTGAACGTGGTGAAGTCTTGCGCGCGCGCGGTCGGGATCGTCGAGTTGCGCGGAATGATCTTTTCGGTGAGACCGCCCATGGTTTCGACGCCGAGCGACAGCGGAATCACGTCGAGCAAGAGCCAGTCGTCGCCTTCGCCGCGACGGTTGCCGGCGAGCAGATCGGCCTGAATCGCGGCGCCGAGCGCCACGACCTGATCCGGGTCGAGATTGACGAGCGGCGGCTGGCCGAAATACGTCTGCACCGCGCGGCGGATCACCGGCATGCGCGTCGCGCCGCCGACCAGCACCACGCCCTTGATCTCGGCGGGCGCGACCTTGGCATCGCGCAGCGCCTTTCTCGTGGGTCCGAGCGTACGCGCGACGAGCGCTTCGGTGAGCGTGTCGAACTGCGCTTCGGTCACGGCGACATCGATCACGCGGCCGTCCGAAAGCGTGGCCTGGACGCGCGTTTCATCGGCCGACGAAAGCGCTTCCTTCGCGACTCGCACATGGTCCAGCAAGAGCCGCACGTCTTCGGGCGAAGTGACTTCGACGCCCGCCTGCGCAATCACATGCCGATACAGCACGTGGTCGAAATCGTCGCCGCCGAGCGCGGAATCGCCGCCGGCCGCGAGTACTTCGAAGACACCCTTGGTGAGCTTGAGAATGGACAGATCGAAGGTACCGCCGCCGAGATCGTAGACCGCGTACAGACCTTCCGATGCGTTGTCGAGACCATAAGCGATGGCGGCCGCGGTCGGTTCGTTCAGCAGTCGAAGCACGTTGAGGCCGGCGAGCTTGGCGGCGTCCTTGGTGGCCTGGCGCTGGGCTTCATCGAAATAGGCGGGCACGGTAATGACCGCGCCGACCAGATCTTCGCCGAGCGAATCTTCCGCGCGATAACGCAGCGTGGCGAGAATCTCCGCCGACACCTCGACCGGGCTCTTCACGCCGTCGATCGTACGAATCTGCACCATGCCGGGCGCGTCGATGAAATCGTACGGCGCGTTCTCCGCGCCCTCCACCTCACTCTTGCCTCGACCCATGAAGCGCTTGACGGACACGATCGTATTGCGCGGATCGATGGCCGCTTCTTCCTTCGCGACGCGGCCGATGCGCCGTCCGCCCTTCTCCAGATAGCGCACCACCGACGGCAGCAGCACATGGCCGTCCTCGTCGGGAAGCGCTTCGGGCACGCTGTTGCGCACGGCCGCCACGAGCGAGTTCGTCGTGCCGAGATCGATACCGACCGCCACGCGCCGCTGATGCGGTGCGGGCGCCATGCCGGGTTCTGAGATTTGCAGTAAAGCCATCGTTGATCTTATGGGGTTGTGTGCGGCGCCTGAGGCTCTTGTACGTCAGGCGGTTTCGAGCCGCTCGATCTGCGTGCCGATTTCATGCGCCACGCGCTCGATGAACATCAGTTGCCGCACCGCCTCGCTTGCCGCCTGATCCGACTTGCTGTCGATCAGCGCTTCGAGCTTGGTGAAGCGCACGCGTTCTTCATCGCGCAATTCGTCGAGCAAGGATTCGAGCGCGCCGATATTCTTCGCGCCGGCCGCATCCTCGATATTCTCGCGCCATTCCATTTGCTGCATGAGGAACGCGGGTTCCATCGCCGTATTGTTTTCCGCGCCGACGTCGATACCGCGCAGCGACAGCATGTAGCGCGCGCGCTTCAACGGATCGCGCAGCGTTTGGTAAGCCTCGTTGGCGCGCGTCGCCCATTGCATCGCGATACGGCGTTGCGCGTCGCCCGCCGAGGCGAAGCGGTCCGGATGCACTTGCGCCTGCACGGTGCGATACGCGTCGTCGAGCGCTTGGTGATCGACCGCGAAGACCGGCGGCAGGTCGAAGAGATCGAAGTGACTGTCGTTGAGCGATGCCATTGAGGATTACCGGTTACTCGGAAGATGTCTCGAAGGATGCAGCAAAGTCGAAGCGCGAATGAAAAAGGCGGCACGCGCCGCCTCTTTTGCCGATACCGCCGGCGTCATGCCCGGTTATACGCGGAACGACTCGCCGCAGCCGCACTCGTCCTTCGCGTTCGGGTTGTTGAAGCGAAAGCCTTCGTTCAGCCCTTCACGCGCGAAATCCAGTTCGGTGCCGTCGAGATAGGCGAGGCTTTTCGGATCGATCACGACCTTCACGCCCGCCGACTCGAACACCATGTCTTCCGGTGCGAGTTCATCGACATATTCGAGCTTGTACGCGAGACCCGAACAGCCCGTCGTACGCACGCCCAGGCGCAGGCCGACGCCCTTGCCGCGTCGCGCCAGATACTTATGCACGTGCTGTGCTGCCTTCTCCGTCAACGTGATTGCCATAGTCTTTGCGTCGCGCTCTTTACTTGCTGCGTTACTTCGAAATCCGAGGCGCCGATCTTGCCGGCGCCATTCCAGGGTCGTTGCCTACGCCACCTTCATGCCGCATTCAGGCCGCGTGTTGCTTGGCTTCCGTCTGCTCGGCCTGGGGAGCCGCCACGCCGTGACGTTCCTTGTAGTCGGCGACCGCTGCCTTGATTGCGTCTTCGGCGAGAATCGAGCAGTGGATCTTCACGGGCGGCAGTGCGAGTTCCTCGGCGATCTGCGTGTTCTTGATCGTCAGCGCCTGATCCAGCGTCTTGCCCTTCACCCATTCGGTCACGAGCGAGCTCGACGCGATGGCCGAGCCGCAGCCGTACGTCTTGAACTTCGCGTCTTCGATCACGCCGTCCGCGCCCACGCGGATCTGCAGTTTCATCACGTCGCCGCAAGCCGGTGCGCCGACCATGCCGGTGCCGACCGTGTCGTCGTCCTTCGAGAAGGAGCCGACGTTGCGCGGGTTTTCGTAGTGGTCCAGAACCTTGTCGCTATAAGCCATGATTCGAATTCTCCGGTGATCTATCTCCGCGAGAGGCGGAGCAACATTCTTTCGACCGGCACGCGGCCAGTCGCCAAACCATTCGTGATGCGCTCAGTGCGCCGCCCACTGGATGCTCGAGATATCGATGCCATCCTTGTGCATTTCCCACAGCGGCGACAGGTCGCGCAGCTTTGCAATCTTGTTCTTCAGCAGGTTGATGACGTAATCGACGTCCTGCTCGGTCGTAAAGCGGCCGACCGTGAAGCGGATCGAGCTATGCGCCAGCTCGTCGTTGCGGCCGAGCGCACGCAGCACATACGACGGTTCCAGCGACGCCGACGTGCACGCCGAACCCGACGACACCGCGACATCCTTGACCGCCATGATGAGCGATTCGCCTTCGACGAAATTGAAGCTGATGTTGAGGTTGTGCGGCACGCGGCGTTCCATGTCGCCGTTCACATACACCTCTTCCATGTCTTGCAGGCCCTTGAGCAGACGGTCGCGCAGCATGCGGATACGTTCGTTCTCGGTGGCCATTTCCTCACGCGCGATACGGAAAGCCTCGCCCATGCCGACGATCTGATGCGTTGCGAGCGTGCCCGAACGCATGCCGCGCTCGTGACCGCCGCCGTGCATCTGCGCCTCGATACGCACGCGCGGCTTGCGACGCACGTACAGCGCGCCGATGCCCTTCGGCCCATACGTCTTGTGCGCCGAGAACGACATCAGATCGACCTTCAGCTTCTGCAGATCGATCGCGATCTTGCCGGTGGCTTGCGCTGCATCGACGTGAAAAATGATGCCCTTTTCACGCGTAATCTCGCCGATCGCCTCGATGTCCTGAATCACGCCGATCTCGTTGTTCACGCTCATCACCGATACGAGGATCGTGTCGGGGCGAATGGCGGCCTTGAACTTGTCCAGGTCGATGAGACCGTCGTCCTTGACATCCAGATACGTGACTTCGAAGCCTTCGCGCTCGAGATCGCGCGTGGTGTCGAGCACGGCCTTGTGCTCGGTTTTCACCGTGATGATGTGCTTGCCCTTGCTCTTGTAGAAGTGCGCGGCGCCCTTGATCGCGAGGTTGTCCGACTCCGTCGCGCCCGACGTCCAGATGATTTCGCGCGGATCGGCATTGACGAGCGCCGCGACGTTTTCGCGCGCTTCCTCGACCGCCCGCTCCGCGTCCCAGCCGTACTGATGGCTGCGCGAAGCCGGATTGCCGAACTGCTCGCGAAGATACGGAATCATCTTGTCCACCACGCGCGGATCGACGGGGGTCGTCGCGCTGTAATCCATATAAATGGGCAGGTGGGGAATGTCGTTATTCATCTTTCGCTCCGGGAAAATCGTTCAATACACGTGGCCGGGATGCTCGCACTCGCGCTTCATGAGACGCGCCGCGCGGCTTCAACCAGCCAGGTTGAAAATGGAATTTGGCCCCTTGGGCACCACACGCGCGGCTTCGACGCCTGCCGGTTCGGCGCGGCGGTCGCGCAACACCGACGACGAACCTTCGCGAGCGCGCTGCTGATCGACCAGATCTTTCAGCGAGACGGAATCGAGATACTCGACCATCTTCTGATTGAGCGTCGCCCACAGTTCGTGCGTCATGCAGTGGCCGTCGTGCTGCTTGGTGCCTTCGCACGTGCCCTTGCCGCCGCATTGCGTGGCGTCGATCGGTTCATCGACCGCGATGATGATGTCGGCCACCGTGACATTCTCGGCGCGGCGCGCGAGGTTGTACCCGCCGCCCGGCCCGCGTACGGACTCGACGATCTCGTGGCGACGCAGCTTGCCGAACAACTGTTCGAGATAGGAAAGCGAGATGCGCTGGCGCTGGCTGATGCCTGCCAACGTCACCGGGCCCTGCTCCTGGCGCAATGCCAGGTCGATCATCGCCGTGACGGCGAAACGGCCTTTCGTGGTGAGTCTCATAATTGGGGGCTACCGCTAATACTCGATGATTTCTGTCAAGTATAAATATCCCACAGTTTTAGTCAAGTATCCGGGACCAGATAAGTAGCTGTTTAATTCTATTTCTTGCCGCGCGCAAGGCCGCCGCGTCGTGCCCAATTCAACTGACGAGTTGTGTCCGCAAGGCCGCCAGTAGCCCCTCACAAGCGTCTTCGCATTGATCGAGCACGCGCTCGAAACCGTCGTCATCGCCGAAATAGGGGTCGATGACCACGCGGCTGTCGTCACGCGTCGCGAACTCCATCAACAGGCGAATCTTGTCGCGATGCTCCGGCGGACAGACCGCCGTAAGCGCCGCGACGTTCTTGTCGTCCATCACGATCAACAGGTCGAAGCGCGCGAAGTCTTCGGCCTTGATCTGCCTGCCGCGCAACGGTGAGAGGTCGTAGCCGCGCTTCTTTGCGGCACGTTGAGCGCGCTCGTCGGGCGGATGTCCGATATGCCAGTCGCCCGTTCCCGCCGAGTCGATGATGATCCTGTCCGAAAGCTTCGCCTCCTCGACGAGATCGCGCATCACCGCTTCGGCGCTGGGCGACCGGCAGATGTTGCCGAGACAGACGAAGCAGACGGCGATGGAATTCATCTCAAGCTTGGAGGGACGGTTATCGGCTGCCACCATCGGCAACGCGTGTTCGATAGGCCCGAATTATACAAAGGGTCACAAAAACGCGCGCGCACGAGTCACCCAGCCAAATCCGCCGAGCACGATCAGCTCCCGTCGCGATGAATGTCATGCGTGATGAAGCCGGAGTCGCCGTTCGGCATTTTCAGCCAGTCGCGATGCGCGAGCGTGCGGCGAATGTCGTCGAGCCCGCTACTCCAATGCTCGCGCATGGTCGAAAGGCCGAATTGATAGTCCTTGTAATGCCCTTCGTATTCCTTGTGGCGGTAAATCAGGTGGATCACGTTGTAGCGCTTCGAGCACGCGAGTTCGGCCGCGCGCCGGCACCATTCGTCGTCGTTGCGCAGTTCCTCGGGCACGAGATCCAGCACATGCTGCAATACGTTGCGATACCGCTGTGAGCGCTGCATCTGATCCGTCACGAGACGCGTGCGGCTGGAATATTGAACGTCCTTCACGCGACCCATGACGTCGACGATGCTGTCCGGCACCGGCCCGCGCGCGCTCCAGAGATCGACCTGAAATGCGAGTGTGTCGCGACGCGGCGTGGCCTGCGCAATCTCGTAGAGCGGCGTGTTGGACATGAGGCCGCCGTCCCAGTAGAACTGGCCGTCGACCTCGACTGCCGCAAAGCCCGGCGGCAGCGCGCCCGACGCCATGAAATGCTCGGCGCGCAGCTTGATCTTCGTATTGTCGAAGTAAGCGAAGTTACCGGTTGCCACGTTGACCGCACCGACCGACACGCGCTTTTCGCCCGAGTTGATGCGATCGAAGTCGCACAGGCCTTCCAGCGTGGCCCGAAGCGGCGTCGTGTCGTAATAACTTGCGGTCTGCGGCGAGCCGGCCGCGAGCGGCGAAGGGGGCGGAAAGCGCGGCACGAAAAAGCCCTTTTGCCCTTCCACGATCGCGCCGAACGCCTGCCACGCGGTGAACGCCTTGCGAATCTCGTCGGGCGATTCGAACAGCGCATGCTCGATGAACGCCGGCAATGGAAATCCAAATGCCGGCTGACAAATGGTTTCCCAGAACTGGAGCAGACGCGGCACGCGATCCTTAGGCGCATTGCCCGCGATGATCGCCGTATTCAGCGCGCCGATGGAGATGCCGGCGATCCAGTTCGGCTCGATGCCCGCTTCGTAGAGCCCCTGATAGACGCCCGCCTGATACGCGCCGAGCGCACCGCCGCCCTGCAGCATGAGCGCGATGGTCTCGTAAGGCGGCAAGTCGATGCGCTTGTCGCCTTCGTTCTGAGTCTCCGGTTGCAGCGCTTCGCTGTCGTCGATTTCCGCCATGCCGATGCCTCCGCTTTCTCGCGTGCGTGTCTTTCGCTTATTGCATGAACCAGCCGTGGCTCACCACGAACGATTGCCCCGTGAGCGCCGCTGTCTCGAACTCGGACAGGAACCGCACCATCTGCGCGACGTCTTCCACCGTGGTGAACACGCCGTCGACCGTGCCGCCCAGCATCACGCGCTTCACGACTTCTTCCTCGCTAATGCCGAGTTCCTTCGCTTGTTCGGGAATCTGCTTGTCGACGAGCGGCGTGCGCACGAAGCCCGGACACACCACGTGCGAGCGCACGTTATGTTTTGCGCCTTCCTTTGCCAGGACGCGCGCAAGCCCGAGCAAACCGTGCTTGGCGGTCACATAAGCGGACTTGAGCGGCGACGCTTCATGCGAATGCACCGAGCCCATGTAGATGACGACGCCGCCGCGATCGTCCTTGTACATGTGCTTCAACGCGGCTTTGGTCGTGAGGAAGGCGCCATCGACGTGAATGGCCATCATCTTCTTCCAGTCCGAGTAGGCGTAATTTTCGATGGGATTGACGATCTGAATGCCCGCGTTCGACACGAGGATATCCACCGATTCCAATTCCGCCGCGACCCGGTCGATACCCTGATTGACCGCGTTCTCGTCCGTCACGTCCATCGCGATGCCGATAGCCTTGCCGCCCTTTTCGCGAATCTCGGCGGCGACGGTATCCGCGCCTGACTGATTTAGGTCCGCGATAGCGACTGCCGCGCCCGCCCGTGCAAGCGTGATTGCGATTGCGCGGCCAATGCCGCTCGCCGCGCCCGTGACGACCGCGGTTTTACCATCGAGCTTGCCGTTCTGTGACATGCGAACCTCCTCTCTGACAGTTGAATGACAACATGCGACGCCATTGGCCGCAATCTGGCCGTTCGGCATAGGACGAGTCACGCCGCGCATGAGAACACCTAGACCGTTCGGCCGACTAGTCATGGACGACCGGAAGCGGCTATTGTGCATGAACGGCGTGTCGCACTGCAGCGAATACGAAGCGACGCTCGGCTACAATGAGTGCCCTTCGCGCATGCCGGACGTGCCGCGCCGTTTGCCCTGAACTCGTTTTCTGTTGCCCTCCGCGGGCCTTTCGCCATGCTCAGTTACCGCCACGCCTTCCATGCGGGAAATCACGCCGACGTGCTGAAGCACGCGCTCGTCGTCCGGATGCTTCGCCATCTCGCCCAGAAAGACAAATCGTATTGGTATATCGACACGCATGCGGGCGCCGGCGTCTACTCGCTGACGGAGGGCTTCGCCGCGAAGAATGCCGAGTATGAAAACGGCATCGCACGGCTGTGGGAACGCACGGATTTACCGCCGCTCATCGCCGATTATGTCGATGAAGTCACGGCCCTGAACGCCGATGGTGAATTGCGCTTCTATCCTGGCTCGCCGTATCTCGCGTGGCGGCTCATGCGCGAACAGGACCGCATGCGTTTGTACGAGTTGCACAGCACGGAAATCGACGTGCTGCGTCACAACTTCCGCGATGCAGGCCGCCGCGCGATGATCTACGAAGGCGATGGCTTCGACGGCATCAAGGCCATTCTGCCGCCGCCGCCGCGCCGCGCGCTCGTGCTGATCGACCCGTCATACGAAGACAAGCGCGACTACGCGCGCACGCTTGCTTGTCTTGAGGAATCGCTCAAGCGGTTCGCGACGGGCACTTACGCGGTGTGGTATCCGATCGTCGCGCGACCGGAGTCGCAACGCTTCGCGGAGCAATTGAAGGCCATTCAACCCAATGGCTGGCTGCATGCGGCATTGACCGTGAGGCAGCCGCCCGAAGACGGCTTCGGGCTCTACGGCAGCGGCATGTTTATTTTGAATCCGCCCTATACGCTCGCCGCCGAACTCAAGCAAGTGCTGCCATATCTCGTCGATACGCTCGGCGAAGACAAGAACGCATCGTTCAAGCTGGAGCACCGCGCGGCCTGAACCTGCTCGACTCAGGGATAAGGCGTGCGGGAATTGCCGTGCCGCCTGCCGTTGGATTGCGCAGGCGCAGTCGCTTGCCCCGACGAATAGTCGATGTACGGAGAAACGACGATAGGCGGCTGGTCCTGCTGCGGCGGTCCGGGCAGCGTGGCCATGGGCACCATGCCGGGCCCGCCGAGCGGCCCCGTCTGAAGCACGGTCCCCGGCACGCCGCTGTGGATGCCCGTTTGCGTGTCCAGCACCAGCGGCTCGCCGCCCGGCGTGCCGAACGCCAGTGGCGCAATGACGCAAAGGCATGCGCCGAGTGCCGCGCGAACGCGTCGTGCCGTATTGCTTCGCGTGCTTCGGAAAGCCTTCGTCGCGTCGTGGATATGGCTGCGCATCGCTCGCTCTTTTATGTAGACGAAACCGCTTTACCTTACCCCGGTGGCAAGCTTTAGGCTAGGTGTTTTGCCTCACAACCGGCCCTTCTCAGGAGATACGATGCAATCGACCAGAACGCTGCTTGCCCTTCTCATCTCGCTTTGCAGCGCCTCCGCCATGGCGCAGACGGCCGCGCCCGCTCACGACTCCATGCACGGCATGCATATGTCCGAAGCCACGCCGAACGCGGCGGGATCGTCATCGACAGCGGACTTTCAGGCCGCCGATAAGTCGATGATGTCGGGCATGTCCGACATACGGTACAGCGGCGACGCCGACCGCGATTTCGTCGCGCACATGATCCCGCATCACGAAGGCGCGGTGGAAATGGCGAAGGTCGAGCTGAAGTACGGCAAGGACGCTAAGCTGCGCAAGCTGGCGAAGGACATCGTTGCGGCACAGGAAAAGGAAATCCGCTTCATGAAGCAGTGGCTCGCGGCGCATCCGCAAACGAAGTAAGCGGAACAAGCAGCGCGCCAAAAACGACAAAGCCCCGCGTTGCGGGGCTTTTTGCATGGCCGTGGCGCCTTGTGCGGCGCTACTGCGCCTTAAGCGTTGTAGCCGTTCGATTCGAGCGAGCGGATGCGCATTTCGAGCTGAACGATATCCGCGGATTGCGCCAGATACTCTTCACGGCGACGTTGTTCGGCGGTTTCAAACCAGATGCTGAGTTTTTCGAGCAGGACTGCAAACATGATGTTTCTCCAAGGATTTCGACGATCCCTGGCATTTCGGGTCAGGGATTACCCGCATAAGGGATAACCCGGATTATAGCGCTTGAATCTCAAAAAGTGTAGCTATATGCATGAACACTGTGCATTTCGTCACGCAGTGGTGCGTCTTTTTCGTCTTACTTAACCGACTGATTTCAAGCAGCTTTTTCTACAGCGGCCGTGAGCGAAAGCACACTGTTGGTGCATGACTCCGCAAGCTGATCCAGAATGGGGCAATCAGGACGCTCGTCGCCGTGACAGTGGTTCGCAAGATGAACGAGCGTATCGCGCATGCTCGTCAGTTCATCGATCCGGCGGTCCAGTTCGGCGACGTGCTCCGTTGCAATCGCCTTCACTTCGGCGCTTGCACGCGAGCGGTCTTGCCATAGCGCCAGCAATTTGCGTATGTCTTCCACCAGGAAACCAAGCCGGCGCGCTTGCCGGACGAACCGCAATGCATGAACCTCCTGCGCTCCATACACGCGATAACCCGACGACGTTCGTCCCACCGGATTGAGCAAGCCGACGCTCTCGTAGTAGCGGATCATCTTCGCCGTCACGCCCGAGGCCTTAGCCGCTTCACCTATGTTCATTTCTCGCTCCGCATAAAATCTTGAAATCGACTCTACACCTTCCCATCATGGCAAGGTATACGATGTTGTCATCGATCCAATTTTCAAGCGAGGAAACCGGGATGACCGAGTTCGAAGTTCAGGGCATGAGTTGCCAGCATTGCGTCGCCGCCGTGACGCGCTCGATTCGTGAAATCGATCCGCAAGCGCAAGTGCGCGTCGATCTCGAACGTGGCCGCGTGACAGTCGAGTCATCGCAGACGAATGAGGCGTTGATCGACGCAATCGACGACGCCGGCTACACCGTCAAAGGCGCCGCGTCCGCATGAGCGCCAGCGAACGCTTTACCGTTGCGCTCATCGGCGCGTCGGGTTTGCTGGGGCGCGCGGTCGGCGCCGAGCTGAAAAACGCGGTCGAGGCGCATGACTGGCGCGTCGTGCGCACGACGCATCGGCATGGCGATGCGGGCAGCGTGTCGCTCGATATTCGCGATCACGACGCCGTGCGCGCCTTTCTGCGGCGCGAGAAGCCGAATGCCGTCGTGGTCGCCGCGGCCGAGCGCCGTCCGGATGTGTGCGAGAACGATCCCGCTCTCGCCCGCGCGCTCAACGTCGATGCCTTGCAGACAATCGCGACCGAAGCCCGCGCGCTCGGCGCCTGGGTATTGTCGATCTCGACCGACTACGTGTTCGACGGCACCTCGCCGCCCTACTTTCCCGACGACGCGCCCGCGCCGCTCAACGCCTACGGCCATAGCAAGCTGGATGGCGAGCGCGCGCTACTCGCGTGCGATCCGGCTTCATGCGTGCTGCGGCTGCCGTTGCTCTACGGTCCGGTTGTCGACTGGAGTGAATCGGCGGTGACGAGCCTCACGCCCGCCATCGTCCGATCGGCCGATGCCGCGAACGCGCCCGCGCCAATGGACGCCTGGGCGACCCGCTATCCGACCTACACGCCCGATGTCGCCGTGGTAATCCGCGGCATGCTCGAACAGCACGCGCAAGGCGAGACGATTTCGGGCATCGCGCAATGGTCCGGCGACGAGCCGATGACCAAGTTCGATATCGCCGAGCGCATCGCGCGAGTACTGAAACTCGACGCGAAGCTCGTCGCTCAAACCACGCCCATGGACGCGACACCGCGCCCGCGCGACTGTCATCTCGATTCGGGGCGGCTCGAAGCGCTCGGGATTGGACGGCGCACGCCTTTCGATACCGCGATCGCGCATCTGCTCGCTCGATATCCCGAGAAAGCTCAGTGAAAGTCGCGGCTCGGCGCGGCGAGCCGGCCAAGCAGCGCGCTATGGTCTTCGAGCCGCTGCGCCACCAGATGCCGCACATCGCCTTCTTTTTGCCAGACGCCTTGCACGCCGAGCAGCGACGCGCCCAGCAACACCTTGCGCTGTTTCTCGACGAGCCCCGGCCAGACGATCACGTTGATCGAGCCGGTTTCGTCTTCGAGCGACAGGAAGATCGTGCCGTTCGCCGTGCCCGGCCGCTGCCGCACCGTGACGATGCCGCACGCCCGCACGAAGCGGCCGTTGCGAGTCTCGCCGAGTTCAGCGGCGCTTTTGAAACGCTGGCGCGCGAGCCGCTCGCGCAGCAAGGCGAGCGGATGACGATTGAGCGTGAGCCCGAGACTCGCGTAGTCGTCGACGATCTCGCGGCCTTCCGATGCTTCCGGCAACGCGAGCGGCGCTTCGGTCATCGGCGCATCGCGCAGCAATTCCGGCGCGCGCTGCTGCGCGGTCACCGCCCACCAAGCCTGACGCCGATGTCCCGCGATGCTTTGCAGCGCATTGCCCGCCGCGAGCGCTTCGAGTTCGCGACGCGACAGGGCCGCGCGACGCGTGAGATCGTCGACATCGACGAATGGTGCTTGAGCGCGCGCCGCCATGATCCGCTCGGCCGCCGCTTGTGAAAAACCCTTGATCAGTTGCAGCCCGATGCGCACGCCCGGACCGCCCGCGCCGTACGCCTGGGCACCGAGCCTGACGCGCTTTTTGAGCTTGCGCGCGCCGCGTCGCATGGTCTTGCGAAATACCTGATCCGGGCAAGGTGTGCCGTAGAACTGCTGACGCCGCCGCTGCTTTTCGGCATCCTGCAAGACGCGCACGCCATCGCCAGGCGGCATTTCCAGCACCGATTCCCAGTCGCTCAACGACACATCCGGCGCGAACACCTGCACGCCATGACGCCGCGCGTCCTGCACGAGCTGCGATTGCGAATAAAAGCCGAGCGGCTGGCTATTCAGCAAGCCGGCCAGAAACGCCGCCGGTTCGTAGCGCTTGATCCACGCGCTGACATAGACGAGCAGCGCGAAACTCGCCGAATGACTCTCGGGAAAACCGTATTCGCCGAAACCCTCGATCTGCTTGCACACGCGCGCCGCGAACTCTTCCTCGTAGCCGCGCGCGAGCATCTTCGTCATCAGATCGGCCTGATACTTTTCCAGATGACCGCCGCGTCGCCATGCGGCCATCGCGCGGCGTAGCTGATCGGCCTGTTCCGCGCTATAGCCTGCGGCGACCATCGCGAGCTTCATCACCTGTTCCTGGAAAATCGGCACGCCGAGTGTACGTTCGAGCACCGGCCGCAGTTCTTCCTTCGGATACTCCGCTTCCTCGAGCCCTTGCTTGCGGCGCAGATATGGATGCACCATGCCGCCCTGAATTGGACCGGGCCGCACGATCGCCACTTCGATCACGAGGTCGTAGTACTTGTTGGGCCGAAGACGCGGCAGCATGCTCTGCTGCGCGCGCGATTCGATCTGGAACACGCCGACCGTGTCCGCGCGGCAGCACATCTCGTAGACGGCCTTGTCCTCGCGACGCACATGCGTCATGCCGAAATCCGGCACGCCACGCCGCAGCGCGATGAATTCGAGCGCGCGCCGGATCGCGGAGAGCATGCCGAGCGCGAGCACATCGACCTTCAGCAGCTTGAGCTGATCGATGTCGTCCTTATCCCACTGAATCACGCAGCGATCCTTCATTGCGGCGTTTTCAATCGGCACGAGGCGCGACAAGCGTTCGCGCGCGATCACGAAACCGCCGACGTGCTGCGACAAGTGACGCGGAAAGCCGCGCAACTCGCGCGTAAGCCGGATCAGATGCTTCGTCACGTGCGAGTCTTCGTTGAAACCCGCTTCCTTCAGATAACCGGCCACCGCGGACGGACCATCCCACCACTGCTGCGACTTGCCGATCCGTTCGATGAGCGACGCATCCAATCCCAGCGCCTTGCCGACATCCTTGAGCGCACTCCTCGTGTGATACGTGGTGAGCGACGCCGCGAGCGACGCGCGATGCCGCCCGTACTTCTGATAGATGTACTGGATGACTTCCTCGCGCCGCTGATGTTCGAAGTCGACATCGATATCCGGCGGTTCGTTACGCGCGCGCGAAATGAAGCGCTCGACCAGCATGCTCATCTCGACCGGATTGATCTCCGTGATGTAAAGGCAATAACAGATGATCGAATTGGCCGCCGAGCCGCGCCCCTGACACAGGATCTTCCGGCTGCGCGCGAACGCGACGATGTCGTAGACCGTCAGAAAATACTTCTCGTACTTCAGGTCCGCGACAAGTTCCAACTCCTTTTCGATCTGCCCGATGGTCTCCACGCTCAATCCGTTCGGCCAGCGTTTGAGCGCGCCCGCGATCACGTTTTTGCGCAGATAACTGCCTGGCGTTTCGCCGGGCGGCACGAGTTCCTCGGGATATTCGTAGCGCAATTCATCGAGCTCGAAGGTGCAGCGCTTCGCGACCTTCAAGGTCTCGGCAATCGCTTCTTTCGGATACAACGCGCCGATGCGCAAGCGTGTACGCAGATGCCGCTCCGCGTTCGCTTCGAGCGCGTAACCGCATTCGGCCAGCGGACGATTGAGGCGGATTGCCGTCAACGTGTCCTGCAAGGGCTTGCGCGAACGCGCGTGCATTAGCGCGCCGCTTGCCGCAACGAGAGGCAAACCGCTCGCCTTCGAAATCACGCGGCACGAAGCGAGACGTTCATCGTCGCTGCCGTCCTGCCACAACTCCAGCGCAAGCCACGCGCGGCCAGCGGCGAAACTTCCGAGCCAATGAGCGCGATCGAGCGTATCGGCAAGCGTGGCCGAGCGTTGCGGAACCAGAATCAAGAGACAGTGCGGCAGATGCTTCAGATGCGCGATATCGCCGCGTAAATCGGTGGCATCGAACGAGTCGGACGGAGTGGCGGCGGGATTCGTGAAATCCTCCGGACCGATCCGATACGTTCCCTTCGGCGAACGCGAGCGCGCAAGCGAAATCAGCTCCGACAAATTGCCGTATCCCTCGCGATTGGTCGCCAGCGCAATGAGCGTGCAAAACGGCTCGCCGTTGGCATCGATGAGATGCAATTCACTGCCGATTATCAGCTTCAACGTTGCCTGCTTGGGCGACGGCTCGCCGGCCTTTCGCGCCGCGTCGGCTGCGGCTTGCGCCCGCGTCTCGATTTCCTTGATCGCGCCGTACGCGCGCACGACGCCTGCAAGCGAACATTCGTCCGTGATTGCTAGCGCGGTATAGCCGTGTTCGAGCGCGGCGGCCGCCAGTTCCTGCGGATGCGAAGCGCCGCGCAGGAACGAGAAGTTGCTCAGGCAATGCAGTTCCGCGTAACCGGGCAAGAACGCCGACGCGGACATCGCGCCGGAGAACTTGCCTTTGCCGTCGCCACCGCCCAGGCCGATGAGGTCGCTCAAATCTTCCATGGCGGCGTCATCCGAAAAAACCGTGGAGAAACCAGTCGCCCGTCAGACGCTCGCGATACACCCAGAACATGCGGCCGCGATCGTCGGAGGCGACGTAGTAATCGCGTTGAACGCCGTTGCCGTCCCACCAGCCCGCTTCGATACGCTCGGTCCGGCTGATGAGCTTCAACGCGCGACGATAGAACGGCCGCTCGTTGCGCAACATCAGCTTTTGCGGCGTTTCGAGAATCCACGATGGCCGCGGCTGCGAAGGCACGGCTTGGTCGGGAAGCTCGAACGATTCCGCGCTTTCTTCTTCCGTGTCGTCTGGCGTCGGCGCTTCGACGCCCTCTTTCGCGCGCGACTTTTTTCCGCGCTTGGGCTTGGCCTTACGTTCAGGCTGATACGTTTCGACCGTCACCGCCGCTTCCGGCCGATGATCCTCCCGCTCGCTCAATTGCACGACATTTTCCGCGCCGAGTCGCGCGCTCAGACGCTCCAGCAACTGCGCCATCGAGTCGGCATCGGAACCCGGCATGGGGAAAAGCGTATCGGCGGGCGGCTCGTGCTCGCTGACCTTGTCGGCCAAAAGCTTCATCTCGATCACCGGCGCGATCAAGGTTGCCTGATTCAGCTTTTCGCGCAGCAGCCAGAGAATGTGCTCGGCATCGCGCGTCGGCACAGCCCATGCAATCTTGAGCGTCGATGTCTTGGGTGCGTTGCGCGCCGCCAATTCATGTTCGAGCAAAAGCGAAAACTCGCTGACCGCCGAGTGATGCGCGTTCAGCCAACCGGCGAGTTGCAACACGAGCCGGCGTGCCGCAAACAACAGCGCATCGGCGTTTTCGACGCGCGCCTGCAACTCGAGTTTCGCCTCGAACGATGCCGGCGCGCAAAAAGCTTCGCGCGGATCGGGCGCCTGCCCGTAAGCTTGCGCGAGCCATTGCAGAATGCCCTGCCCGAAACGCCGCGCCACGCCTTTGCGCGGCAAGCGACGCAAGTCGGCGAGCGTCACGCAACCAATCTGCTCGAACGCATTGCCATGCGATGCCGCCGACGGCACGAGAGACACCGGCAAGGCATCGAGCGCGCGCACGAGTGTTGCCTCTTTCACAATACGAACGCGTTTCGCCACTCGTCGCGTGCGCGCGTGCGCAAGGAGCCACGCGCCCCACGCGGTCGGCGCACAGCCCATCCGGGACGTGAAGCCACAATCTTTCACCGTGGAGCGCACCTTTGCAAAGAGGCTGCGCAAGCCGCCGAAAAGCCGCATGCTCGCGCCGACTTCCAGCAACACGGTATTCGCATGTGCGAGCACGACCTTCGGCGTGAACGCGAGCAAGGACAACGCCACTGCTTCGAGCGCGCGCTGCTCTTCGCTGATATCGACGGCAAGCAAAGTGAGCCGCGGCGCGAGCGCGAACGCATGCGAGCGCGTGCTGCCCGGGCGCACGCCGAGGCGGAACGCGACGAGATCGGGCAGCAGAATGCGCGCGTGATCCGCGAGCGCGAAACATGGCTGACCGGAATCGTCCGCGTTCGCAAACGAATTGCCGACGAGCGCTTCACCGGGCATCGAGCCCGTTCCAGGCGAGGTCGAATTCGTCGAGATCGACGGCATCGATGGCGGCCTGACTGCTTCGAGCGATAAAAGCGGCAATGTCACCGCTATCCACAACATGATTGACCTCTCGTGCTCTCCTGGCTTGATCCGCGCGACGAATGTGCTCAGGCAATGCCGGCATTTGCAGCGGCAAACGCAACTGCAGCGGTTTTTCCAGCAACGGACCACGCCGCTTGATGATGTCGATTTCGAGCATGACCACCTGCATCCATTCGCGACGATTCATTGTCTGCGCGTGCGCAGGCAGCACCGGTTTGCAGACGATGCGCAATGGTGCCGCGGAGGATTGCTTCGCGGCATCGAGCGGGCGGAACAGAAACACCAGCGACTGCGATTCCTGAGCGGCCACTTGCAAACGACGCAGCGCATCGGGCCGCGCCTTGGGCAGCCAGATCAGGACCGCGCCGCTGCCATCCTGTTTGAGCGATTGCTCGGCCGCCCATAGCACCTGATCCTCGGGCGCTTTGACCCAGACCAGCTTGCCCGGCGCGATGTTCATCGACCGGAACGCTGCTGGATTGGGCATCCAGGGAGGCGCTACGAAGATGACGGTGCGGCCTCTTTTCGTCACCAACTCACGAAGCGAACGCGCGAGCAGCCTGACCTCGCCGACCCCGCATTCTTCGATAAGCAATTCAGTGACGGCGCCGGCCATCCAGCCGGTATTTGGCAAGACCAAATCGAGCGCCCGATAGCCACTCGAAACGACACCCGCGTCCGACACGCCGACCTGCTCGCCTTGCCAAAGCTGCTGCTGCAGGCGCGATGTCAGCCCGATATCGAGCAGTGAAAGTGCTGCACCCATGAGTCTTCCCTGTCCACCCGAATGCAAGAGCCTGCTCATGCCCAGAGCATTCGGCAACCCTTTTGTACTGTATATTTATACAGTATTTCGAGGCGACGAGGTAAACGGTCGATGTGAGTTTTAGACGGGCTTGAGACGGACGACTGGAGGGGATTTGAATGTTTCCTGGATGGGGATTTGGTGCTTGCGTCGTGATGTAAGCAAGACTTTTTTGCGCGCCAACGCCGCAGAAATGCAAAAACCCCACCTGTTTGGGGGTGGGGTTTTTGTTGCTGCATGAGGAGCCTGACGATTACCTACTTTCACACGGGAGATCCGCACTATCATCGGCGTGGAGTCGTTTCACGGTCCTGTTCGGGATGGGAAGGGGTGGTACCAACTCGCTGTGGTCATCAGGCATGACTTGTTGTCGTGCGCCGGGTGGGCACACAACCAATCCGGGAAGAAGCAGTAAATGTTGGGTGGCGATTGTCGCACACGCATAACTCGCCAGTGGTTCAAACACACTGGTTATAGGATCAAGCCTTACGGGCAATTAGTATCAGTTAGCTCAATGCATTACTGCACTTACACACCTGACCTATCAACGTCCTGGTCTGGAACGACCCTTCAAGGGGCTCGAAGCCCCGGGGATATCTCATCTTAAGGCGAGTTTCCCGCTTAGATGCTTTCAGCGGTTATCTCTTCCGAACATAGCTACCCGGCGATGCCACTGGCGTGACAACCGGTACACCAGAGGTTCGTCCACTCCGGTCCTCTCGTACTAGGAGCAGCCCCCTTCAAATATCCAACGCCCACGGCAGATAGGGACCAAACTGTCTCACGACGTTTTAAACCCAGCTCACGTACCTCTTTAAATGGCGAACAGCCATACCCTTGGGACCGGCTACAGCCCCAGGATGAGATGAGCCGACATCGAGGTGCCAAACACCGCCGTCGATATGAACTCTTGGGCGGTATCAGCCTGTTATCCCCAGAGTACCTTTTATCCGTTGAGCGATGGCCCTTCCATACAGAACCACCGGATCACTATGACCTGCTTTCGCACCTGCTCGACTTGTCGGTCTCGCAGTTAAGCACGCTTATGCCATTGCACTATCAGCACGATTTCCGACCGTACCTAGCGTACCTTCGTACTCCTCCGTTACACTTTGGGAGGAGACCGCCCCAGTCAAACTGCCTACCATGCACTGTCCCCGATCCAGATCATGGACCAAGGTTAGAACCTCAAACAAACCAGGGTGGTATTTCAAGGACGGCTCCACCGAAACTAGCGTTCCGGTTTCATAGCCTCCCACCTATCCTACACAGATCGGTTCAAAGTCCAATGCAAAGCTACAGTAAAGGTTCATGGGGTCTTTCCGTCTAGCCGCGGGGAGATTGCATCATCACAAACACTTCAACTTCGCTGAGTCTCGGGAGGAGACAGTGTGGCCATCGTTACGCCATTCGTGCAGGTCGGAACTTACCCGACAAGGAATTTCGCTACCTTAGGACCGTTATAGTTACGGCCGCCGTTTACCGGGACTTCAATCAAGAGCTTGCACCCCATCATTTAATCTTCCGGCACCGGGCAGGCGTCACACCCTATACGTCCACTTTCGTGTTTGCAGAGTGCTGTGTTTTTATTAAACAGTCGCAGCCACCAGTTTATTGCAACCTCTTCACCCTTCCAGCGCAGGCTGGTTAAGCTACAGAGGCGTACCTTATCCCGAAGTTACGGTACCAATTTGCCGAGTTCCTTCTCCCGAGTTCTCTCAAGCGCCTTAGAATACTCATCTCGCCCACCTGTGTCGGTTTGCGGTACGGTCACTATTAGACTGAAGCTTAGAGGCTTTTCTTGGAACCACTTCCAATTGCTTCGCTTCCGAGGAAGCTCGCGCCACACCCTTGAATTATGTGCCCGGATTTGCCTGAGCACCTTCTCCAATGCAGCGACCGGGACGTCCAACACCCGGACAACCTTCCGCGATCCGTCCCCCCATCGCATCTAACAATGGTGCAGGAATATTGACCTGCTTCCCATCAGCTACGCATTTCTGCCTCGCCTTAGGGGCCGACTCACCCTACGCCGATGAACGTTGCGTAGGAAACCTTGGGCTTACGGCGAGGGGGCTTTTCACCCCCTTTATCGCTACTCATGTCAGCATTCGCACTTCCGATACCTCCAGCACGCTTTTCAACGCACCTTCGCAGGCTTACGGAACGCTCTCCTACCATGCATATAAATATGCATCCGCAGCTTCGGTGACTGGCTTGAGCCCCGTTACATCTTCCGCGCAGGACGACTCGATCAGTGAGCTATTACGCTTTCTTTAAAGGGTGGCTGCTTCTAAGCCAACCTCCTGACTGTTTTTGCCTTCCCACTTCGTTTCCCACTTAGCCAATCTTTGGGACCTTAGCTGGCGGTCTGGGTTGTTTCCCTCTTGACACCGGACGTTAGCACCCGATGTCTGTCTCCCGTGATTGCACTCTTCGGTATTCGGAGTTTGCTATGGCGTAGTAATCCGCAATGGACCCCACAACCATGACAGTGCTCTACCCCCGAAGGTGATACACGAGGCACTACCTAAATAGTTTTCGGAGAGAACCAGCTATTTCCAAGTTTGTTTAGCCTTTCACCCCTATCCACAGCTCATCCCCTAACTTTTCAACGTTAGTGGGTTCGGTCCTCCAGTACGTGTTACCGCACCTTCAACCTGGCCATGGATAGATCACTTGGTTTCGGGTCTACGCCCAGCAACTGATCGCCCTATTCGGACTCGCTTTCGCTACGCCTGCCTTAATCAGTTAAGCTCGCTACTGAACGTAAGTCGCTGACCCATTATACAAAAGGTACGCCGTCACCCCTTGCGAGGCTCCGACTGTTTGTATGCATGCGGTTTCAGGATCTATTTCACTCCCCTCCCGGGGTTCTTTTCGCCTTTCCCTCACGGTACTGGTTCACTATCGGTCGATCACGAGTATTTAGCCTTGGAGGATGGTCCCCCCATCTTCAGACAGGATTTCACGTGTCCCGCCCTACTTGTCGTACCCCTAGTTCTTCCACGCTGTTTTCGCTTACAGGGCTATCACCTGCTATGGCCGCACTTTCCAGAGCGTTCAGCTAACAACACAGATAAAGAGTACAGGCTGATCCCATTTCGCTCGCCACTACTCTGGGAATCTCGGTTGATTTCTTTTCCTGCGGTTACTTAGATGTTTCAGTTCACCGCGTTCGCTTCACTAAGCCTATGGATTCAGCTTAGGATGACCCATTCGGGCCGGGTTTCCCCATTCGGATATCGGTGGATCAAAGCTCGTTTGCCAGCTCCCCACCGCTTTTCGCAGGCTACCGCGTCCTTCATCGCCTGTGATCGCCAAGGCATCCACCACATGCACTTGTTCGCTTGACCCTATAACGAGTGTGTCTGCCAGCATTGCTGCCTTCAAGCCCACCGTCATAGGTTGAGTATTCGCGTTGTGCCGTATTCCAAAGCAATCTTTCGATCACCTTTTCATACTTGATACAATCACAACCCTGATTACCCTACTCACACCCATCTCTAAGTGCTTTCGAATAATCTCTTTACTACTTCTTCCAGATTGTTAAAGAACGACAGCCGATAGCGTGATCAATTCGATCACCTACCCGCGCTGACTGGCTCAATCGCCAATGCGCAACGTTGAACCCCGCGTTCAGCGCTGTGCATTGAGGATTGGTGGAGGATGACGGGATCGAACCGACGACCCCCTGCTTGCAAAGCAGGTGCTCTCCCAGCTGAGCTAATCCCCCCGTGTGTGCCTGACTCAGTCTGCTCGCTTGGTCGTTTTAAGCACCGCTTGCTCGGGTGGTGGGTCTGGTTGGATTCGAACCAACGACCCCCGCCTTATCAAGACGGTGCTCTAACCGACTGAGCTACAGACCCTTAGCCTGTCTTTCTGACAGCCGATAAGCGTGAACACTTGAGTGGGCGAGCGTTTAAGCTCGAGAAAGGAGGTGATCCAGCCGCACCTTCCGATACGGCTACCTTGTTACGACTTCACCCCAGTCATGAATCCTACCGTGGTGACCGTCCTCCTTGCGGTTAGACTAGCCACTTCTGGTAAAACCCACTCCCATGGTGTGACGGGCGGTGTGTACAAGACCCGGGAACGTATTCACCGCGGCATGCTGATCCGCGATTACTAGCGATTCCAGCTTCACGCAGTCGAGTTGCAGACTGCGATCCGGACTACGATCGGTTTTCTGGGATTGGCTCCACCTCGCGGCTTGGCAACCCTCTGTTCCGACCATTGTATGACGTGTGAAGCCCTACCCATAAGGGCCATGAGGACTTGACGTCATCCCCACCTTCCTCCGGTTTGTCACCGGCAGTCTCCCTAGAGTGCTCTTGCGTAGCAACTAAGGACAAGGGTTGCGCTCGTTGCGGGACTTAACCCAACATCTCACGACACGAGCTGACGACAGCCATGCAGCACCTGTGCGACGATTCTCTTTCGAGCACCCCAGGCTCTCACCCGGGTTTCGTCCATGTCAAGGGTAGGTAAGGTTTTTCGCGTTGCATCGAATTAATCCACATCATCCACCGCTTGTGCGGGTCCCCGTCAATTCCTTTGAGTTTTAATCTTGCGACCGTACTCCCCAGGCGGTCAACTTCACGCGTTAGCTACGTTACTAAGGAAATGAATCCCCAACAACTAGTTGACATCGTTTAGGGCGTGGACTACCAGGGTATCTAATCCTGTTTGCTCCCCACGCTTTCGTGCATGAGCGTCAGTATTGGCCCAGGGGGCTGCCTTCGCCATCGGTATTCCTCCACATCTCTACGCATTTCACTGCTACACGTGGAATTCTACCCCCCTCTGCCATACTCTAGCCTGCCAGTCACCAATGCAGTTCCCAGGTTAAGCCCGGGGATTTCACATCGGTCTTAACAGACCGCCTGCGCACGCTTTACGCCCAGTAATTCCGATTAACGCTCGCACCCTACGTATTACCGCGGCTGCTGGCACGTAGTTAGCCGGTGCTTATTCTTCCGGTACCGTCATCCCCACCCGGTATTAACAGGTAGGTTTTCTTTCCGGACAAAAGTGCTTTACAACCCTAAGGCCTTCTTCACACACGCGGCATTGCTGGATCAGGGTTGCCCCCATTGTCCAAAATTCCCCACTGCTGCCTCCCGTAGGAGTCTGGGCCGTGTCTCAGTCCCAGTGTGGCTGGTCGTCCTCTCAGACCAGCTACAGATCGTCGCCTTGGTAGGCCTTTACCCCACCAACTAGCTAATCTGCCATCGGCCGCCCCTATAGCGCGAGGTCCCGAAGGATCCCCCGCTTTCTTCCGTAGATCGTATGCGGTATTAATCCGGCTTTCGCCGGGCTATCCCCCACTACAGGACACGTTCCGATGTATTACTCACCCGTTCGCCACTCGCCACCAGGGTTGCCCCCGTGCTGCCGTTCGACTTGCATGTGTAAGGCATGCCGCCAGCGTTCAATCTGAGCCAGGATCAAACTCTTCAGTTCAATACCTGTTACTGTTTTCGGTTGTTTTACCAACCGGTCGCTCACTCAACGTACTGACGATGATCAATCCGTCTTTCGACAGATAAACCTTCCTCTAATACTGTGTGAGACTTGATAACTTTCGCTAAACGTCCCAACCCCGAAAGGTCAGAACCGCTCGCGCCATCAAGTGCCCACACTTATCGGCTGTTAGTTTTTAAAGAGCACATTCGCCAAGACTGCCTGCCAAGCGCACCAAGCATTTTGCTCAGCACCGCTTCGTCTTGCGTCGCTGCATCTGCAGCAGAGAAACGAGATTATGTACGCCGTTTCAGTTACTGTCAACAAGAATTTGAAGCTTTCTTTTCTTGCCCACCGCGCTTCGGAGCGAATACCACCTTTGCCCGCCTCGCCTACTGAAACCACCTCCCGCTTCCTTCGCGTTCATCGAATCGCGAAGGAACGGAATTCTAGTTGCGCGGCGTGCAATCCGCAAGTAGCCGAAACGAAAAAATTGACGGGCGAAGATCCACCGCCCAAACGATCCACTTCAAAGCCCGTGTTCGACGTTTCGAACGTCACTCTAGCTACCATTCAGATGAGCAGTAACGGCGCCACCTAAGCGACTACAATTAAAGGTTTTCTGCCCCAACTAACTCGTATCCCTATGCGCTCGCGAATTGCAAAACGTATTCCTCCGGACGCTGACAAGCTCGTCAGTCTCTCGCTCGCGCTGTTCGCGTCGGGCAGCCGCGTCGAAGACCGCTTCTGGGAAGCGCGTCTCGATGCCCTTATCGCCAAACTCGTGCGTAACGGCAATCAAACAACGCTCGACGCTGCCTTAGATCATCTCCAGCAGAATCATCCCGATGCCTACGGTGCGCTTGCCGATATGGCCGAGACGCATAGCGAGTCTTTCGCCATCGACATCGACGGCGTCGCGCACGAAGCGCTCCTGATTGCCGCGCCGGTGCTCGCCTGGACGCGCTATTCCATCCCGTCGGGTGCGCTCAAGTCCGAGACGATCGACGCCATGCGTACGCAGCTGCAGGCGCACGTGCTCGCGGCGGGTGCGCGCGTCGCATTCGCGCCGTATCTGTACAGCATCGATCAATTGCCGCGTCATCACGTGGATACGGCTCGGCTAGCCCAGCAATTGACGCAGACCGCCTTGGGCGCGGCGGCAGTCCGGCTCAATCTAGCTGATCTGCCGGAGACCTCGCCAATTCTCGCCGACCCGCGCTTCCTGTTGGCCATCGCGATTGTTCCTGCAGGCGCGGCTTTCTTCCGCTGGCAAGAAGACGAAACGGGCGGTCGTACCGAACGCGGGCAGTGCCTGGAGCAATGGATGGCGCAAGGTGGGCCAAACTTCGCTGCCATCCTGCCGGGTTGTGAGATCGAATGCCTGCTTCCAGACGCCTATTACTCAGCCTGCCGCGATGCAGACGAGCAAGTTCGCCCTCACACGGTGCGCACGGCGGTGCGTTATCTGTTCGATACGCTCGGCACCGCGCCGCAGGAATTGCGCGCAGTCATCGCGGGCTTTGGCGAGCGCCGAATCGACGAGTATCGAGTCGGCTTCACGCGCCGCGGCAGTAACGATGTGATCTACGGTGTCGTATGGCCGTTATACGGCCGCGAGAACGGCGAGCTGGACATGGAAGAGGACATCGTCGAACTGGAAGGCGCGAACGGTCCGGTCGAAGAAATCGTCGAGCTATTGAAAAAAGCTGGAGTGTCCGACGTGCGCCGGCACGCAGGCCGCTTCGAACCCGAATTTTGCGACGACTGTGGCGTGCCGCTTTACGCAGATCCGCTCGGTGAGATCGTACATGCCGAGATGCCTGAAGACGCCGAGCCTGCGCAACCTCACTTTCATTGACTGGCGTCATAAGACTAAGTGCCTAAGGCAATTAAAAAACCCCGCTTTTGCGGGGTTTTTTGTGCAATTCTGCCTATGCCGTTTGGCTAGGGGGAAAAATCGGCCGAAGTTTGTCAATATGGACCCGTGCCGACGCGCTTGTCGGCAGCAAGTCCCGGCGCGCAGGCGTCGGCGTATTGATTCGAGGTATAAGCATGAAAATTACGATCATGGGTGCTGACGGCGAACGTCGTGCAGGCCTTAAAACATTGCTGCGCCGTATCGCGCGTCACGCGCAGTTCAACGAAGTAATCGACTGGCGACAGGCCGGGGTGGCCTTGAGACAAGCCAGATCCAGCCTGATTGTCGTCGACTGGGAGCCTCATCTGCGAGCGGGCGATCTGCAGACGCTGCTCGAAGAGGCACGAGGCATCCCCACCGCCGTAGTGGTCGACCGACCCACGGTCGCTCAGGTTTATATGCTGATGGGCATCGGCGCGATGGGCGTCATTCCACGCACGCTCGATCCCGTTCTCATCGTCAGGGCGCTCGACATGGTGCTTATCGGCGGTCATTACGTGCCGCCCGATGTGATCGATCCGGCGCTGAGTCAGGAGTCGCTCATCATTCGTACGCCGCTCAGCGCGGCCATTCGGCGGCGGCTGCGTCATCTGCCCGCGCTGTCGCCGCGGCAGCAGCAGATCATGCGTTGCGTGCACATGGGCAGCACCAACAAGATGATCGCGAAGACGCTGGGTATCAGCGAAGGCACTGTCAAGATCCACCTTGCGAGCATCTTTCAGCAACTAGGCGCCACGAACCGCGCCGCTGCCGTTGCCATCTATAACGGCGTGCAAACCGCGCATCTCGAGATTCTTCGCAGCAGCGAATGCGAAGCGCCGGAGCGCGCAGTGCCGGGACAAGCGAACGTGGTGCCGTTGCGCCGAATACGCGCGCTGTATCCGTCACTCACGGAAAGCGACGCGTCCTCGCTGCCAATGGCCGCCCAACCCGAGGCGACGTTCTAGCAACAAAGGACGCGTTTGGGTTCGTCGTTTGCACGCACGAATCACGCGCAACGAGTAATATGCAAGGCATGGGGTTCTTTTACACACCGCTCCCGCTTTGGCTTACCGTCGGCGGCTGGATAGTCGCCGCGGGATTGCTCGCGCTCGTACTGTTGCAGCGTCCTTTCAGCAGATTGCAGGACGCCACGCTACAGCACGTGTGGCTTGGCATCATCGTCGCGGTGACGGTGTTGTGGGCGTGCAATGCATGGTTCGACGACGGACCCGTCATCCACTTGCTGGGCGCGACCTTGATGGTCACCTTGTTCGACTGGCGGCTGGCGCTCATCGGCACGGCTGCCACCACCGGTCTCGCGGCCGTCGTGCTCGACGCATCCTGGCTCTCGGTCGCGGTCACCTATATGTTGTTCGGCGCGCTGCCTGTTGCAGTATCAACGTTCCTGCAACGGCTATCCAATGCGTGGCTGCCGCGCAATCTTTTTACGTTCATCATCGGGCACGGCTTCGTGAGTTCCGCGGCAGCGGTTGCCGCGGCATGCGGTGCGACGGTGCTCTTCGAGATGGCGCTCACCGGCGGACCGGTCACCGTGCCCGCTGCATTCATGCGCGGCTCGCTATTACTGGTTGTTGGCGAAGCGCTCTTTACCGGCCTGCTCACCATTTTGATCTCGGTGTATAAGCCAGCCTGGATCACCACTTACGACGTGCGCCGCTATCGCCTTGATCGCGGACCTCGCGTCTGAGGCACACCGCAAGCCGAATTGCACGCGAGCAAAAACGCAATCAAAGTGCGATAAGATGGAACTCCTTCCCCGCACGCGGCATCTTACTTGCCCGTGTCTTCTTAGCACCAGACTTGATGGAAAGTAACCACGCACCGCGCCGGCTTTTGCGGCTCGTCGGCCGGTTGGCGGTATGCGCATCGATTGCATGCGCGGCAGTATCCGCCTTAGCCGACTCGCTCGACGAGCGCAACGAATTGATTCACCACTTCGTCACCGACTTCCACGCCAATCCGCTCGTCGCGGATTGCGCGGCACACGGCAACTTCATCGCCAGCACTTCGGCGGCGTTCGATCACGTAGAGTTTCCGCCTGCTGTCTTCGACCCATCGCGCTCGACCATCGAACCGTGGAACGATTCGTTCGACGAGAAGAAGCAGCGTATCAAGGTGGACAACGTCGTGACAGTCGAGGGCGAAGGCGTCTCGAAGAGCGGTGAGAGCGATGTCACGCCGCTCAAGTTTCGTTGTGGCTACGTAGGCAGTCAAATGCTCGCCTTCGGCTGGAACGATCCGGTTCCGCCACTACGCCCCCGCGCCGAACCGTCGTCCGCACGCGGCACGAAGGGCAAGCATGGCGCGAAAACAAAAGGTGCGTCTGCGGGCAAAAGCAAGAACTCGGGCAAGTCGACAAAGAAGTCGGCCAAGAAGCACTAGCTAGCCAGCCGGGAAGCACGGCAAACAAAAAAGGCGCGGCACCTGAAGGTGTCGCGCCTTTTTGCGTCAATGGAAACGCTGTCGGATAGATCAGGCCGGATACGTCTGCAACTGCCAAAGAATCGCCTGCAACATCGCCGCACCAAGCGCCGAACTCCGCTCGCCGCTCCAGCCCACACGCTCATCCGGCAGATTCGCGTTGTCCTTGAACGGCATCTCCAGCGTCAGCGAGAGACACTTGTACTCGTTGCCGATGTACTTCGACGCGAGCTTGAGCGCATCCGTCTGATACTTGCTCGACTCGTAGCCGTGCACGTCCTGAAAGTCCGGGCTTGCCTGCTTGAAGAACTCGATGAACGCCTTCTGCTCTTCCGCCTGCTTGCCGGTGAAGCCCGGCAGCATCTCCGAGCCCGCGACGAACACGTAAGGAATGGCTTCGTCGCCATGGATGTCGAAGAACATGTCGCAGCCGATATCGCGGATGGCATCACGCACCACGAGCACCTCGGGACTGCGCGCGGCATCCGGCTCCATCCATTCGCGGTTCAGGTTCGCGCCGGCCGCGTTGGTGCGCAAATTGCCGAGCACGCTGCCATCCGGATTCATGTTCGGGACGATATGAAACACCGCGCGCTCCAGTACCGCGCGCGCGGTCGGGTCACCCGCCCAGTCGCCCCAGCCCGCGAGCCGCTTGACGAGACCCTCGACGAACCATTCCGCCATCGTTTCGCCCGGATGCTGGCGCGCGATGATCCACACGTTCTTCTTGGGCTTGGCACTCATGCCATCGGCGAGACCGAGCGAAAGCAAGGACATTGGTCGGCCTTGCACCGTGCTGCCGAGTTCGGTCAACGTGGCGTGCGGCATCTGCTGCACGGCGCCGAGGAATTCCGCGTGACGCTCGTCGCTATACGGCTCGAAATACGCGTAATGGATGCGATCGAAATCGGGCGTATGGTCGATCTTCAACACGCCGCCCACGTACTCCGTCTCCACGCGAAACCAGTTCACGCGATCGTAGCTCGCCACCGCCTGATAGTCGCGCCAGCCTTCCGGAAACGCGCATTGCGCCGCATTCTCGAAGCTCATCACGAGACGCTCGCCGCACGCGCCAGAGACGCGGAAATAGAACCACTGCGCGAAATCGGCGTGAGAATCCGGACGCACGCGCAAACGAATATCGGACGGGTTGGTCGCGTCGACGACTTCGATTGCGCCCGCATCGAAATGACTTGAAATTGAAATGCTCATGATGAATTCCTTGATGCAGACACTTTAATCCGCGACGCGGCGGCGAAAAACATAAGTCGTATCGTTCGATGCCTTCGCGTCGAACGCATACCCGTCACTGTCGAAGTCCTTGAGCCCTTCCGGCTCGTCGATGCGGTTCTTCACCGCATAGCGCGCCATCAAACCGCGCGCGCGTTTCGCATGAAAACTGATGATCTTGTAGCGTCCGCCCTTCCAGTCCTCGAACACGGGCGCGACCACCGGCACGTCGAGAAGCCGCGGCTTCACCGACTTGAAGTATTCCCCCGACGCACAATTCACGAGCACGCGCGCGCCGCGCTGTTTCCTGAATTGCTCGTTGAGCGCGGCCGTGATGCGCTCGCCCCAGAACGCGTAAAGATCCTTGCCGCGTGCGTTCGGAAACTTGGTGCCCATTTCAAGGCGATAAGGCTGCAATAGGTCGAGTGGTCGCAGGAGCCCATAAAGCCCGGACAAAACACGCACATGATTCTGCGCGTAGTCGAGATCGGCCGAAGACAGCGTCTTCGCGGCGAAGCCTTCGTAGACGTCGCCATTGAAGGCGAGCACGGCCTGCTTCGAATTGGTCTCGTCGAAACGCTTCGACCATTCGGCATAACGCTGGAAGTTGAGCGTCGCGAGCTGGTCCGAGATGCCCATCATTCCGCCGATCTGTTGCGGCGAAAGATGACGCAGACCCTTGATGAGTTCGGCGGCGTCATCGACGAACTCGGGCAGCGTGTGCTTGCGGATATGCGGCGGCGTCTCGTAGTCGAGCGATTTGGCAGGCGATAGAACGATTATCATGGAGGCTCGCCGTCAAACGAGCGGCGATCATAGGCATAAACCCCCAATTGTATCGAATGGAAAATTCCGCCGCGCTGCCCGTGCAAGCGCTCACGCCCGCCTCCGCCTTACGCGTGGTGCTCGATTCCAACGTGTGGATCGACATCCTCGTATTCGACGATCCCGCCACGCGCCCGATTCGCGCCGCGCTCGAAGCAGGCACGCTCGAAGCGCTGATCGATCCGCGGTGTCTCACCGAACTCACGCGCGTGCTCGACTATCCGCAGTTCGTGCGCTTGAACGTCGACAAGGAAGCGGCGCTTGCCATCGTCGCGCGGCTTTCGACCTTGATCGCGCCGCGCACGCAGGAAGGCGAACGGCCGCTGCCCAAGTGCCGCGACCGCGACGACCAGAAGTTCCTCGAACTCGCGCAGGCTTCTCGCGCGGACTGGCTCGTCTCGAAGGATCGCGCGGTGCTGAAGCTCGCGAAGCGCATCGCGCGGGATTTTGCGTTTCGTATCGGCGAACCCAAACCTTTCGTCACCGCATTCGAGGCACGATTCGAGGCACCGCAGGCCACGTCCGCGCACATTGCAAGCGCTGTTTAGAATAGCAACCCTACCCGTCAGCACACGTCCACGCCATGAACGCCACGCACGAACTGCCACAGACCCCGCCCGAGCTGTCCTTTCCGTCGCGTCTGCCCAATGTCGGCACGACCATCTTCACGGTGATGAGCGCGCTCGCCGCACAGAAGGGCGCGGTGAATCTCGGTCAGGGTTTCCCCGATTTCAACTGCGACCCGCGCGTCGTGGATGCCGTCGCCAACGCCATGCGCGACGGCCACAACCAATATCCGCCGATGGCGGGCGCCGCGCCCTTGCGTCAGGCCATCGCGCGCAAGATCGACGCGCTCTACGGCCGCGCCTACGACGCCGACCGCGAGATCACCGTGACCGCCGGCGCGACGCAGGCCCTGCTCACGGCGGTGCTGTGCTGCGTGCATCCGGGCGATGAAGTCATCGTCATCGAGCCGACGTACGACAGCTACGTGCCGTCCATCGAGCTCGCGGGCGGCAAGCCCGTGTTCGTCGCGCTCGAAGCGCCCGACTACGCGCTGCCCTTCGACAAGATCGCCGCCGCGATCACGCCGAAGACGCGCCTTCTGATGATCAACACGCCGCACAATCCGACCGGGCGCGTCTGGCGCGCGGCGGACATGAAGAAGCTCGAAGAGATCGTGCGCGATACCAACGTGCTGATCCTCTCCGACGAAGTCTACGAACACATGGTCTACGACGGCGCGCCGCACGAAAGCGTCTCGCGCTATCCGGAACTGGCCAAGCGCAGCTTCGTCGTGTCGAGCTTCGGCAAGACCTTCCATGTGACAGGCTGGAAAGTGGGCTACGTCGCCGCGCCCGCCGCGTTGACCGCCGAATTCCGCAAGGTGCATCAGTTCAACGTGTTCACGGTGAACACACCCATGCAGGTCGGCCTCGCGCATTATCTCGAAGACCCGAAGCCGTATCTCGAACTGCCCGCGTTCTATCAGAAGAAGCGCGACTTTTTCCGCGCGGGTCTCGCCGATACACGCTTCAAGCTCCTGCCTTGCGACGGCACGTATTTTCAGTGCGTCGATTATTCGGCGATCAGCGACATGCCCGAAGCCGACTTCTCGCAATGGCTCACGAGCGAGATCGGCGTCGCGGCCATTCCGGTGTCGGCGTTTTATCACGAGAGTCACGAATCCGGCGTCGTGCGGTTCTGCTTCGCCAAGAAGGAAGAAACGCTGGCGCTCGCCTTGCAAAGGCTCTCGAAACTCTGAGCGGGGCGCGGCGAATTCAATCACGTAGAGGAGACATCCGCATCATGAGTTCGCAGGAATACGCAATCGGAACGCTTGGAATCGTCGGCAGCGGCGCGATGGGTCGCGGTATCGCGCAGATCGCGACGCTCGCCGGACTCACCGTGCGTCTCTTCGATGCCAATCCCGTCGCGCTTGCCGCCGCGCGCGAGTATCTGTCCGAAACGCTATTGAAGCTCGCCGCCAAGGGCAAGATCAGAGAAGCCGATGCGCACGCCGCGCTCGCCAACGTGCACGACGCACAGGACGCGAGCGAACTCGCGGATTGCGACGTCATCGTGGAAGCGATCGTCGAAAATCTCGACATCAAGCGCGAACTGTTCCGTGAACTCGAAGCCGTGGTGAGCGCGCGCTGCATTCTCGCGTCGAACACTTCGTCACTGTCGATCACCGCAATCGCGGCGGGCTGCTCGAAACCGGAACGCGTCGCGGGCTTCCACTTCTTCAATCCCGTGCCGTTGATGCGCGTGGTCGAAGTCATCGACGGGCTACGTGGCGATCCGCGCGCGGGCGATTCACTCATGGAACTCGCGCGCCGCATGGGTCACACGCCGGTGCGCGCGAAGGACATGCCGGGCTTCATCGTGAATCACGCGGGACGCGGCATGAACACCGAAGGCCTGCGCGTGGCGAGCGAAGGCGTGGCGAGTTTCGCGGACATCGACCGCATCATGCGCGAGCAGGCGGGCTTTCGCCTCGGGCCGTTCGAATTGCTCGATCTCACCGCGCTGGATGTCTCGCATCCGGTGATGGAGTCGATCTATCACCAGTTCTATGAAGAGCCGCGCTTCAGGCCTTCGCCGATCACGGGCACGCGGCTCGCGGGCGGGCTGATCGGGCGCAAGACGGGCGAAGGTTTCTATCGATATGCCGATGGCAAACAAATCGCGCCGCCCGAAGCCGAAGCGCCTACCCGCTTGCCCAAGCGCGTGTGGGTGAGTCGGGCGTCGCAAAGCGCTTATGAAGCGGTGCGCGCGCTGCTTCCCGCATCGGTTGAACTCGATACCGACGCAACGCCCGCTTCGGATTCCTTGATCGTGGTCACGCCGCTCGGCTTCGATGCGACCACCGCCGCCGTCGCCGAAAAGCTCGACGCCACGCGCGTCGTCGCCATCGACACACTCTTTCCCTTCGATACCGCCGCGCGCCGCACCATCATGACGACGCCCGCGACCACGCCCGCCATGCGCGACGCGGCGCACGCGCTCTTCGCCGCCGATGGCGTGCCCGTCACCGTGATCCGCGACTCGACCGGTTTTGTCGCGCAACGCGTGGTGGCAACCATCGTGAACATTGGCTGCGATATCGCGCAGCAAGGCATTGCGACGCCGTCCGACATCGATCTCGCCGTCATGCTCGGCCTCGGCTATCCGCGCGGACCGCTCGCACTCGGCGACGCGCTCGGCGCCGCGACCATCCTCACGATCTTGCAGAACATCCACGGCGTGATCGGCGACCCACGCTACCGGCCTTCGCCCTGGCTCGCACGCCGCGCGAGGCTCGGACTTTCGCTTACCCATATCGAGGAGCTCAGATGAGCGCCGAACTGCTGACCTACCGCCCTGCCGGGAGCGACACCACGCTCGTGCTCAAGCTGTCGAATCCGGGCGCGCGCAACGCCCTGCATCCGGATATGTATGCGGCCGGCATCGAGGCGCTCAGCACGGCCGAGCGCGACACGTCGGTGCGCACCATCGTGCTGACGGGCGCGGACAACTTCTTCTGCTCGGGCGGCAACCTGAACAGGCTGCTCGAAAATCGCGCGAAGGATGAATCGGTGCAGGCCGAGAGCATCGACTTGCTGGGCGAATGGATCAGCGCGTTGCGGGCATCGACCAAGCCGATCATCGCGGCCGTGGAGGGTGCCGCGGCCGGCGCGGGATTTTCGCTTGCGCTCGCGTGCGATCTGATCGTCTCCGCCGACGACGCGCGCTTCGTCATGTCGTATGCGCGCGTCGGCCTCACGCCCGATGGCGGCGCTTCGTGGTTCCTCGCGCGCGCCTTGCCGCGCACGCTCGCCAGCGAAGTCCTGCTCGAAGCGAAGCCGATCGGCGCGGCGCGTCTGTATGAAGTGGGCGTGGTCAACCGGCTGACGAAGAAAGGCATTGCGCTCGATGCCGCCATCGCCTGGGCCGACGATCTCGGCAGCGTGTCGCCGAAAGCACTCGCACGCATCAAGTCGCTCATCAACGCGGCGGACGTGCAGCCGCTCGCCGCGCATCTCGACATGGAACGCGACAGTTTCGTCGACGCCCTGCATCACGGTGACGCGCTCGAAGGCATTACCGCGTTCCTCGAAAAGCGTCAGCCGACTTACCGCTGAGATGGCTCAATACCAGTTGCCCAAACGCCGCCGCATCTATCTGATGCGCCATGGCGACGTCACGTATTTCGACGACAGCGGCCGCGCAATCGACCCGGAAAGCGTGCCGCTCAACAAACGCGGCCGCGAGGAAGCAAGCGCGGCTGGACGCGTGTTTGCCGCGCAGAACATTCGCTTTGACCGCGTGATCGTGAGCGGCTTGCCGCGCACGCGCGAAACGGCGCAGCGCGTGCTCGCCGAAACGGATCAGCCAATCGAGCCGGAAGTTTGGCCGGAGTGGCAGGAGATACGCGGCGGGCGGCTCGCGAGTCTCACGACGCAGGATATCGAGCGCGCTTTTCTTTCCGTGTTCGATGGCGTGGTGCCCGAAGAGACGCGCTTTCTGGGCGGCGAAAGCATTGGCGAGCTGCTCGATCGCGCGCTGCCCGCCATGACGAAGCTGCGCCGCGATGCCTCATGGGACACGGTGCTGCTCGTGCTGCACGGCGGCGTGAATCGCGCGTTGCTGTCGCATGCGATCACGGCTGGCGGGCGCGCGTTCTTCGGGCATCTGTCGCAGGCGACGGGCTGCATCAACGCGCTCGATGCCGGCGACAAACCCGGCGACTGGGTCGTGCATGCAATCAATCATTCGCCGCCCTCGCCGCTTCATGCCGACGTGCGTCACACGACGATGGAACTGCTGTACGCGCAGTTTCTGCGCTTCAAGGCCGACGAGATGGACTGAAGCGCGACGTCCTGGCGCACCACAAAAATATGGGAGGAGACGATGCCAGACAACGAAACCGATTTCGCAGCGTTCGAAGGAACGCGTCCGGTGCACGAGAGCCAGCGCTTCGATAGCGACGCGCTCGCCGCGTGGCTTGCCGCGCACGTTGAAGGATTCAGCGGCCCGCTCAAGCTGGAGCAGTTCGCGGGCGGCCAGTCGAACCCGACCTTCAAACTCGTCACGCCCACGCGCGCTTATGTCATGCGCTCGAAGCCCGGGCCGGCCGCGAAGCTCTTGCCATCGGCGCATGCAATCGAGCGTGAATATCGCGTGATGCACGCACTCGCCGCCACGGATGTCCCCGTCGCGCGCATGCTCGCGCTGTGCGAGGACGAGAGCGTGATCGGCCGCGCGTTCTATGTCATGGATTTCGTCGAAGGCCGCGTCTTGTGGGACCCGTCGCTGCCCGGCATGTCGGCCGACGAACGCGCCGCGATCTACGGCGAAACCAATCGCGTGATCGCCGCGCTTCATACCGTCGATGTAGCAGCGGCCGGACTCGCCACCTATGGCAAGCCTGGCAACTACTTCGAGCGGCAAATCGGACGCTGGAGCAAGCAGTACGTCGCGTCGCAAACCGAATCAATCGACGCAATGGACCGCCTGATCGAATGGTTGCCGCGGCATATCCCGCAAGTCGAGGCGCGCGTCAGCATCGTGCATGGCGACTTCCGGCTCGACAACCTGATCTTTCATCCGAACGAGCCGCGCGTGCTTGCCGTGCTCGACTGGGAACTCTCCACGCTCGGCGATCCGCTCGCCGACTTCGCGTATCACTGCATGGCTTGGCATGTCGATCCATCGCAGTTTCGCGGTATCGCGGGACTCGACTGGACCGCGCTCGGCATTCCCGACGAAGCCGCCTACGTCGCACGCTATTGCGAACGCACGGGCTTTGCGATCGAAGGCGACTGGAACTTTTACCTTGCCTACAACATGTTCCGCATCGCCGCGATTCTGCAAGGCATCATGAAGCGTGTGGTCGATGGCACCGCCGCGAGCGCGCAAGCCGCCGATGCGGGCCGGCGCGCGCGGCCGATGGCCGAACTTGCCTGGCACTACGCCCAGAAAGTCGGCCACTGAAGACGGAAAAGAGGAGACGAGCGATGAATTTCGACTACACGGAGAAGGTGCACGCGCTGCGTGAGAAGCTGCTCGCCTTCTTCGACGCGCATATCTATCCGAACGAACACGCCTTCGCCGAGGAGATCGCGGCCAATCGCGCAGCGGGCAACGCATGGGTGCCGACGCGGCTGATCGAAAGCCTCAAGGACCACGCACGTCGCGAAGGACTGTGGAATCTGTTTCTGCCGGCATCGGCGCGTGGCGCGGGTCTCACGAATCTCGAATACGCGCCGCTCTGCGAAATCATGGGTCGCGTACCGTGGGCGCCCGAAGTCTTCAACTGCAATGCGCCCGATACCGGCAACATGGAGACCATCGAACGCTATGGCACCGACGCGCAAAAGGCGCAGTGGCTCGAACCGCTTCTGCGCGGCGAGATTCGTTCGGCGTTTCTGATGACCGAGCCGGAAGTGGCGTCGTCGGACGCGACGAACATCCGTTGCAGCATCACGCGCGATGGCGACGATTACGTCATCGATGGCCACAAGTGGTGGTCATCCGGTGCGGGCGATCCGCGCTGCAAGGTGTATATCGTGATGGGCAAGACCGATCCCGATGCGCCGCGCCACGCGCAACAATCGATGATCCTCGTGCCTGCCGATGCAGCGGGCATCACGGTGCGTCGGCCGCTCAATGTTTTCGGCTACGACGACGCGCCGCACGGCCACATGGAGATTACGCTCGAGCAAGTGCGCGTGCCGGCCGCCAACTTATTGCTCGGCGCCGGACGCGGCTTCGAGATCGCGCAAGGGCGGCTCGGGCCGGGGCGCATTCATCATTGCATGCGGCTCATCGGTCTCGCCGAACGCGCGCTCGAACTGATGACGAAGCGCACGCTGTCGCGCGTGGCGTTCGGCAAGCCGATTGCGCGGCAAGGCGTGACGCAAGAGCGCATCGCCGAGGCGCGCATCATGATCGAACAGGCGCGTCTGCTCACGCTCAAAGCTGCCTACATGATGGACACCGTTGGCAACAAGGGCGCGCGCGGCGAGATCGCGATGATCAAGGTCGTGGCGCCGAACATCGCGTGTCAGGTCATCGACTGGGCGATACAGGCGCACGGCGCGGCCGGCATCTGCGACGACTTTCCGCTCGCTTATGCGTATGCTTCGGCGCGCACGCTGCGGCTCGCGGATGGGCCGGACGAAGTGCATCGCAATGCCATCGCGAAGCTCGAATTCGGGCGGTATTCGGAAGCGCGCGATTGAGCGAGGAAGACGGCCTAGCCGCGCCCTTTAGCTCGCTTGCGAACCCGCGTCGCGCAACCCGAACAGCGCCGCCGAATCCACCGTCAGCACCAGTTCGCCATCCTGGTTATGCGCTTCCCAGCGCGTGGCGACGATACCGCGATCCGGCTTGCTCTTCGACACGCGCTTGTCCAGCACGCGCACCGTAAGCCGCACCGAATCGTCGACGCGCACCGGCTTGATCCAGCGGATATTGTCGAGACCGGGCGAACCCATCGAGGTCGAATCGGCGAGCATGTCGCGCACGAGAATGCCCATCATCGCGGAACAGGTGTTCCAGCCGCTTGCAACGAGACCGCCGAAATGCGACGCCTTGCCCGCTTCCTCCGACAGATGGAACGGCTGCGGATCGTAACGCTTCGCGAACTCGATGATCTCATCGCGCGTGAACGTGTGGGCGGAGAGCGTCACCGCATCACCGACTTCGAAATCTTCATAGGCGTAGGTCATTCAAGCTCCTTCCAGGTCATGAAACGCAGGTTGCGACGCAAAACGCGCGAGGTGGTAGTCCACGTCGCCGAGCGTCGTCTCGATGATCGACAGCCGTTTGAACCAGTGCGCGGCGGGCATCTCGTTGGTCACGCCCATGCCGCCGTGCAACTGCACCGCCTGTTGCCCGACGAAGCGCGCCGCCTGACCGACACGCGCTTTCGCAGCGGAAATGGCCTGCGTGCGCGTGGCCGCGTCGTCGCTGGCGTAACGCGCAGCGGCGAGATACGTGATGGAGCGTGCCTGCTCGGTGTGGATCAGCATGTCCACCATGCGATGCTGCAGCACTTGAAACCGCGCGATGGGCGCGCCGAACTGCTTGCGCTCCTTCGTATAGTCGACGGTCGCGCGATCGAGCGCATCGAGCGCGCCGAGGGCTTCGGCGCAAAGCAAAAGCGTGGCGTAATCGGCGATCTTCGCGAACGTGGCCGCGCCGCCGTTCAAACGCGTGGCTTGCGTGTTCCTGAAGACGAGCGTCGCGGCGCGCTGACCGTCGATCGTGCGGTAGTCGGTGACATCGACGTTGGCGGCATCGCGCGGCACCAGAAAGAGCGCAACTTCATCGCCGAGACGCGCGGGCACGATCCAGTAATCGGCCTGCGCGCCGTGCTGCACGACCGACTTCCTGCCGTCGAGCGTATGGCGTTCGCCTTGCTTGCTCGCCGTAGTGCGAAGATCGAAGAGATCGTAGCGCGCGTGCGGCTCGTTGAACGCCAACGCCATCCTGAGTTCGCCACGTCCGGCGCGCTCGAGCAATTCGCCCTGTTCCGCCGATGCCGCGAGCCGCAACGCTTCGATGCCGACCGCAGTCGCCCAATAAGGCTCGACGACGAGCGCGCGCCCGAGCTCTTGCATCACGACGAGCATATCGACGGGCCCACCATCGAAACCGCCTTGCGCTTCGGGAACGGGCAGCGCCAGCAATCCGAGTTCGGCAAACGCGTTCCAGTGCCGTGCATCGACGCCCGCTTGCGACATGACGATCTTCTGCCGCGCGTCGAACGAATATTCGCGGTCGAGATAGCGGCGCAGTGCATCGCGAAACTGCTGCTGTTCATCGGTGAAATCGAAGTCCATGCGCGCTCCTCAAAGGCCCAGAATCATCTGCGCGATGATGTTCTTTTGAATCTCGTTCGAGCCGCCATAGATCGACGTCTTGCGAAAGTTGAAGTAGTACGCGGCAAGCGGCGCGGCATCGTCGTCGCTGGTCTGGCTCGCGTCGCGCTCGCCTTCGAGGTACGCGGGATCGAAGCCGGCCGCTTGCGGTCCGGCCGCTTCGAACATGAGTTCGGTCAGCGCCTGCTGCACTTCCGTGCCTTTGATCTTCAGCATCGATGCTTCGGGCCCCGGACCTTTTGCATCCGACTTGCTTGCGATCACGCGCTGCACCGTCGCTTCGAGGGCCATCAGTTCTATCTCGAGCGCGGCGACTTTCGCGGCGAACAAGGGATCGTGCAAAAGCGGCTGGCCGCGGCTCGTGCGTTCGAGTGCAAGCCGCTTGAGAAAGCGCAGTTCACGCTTCGATTGCCCCACGCGCGCAATGCCCGTTCGCTCGTGCCCCAGCAAATACTTCGCATACGTCCAGCCGCGATTCTCCTCGCCGACGAGATTGGCGGCCGGCACCTTCACGTCGTCGAAAAAGACTTCGTTGACTTCGTGATCTTCGTCGAGCGTGATGATCGGCCGCACGGTGATGCCCGGCGTTTTCATATCGATCAGAAGGAACGAAATGCCCTCCTGTTTCTTGGCCTCGGGATCGGTACGCACGAGGCAGAACATCATGTCGGCATGTTGCGCGAGCGTGGTCCACGTTTTCTGACCATTGACGATGTAGTGATCGCCCTGTCGCTCGGCGCGCGTGCGCAACGAAGCGAGATCGGAACCGGAGCCGGGCTCGGAATAGCCCTGACACCACCAGTCGGAGCCATCGAGAATGCGCGGCAGATAGCGAGCCTTTTGCGCGTCGCTGCCATATTTCATGAGCACGGGCGCGACCATCGATACGCCGAATGGCAGGACCATCGGTGCGCCCGCGCGCGCGGATTCTTCATCCCAGATATGACGCTGCGTGGCGTTCCAGCCGGGACCGCCGTACTGCTTCGGCCACGCGACCGCCGACCAGCCGCGCTCGCCGAGCAGCTTGTGCCAGTTCACGAAGTCTTCGCGAGTCAGACGCTTGTGATTGAAAACCTTGTCGCGCAATGCGCGCGGCAGGCTGGCTTCGAGCCAGTTACGGATGTCGGCGCGAAAGGCTTCGTCCGCAGGGGAATGATCGAGATTCATACGCTGTGTCTCCTGTGTAGCCGACCACACGAGACACCGCTGATTTACTGCAGCGGCTCTTTCAGTGCGGCCGGAACGGGCAACGGCAATACGTCGATCCCTTCTTCCAGCAAGGCATGCGTTTCTTCGGGCGTCGTCACGCCGCGGATATTGCGCGCGGGCGCTTCATCGTAATGAATGCGCCGTGCTTCCTCGGCAAAACGATCGCCCACGTTCTCGGTCTTCTCGATCAACTCGCGCATGAACTGAAGCGCGCGCGCCTGAACGCCCGCCGCATCCGGCGATGCTTCCGCCGGTACCGCGCGGTCGTTGCGCGCCGTCGAAAGATTCAGACGCGGCGCCGATGGCATGCGGCTCACATCCGTCTCCGAACAGACCGGACACGCAACCAGCTTGCGCGACAGTTGCGATTCGAACTCTTCGGCAGAAGCGAACCAGCCTTCAAACCGATGTTCATGCGAGCACTTTAAATCGAGGACCTTCATGCTGATGGGGACTTCCGGGAAGTTTATCTCAAAACTATCGATTGTGAACGGTCGTTCGTAAAGACTGATCTTTTGATTGCTCGACCGGTGATCGATTTTAGCGGTTCGAGAGTACGGGCGCTTGGCTCACCCATAACGCGAAATGTGGCAGTCTGGCACTGCGCCGAAAATGAACAAGCCCCAAGATCGAATGATCTTGGGGCAAGCGATACGTCTTCAGCGGTTCGACGGATGACGACTACGCCTTCGATTCTCCCAACTCCCACTCTCCCGAGCGCACCTTTTCCAGCCAGAACGCGCCGATGATCGTCTTCACATCGCTGATCGTGCCGTCCTTCACCCACTGCATGAGTTGCGCCGGCTCCGCGATAAACGTCTCGAGAAATTCGCCTTCATCGAGCCGGGCATTGCCAGCGGTGAGACCGCGCGCGAGATAGAGATCGATGAACTCGGTCGAATAGGAGATCACGGGGTGGATACGCGTCAGAAAAATCCACTCGCTCGCGGTATAGCCCGTCTCTTCCAGCAGTTCACGCTTCGCGCATGTCAGCTCGTCTTCGTTGGGATCGAGCTTGCCGGCCGGAAATTCGAGCAGCACTTTTCCTACCGGATACCGATACTGCCGTTCCAGCAAGACGCGACCATCGTCGAATTCCGGCAGGATCATCACCGCGCCCGGATGCTCGACGAATTCGCGCGTGGCGTGCTTGCCGTCGGGCAATTCCACGGTATCGCGCTTGAGCGTCAAAAACTTGCCTTCGTGAAGCGTGACGCTTTCGACCTTCTTCTCGATTAGGCCGTCGTCGTTACCGAAGTTCGCGGTGGAAGAAGCGTTGTGATCTGCCATCTTGAGCCCTATGCCAAATGGCCAAAAGCCGCCGACAGCAACCAGCCGTCAGCGGCGTTTGACAAGATACTGATACGTGAAGCCCGGAAACGCGAACACCACGAAGAGACTGAAGGTAATGGCATAAAACTGCCATTCCTGATCGAAGCGGTTGCCGGCGCGCGCTTCGAGCATGAAGCCGAGCGCGCCGACCGCAAAGTAAAGAATGAGCAACTCGCCGATCCGAATCCAGACGCCCTTCTTCGCCGTCTTGTTCCCATCCGCATGAAGTTTGAGCGGCATGACGGCAAAAAGGCGCTGATTCAGGAACGGCAAGTTGGCGCCGACGAGCGCCAACAGCACGATAAACCATCCCGCTGCCGACATTACAGCGGCAGCGTATGCGTGATCGCTTGCAGGCAAGCCGTCATCAGCGGGCCGGGCACGAGACCGAGCACGAGCACGGCCAGACCGTTGAACGCCAGCAAGGAGCGATTGAGGCTGCCGGCAACGATCGGCGACGCATCTTGCGGCGCGTCGAAATACATCAGCTTCACGATACGCAGGTAGTAGAACGCACCGACCAGCGATGTCAGGACGGCCAGCACGGCGAGCCACGTCAGACCGGCGTTCATTGTCGCTTCGAGCACGGCGAGCTTCGCATAGAAACCGACGGTCGGCGGAATGCCCGCAAGCGAGAACATCATGATCATCATGACGAACGCGAACACCGGGCTGCGCTGATTCAAACCCTTGAAGTCGTCGATCATCTCGGCTTCGAAGTCGCGGCGCGCAAGCAGCATGACCACGCCGAAGGTGCCAAGCGTCGTGACGAGATAGATGATGCTGTAGAACATTGCCGAGCTGTAGGCGCCCGCCGCGCCCGTTACCTTGCCGTCCACCACGCCAGCCAGCAGGCCGAGAAGCACGAAGCCCATGTTGGAGATGGCCGAGTACGCGAGCATCCGCTTGATGTTCTTCTGCACGATACCCGTGACGTTGCCGACGATCAGCGACAGCGCGGCGAGAATCACGAGCATCTCTTGCCAGTCGACCGCGAAAGGCAGCAGACCCATCACCAAGAAGCGCAAGCCCCACGCGAAGGCCGCGACCTTCGGGCCGCCGCCGGTGAGCAAGGTCATTGCGGTCGGTGCGCCTTGATAGACGTCCGGCACCCACATATGGAACGGCACCGCGCCCATCTTGAACGCCACGCCCGCCACGACGAAGATGATGCCGAACAACAGCACCGCGTCGTTGATGCGGCCCGAAGCCACCGCCTTGAAGACTTCACCCAGTTCCAGCGAGCCGGTCGCGCCATAAAGCATGGAAATGCCGTAGAGCAGGAAGCCGGAAGCGAGCGCGCCGAGGACGTAGTACTTCATCGCCGATTCGTTCGCCTGCGGCGAATCCTTGCGAAGCGCGATGACCGCATACAGCGACAGCGACATCAGTTCGAGGCCGAGGTACAGCGTGAGGAAGTTGTTGCCCGAAATCATCACGCACTGGCCGAGCAGCGAAAAGAGGCCAAGCAGGAAGAAGTCGCCGCGAAACAGACCGCGGTCTTCCAGATAGCGCCGCGAATAGATGACCGACACCGCGTAGCCCAGACACACCACCGCTTTCATGGCGCTCGCGAACGGATCGACGACATACATGCGCGTGAAGAAGTAATGCGGCGTCGGGTCGAGTGCCGTGAACGCAAACCACACGCCGACCACGAGGGTCGACACGAGCGCGATCAGATACGTGACACGACGGCTTGGCACGCCGAAGATCGTGTCGTTCAACCAGGCGATGACGACTGCGGCCATCAGGACCGCGTCGGGCAACAGCACACTCATAGGGGCGTTTTGCATGATCTTTTAATTCCTCCGCACGGCGTTACTGATCCAGCGGCAGCTTGGACTGCGCGACGTGGGAGAGCAGGTTTGCCACCGATTCGTGCATGACGTCGGTGAAGGGCTTCGGATGCAGGCCCATGTACAGCGTGAACGCTGCGAGCACCACCAGCATGAACATTTCGCGCTTGTTGATGTCCTTCAGCTTCGCGACATGGTCGTTCGCCACGGCGCCGAAGTACACGCGCTTGTACATCCACAGCGTATAGGCCGCGCCGAGAATCAGCGTGAACGTGGCCAGGAAACCGATCCAGAAGTTGAACTTCACGGCGGCCAGAATCACCATGAACTCGCCGACGAAACCCGAGGTGCCCGGCAGGCCGCAGTTGGCCATGGCGAACAACATGGAGAACGCCGCGAACTTCGGCATGGTATTGACGACACCGCCGTAATCCGCGATCTGGCGCGAGTGGACGCGGTCGTACAGCACGCCGATGGAAAGGAACATCGCGCCCGAGACGAAGCCGTGCGAGATCATCTGGATGATCGCGCCTTCCACGCCAAGCTGGCTGAAGATGAAGAAGCCAAGCGTGACGAAACCCATGTGCGCAATCGACGAATACGCCACCAGCTTCTTCATGTCCGCCTGAACGAGCGCGACGAGACCGATGTAGATCACCGCGATCAGCGACAGCGTGATGACCACGGGCGCGAGAAAGTGGCTCGCGTCCGGCGCGATGGGCAGCGAAAAGCGCAGAAAACCGTACGCGCCGAGCTTCAGCATGATCGCGGCAAGCACGACCGAGCCGCCCGTCGGTGCTTCCACGTGAGCGTCCGGCAGCCAGGTGTGGACGGGCCACATCGGCACCTTGACGGCAAACGCGAGGAAGAACGCTATGAACAGCAGCACCTGCGGCGTCATGCCGATCTTCGCGGCTTGCCACGTGGCGAGGTCGAACGTGTGCGTCTGCGTGTACAGGTACAGCAGCGCGATCAGCATCAGAAGCGAGCCGGCCAGCGTGTACAGGAAGAACTTGAACGCCGCATACACACGGTTCGGACCGCCCCACACGCCGATGATGATGTACATCGGGATGAGCGTGGCTTCGAAGAACACGTAGAACAACAGGCCGTCGGCGGTCGAGAACACGCCGATCATGATGCCCGAGAGAATCAGGAACGCGGCCAGGTACTGCGAGACGCGCTCGGTGATCACTTCCCATGCGGCGATCACCACGATCACCGTGATGAGCGCGGTCAGCACGACAAACCACATCGAGATGCCGTCCACGCCCAGGTGATACGTGATGTTGAAGCGTTCGATCCAGCTCGCCTGCTCGACGAACTGCAACGCGGCCGTCGACGTATCGAAGCCGGTGATGAGGGGGATCGTCACGATCAGCCCGAGCACCGAGCCGATCAATGCGACCCAGCGCGCGGGCGCCGGGTTGTGGTCGTTACCTATAGCCAGGACCAGGACGCCGAATACGATCGGCAGCCAGATCGCGACACTGAGAATCGGAAAAGAGTGCATAGGGTCCCTCGCCTTATTTGCCGCCGAGCGTTACAAACAGGGTCAAGAGCCCCAACATGCCGATAATCATGGCGAACGCGTAGTGATAGATGTAACCGGATTGAAGGAAGCGGATCACACCGGCGAACCAGCCGACGAACCGCGCACTGCCGTTGACGATGCCGTCGATGACGACCACATCGCCCTCTTTCCACAGCCCCCGGCCAATGGCGACCGCGCCCTTGGCGAAGACCACTTCGTTGATCTTGTCGAAGTAGTACTTGTTGTCGAGGAGCGTATAGATCGGGCCGGACGCCTTCTTGATGACAGCGGGCAGATCCGGACGCTTGATATACAGGAACCACGCGACGATCACGCCGAAAGCCGCGATCCACACCGGTCCCGGCGTGATGATGCCGTGCAGCGCCATGGCCATCCAGCCGTGGAACTCCGTGGCCATTTCCTTCAGGCCTTCGTGGTTTTCGGCGATGTAGATCACCTTGTCGAAGATCACGCCGTGCGAGAAGAAGTCGCCGTAGACCATCGGACCGATACCGATCGCGCCGATGATGATCGACGGAATAGCCAGCAGCACGAGCGGCAGCCACACCACCCACGGGGTTTCGTGCGGCACGTGCGCGTGGCCGTGGTCATCATGGCCGTGCCCGTGGTCGTCGTGACCATGGCCGTGCGAATCGTGACCGTGGCCATGTGCTTCAGCTTGACCCATCGGCGAATCGGGATGCTTCGGACCGCGGAAACGCTCCGGACCGTGAAACACCATGAAGTACATGCGGAACGAGTACAGCGACGTGACGAACACGCTTGCGACCACCGCGAAGTACGCAAAGCCGGAGCCCGCCAGGTGCGAGGCCTTGGCCGCTTCGATGATCGAATCTTTCGAGTAGAAGCCGGAGAAGAACGGCGTGCCGATCAGCGCGAGCGAACCGATCAGCGACGTGATCCAGGTGATCGGCATGTACTTGCGCAGACCGCCCATGTTGCGCATGTCCTGGTCGTGGTGCATGCCGATGATGACCGAGCCCGCGCCGAGGAACAGCAACGCCTTGAAGAACGCGTGCGTGGCAAGGTGGAACACGGCGACCGGATAAGCCGACACGCCGAGCGCGACCGTCATGTAGCCGAGCTGCGATAGCGTGGAGTAAGCCACCACGCGTTTGATGTCGTTCTGCACGACGCCGAGAAAGCCCATGAACAACGCGGTGATCGCACCGATGACCGTGACGAACGACAGCGCCGCATCCGAATGCTCGAAGAGCGGCGACATGCGCGTCACCATGAAGATACCGGCCGTCACCATGGTTGCCGCGTGGATCAGCGCGGAGATCGGCGTCGGGCCTTCCATCGAGTCGGGCAGCCACACGTGCAGCGGAAACTGCGCGGACTTACCCATCGCGCCGATGAAGAGGCAAATGCACGATACCGTCAGCAAGCCCCATTGCGTGCCGGGGAAGGTCATGGTCGCGAGCTTGTCGCTTTGCGCGAACACGTCGCCGTAGTTCAACGAGCCACCGAACGCCAGCAACAGGCCGATGCCCAGCAGAAAACCGAAGTCGCCCACGCGGTTCACGATAAACGCCTTCATGTTGGCGTAGATCGCGGTTTCACGCGTGAAGTAGAAGCCGATCAGCAAGTACGACACGAGACCCACGGCTTCCCAGCCGAAGAACAGCTGCAGGAAGTTGTTCGCCATGACGAGCATCAGCATGGAGAACGTGAAGAGCGAGATGTATGAGAAGAACCGCTCGTAACCGACTTCTTCATCCGCCATGTAGCCGATGGTGTAGATGTGCACCATCAGCGAGACGAAGGTCACGATGACCATCATCATCGCGGTGAGCGAGTCGACCAGGAAGCCGACTTCCATCTTGAGCGAACCGACCGTCATCCATTCGTAGACGGTGGCGTTGTAGCTCGCGCCGTTCAGCACGTCGAAGAAGACCATCGCGGACAGCACGAAGGAGATCGCGACGCCGAGAATCGTCACGCTGTGCGCGCCCTTGCGCCCTATCGTCTTTCCCAGCAGCCCCGCGATCAGCGAACCGGCAAGCGGCGCCAGCGGAACCGCAAGCAGGACGTTTTCATTGAGTGTCATGGACATAACAGCCTAGCCTGAAATTAACCTTTGAGCTGATCGAGGTCCTCGACGTTGATCGTGTCGAGGCTGCGGAACAGGGTCACGAGAATCGCGAGACCGATTGCCGCTTCAGCAGCAGCCACGGTCAGCACGAAGAACACGAAGATCTGGCCGTGTATGTCGCCCAGATAATGCGAGAACGCGACGAAATTGGTGTTCACCGCGAGCAGCATCAGCTCGATGGCCATCAAAATGATGATGACGTTACGGCGATTCAGGAAGATGCCGACGATGCTGATCGCAAAGAGGATCGCACCGAGCACGAGGTAATGGGCAAGACTCAACATTTCGATATTCTCCTTCGCGCTCAGCCCTTGTTGTCGACCGTTCCCGCACCGATGTTGCCGGTCACGGGCGGTTCCGTCGCGGCGTCGGGCGCCTCTGTCTCGGACTTCATCTTGACGATACGCACGCGGTCCTGGGCGCGCACCTTGACCTGCTGGCTGACGGTCTGCGTCTTCTTGTCCTTCTTGTCGCGAATGGTGAGCGAGATCGCCGCGATGATTGCGACCAGCAGCACGAGACCGGCGATTTCGAACGCGAAGATGTAGTCCGTGTAGATGATCTTGCCGATGAGCTGCGTGTTCGGCATCACCGCCGCGCCGCTGACAGCCGCGCCAACGACCGGCGTGGTCGTCGCGCCGAAACCGTGCCACAGGATCAGCGCCGTTTCCACCACGATGATCGCGCCCACGATGCTCGCGAGCGGCACGAAGCGTCTGAAGTCGCGTCGCAGTACGTCGATGTTGATGTCGAGCATCATCACGACGAAGAGGAACAGCACCATCACGGCGCCCACGTAGACGAGAACCAGCAGGATCGCGAGGAATTCGGCCTGCAGCAGCATCCAGATCGCGGCCGCGTTGAAGAACGCGAGCACGAGAAAGAGCGCGGATGACACCGGGTTGCGCGAAGTGATCACCTTCAGCGCCGACACGGTCAGGAGCAGCGCGAAGATATAGAACAGTACGGTTGTGAATTCCATGATTACCGGTTCATCGTTAGGCCATCAAGAGGCATGGTGTATCGGCGCTTCGGCTCGCTCTCTCCGTGCGACGGACAAAGCGCGGCCGGGGAAGATCAGCCACGAAGCACGGTCACTAAGCGCGCCGCATTGTGCCAGACAGCAACAACAAAAACGCAACGACATGTCGAGGACGGGAGCGCGCGAACGTGGTTTCTGTTTCTCTCGCGCGGCGCTCCAGGCTCGGCTTCGCATCAACGATAAGGCGCGTCTGCCGCCTTCGATGCGGCGATTTCCGTCTCGTAACGATCGCCCACCGCAAGCAGCATGTCCTTCGTGAAGTACAGGTCGCCGCGCTTCTCGCCGTGATATTCGAGGATGTGCGTCTCGACGATCGAGTCGACCGGGCAGCTTTCTTCGCAGAAGCCGCAGAAGATGCACTTGGTCAGGTCGATGTCGTAACGCGTCGTGCGGCGCGTATTGTCAGCACGCGTTTCCGATTCGATCGTAATGGCGAGCGCCGGGCATACTGCCTCGCACAGCTTGCAGGCAATGCAGCGCTCTTCACCGTTTTCATAGCGGCGCAGTGCATGCAGGCCACGAAAACGCGGAGAAATAGGCGTCTTCTCTTCCGGGAACTGCACCGTGATCTTGCGCTGGAACGTGTAGCGTCCCGTCAGCGCCAGACCCTTGAGCAGTTCGGTCAGGAAGAAGGTCTTAAAAAAGCTCTGTATTGCGTTCATGATATTTGTCCGCTCTTGTCTCTTTGCGCGCCGTTACTTCCAGATGTTGAGCGGCGACATGATCCAGAAGCCGACCACGACGACCCACACCACCGACACCGGCAGGAACACTTTCCAGCCAAGACGCATGATCTGGTCGTAGCGGTAACGCGGGAAAGTCGCGCGCGCCCAGATGAAGACCGACAGCAGGAGGAAGACCTTGAAAACAAACCAGAACACGCCCGGGATGAACGACAGGAAGCCGAACGGTGCGTCCCAGCCGCCGAGGAACAGCGTCGTGGCGATCGCCGAGATCACGATCATGTTGATGTACTCGGCGAGGAAGAACAGCGCGAACGCCATGCCGGAGTAATCGATCATGTGACCGGCGACGATTTCCGATTCGCCTTCCACCACGTCGAACGGATGGCGGTTCGTTTCGGCGATGCCCGAGATGAAGTACACGACGAACATTGGCAGAAGCGGCAGCCAGTTCCACGACAGGAAGTTGACGCCGAAGCCCGCGAAAATGCCGCGTTGCTGCGACGTGACGATATCCGACATGTTCAACGTGCCCGCGACCATCAGCACGACGACCAACGCGAAGCCCATCGAGATTTCGTAGGACACCATCTGCGCCGCCGCGCGCATGGCGCCGAGGAACGCGTACTTCGAGTTCGACGCCCAGCCCGCTAGAATCACGCCGTACACGCCGATGGACGAGATCGCCATGACATACAGCAGACCGGCGTTGATGTCGCCGAGCACGGCCTTGGCCTGGAACGGAATGACCGCCCACACGGCGAACGCCGGGACCACCGTCATGATCGGCGCGATCACGTAGATCCACTTGCTTGCTTGCGTCGGCTGAATGACTTCCTTGAGCAACAGCTTCAGCACGTCCGCAATTGGCTGCAAGAGACCTGCCGGGCCGACGCGGTTCGGGCCGAGACGCACGTGCATCCAGCCGATAAGCTTGCGTTCCCAGAGAATCAGGTACGCGACGCACAGCAGGATCACTACCGCGACCACGACAATGCGCACCAGCGCCCACACCGTTGGCCATGCGACGCCCAGAATCTGCGTGCCGCCCGCGTTGATCGTATCGAACAAGCCCATTTACGCCTTCTCCACTACCAGTTCGCCGAACAGGCCGCCAAGCGCGGCGCCGGCTGACGTGCCCGCCGATACGCGGACCACCGATTCCGCCAGATTCGCATCGCGAACCGCGGGCAGCACCACCGACAGATTGCCTTGCTTGACGCGCACTGCTTCGCCGTCTTTCAGGCCGAGCTGGTCGAAAAGCGCGGTCGGCAGACCCGCCATGTTCGCGTCGCGGGCCGCGGCCGTCAGATGCAGCGACGGGGCGCGGCGCACCAGTGCGTCGGCGTGATAGATCGGCACGTCGGCAAGACGCTGGAAGCCGCCGTTCGCCGTGACATTCGACGCCGCGCGCTTGGCCGCGACCGTCGTCTCGTTCGACAAACGCGCGCTCAACTCACCCGTGCCGAGTGCGGCGATACGCACTTTTTCGGCCGTGTCGTAATCGAAGCCCGACAGACCGAGCAACGTGCCGAGCACCCGCAGAACCTTCCAGCCCGGACGCGTGTCGCCCAGCGCGCGCACGACGCCGTTGAACGACTGAGCCGTGCCTTCCGCGTTGACGAAGGTGCCCGACGTTTCCGTGAATGGCGCGATGGGCAGCAACACGTCCGCGTAGTCGAGTCCGTGCTTGAACGACGACATCACCACGACCATTTCCGCCTGCTTCAATGCGGCGATGGCTTGTGCGGGGTTGGCCGTATCGAATTCCGGTTCTGCATTGAGCAGCACGTAGCCCTTGCGCGGCTGTTCGAACACTTCGCGCGCGTTGAGACCGCCTTCGCCCGGCAGGACGTCGACCAGATGCGCGCCCACTGAATTCGCGCCTTCGGTCAGGAAGCCAAGCGTGGCGCCCGTGCTGTTCGCGATCCATTGCGCCGCCGCGTGAATCTGCGCGAAATCGGGATGCTGAACCGCGAGGTTGCCGAGCAGCACGACGCGCTTGTCGCCCGCCGAGAGCGATGCCGCGACATCTTTCGCCGCCGCCGATACTTCGCGTCCGGCAAACGCTTCCGGCAGTTCCGAGCCACGCGCTTCGGCCACCGCGGCTGCGATGCCCGCGAGCTGGTCGAGCCAAGCCGACGGCGCCGCCACCAGGCGATGCGCGGTCGGGATCAGCGAGTCGTCGTTGCTTGCGTTGAGAAGCGTGAGCATGGCGCCATTCTTCGCCGCCTGACGCAGACGCGCGGCCAGCAACGGATGATCGCGACGCAGGAACGAACCGATGACGAACGCGGTATCGACATTCGACAGATCCGCGATAGGCACGCCGAGCCAGGGTGCGCCGACGCCCACGGGCGCCGAAAAGTCGTTCTGACGCAGACGGAAATCGACGTTGGGCGTACCCACGCCTTCCGCGAATTGCTTCAGCAGGAAAAGTTCTTCGACCGTTGCATGCGGCGTGGCCAGCGCAGCGATGGCGTTCGCGCCGTGGTCCGCCTTGATACCCTTGATGCCCTTCGCCACATATTCGAGCGCGGTCTGCCAGTCGGTTTCGATCCAGTTGCCGCCTTGCTTGAGCATGGGCGTGCTCAGGCGCTCGTCGCCGTTCAGGCCTTCGTAGGAGAAGCGATCCTTGTCTGAAATCCAGCATTCGTTGATGGCTTCGTTTTCCATCGGCAGAACGCGCATGACGCGATTGTTCTTTACCTGGACGACGAGGTTCGCGCCAACGGAATCGTGCGGGCTCACCGACTTGCGGCGCGACAGTTCCCACGTACGCGCGCTATAGCGGAACGGCTTGCTCGTGAGCGCGCCGACCGGGCACAGATCGATCATGTTGCCGGACAGTTCGGAGTCGACCGTCTTGCCGACGAACGAGGTGATTTCCGAATGCTCGCCACGGCCCAGCATGCCGAGCTCCATCACACCGGCCACTTCCTGGCCAAAGCGCACGCAGCGTGTGCAGTGGATGCAGCGCGTCATCTCTTCCATGGAGATGAGCGGGCCGACGTTCTTGTGGAACACCACGCGCTTTTCTTCGCTATAGCGCGATTGCGACTTGCCGTAACCGACGGCCAGATCCTGCAATTGGCATTCGCCGCCCTGATCGCAAATAGGGCAATCCAGCGGGTGGTTGATCAGCAGGAACTCCATCACCGACTGCTGCGCCTTCACGGCCTTGTCGGAGGTGGTACGCACGATCATGCCGTTGGATACGGGCGTGGCGCACGCGGGAACGGCCTTCGGCATCTTTTCGACTTCGACGAGGCACATCCGGCAGTTCGCCGCGATCGACAGCTTCTTGTGATAGCAGAAGTGAGGAATGTACGTATCGACCTTATGCGCAGCCTGGATCACCATGCTGCCTTCAGGAACCTCGACCGTCTTGCCGTCAATTTCTAGTTCAACCATGATGGATAAAGATCCTCAACCTCTGTCGCGCATCTGATTGCGCGTCTGATTACGCGGTAAGCGCTTCGGACGCCGCATGATGCGCGTGCCCGCCGACGAGACAATGCTTGTGCTCGACGTGATATTCGAATTCGTTCCAGAAGTGCTTGAGCATGCCGCGCACGGGCATGGCCGCCGCATCGCCGAGCGCGCAAATCGTGCGGCCCATGATGTTTTCGGCAACCGAGTTCAAGAGATCCAGATCTTCCTTGCGGCCAAGTCCGTGCTCGATACGATGCACCACGCGATACAGCCAGCCCGTGCCTTCGCGGCAAGGCGTGCACTGACCGCACGACTCTTCGTAATAGAAGTACGACAGACGCAGCAGCGAACGCACCATGCAACGCGTTTCGTTCATGACGATGACCGCGCCCGAGCCGAGCATGGAGCCCGCCTTGGCGATGGAATCGTAGTCCATGTCCGTTGCGAGCATCATCTCGCCCGGCACGACCGGCGCCGACGAACCGCCTGGAATGACCGCCTTGATCGACTCGCCGCGTACACCGCCGGCCAGTTCCATCAGCGTGGCGAACGGCGTGCCGAGCGGCACTTCATAGTTGCCAGGACGATTCACGTCACCCGACACCGAGAAGATCTTCGTGCCGCCGTTATTCGGCTTGCCGATCTCGAGGTAATTCTGCGGGCCGATTTCCAGCAGGAACGGCACGGCCGCGAACGTCTCGGTGTTGTTGATGGTGGTCGGCTTGCCGTACACGCCGAAGCTCGCCGGGAACGGCGGCTTGAAGCGCGGCTGGCCCTTCTTGCCTTCCAGCGATTCCAGCAGCGCGGTTTCTTCACCGCAGATATACGCGCCATAGCCATGATGCGCGTACAACTCGAACGAAAAGCCCGTGCCCAGGATGTTCGCGCCGAGATAACCGGCCGCGCGCGCCTCTTCGAGCGCCGCTTCGAACACGCGATAGACCTCGAAGATCTCGCCGTGAATGTAGTTGTAGCCCACGGTGATGCCCATTGCGTACGCGCCGATGGCCATGCCTTCGATCAGCGAATGCGGGTTCCAGCGCAGAATGTCGCGATCCTTGAACGTGCCCGGTTCGCCTTCGTCCGAATTGCAGACGAGATACTTCTGCCCCGGAAACTGACGCGGCATGAAGCTCCACTTGAGGCCGGTCGGAAAACCCGCGCCGCCGCGGCCGCGCAGACCCGACGCCTTGACGTCGGCGATCACTTGCTCGGGCGGAATCTTCTCTTCGAGAATGCGCCGCAACTGCTTGTAGCCGCCGCGCGCAACGTAATCTTCGAGATGCCAGTTCTCGCCGTTGAGGCCAGCGAGGATCAGCGGCTTGATGTGACGATCGTGGAGTGACGTCATTTCGAAAGTTCCTCGATCAACTGGTCGATCTTCTCGTGGCTCAGGAAGCTGCACATGCGGTGATTGTTCACCAGCACGACGGGTGCGTCGCCGCACGCGCCGAAGCATTCGCCTTCTTTCAGCGTGAACTTGCCGTCCGGCGTGGTTTCGCCGAAGTCGATGCCAAGCTTCTGCTTGAGATACTGAGCAGCACTATCCGAGCCACCGTCCGGGCCAAGCTGGCAAGGCAGGTTCGTGCAAAGCGTGATCTTGTGCTTGCCGACCGGCGCGAGGTTATACATGGTGTAGAACGTCGCGACTTCCTGCACGGCGACCGGCGGCATGCTGAGATAGCTCGCCACGAACTGCATGAGTTCCGGCGAGAGCCACCCGTGCTCTTCCTGAGCGACAGCCAGTGCTGCCATCACCGCGGATTGCTTTTGCTCCGCGGGATATTTCGCGACCGCGCGATCGATTTCTTTCAGGCCTTCAGCTGAGATCATTTTCAGACACGACTCTTTCAATTCCTACCGAACGAAAACCTGCCGCGCCCTTCTTGTTGCGGCAGACCTGGCGTCCTGCGGTTTGCTGTTATTGCTGCTGCGCTGTTCGCTTGGGCGTCGAGCGAGAACCAATACGAACGGCTATCAGCGATCGATTTCGCCGAACACGATGTCTTGCGTGCCGATGATCGTCACGGCATCCGCGATCATGTGGCCGCGCGCCATTTCGTCGAGCGACGCGAGATGCGCGTAGCCCGGAGCGCGAATCTTGAGGCGATAAGGCTTGTTCGCGCCGTCCGAAATCAGATAGATGCCGAACTCGCCCTTCGGATGCTCGACGGCGGCATACGTCTCGCCTTCGGGCACGTGGAAGCCTTCGGTGAAGAGCTTGAAGTGGTGAATCAGCTCTTCCATGTTGCTCTTCATGCCGACGCGCGAAGGCGGAGCAACCTTGTAATTATCGACCATCACCGGGCCCGGATTCTTGCGCAGCCAGGCAATGCACTGTTTGGCGATACGCACGGACTGACGCATTTCCTCGACGCGCACCAGATAGCGGTCGTAGCAGTCGCCGTTCACGCCAACCGGAATGTCGAAGTCGAGTTGGTCATAGACTTCGTACGGCTGCTTCTTGCGCAGATCCCATTCGATGCCCGAGCCACGGAGCATTGCACCGGAAAGACCCATCTGCAACGCGCGCTCAGGACTCACCACGCCGATGCCGACAAGCCGCTGCTTCCAGATACGATTGTCGGTAAGCAGCGTTTCGTACTCGTCGACACAGTGCGGGAAGCGATTGAAGAAGTCTTCGATGAAGTCGAGCAGCGAACCTTGACGGTTCTCGTTCATCCGGTCGAGCGCCTTCGCATTGCGAATTTTGGACGCCTTGTATTGCGGCATTGCGTCAGGCAGATCGCGATAAACGCCGCCCGGACGATAGTAAGCCGCGTGCATGCGCGCGCCCGACACCGCCTCGTAGACGTCCATCAGATCTTCGCGCTCGCGAAACGCATAGAGGAACACCGCCATGGCGCCGACGTCGAGCGCGTGCGATCCGATCCACATCAGGTGGTTCAGCACGCGCGTGATTTCGTCGAACAGCACGCGGATGTACTTCGCGCGGATCGGCACGTCGATACCGAGCAGCTTTTCGATAGCGAGCACATAGCCGTGCTCGTTGACCATCATCGACACGTAGTCCAGGCGGTCCATGTACGGAACCGACTGAATGAAGGTCTTGGTTTCCGCCAACTTCTCGGTCGCGCGATGCAAGAGGCCGATGTGTGGATCGGCGCGCTGGATGACTTCGCCGTCGAGTTCCAGCACGAGACGCAGCACACCGTGCGCTGCAGGGTGTTGCGGGCCGAAGTTCAGCGTGTAGTTCTTGATCTCTGCCATGGCGTTCTCTTAATGTTTCAGACCGCCGTAGCGATCTTCGCGAATCACGCGCGGCGTGATCTCGCGCGGTTCGATCGTCACAGGCTGATACACGACGCGCTTCTCTTCCGGGTCGTAGCGCATTTCCACGTAGCCGGAGATCGGGAAGTCCTTGCGGAACGGATGGCCGATGAAGCCATAGTCCGTGAGAATGCGGCGCAGGTCGGGGTGGCCTTCGAACACGATGCCGTACAGGTCGAACGCTTCGCGCTCGTACCAATTTGTCGACGACCAGATGTCGACCACCGACGGCACGATGGGCACTTCGTCGTCCGGTGCGAACACGCGCACGCGCACGCGCCAGTTGTTCGCGATGGACAGAAGATGCAGCACCGCGGCAAAACGCGGGCCGTCGTAGACGCCGTCGCCGAAGGTCGAATAGTCGACGCCGCACAGGTCCATGCACTGCTCGAAGCCGAGCGAGCGATCGTCACGCAGTCGGGTCGCGACTTCGATGTAGTCGGCCGCTTTCACGACCACCGTTACCTGACCCAGCGACTCGGTGACTTGGAGACGGTCGCCAAACGCCGCCTCGAGGTTCGCTTTGAGGGTCTCGAGTTTGCTTGCCATAATTGGGGAGGCTCAGGCCTTTATTGACGCGCGATGGTGTTGGTCCGGCGAATCTTCGCCTGCAACTGGATCACGCCGTAGACCAGCGCTTCGGCAGTCGGAGGACAGCCGGGCACGTAGACGTCGACCGGAACGATACGGTCGCAGCCGCGCACGACGGAATACGAATAGTGATAGTACCCGCCGCCGTTCGCGCACGAACCCATGGAGATGACCCAGCGCGGCTCGGCCATCTGGTCGTACACCTTACGAAGCGCGGGCGCCATCTTGTTGCACAGCGTGCCTGCCACGATCATGACGTCGGACTGACGTGGGCTCGGGCGAAACACCACCCCGAAGCGATCCAGGTCGTAGCGCGCCGCGCCCGCATGCATCATCTCGACCGCACAGCAGGCGAGACCGAACGTCATCGGCCAAAGAGAGCCGGTGCGCGTCCAGTTGATCAGCTTGTCAGCCGTGGTGGTGACAAAGCCTTCCTTCAAGACCCCTTCGATACTCATTTGTTTTCCACTCCAGATGAGCTGCCAGCCATAGCCGCCCATGAATCCGGTGATCTAACTTTCATTCCCAGTCGAGTCCGCCCTTTCTCCAGATGTAGGCGAAGCCAAGCAAAAATTCGAGCAGAAAAATCATCATGGCCATGAAGCCCGGCCACCCGATATCGCGCAGGGCAACACCCCACGGAAACAGGAACGCCGTCTCAAGGTCGAAGATGATGAAAAGAATCGCGACGAGATAGTAACGCACATCGAACTTCATACGCGCGTCTTCGAAGGCTTCGAAGCCGCATTCGTACGGTGCATTCTTTTCGGTGTCGGGTCTGTTGGGACCGAGAACTTTGCCGATGCTGACCAACGCTATACCCAGACCGAGGCCGACTACGATAAACAAGAAGACGGGGTAATAGGGTGCGAGGTTCAAGGCTATCCTCAGATCGGTAGATGTGGTCTGTGACTGTCTGGGTGCTGCTGCCGGCGCAAACGCACGGCGGAGAATTCACTTCGGACCGCTTGGTAACTCTTCGGCACCATGCTTATCACAACGATAAGTCAATGTGAAACCGTAAGGGTACTCCAGAAGTGACAATGCCAGCCGAAGCGATGCATGCGGCTGGCATTTGGATAACTTTTTGGTGCCGACGGCGAGACTCGAACTCGCACAGCTTTCGCCACTACCCCCTCAAGATAGCGTGTCTACCAATTTCACCACGTCGGCACTGTACTGCAATCCGGGAAAACAACTTCTTAATTGCCGCGAATCGCTACAAGACTTGAATTATAACTAGGTCTCACGAATTGTTCAACGCACAAAACACGAATAACGCGAAAATTTGTTCTGGGCGTTTCTTGGACAACCGGCCGAGGAACTCCGCGATTTACTTCGGCACGTCCGAACCCGGCGCGCTCGACGCAGGCGCGGCGGATGCCGGCGCAGTCGCAGCGGCAGGCGCCGAACCCGACTTTGCCGCAGCAGGCGCGGAAGCCGTGGGCGCAGGCATTGCACCGCCAAGAACGCCTGCGGAAACCTGCGGCTTGTAGCTGCCGATGTAGGTCAGCGCCAGCGTCGTCACGAAGAAGACCGCGGCAAGCACGGCGGTCGTGCGTGATAGGAAGTTAGCGGAACCGGTCGCGCCAAACAGACTGCCCGATGCCCCACTTCCAAACGCCGCACCCATGTCCGCACCCTTGCCATGCTGCAACAGCACAAGCCCGATCACGCCAAGCGCCGACAACAACTGGACGACGATAATCAAAGTCTTCAAATACAGCATTTCAACTCACCTGGATCTTGATGTTTCCGTGACACTCATGTGCCGCGATTTGCTTCTTTGTCTGCCTGACGCTTCGGCCGTTTACTGAACCTCGGCCAACGCCGCCTGGCAAATCGCAAGAAAATCTTCCGACTTCAAGGACGCGCCGCCAATCAGCCCGCCGTCGATGTCCTGTTGCCCGAACAATTCCTGCGCGTTCTCGGGCTTCACGCTGCCGCCATACAACAGCGGCACGTTCGCCACCGACGCACCCTTCTCCGCCAGCTTCGCACGCACGAACGCGTGAACATCCTGCGCTTGCTGCGCCGTGGCGCTCTTGCCCGTGCCGATGGCCCACACCGGCTCGTACGCCACCACGATGCTCGCTGCCTGTTCCTCGGTCAACGCGAGCAACACGGCTTCGAGCTGCGTGCCGACGACTTCTTCAGTCGAGCCTGCTTCGCGCTGTTCGAGCGTCTCGCCGACGCACACAATGGGCGTCAGGCCTGCGTCGATTGCACGCAGCGCCTTGGCCGCCACGAGTTCCGGACTTTCGCGATGATACGCGCGCCGCTCGGAATGTCCGACGATCGCGTATGTCACACCGAAATCGGCGGCCATTTCCGCCGCGACTTCTCCGGTGAACGCGCCCTTCTCATGCGCGGACACATCCTGAACGCCCCAGCGCACGACCGAGCCGCTCAAAAGCGCCTGCGATTGCGCGAGGTACGGACATGGAACGCATACGCCCACACCCACGCTCTTCTGCAAGGCCGACGCCCCAACGGCGACCTCGCTCAGCAAAGCCGCGTTCTCTTTGATGCGGCCATGCATCTTCCAGTTGCCCACCACCAGTTTCGCTCGTTGTCTGGACATTGTCTCGTCACTCGACGGCGGTGGAATGACACCGCCATGCGTGGCGGCCTTTGAGGATCACCGGGGCGAACCCGATCGTTCATCAATCGTTCACCCGGAGGTTCAAAGACCACTCTGTTATCGGAATGTTTGAACCCTCTGCGCGTATTTCGAAAAAGCGAACTGCCAACTGCTTGCAAAACAGGCGATTTTACTGTGATACGGCGAAACCGGTCAAACCGCCAGAACCGCAACGCGCAATAATCAAGGGCAATCAGGCGTCCTCGCGCCAGTCGAGCATGATCTTGCCGACATGCGTGCTGCTTTCCATCAACGTGTGTGCGGCCGCGGCTTCGCTTGCCGGGAACACCTGATGAATCACCGGCTTGATACGCCCCGCCTCGATCTCCGGCCAGACTTGCTCTTTCAGCTTAGCGGCAATCTTCGCCTTGAACGCCACCGGACGCGGCCGCAAGGTCGATCCGGTGATGACCAGCCGACGCCGCAGCACGTCATTGAGATTGATCTCCGCTTTTGCGCCGCCAAGCAGCGCGATCACGCAGATACGCCCGCCATCCGCGAGCGACTTCAGTTCGCGCGGCAGGTAATCGCCCGCGACCATGTCGAGAATGACGTCGACTCCACGATCGTTCGTGAGCGAACGCACCACTTCGACGAAATCTTCCGTCTTGTAGTTGATCGCGCGCTCCGCGCCGAGTGCTTCGCAGGCGCGGCACTTTTCGTCGCTGCCGGCCGTGGCGAACACGCGAAAGCCGAGCGCCTTCGCAATCTGTATGGCCGTCACGCCGATACCGCTCGATCCGCCCTGCACGAGCAGCGTCTCCTCGTCGCCGTTTTCGCCCGAACCGAGATGCGCGCGCTCGAAGACATTGCTCCACACGGTGAAGAACGTTTCCGGCAGCGAAGCCGCTTCGATGTCCGTCAATCCAGCCGGAACCGGCAAACATTGTTCGAGCGGCGCAACCGCGTATTCCGCGTAACCGCCGCCCGCGAGCAGCGCGCAGACGCGATCGCCCTTCTTGAGGCCGAACGGATTATGTTTTGGATCGAAGTCGCCATCGACGATCTCGCCCGCCACTTCGAGCCCCGGCAAATCCGACGCGCCCGGCGGCGGCGCATACGCGCCCTTGCGCTGAAATACATCGGGCCGGTTGACGCCCGAAGCGCTCACCTTGATGAGCACTTCGCACTTGCCCGGCTCGGGCTTCGGGCGCTCGCCCAGCTTCAGCACTTCGGGTGCACCAAACTCAGTGATTTCGATGGCCTTCATTGCTTCTCCCAGACAGTCAGTCGTGTGGCAAGCGCGTTGACTTGGCGAACCAGATGGCACTGTGTCGCGCGGGCGACACGCGCTCCACAGTGCCATCGGGTCCGGCGATGCATCGGACAAAGCGTCGCCCGCTGCACCTCATACAAGAAAACGGCCGGCTCGCAGATGCGGCCGGCCGTCGACACATTACCGCATTACTGCTGCGGCTGCGTCGGTTCGGCTTGTTGCGCGGCTTCGTTCAGAAGCGCCTTGGCCGACAGACGCACGCGACCCTTCTCGTCCGTCTGGATGACCTTGACCTTCACGATCTGGCCTTCCTTCAGGTAGTCGTTGATGTCCTTCACACGCTCGTTGACGATTTCCGAGATGTGCAGGAGACCATCCTTGCCCGGCAGGATATTCACGATCGCGCCGAAGTCCAGCAGCTTGAGCACCGGACCTTCGTACACTTGGCCCACTTCCACTTCGGCCGTGATGTTCTCGATACGCTTCTTCGCCTCGGCCATGCCTTCCGAGCTCGTGCTCGCAATGGTCACGACGCCGTCGTCGGAAATGTCGATGGTCGTGCCGGTCTCTTCCGTCAGCGCGCGGATCACCGAACCGCCCTTGCCGATCACGTCGCGAATCTTCTCCGGATTGATCTTGATGGTGATCATGCGCGGCGCGTAGTCCGATAACTCCGTGTTCGTGGTCGGCACCGCGGCGGTCATCTTGCCGAGGATATGCATGCGGCCTTCCTTCGCCTGCGCGAGCGCGACCTGCATGATTTCCTTGGTGATGCCCTGAATCTTGATGTCCATTTGCAGCGCCGTCACGCCTTGCGCGGTGCCGGCCACCTTGAAGTCCATGTCGCCGAGGTGATCTTCGTCGCCGAGGATGTCGGTCAGAACCGCGAACTTGTTGTCTTCGAGGATCAGGCCCATGGCGATGCCGGCCACGTGCGCCTTCATCGGCACGCCGGCGTCCATCAGCGCGAGGCAACCGCCGCAGACCGAAGCCATCGACGAAGAGCCGTTCGATTCCGTGATTTCCGACACGACGCGGATGGAATAGCCGAATTCGTCGGCGTTCGGCAGGCACGCGACCAGCGCGCGCTTGGCGAGACGGCCGTGACCGATTTCACGGCGCTTCGGCGAACCGACGCGGCCCGTTTCGCCCGTCGCGAACGGCGGCATGTTGTAGTGAAGCATGAAGCGCTCGCGGTATTCGCCTTCGAGCGCGTCGATGTTCTGCTCGTCGCCCTTCGTGCCGAGCGTGGCGACGACCAGCGCCTGCGTCTCGCCGCGCGTGAAGAGCGCCGAGCCGTGGGTGCGCGGCAGAACGCCGGTGCGGATTTCGATCGGACGCACGGTGCGCGTGTCGCGACCGTCGATACGCGGTTCGCCGTTCAAAATCTGCGAACGGACGATCTTCGCTTCGATGTCGAACAACACGTTGCCGATGGTCGCCGCATCCGCCGCTGCCGTGCCCGAAGCAGCCGCGTCCGCTGCGAGCTTCGCCGAGGTCGCCGCGAAAACTTCCTTCAGCTTGGCCGAACGCGCTTGCTTGTTGCGCAGTTGATAAGCCGCTTCCAGTTCCGGCTTGGCGATTTCCGTGACGCGCGAGATGAGCGCTTCGTTCTTCGGGGCCGGCTGCCAGTCCCATTCCGGCTTGCCGCCGTCGCGCACCAGTTCATGGATTGCGTCGATGGCGATTTGCATTTGCTCGTGGCCGAACACGACCGCGCCGAGCATGACTTCCTCGGACAACTGCTGCGCTTCCGATTCCACCATCAGCACCGCGCGTTCCGTACCGGCGACCACGAGGTCGAGCGCCGATTCCTTCATTTGCGGACGCGTCGGGTTCAGCACGTATTCGTTGTTGATGTAGGCGACGCGCGCGGCGCCGACCGGGCCGTTGAACGGCAGACCGGACACGGCGAGCGCTGCCGACGCGCCGATCAGCGCGGGAATGTCGGCGGGAACGTCCGGGTTCAGCGACAGGACGTGGATCACGACCTGCACTTCGTTATAGAAGCCTTCCGGGAAGAGCGGGCGCAGCGGACGGTCGATCAGGCGCGAGATGAGCGTCTCGCCTTCGGACGGACGGCCTTCGCGGCGGAAGAAGCCACCCGGAATCTTGCCGGCAGCGTAGGTCTTTTCGAGGTAATCGACGGTCAGCGGGAAGAAATCCTGACCCGGCTTGGCGGTCTTTGCGCCGACGACAGTGGCGAGCACGACGGTATCTTCGACATCGACGATCACCGCGCCGCTTGCCTGACGAGCGATTTCACCCGTTTCCAGGCGGACGTTATGCTGTCCCCACTTGAATTCCTTGACGATCTTATTGAACATTGCGACTCCTTCTACGTTGCGCCACGCCGGATCGGTGGACGTTTGCCCACCGGACGGCGCTGGCTAGGCGGTACCGAGCCGCGCTTGAGAGGTGTGTTATGCCATTCCAGCGCGCCGCGCGCATTGAGTGTTCATACCGCGCTGGAATGACACAAAGCTCCGCCGCGAGGCTGCACCGAGTGTCTGTCCGGATGAAGCATCCGGGGTAAAGCATGTGAACTACTTGCCGATTATCAGCATTCGACGAACCCAATGATGAGAGATCGACCGAGCGCTGACCGGGCAAATGATCAGGCGAGCGGATCGCGCAAAAACAAAATGCCTGTATCAGCGAACTGACACAGGCACTTCGTTAGAACGCTGGCCGCAAAGCCACGTTTGGGCGCAATTACTTACGCAGACCCAGTTTTTCGATCAGCGAGCGGTAACGGTCCGCGTCCTTGCCCTTCAGGTAGTCGAGCAGCTTGCGGCGACGGCTCACCATGCGCAGCAAACCGCGGCGGCTGTGGTGGTCCTTCGTGTGGGCCTTGAAGTGGACGGTCAGTTCGTTGATGCGGCTCGTGAGCAGTGCGACTTGCACTTCGGGGGAGCCAGTGTCGTTGGCGCCGCGCGCGTATTCGGCGACGACGTCGGACTTCTTGATTTCTGCTGCGGACATTTGCTTTTCCTTTAAAACAGACAGGCGGTCACGGAAGAAAGGCCGTGCCGTGGTTTGTTCACGATAGTTTCGCTTCTTCCAAACTCTTGGTTTCAGACTGTTTTCGACAGCCGGATCGAGTCAAAAAAGCGAAGCGCAGAGTATAGCATAGGGCGAAGTCCGAAAGACGGGAGACTAGCGCGCCGGACGCGCCATCTGGCACGTCGACGGCTGGACGGTCTTTTCCGCCGGCACCGCGAGCAGCGTCCGAAAGCCATAGTCCGAGCCTTCGTTATCGAACCGGATGCCCGCCGTGCCCGCCTTGTCCATCTCCATGACATACAGGGGCTGGATCAGTTGATGATCTTCCGCGCGCATGGTCGATGCGTGGAATCCTTCGCCATCGAACTTCATGCCTTCGAGCGCGCGGGCCACGGCGTAAGGGTCCGCGCTCCCGGCGCGCGTCATCGCGGCGGCGAGCATCTCGATCATCAGCGGCATGCGCAGCACGAGGTAATCGTCCGATGCCGCCGGATAGCGCGCGCGGAAATCGCGGTAATACGCGTCCGATAACGCGCCGCCCGCATTCGGATGCCAGTCGGCGACCGCGATCACGCGCTTTACGCCGGCGTCACCCAGCGCGGCCGGTGCGCCGAGACTGTTGCCGTAGAACGTGTAGAACTTCGTGTCGAGCCCCTGCTCGCGCGCCGCCTTGACGAGCAGCGTGAGATCGTTGCCCCAATTTCCGGTGATGACCGCGTCGGCCCCGCTCGCGCGAATCTTCGCGATATACGGCGCGAAATCCTTCACGCGGCCGATCGGATGAAACTCGTCGCCCGCAATCGCGATATCCGGCCTGCGTTCCTTCAGCGCACGCTGCGCTTCGCGGCTGACGTCGTGGCCGAAGCTGTAATCCTGATTCAGCAGATAGACCTTTTTGACCGCGCGATCGTTCTTCAGCGCGTCCGCGAGCGCGTCCATGCGCATGCCGGCGTGGGCATCGAAGCGAAAATGCCAGAAACTACACGCGGCGTTGGTCAGGGCGGGATCGTCGGCGGAGTAGTTGAGGAACACCACGCGATGCTCGGGCTCGCGCCCGTTCTGCTTGTCGATGGCCGTCACCAGCGCGGCCGCCACCGCCGAACTGTTGCCCTGCATGACGAAGCCGATCCTGTCGTCGATCGCCGCGCGCAACTGTACGAGGCTCGCCTCGCTGCTGCCTTTGCCATCGAGCACGACGAGTCGCAGCGGGTGCATGCCGTCGGCGAGCTTCACGCCGCCCTTCGCATTCACGCGCTCCACGCCGAAGCGCAAGTTGCGCTCGACCGCCGCGCCTGCGTTGGCGAAAGGTCCGGACATGCCCTCGATCATCGCGAGCTCGATGGGCGGCAAATCGGCGGCGCTTACGTGCGCCATGAAAGACGACATCGCGCAGGCCAGCGCGGCCCGTTGCAGCCATCGCGCGGCTCGTTTGCTTGCGGATTCGCTCACCGTCAGCCCTTCCAGTCGAAGAAAGGGCGGATCATAGAACGGCTACGGCTCGCGGTGCAAGTGCGGCGATTCCGCGAGCGCCCTCTTCGCGCCGATGAGAGGCATCGCGCTTTTGTCCCGATGGCGTGTCAAAATCGAACGCGAACGATCCAGGCTTTGGCGACGATCGTCAAAACGATGAATGCGACAACGCGCGGCGCGCTGGAATCATCGAGGCGCCAAGAACGTTAACACTGTCGCGACACAAGAATGTGTGGAGGCCTTCATGCTGAACTCTTTCAACCGGCTGCGCGGCACGCTCGCTTGCGTGGGCGCCGCGCTCATGCTCACGGCTTGCGCGCAGCCCTGGCAAAACTTTCAGACGGGCGCGGATTCATCCACGCTCACCGCGCGCTTGGGCCCGCCACGCGAAGTCTACGATTTGCCCAACGGCGGCAAGCGCCTGATGTGGCCGACTCAACCGCTCGGTGAAGTCACGACCGCCGCCGATGTCGATGCTTCCGGCAAGATCGTCAGCGTGCGGCAAGTGCTCGACGAGAACGAGTTCTACAAGGCGCAGATCGGCACATGGACCAAGACGGACGTGCTCGTGAATTTCGGCCGTCCGGTGGAGACGTCGTACTTCCCGCTGATGAAGCGCGAAGTCTGGACGTATCGCTACATGGAGGCGAACGTCTGGTACATGATGTACAACTTCTATTTCGATGAACAAGGCATCGTGCGTCTCACGCAAAAAACGCCAGACCCGCTGCACGATCCCGACCGCCGCAACGCCTTTTGAAGTATTCAAAATGACGAAGGCCTCGCTAATCGCGAGGCCTTTCGTTTCGAGCTACATCAAGCCGCGATCAAAGCTGCGGGTTGAGCTTTTCGACCTTCGAATGCAGCTTGTTCAACGCGGCGATATAAGCCTTCGCCGACGCCGCGATGATGTCCGGGTCCGTGCCCACGCCATTCACGATCCGCCCGCTCTTCGAAAGACGCACCGTGACTTCGCCCTGTGCCTGCGTGCCGGTCGTGATTGCGTTGACCGAATACAGCACCAGTTCCGCGCCGCTATCCACCTTCGATTCGATCGCGTGCAACGTCGCATCGACCGGGCCGTTGCCGCGCGCTTCGCCCGTCACTTCCGCGCCTTCGACCGCGAACACCACTTGTGCTTGCGGTTGCTCGCCGGTCTCCGAGTGCTGCTTCATCGACACGAAGCGGAAGTGTTCCTTCGCCTGCGCTTCCGCCGATTCCTCCGAGACGATCTGCATGATGTCTTCGTCGAAAATCTCGGCCTTGCGGTCGGCGAGTTCCTTGAAGCGCGCGAACGCGGCGTTCACGTCGGCTTCGGATTCGAGTTGCACGCCGAGTTCTTCCAGACGCTGCTTGAACGCGTTACGGCCTGACAACTTGCCGAGCACGATCTTGTTCGCCGCCCAGCCCACGTCTTCCGCGCGCATGATTTCGTACGTGTCGCGCGCCTTCAGGACGCCGTCCTGGTGGATGCCCGACGCGTGTGCAAACGCGTTTGCGCCGACCACTGCCTTGTTCGGCTGCACGACGAAGCCGGTGATCTGCGAAACGAGCTTCGACGTGGGCACGATCTGCGTCGTATCGATACCGACATCGAGCCCGAAGTAGTCCTTGCGCGTCTTGATCGCCATCACGATTTCTTCGAGCGACGTATTGCCCGCGCGTTCGCCGAGTCCGTTCATCGTGCACTCGACCTGACGCGCGCCGCCGATCTGCACGCCCGCCAGCGAATTGGCGACGGCCATGCCGAGGTCATCGTGACAATGCACGGAGAAGACCGCCTTGTCCGAATTCGGGATGCGCTCGCGCAGCGTCTTCACGAGATTGCCGTACAGCTCGGGCACGCCGTAACCGACCGTATCCGCGATATTGATGGTGCGCGCGCCTTCGTCGATCACCGCTTCGAGCACGCGGCAAAGAAAGTCGATGTCCGAGCGGCTGCCGTCTTCCGGCGAAAACTCGACGTCGTCCGTGAACTTGCGCGCGAAACGCACCGCAAGACGCGACTGCTCGTACACCTGTTCCGGCGTCATGCGCAGCTTCTTTTCCATATGCAGCGCGGACGTCGCGATGAACGTATGGATGCGAAACTGGCTCGCGGGTTTCAAGGCGTCGGCGGCGCGCTGGATGTCCTTGTCGTTCGCGCGGGCGAGCGAGCAGACCGTGCTGTCCTTGATCATCGAGGCGATCGTGTGGATGGCGTCGAAGTCTCCGTTCGAGCTGGCCGCGAAGCCCGCCTCGATCACGTCGACCTTCATGCGCTCCAGTTGCCGCGCGATACGGATTTTTTCTTCCTTCGTCATGGACGCGCCGGGGGACTGCTCGCCATCGCGCAAGGTCGTATCGAAGATGATCAACTTGTCTGCTGCCATGTTGGACTCCAGTGGGGAGAATTATCGACTGTTGGAATTATCGCGTTGAAGCGAAAGACAAAAGGGAATTCGGGTGTTCGCGCCACCGCTGGCGTCGAAAACCTTGAACGAGCAGACGGGAGGCGAGAAGAATCAGCGCGGTAGGCGCGCTAGTAGCGATAGTGCGCGTAGCGACGCACTAGCCGAATGAAGCGAGAGGGAGAACGAGAAAAAGTTCATTCGAAAACTATAACGGCTTTTAGGAACGCGTGCAATCGGGCTTTCCGATCGAACCGATTGACTTTTACCTGCCGATAGTCATGCAAAACAGCGCGTAGGAAAACAAAAAGCCTGCATTCCGTTGGGAAGCAGGCTTTCGTAGATTCAGACGGCTTACAACTTACGGCTTAGTAACCGCTGATACTCGCGCTCACGCGCTGACGCAGTTCGCTACCGTCGGTGAACTGCACGTTGTCGATGCGGCGCGCGCCCTGGAAGCGCTGCTCCCAGTAACCGCTTTCCATGTCGTCAACGCGGATCGTGCTGCCGGTGGACGGCGAATGCACGAACTTGTTGTCGCCAATATAGATGCCGACATGCGAAAACGAACGGCGCATGGTGTTGAAGAACACGAGATCGCCTGGCTTGAGATCCGACACGCGGACCTTCTCGCCGACACGGCTCATTTCCTCGGCGCGGCGCGGCAAGGTCATGCCGAGCGTGTCCTGGAAGACGTATCGCACGAAGCCGCTGCAATCGAGGCCGGAATCCGGTGTATTGCCACCCCAGCGATAACGCACGCCAATCATATTGAGTGCGCCGACGACCACATCGCCCGCCTTGCTGGCAACGCCAGAAAGAAACGAGCGTGCGCCGCCAGGAGCGCTGGCGGTGTCCGCCGTGGCGGCCACTGAGGTGATCTGGGAGGAATTTGAAGCGTTGCCGTTGTTGGCAACTTGGCTACTTTGGCTATTACTGCTGACTTCGTCGGCGAACGCGCCGGAAGTTGTTGTCATCAGAAGGCCGATCAACATGCCTGCGGCTGCCCGCGCGCATGTCTGAGTCAATGTCAATGGCTGCATCGGTCGGTAGGTTTTACAATTAAAGACTGAAAAATCAGGGAGATACGAGAAAGTTTGGAAGGATACTAGCCACAAATTATTTAACTGTCAAAAGAAATAGGAAAATACAATTGAGACGAGCACCCAATTGATGAAAAAGAAAGATTTTTAGGATTCGAGCGCTGCCCTCAGTAGCTTTCGTGTGTATTCCTCTGAAGGGTTCGAAAAAATCTTCTCTACTTCTCCCGCTTCCACGACAATTCCGTTTCTCATCACGGCCACGCGATGCGCCATTGCGCCGATCACTTCGAGGTCGTGGCTAATGAAAACATAACCGAGATTGTGCTTCTTCTGAATCTCGGCGAGCAGCGTCAGAACTTGCTGCTGAATCGAAACGTCTAGTGCACTCGTCGGTTCGTCGAGAATCAGAATGCTGGGTTCAAGCACCAATGCTCGCGCAATTGCGATGCGTTGCCGTTGTCCGCCGGAAAACTCGTGCGGATAACGCCTGAGCGCCGTCCGATCCATCCCCACCTCACGCAGCACGGCAATGACCTTGTCGCGCCGCGCCGGCGCCTTCAGTTCCGGCCGATGCAACGCAAGCCCCTCCCCGACGATTCGTTCCACCGTCTGACGAGGCGAAAGCGAGCTGAACGGGTCCTGAAACACCACTTGCAGATTCGACCGCAGCACGGTTTTTTCGCGTCCGCGAAAATCGCCGAGCGCGCGCCCCTGGAACTGCACAGCGCCGTTCGATACGCGCTGCAAGCCGAGCAACGCCATGGCCAGCGTGGATTTGCCCGATCCCGATTCCCCGACGATGCCAAGCGTCTCGCCTTGCCGCACGGAAACGCTCACGTCGTCGACGGCTTTGAAGCGGCCGCGCCTGAACCAGCCGTTGATGCCTGGCAGTTTCGTCGCATAGTCGACCGAGAGGTTTTTGGCGTCGAGCAAGACCGGCGCGATGGGCAGCACGGGCAGGACGTGGCGCTTCGGTTTGCTTTCGAGCAATCGCTGCGTGTACGGGTGCTGCGGCGAGGTGAAAATCTGCTCCACCGGCCCGCTTTCCACCAGAAGACCCTTCTCCATCACCGCGACGCGCTCCGCGAAGCGCCGCACGAGATTCAGATCGTGGGTGATCAGCAGCACGGCCATGCCGCGCTTCTCGGCTTCGTCACGCTGCAGTTCCAGCAGGAGATCGACGATCTGCGCGCGGATGGTCACGTCGAGCGCGGTGGTCGGCTCATCCGCGAGCAGAAGGCGCGGCCGGCACGCGAGCGCCATCGCGATCATCACGCGCTGACGCTGCCCGCCCGACAACTGATGCGGATAGCTGTCCACACGCCGCTCGGGCTCGGTGATGCCGGTACGCGCCAGCAACACGATGGCACGCTGACGCGCCTCGCGCGGCGTCGCGCCGTCGTGCAACTGAATGGTCTCGCCGATCTGGTCGCCGACCGTGTAGAGCGGATTGAGCGCGGTCATCGGCTCCTGGAAGATCATCGCGATGTCGGAGCCGCGCAGGCCGCGCATCGCGTGCTCGCTCTTCGACAGCAACTCCTCGCCATTGAAGCGAATGGAGCCGCTGAGTTCGGCATCGCGCACGAGGCGCAGGATTGCCAGCGCCGTCACGCTCTTGCCCGATCCCGATTCGCCGACGAGCGCCACGCGTTCGCCCGCGCGAATGTCGAGACTCACGCCGTCGACCGCGACGGTATCGCCGAAACGCACGCGCAGGTCGTCGATCGCCAATAACGGTTCGCTCATGCTCGCGCTCACTTCGCGCCTCCGGCCTTCACCGCATCCGCAATCCGCGTGTCGAGCGCGTTGCGCAAGGCGTCGCCCATGAAAGTCAGAAGCAACAGGGTCGCCACCAGCACGCCGAAGGTGGACAGCGAAATCCACCACGCGTCGAGATTGGCCTTGCCTTGCGCGAGCAATTCACCAAGCGACGGCGTCGGCGACGGCACGCCCAAGCCGAGAAAATCGAGACTCGTGAGCGCGAGAATCGCTCCGCTCATGCGAAATGGCAGAAATGTGATGACGGGCGTCAGGCCATTGGGCAGCACGTGCCGCCAGATGATCTGCCAGTTGGACAAACCCATCGCGCGCGCGGCGCGTACGTAGTCTTGCGTGCGGTTGCGCAGAAACTCCGCGCGCACGTAGTCCGACAGCCCGATCCAGCCGAACAGCGACAGCAGGATGACCAGCAAAACGAGGCTCGGCTCGAAGATCGACGCGAAGATGATCAGCAGATAAAGCTCCGGCAACGCGCTCCAGATTTCGATCAGCCGCTGCCCGGCGATGTCGGTCCGGCCGCCGAAGTAGCCCTGCACCGCGCCCGCCACCACGCCGAGCACCGTGCCGATGGCCGTCAGCACGAGCGCGAACAGCACCGATACGCGAAAGCCGTAGACGAGCCGTGCGAACACATCGCGCCCGCGGTCGTCGGTGCCGAGCCAGTTCTCGCGCGACGGCGGCGCGGGATTCGAGCCCTTCGAGAAGTAATTGAGCGTGTCGTAGTAATAGTGATTCGGCGGATAAACCGCGAAATTGCCCGGCGCGCTGAAGCGGTCGCGCACGAACGGGTCGAGATAATCGGCGGGCGTCGGATAGTCGCCGCCGAACGTCGTTTCCGCGTAGGTCTGCACGATCGGAAAATACAAGTGTCCCTGGTAGCGCACGACGAGCGGCTTGTCGTTCGACCAAAGCGGGCCGGCCAGGCTGATCGCGAACGCCACGACGAACACGATCAGACTCCAGTAGCCGAGCTTGTGCTGCCTGAAACGCATCCACACCCGCCGCGAAGGCGATGGCGAAACCGGCTCGCGCAAGGGCTGCGCATCGGCGGCGCCGCGTGAGGATCGTGAAGAAGCGGCTCGGTTCATCAGCGCTCCAGTTGCTCGAATTGAATGCGCGGATCGACCCAGACGTAGCAGAGGTCGGAAATGAGCTTGGTCGCAAGCCCGATCAGCGTGAAGAGATAGAGCGTGCCTAGCACGACGGGATAGTCGCGCCGCACCACGGATTCGTACGAGAGCAGTCCGAGTCCGTCGAGCGAGAACAGCGTTTCGATCAGCAGACTGCCCGTGAAGAATGCGCCGATAAACGCTGCGGGAAAGCCGACGATCAGCGGCAAGAGCGCATTGCGGAACACGTGCTTCCAGAGCACGCGTCTTTCGGAAAGGCCCTTCGCGCGCGCGGTCAGCACGTATTGCTTGCGGATTTCGTCGAGAAACGCGTTCTTGGTCAGCATGGTGACGATGGCGAAGCTGCCGACCACCGACGCCACCACCGGCAAGGTGATGTGCCACAGATAATCGACGATCTTGCCGCCGAGCGAGAGCGTGGCCCAGTTATCCGAAGTGAGATTGCGCAACGGGAAAAGCTGCCAGAACGAGCCGCCGCCGAACAGCACGAGCAGCAGCACGCCGAGCACGAAGCCGGGAATCGCGAAACCGATCAGCACGATGAGACTCGTCGCCACGTCGAAGCGCGAGCCGTTTCTCACCGCCTTCGCTATCCCGAGCGGCACCGATATCAGATAAGTGATGAAAAACGTCCATACGCCGATGCTGATCGACACCGGCAGTTTCGACACGATCAGCGACCAGACGCTCTGATGCCGGAAGTAACTGTCGCCGAGATCGAAGCGCGCGAACTTGCCGAGCATCAGCCAGTAACGCTGCAAAGGCGGCTTGTCGAAGCCGTAGAGCGCCTTGAGTTGCGCGACCTGCTGGGCATCCACGCCAGTATGCGTGCGCAGCCCGAAGCCGCCGCCTTCCGCGTTGCCGCGCCGCAGATCGTGCACCGCCTGCTCGACAGGCCCGCCCGGCACGAACTGAATCACGACGAAGGTCAGCGTGAGCACGCCGATGAGCGTCGGGATCATCAACAGAATGCGTTTGAGTATGTAGCTCCACATGGCGCGCGGTCCTGTTATTTCGACGCGGCGGCTTTCGCCCACCACGCCGACACTACCCACTCTTCCGCCGTGTAGTAGAGCGGCAAGGTCGCGGGGTACTGAAGCGTATTGCGATACGCCACCCGATGCGTCGCCGAATACCAATGCGGCACCACGTAATAGCCATTCATCAGCACGCGATCGAGCGCGTGAGTGGCATCGACGAGTTGTTCGCGCGTCTGTGCGCCCACCACTTTTTGCAGAATCGCGTCGACCGCCTTCGACTTGACGCCGGCGAGATTGTCGGAGCCTTGCTCGTCTGCGGACTTGCTGCCGAAGCGCGAGACTTGCTCCGTGCCGGGAATCTGCACGTCGGGCATGCGCACGCTCGTGACGTCGAAATCGAACGCGTCGAGCCGTTTTTGGATCAGCGCGTAGTCGACGGTGCGAAAGTTCATCGTGATGCCGAGCTTTTGCAGATTGCGCCCGAACGCGGCGGCGACCGGTTCCATGGAGGCGCCGCCGCCCGTATCGTCGAGAATCTCGAACACGAAGGGCTCGCCCTTCGCATTGCGCAGCGCGCCATCGCGATACGTCCAGCCCGCCTCGGCGAGCAATCCGCGCGCCTTGATGAGGTTGGCGCGCAGCGATCCGGGCGGATCGGTGTCGGGCTGACGCGGCATCTCGCCGAACACGGACGCATCGAGGTCCTTTTTGAGCGGATCGAGAATGGCGAGTTCGCCGTCGCTCGGCTTGCCCTTCGCCTGCAAGTCCGTATTGACGAAGAAGCTGTCGATGCGCCTGTACTGATTGAAGAACAGTTGCCGGTTGAGCCACTCGAAGTCGAGCGCGAGATCGAGCGCCTGACGCACGCGCACGTCCTTGAAGAGCGGCCGGCGCGTGTTCATGAAAAAGCCCTGCATGCCGGTGCCGTTATGCTGCGGGAATTCGCGCTTGATGAGTTCGCCGCTGTCGAAGCGCTTGCCGATATCGCGCCGCACCCAGCTTCGCGCAACGTATTCGACGAGCACGTCGTACTCGCCCGCCTTGAAGGCTTCGAGCCGCGCGACCGGGTCCGAATACAGCTTGTAGTGAATCTGCGCGAAATTGAACAAGCCCACGCGCACCGGCAACGCCGCGCCCCAGTAGTTCGGGTTGCGCTTGTACGAGATGGTGCGGCCGTTGTCGTATTGGTCGATCAGATATGCCCCGCTGCCGATCGGCTTCTGAAACGCGAGTTGATCGAACGGAATACGCGTGCCGTCGGGCTTCACTCCCCATTTGCGCGAAAACACGGGGATGCCGCCCGCGAGCAACGGCATCTCGCGCGTCGCGGTCTTGAATTCGAAGCGAATGGTCGATGCATCCACCACGACCGCGCGCGCGATCTGCCCGAAGTACACGGAGAACTGCGGCGCGGCGAGCGGGCTTTTCAGCGTCTCGAACGAGAACTTGACGTCCTCCGCGGTAACGGGATCGCCATTCGAGAAATACGCTTTCGGGTTGATGTGGAACGTGGTGGACAGGCCATCGGGCGCGACGGCGATGTCGTCGGCAAGCAAGCCATAACCGGTCGATACTTCATCGAGACTGCCGGTGGTCAGGCTTTCGAACATCAGCGAGAGCCCCGGCGCGGGATTACCGCGCAAGGTGAACGGATTGAACTTGTCGAAGCTCGTCAGGCGGTTCGGATTGGCGAGTACGAGCGTGCCGTCGCGCGGCGCGTCGGGATTGACGTAATCGAAGTGACTGAAGCCGGCCGGATATTTCGGCTCGCCGTACTGTGCGTAGGCGTGCGCCGCCTCGGCCTGGTTCGCGCCCGAGACGATCGATCCGGCCAGCGCGAGCGCAATGGCCATGCGCCATGCGCGGGTTAGGCGGATCGTCGTGCGAGTCGTCATAAGCTCCTTGGGCGCCGGGTATCGCGCAATCGACGTTCGGGTCGGGCAGGCCATTGCGATGTGAGAGAATTCTACCCAAATCAAAAGCCGTGCGACCGTGGGTCAATTGCGCCGCACGCGCTTGAGGCTCACGCGGCGCGGGCAGATGCGGCTCGTTCGCCACCGTGCGCGACATTGACTTCAAAGGAGCATTCATGGGCTTTCTCGCTGGAAAACGAATTCTGCTGACGGGCTTGCTGTCGAACCGTTCGATTGCCTACGGCATCGCACAGGCCTGCAAGCGCGAAGGCGCGGAGCTGGCGTTCACCTATGTCGGCGAGCGTTTCAAGGATCGCATCACCGAATTCGCAACCGAATTCGAAAGCGATCTGATCTTTCCGTGCGATGTCGCGAACGACGCCGACATCGACGCACTCTTCGCGTCGCTCAAGGAACGCTGGGATTCGCTCGACGGTCTCGTGCATTCCATCGGCTTCGCGCCGCGTGAAGCGATCGCGGGCGACTTCCTCGACGGCATGACGCGCGAAAACTTCCGTATCGCGCACGACATTTCGGCGTACAGCTTTCCGGCGCTCGCCAAGGCCGCCAAGTCGATGCTGTCGGACAGTTCGTCGCTGCTCACATTGAGCTACCTCGGCGCCGAGCGCGCGATTCCCAACTACAACACGATGGGTCTTGCCAAGGCATCGCTCGAAGCAAGCGTGCGCTATCTCGCGGCTTCGATGGGCAACAACGGCGTGCGCGTGAACGGCATCTCGGCCGGCCCCATCAAGACGCTCGCGGCAAGCGGCATCAAGGGCTTCGGCAAGATTCTCGATTTCGTCGAAAACAACGCGCCGCTCAAGCGCAACGTGACGATCGAACAAGTGGGTAACGTGGCGGCGTTCCTGCTGTCGGATCTCGCGGCCGGCGTGAGCGCGGAAATCGTGCACGTCGATGCGGGATTCAATGCGGTGGTCGGCGGCATGGCGGGCGTGACGGAATAACGCCTGCGGCGCTCGATCATGTGCAAAGGGCTGCTCTCTTGCGAGAGCGGCTCTTTTGTTTTGTGCGTCTGGGTTTTTGCGAATGGCGGCGTCGTGACAGCCGCTTACACAGCGCCATGCATGCGGGCGTGATCTTCGTGAACCTCGCCTTCGGGAACGTTGGCTTTGTGAAGAACGCCTTTGACAGCGTCGTCTAAAGGCCCGCTATGTCTGCCGACTCGGCAGCCAGACTGGACCAGCGCGTTCAATGCCTGCCATGCGGACCACCATGCCCGTTGCCATGACCATTGCCGTGTCCGTACCCGTTACCGTGTCCGTGTTGCGGCCCGCGATTGTAGCCATGCCCGTAACCGTGGCCGTGATAACGGTTCCAGTCGTTCCGGTTCCAGTAACGGCGCCCATCCCAATACCGGTTTCCATACCAGCCGATGACCACGGGCGGACGCGCATAAACCGGAGCCGGCTGGTAAATCACAGGCGGCGGAGGCGGCGCGTACACAGGCGCGGGTGCAACGTACACCGGCGCGGGGATGCCGACGTTCACGCCTACGTGTACATCGGCGTGCGCGGTGCCACTTATCGCTGACGCGGTCACGATCAACATGCCGCCCAGCACTCGCCCCATGACATTCACTTTCATCGCGTGGTCCTCGTTTTGTTTTGATTGGCTTGCGACAAAATATAACGGACGCCTTTCAGCGCAATATTTCAGCTTTGTAAGTTCTTCCCATGACGTGACTCTCGTCAGGAGAAACCTTACCTTTTGTTACACGCTGCCGCGCGGCGACAAATAAAAAGCCACCCTTCGACCGGGTGGCTTTCTCTTAGCGCGACGTTCGCTCAATGGTCGTGATGACCGTGATCGTGATGATCGTAGTCGCGGCCGCCGTATCCGTGACCGCCGTGACCGTGATTCCACTCGTCGCGGTTCCAGTAGCGATGGCCATCCCAGTACTGGTCGCCATGCCATCCGATCACGATAGCCGGTTGCGCATAAACCGGCGGAGGCGGCGGCGCATAGACCACGGGCGGAGGCGGAGGCGCATAGACCGGCGCCGGCGCAACGTACACGGGCGCGGGCACGCCGAGATTGATGCCGACGGAAACGCCCGCCATGGCCGCGCCGGACAGCGTCATACCACCGATGACGAACGCTCCTGCGAGCGCGGATGTCCTCAATACCTTGTTCATGTGAAGCCCACCTCGATGGGATGTTTGTTGTGTTGAGTGGACTATATCGAACGAACGCCTTTGCTTGTGTGCCACTTGGTAACGTCCCATTACCAATGCCTACCAGACAAATGATTACGGAGAGTAAGGATCATGCACGCCGAGCGCCAATGAGAAACGGCGGCTCGTGAAAGCCGCCGTCAGGGACCGTGCAACGGGCACTAATTGGGCAGTTCCTGTCCGCGCGTTTCAGGCGCGAGCGGAATCACCGCGAGGCCGATGAGAAACGCAATACCCGTGAGCGCGATCGGCACGCCGAGCGTCTTCATATGCAGCACCATCGCGCCGATGCCGAAGTTTACGATCGCGCCGAAGAAGCGTCCCACCGACGTGCAGAATGCGAACGCCGTCGCTCGGACGCGCGTTTCGAACTGTTCCGGCAGCCACAGGCTGAAGAGCGCAAAGTTGCCACCGAAGAAGCCGAGCACGACGAGCAGCGCAATGAACGGCACGAGCCCGTTCGGCAGATAGAACGCCCAGCCGAACGACAGCGCAATGGAAGCCGCCATGCCGACGAAATACACCGCGAGCGTCTTGCGCCGGCCGATGCGCTCGGCCATCGGCGGCAAGGCGAGACAGCCGATGATCGTGCCGATGGACAGCAAGCCCGTCGCGATCGACGCCATGCGCGCGGCTTCGGGCTTGCTCATGCCGGCCTTCGTCGCAAGCTGAATGACTGCCGACGGTTCATACACCGCGCCGGCCCACAGACCGATGATCGCCACGGTCAGCAGCACCGCCGCGACGATCGTGCGCTTGCGATACTGCGGCGAGAAGATCGTGCGCAACGAACCGTGCTGCTTGACGGCAGGCGCGCTCGTCGCTTCGGCGCGCTGCCACTTGTCGGTTTCCTTCACGCGCAAGAGCACGAGAATCGATACGACGACCGGGAACAGTCCAACCAGAAACATCGCGCGCCAGCCGAATGCCGCGCCGATCGTGTAGTTGAGCGCGGCCGCCAGAAAGAAGCCCGCGTAATAGCCGGTTTGCAGATAACCCGCGCCCATCTTGCGACGATCTTCCGGCCATGCCTCGGCGACGTAGGTTCCGGCAAGCGCCCACTCCCCGCCTATGCCGACGCCCGCAAAGAAGCGATAAATGCCCAACTCCCAAACCGAATGCGATGTTGCGGCCAGCCCCGTGAAAATCGCGAACGTGAAGATGGTCGCGGCGAGCACCTTGGTGCGCCCGAAGCGATCGGCGAGCGGTCCCCAGATGAACGACAGTCCCCATCCGACCAGAAAGAGCGCGAAGAGTATGGAGCCTGCAAGACCGACGTTCGCGGGCGTGGCCGCGTAGCCTGAACGCGGCAGCAGTTCGGTGAGCGCGGGCGCAAGCACGAGCGCGTAGATGAACGAATCCATTCCGTCGAGCGTCCAGCCGGCCCAGGCACCCCAGAAGCCGGTGATCTGCGAGCGGTTGAGCGGGGTTTTGATCGGGCGCGAGGCGCGTAACTCTCGGTCCACCGTGGTTGGCATGGCCATGTCTCCGGAAAAGGATGATCGATACACGCGCGCTCTCGATTCTTGTCAGCCGCTCCCAGCTTAGGGAAAGCACCTTCTGTGAAGTCGCGCATCGTTTTATATATAATATTTGAACATTGACACGCGGCAAGTCCGCACTTACACCTAGCCATGCCGACAGATCTCTCCACTTCCGATGCAGCGCAGCCACTTGCATCGTTTCGTCACGCACAGTTCGAACCGCGCCAGAGCACGTCGCGCTTCATCGCGGATGCGTTGCGCACGGCTATCGTCGAAGGTGCGTTGTTGCCGGGCGAACCGCTGCGCCAGGACGCCATCGCACGGCAGTTTTCGGTGAGCGCGATTCCGGTGCGCGAAGCGTTCCGGCAACTCGAAAGCGAAGGCTGGGTGACCATCGAGCCGAATCGTGGCGCGGCCGTCAGCCTGCAATCGGCCGACGAGGCGCGCGAGATCTACGAGATACGCGCGTCGCTCGAAAGCTTGGCGATCGGCATCGCGCTCGAACATCACACGGCGCAAACGCTCGCTGAATCGCAGCGTCTGCTCGAAGCGGCGGAAAGCGAGCCGGACCCGGCGCTCTACGTCGTGCGCAACGAGCAGTTCCATATGAGCCTTTACGCGCCCGCGGACCGGCCGCGTCTGATGGAGCTGATCGGCCAGATGCATCGGCGCGGCGAACGTTATTTGCGGCTGAAGCTCGGCTTGCCGATTCACAAGGATTCGTCGGATGCGGAGCATCGCGCGATTCTTGCCGCGCTCGTCGCCCGCGATATCGAACAGGCGCAAACGCTCGTCGCGCGTCATCTGCTTGCGACAGGCGATTTGATCCACCGCTTTCTCGCCGATGCGCAAGCGCTTGCCGCGGCGAGCCATGTCAAGAAGAAGCGCCGCCCGCGCGCCGCGCCCGCAACGGCTTCTGCAACCTCTTTGAAGGAGGATCGATGAACTCGTCCCCGACGCCTGCCACGTCGCCCGCGCGCGACACGAGCCCGCAAACCCGGCAGTGGAACACGCGCGCGCAGGAAAAAGCGCGCCGCCTCAAGCTGATCGAACCGTGGCTCGACGGCTCGGTGCTCGCGACCGACCGTATCGTCGATGCCTTGCACGCGCTGATCGTCACGGGCGACCGCGTGGCGCTCGAAGGCAACAACCAGAAACAGGCCGACTTCCTCTCGCGCGCCTTCGCCAGACTCGATCCCGAACGCGTGCACGACGTTCATCTGCTGATTTCGAGCATCAGCCGCCCGGACCATCTCGCGCTGTTCGAACAGGGCATCGCGCGCAAGGTCGATTTCGCGTTCGCCGGTCCGCAAAGTCTGCGCGTCGCGCAACTGCTCGAAGACGGACAACTCGAGATCGGCGCAATCTATACGTATATCGAACTGTATGCGCGCATGTTCATCGACCTCACGCCGCAGGTGGCGCTCGTGTGCGCGGTGCAGGCAGACCGGCGCGGCAATCTCTACACGGGCGCGAACACCGAAGACACGCCTACCATCGTCGAGGCCACCGCGTTCAGACATGGCATCGTGATCGCGCAGGTCAACGAGATCGTCGATGAACTGCCGCGCGTCGATATCCCCGGTTCGTGGATCGATGTCGTCGTGAAGGCAGACCGCCCGTTCGCCGTCGAGCCGCTCTTCACGCGCGATCCGCGGCATATCGGCGAGTTGCAGATTCTCATGGCGATGATGACCATTCGCGGCATCTACGACCGCTACGGCGTGACGTCGCTGAATCACGGCATCGGTTTCGATACGGCGGCCATCGAACTTCTGCTGCCGACATATGGCGAATCGCTCGGGCTGAAGGGAAAGATCTGCACGCACTGGGCGCTCAATCCGCATCCGACCTTGATCCCCGCGATCGAAAGCGGCTGGGTGCAGAGCGTGCACTGCTTCGGCAGCGAGGTCGGCATGGAGGACTACATCACGGCGCGGCCGGACGTGTTCTTCACCGGCCGCGATGGCAGCCTGCGTTCTAACCGCGTGTTCTGCCAGTTGGCAGGGCAATACGGCGTCGATCTCTTCATCGGTTCGACCCTGCAGATGGACGCCGACGCCAACTCGTCCACCGTCACGCTCGGGCGGCTGGCGGGCTTCGGCGGCGCGCCCAACATGGGCCACGATCCACGCGGCCGCCGTCATTCGAGCGAGGCGTGGCTCAAGCTGCTGAAAAACGACGGCCCGAACCCGGCCATCGCGCGCGGTCACAAGCTCGTCGTGCAGACCGCCGAGACGTACAAGAAAGGCGGCGAGCCGACCATCGTCGATGCATTGGATGCCATCGCCGTCGGTGAAAAAAGCAACATGCCGATCGCGCCCGTCATGATCTACGGCGACGATGTCACGCATGTCGTGACGGAAGAAGGCATCGCGTATCTGCATGCGGCCGAAGGTGTCGATGAGCGCCGCGCCGCGCTTGCCGCCGTGGCGGGCGTCACGCCCATCGGCATGCGCGCGGATGCGAAGAAGACGGCGGAGTTGAGAAGGCGCGGCATCGTCGCGTTGCCGGAAGACCTCGGCGTGCGGCGCGGCGAAGCGAAGCGTTCGCTGCTCGCGGCACGCAGTATCGATGACCTGGTGGCGTGGTCGGGCGGTCTGTATGCGCCGCCTGCGCGCTTCAGAAGCTGGTGAGCGCGATGGGTTCGTGTATGTCTGACCGTGAAGACAAAGCGTCGAGCCTTTGCGTGGTTGCCGACATTCCCGCTGGCGTGTGTTCGTGGAACGCAGAGGCGCGGCTCGATGACGCCACGCATGCGAACCCGTCGAATTCGCGTGCCGTCGCAACGCACGCCAATACCGGAGCCGCTGCCCGCCCGAGCATGGGCCATGCGATGCAAACGGCGCTAGCGTCGCGCGAAGCCACTCGGTTCGCCCACTTGCAGCCGATCGCGCCCGATGCCATCGCGACCCGCGCCGTGGCCGCGCTCATCGACGAAGCGTGTCTCACACCGAAACCCGCATTGGTGGACCGGCGCGGCAGCGGCGCGCATCGCGATTTGTCGCTCGACATCATGTTGCGCTCGGCAAAAGCGTTGCACCCCACGTTTGTCGCCATCGCTCGCGCGTCGGCCGATCTCGACCCGTCGCAGACGTTACGCGAACAGCTTGCACGTATCGGCCGCGAAGGCGAGATTGCGATGATGCGCGCGACCGCCGGCAGCAACGCGCATCGCGGTGCGATCTGGATCGTCGGCTTGCTGTGCGCCGGCGCGGCGATGCATGCGCCCGACGACAGCGCGGCGATCTGCGCAAGCGCGGCACGCATCGCGCGCTTCGAGGATCGTTACGCGCCCGCGTCGGCACAAACGAGTCACGGCGCGCGCGTGTCGGCGCGATACCGTGTGGCGGGCGCGCGCGGCGAAGCGTGCGATGGCTTTCCGCATGCGCTCGAAATTGGGCTGCCCGCGCTCGATGCAGCCCGTCGCCGCAATCTCGATGAAAACGACGCGCGCCTCGAAGCGCTCGTCGCGATCATGGCGTCGCTCGACGATACCTGTCTCCTGCATCGCGGCGGCATGACGGCGCTGCGAGTCGCGCAACACGGCGCGCGTCGTGTGCTCGACGCAGGCGGCGTTGCATCGGCGAGCGGCAAGACAGCGCTTCACGAGCTCGACCGCGAGCTGCTCGCGCTCGATGCATCGCCTGGCGGCGCCGCCGACTTGCTTGCGGCGACGCTCTTTCTCGACAGTCTCAGGCGCTTGCATTGATTCGCAACGCGCGCATCGAAGAGGAACGATGATGGAAAACATCCGATACGAATACCCCGCCACCCGCCCCGTGCCGCGTCGCGCACACGTCGGCGTGGTCGGCTCGGGCGATCTCGAAGTGCTGCTCTCGCCATCGGCGACAGCGAATGCGGAAGTGGTGATCCGCACGAGCGTCGACGGCTACGAGCATGTCTGGAAGAGTGTGCTCGACCGTTTTTTTCAGCGATACGACGGCGCCGCGAAACTCGAACTCAACGACTTCGGCGCGACGCCCGGCGTGGTCATGCTGCGCCTGAATGAAGCCGTCGAAGCCAGCGAGGGCACGCCATGAACGCTCACGACACCTTTCTCGCGCGTCACAGCTTCATCGAGATGACCGCGCGCGAACGCGCCCGCGCCCTGCTCGATGCCGGCACCTTTCGCGAACTGCTCGGCCCCTTCGACCGGCTCGAATCGCCGTGGCTTGCCATGCAGAACGTCGTCTGCCAGTCCGACGACGGCGCGGTGATCGCGCGCGGCATGCTCGATGGCGAACCCGCCGTGATCGCGGCGATCGAACCCGCGTTTCAGGGCGGCAGCATCGGCGAAGTCTCGGGCGCGAAGATCGCGGCCGCGCTCGAAATGGCGCTCGGCGAATTCGAAGCGGGCCGCGCGATCCGTCCCGTCGTACTGTTCGAAACGGGCGGCGTGCGTCTGCAGGAGGCGAACCTCGGGCTTGCGGCCATCGCCGAGATTCAGGCGGCGATCGTCGCGTTGCGGCGGCACGTGCCGGTGGTCGGCGTGATCGGCGGCATGGTCGGCTGCTTCGGCGGCATGTCGCTCGCGGCGGCGCTCTGCACCGAACTCGTGATGACGCGGCAGGCGCGCCTTGGCATGAACGGGCCGGAGGTGATCGAACAGGAAGCGGGCATCGACGAGCTCGATTCGAGCGACCGGCGCCTCATCTGGTCGATGATCGGCGGAGAAGAACGCGCGGCGGTCGGCCTCGTCGATGCGCTCGTCGAAGACGATACCGCGCAAGTACGCGACGCGGTGCTGGCGGCGTTCGCGCGCGGCGTGCCAACGCGACATCGCACCGAGGACGTGGACGGTTTCATCGAGCGTCTGGCGCGCGTGAACCCGGACGCCATCGATCCCGAAACGCTGCGCACGCTCTGGGGAACATCACGATGAACACGACGACTCTCTCGCGCGGCGAACGCTGGATCGACGCGCTGACTTCGCCTGCGTCCGGCGCGCAAGCCGGTCCGATTCGCGCGCGTGGCGGGCTTTTGAACGGCGAGCACGCGCATTTTCTCGCCGTCGTTCCCGATCCCGACAACCGCTTTCCACGCGCTCGCGACAACGTCGTCGGCCTCGAACAGGGATGGCTGCTGGCGCGCGCGGTGCGCGAGGTTATCGACGCGGATCGCGAGCGTGACGTGAAGCGTCCGATCGTCGCCGTCGTCGATGTCAAAAGTCAGGCTTACGGCCGGCGCGAGGAACTGCTCGGCGTGCATCTTGCCTGCGCCGCTGCCGTCGATGCTTATGCGAGCGCGCGTCTTGCGGGTCATCCGGTGATTGCGTTGATCGTCGGGCCGGCCATGTCGGGCGCGTATTTGGCGCACGGTTATCAGGCGAACCGGATCGTCGCGCTCGATTCACCCGGCACCGCCGTGCATGCAATGGGTCGCGAAGCAGCCGCGCGCGTCACGCGGCGCAGCGTGGAAAGTCTGGATGCGCTCGGCGACACCGTCTTGCCGATGTCGTACAAGATGAGCGCTTATGCAAAGCTCGGATTGCTGCATGAACTGATCGAAGGCGTCGATGCGGATGCGCCCTCGGCGGCCGAGATCGAGCGCGTGAAGGCATCGCTTGCGGCGGCCGTGAACGATGCGCGCGGTGCTTTGCGTGATCTGTCGAGCCGGCTTGGTTCTGCCGATGCGAAGCGCACGCGGGCTGCGTCGGTGGAGGTGCGCAAGCAGATGCGTGAGCAGTGGGATGAAGCTTGAGTCAGGGCGGTGCTCCATGCGGCTTGGCGCATCGAGAATGCCTTGTCACGCACCGATGAAGCAGTTGTCACCGACGATAAGCTCCGCTTCGACGCAACATGCAAGAGGCCTTTGTGCGGCCCGTTTGCCGCGCATCGTTCGACACGGTTGCGCGATTCGTGACTGCGCGTGCCCAGCGAGCGTCACCGACGAGAACACTGATGAACGCAAGGCAGTATGAGATACGGCCACATGACCTGCTGAAGATCGACACGCTGTCGTCATCGGCCGGAGGCGGCGCGGACGTCGCGGTCTCGCTTCTCTTCGCGCCCAACGTGCCGTCCTGGGTCGCCACCTCGCTCGCGCACTCACCCTTCGTCGTCGTCCGCCGTGCGCCGCGCCTGGGCGACGCAATTCCCATCGGCGTACGCGGTTCGACGCGCGGCGAGCGCTTCGGCGCGTGGATCGATCCACGATCGATCGCGTCTGTCTTGTCTCCCGAAGCCTTGCTCGAACGCACGCCTGATTCGGACCGCGCAAACTTGCCCGCGTTCGCGCTTCTGCGAGCAATCACGTCTTCGATCCAGGCAACGGGACTCGCCTGGGGCCCCGCCGGCAGCACAGGCTTCGAACTCGCGAGCGGGACACCCACGGTCACACCCGAAAGCGATCTCGACATCGTGATTCGCGCGCCCTCGCCGCTTTCGCGCGATGCAGCCGCCGCGCTTCTCGACACACTGTCGCGAACCGTGCGGGAGATCGGCACGCGCATCGACGTTCAGATCGAAACGCCGGAAGCCGCCTTCTCGCTCGCGGAATTCGCGCGCGCGAATCTACGCGTGATGCTGCGTCACGCCGACGGGCCGCGACTCGTCGCCGATCCGTGGGCAGCCGCATGATCGCGTATCTCTTTCCGGGACAGGGTGCGCAGACGCCAGGCTTGTTGCATCGGCTGGGCGGCGAGCGGCCGCATCCGGTCATCGGACAGACGCTCGCCGAAGCATCCGACATCCTCGGCGAAAACATCCTGCAACTCGATGACGCCACCGCGCTTGAGTCGACCGTCGCGGTGCAAGTCACGTTGCTGGCGGCAGCCGTGGCGGCGGCGCGCGCGCTCGCGGCCGAAGGTATCGAGCCGGAAGCCGTCGCGGGTTTGTCGGTCGGCGCGTATGGCGCGGCGGTGACGAGCGGCGCCGTTGCGTTCGACGATGCCCTGCGCCTCGTTCGCCTGCGCGCGACGCTCATGCAGAACGCGTATCCGCACGGCTACGGCATGCTGGCGGTGCTCGGGCTGAACGAACGAGAGATTGCACGCGTGATCGCCGACGGTCACGCCGATGCCTATATCGGCAATCTGAACGCGCCGCGTCAAATCGTCGTATCCGGCAGCGATGATGCGCTCGAAGCCGTGAGCCGCCTCGCGCTCGAACGCGGCGCGCGCAAGGCCGAACGGTTAGCGGTGAGCGTGCCTTCGCATTGCGTGCTGCTCGAAGACGCGGCCACGCAATTGATCGAAGCTGCCGCGAAAGTCCGCTTCGATGCGCCACGCGTTCCATATGTCGGCAATCGCGGCGCACGCGTGCTGCGTCGCGCCGATGCCGTGCGCGATGACCTCGCGACCAACTTGCGCTATCCGGTGCGCTGGCACGAATCGACCATCGCGCTGTTCGAACTCGGCGCAAATGTCTTCGTCGAAATGCCGCCCGGCCACACGCTGACGCAACTCGCAAGCGACGCCCTGCCCGATGCGCAGGCGCTATCCATGGACGCCGCGTCCACTCATCCGACCGCCGCTCGCGTACGCGCGGCAAACCAGCGCGCCGCAGATTGATCCGCTTTTTCCGCACTTTTCCGACAGCGAATTGTCAACGCCCGTAAGCAAAATCAGAATGTTCCGCTAGCTTTTTGTTCGACGGACATCGACGATGCCGCTCCGTGCGCGAAGCATCGCGTCACGGACGCCCCAAAAACAATTCTAGGAAGACCGAAACATGAAATTCATCCGCTTGGCGCTCGCGGCGCCCGCTCTGTGCGCGCTCATCTCCTGCAGCAGCATGAACGCGCTCAATCCCGACACGTTGTTGCAGTCTGGCCAACTCGCATCGCAAGCCTTCACGCTGAGTGACGCCGATGTGCGCACGCTCTCCGACAAATCGTGCGCGGACCTGGACAAGGAAAACAAGATTGCGCCGGCGTCGAGTCAATACACGCAGCGTCTAAACCGCATCTCGAAGCAACTGGGCGACAACATCAATGGCGTGCCGGTCAACTACAAGGTCTACGTCACGAAGGATGTCAACGCCTGGGCGATGGCCAACGGTTGCGTGCGCGTCTACAGCGGCCTCATGGACGCAATGAACGACGACGAAGTGCGCGGCGTGGTGGGCCATGAAATGGGTCACGTGGCGCTCGGCCACACCAAGAAGGCGATGCAGCTTGCTTATGCGACCTCGGCCGTGCGCTCGGCGGCGGCATCGACGGGCGGCGCGGTGGCGAATCTGTCGGCATCGCAATTGGGCGACTTGTCCGAGAAGTTCGTCCAGGCGCAATTCTCGCAATCGCAAGAAAGCGCCGCCGACGATTACTCGTTCGACATGCAGAAAAAGAAGGGATACAGCCCGGCCGGCCTTGTGACGGCGTTCCAGAAGCTCGCGACGATCGACGGCGGCAAGTCGAGCATGATGGATTCGCACCCGTCGTCGCCTTCGCGCGCGAAGCACATTCAAGATCGGATTGCGTCGGGCAAGTAAGGACGGGGCAAAAAAAAAGCGCGAGCAGCGGTTGCTCGCGCTTTCGATTCCAATTCGTGACGATCAGAAGTAGTAATGCACGCCGACGGTCAGGCTGTCGTTACGACGATGGCCGCCGTCGCAGTGCGCCGTGTCGGCCGTGTATTCGCCAGCGACACTCCATTGCTTCGCGAACTTATACTCGACGCCCGCGCCATAGTGCAAACGCGTGTCCGGCCAGGTGCCAGTGAAGCCCACGCGCGCGTAGGGCATGATGTTGCCGTCGATAGGCATGCCGACTTTTACGTCGATGCCGCCGTCCTTCTTGGTCGTGGAACCAGCGTGAAGATCAGCGAATCCTTCGACGCCGACCACGAACTGGTTGACATCGACGTTATAGCCTGCCGTCAGGCCCGGAAAGAACGTCGTGTGCGTCGATTCCTCGAAATCGTGTCCGGTTGCATCGGAGAAATTCAAGCCGAGCTTCGCGCCGACGAACGGGCCGGAGAATTCGCTAGCGTGCGCGCTAGCCATATAGAGAAGCGAGACGAAAATCGGCGCCGCTACCTTTTTGATACTTACCATGAGTGAGCCAACCGTGAGAAAGGCGTCGCCAGAACACGCAAATTGAATTCAGGCAAGAAAATAATCGAGACAGCGAAGGCTGTGCAATTGACTGCTTCCAAACAATCAACGCGGAAGATTAGTTTCCGACTGTTAACTCGGATAGCGGACTTGTCTTAAAGGTTGGGCTCGGCGGCGTAGGGTGTGACATGCGTCATGTGTTGCCTGGCCGATGACGCCGATGAGACCGGCAAGCCTCATGGGAAAGTGGCGGCGATTGGTGGTAGTACCGGTGGGTTAGTGAACTTGCCGCCTACTTCCCGCGCAGAATGTCCCAAATTGCGATACTTCCCAAAAGCAAAACGACGATCAGCGCCGCCGTTCCAAGCACGTTAAAAATCACATTCACGGTCAACTTCGTCGCCTCCAGACACTGGTTGTCTTTTTGAATGGTTCGAGTAAGTATTCGCTATTTTTGCACGCCAGCCGTTTGAACGATCGAAGATGGGAACTGACTCTCATACATGATCGTGCGTCGCTCGTTCTTTATTGCGTGTGGAAGACCTCGTCCGGGCAGAGAGTTTCTCCTGAACCATCCTGATACTGCAATCTGCCATTCGGTCGGTGTGTGACGCGTGGCACGTCCGAGACATGGCTGGCGTGCTCCGCAAAGTTTCTAAGCTTGGACCCTGAGCACGCCATCTCCACAAAGTTGCATTCCAAAAGACATCGATAGACTCGCTCCGATGATAAGATCGTTAGTCTTCTTTAGCTTTCGAACGCGTCGTTTTCGTCAGAGCCGATTTTCTTCAAGTTGGCTCGCTCGTGTCGTTCATCGTGCGAAACCATCCGCCATTACGCGAACGCGATCACATAGCCCACAACCGTGACTTCAGACTGCATACCCATGCGATCGTCTTGAGGTCCCGTGGTCAAACTCGCAGCGTGCTTGAAGACTCGTAACTTCTCTCATCGTCAACAGTGCGACATCCCCTCGTTAGCTCATCCAATTGGAGCATTACTTAAATGAAAATCACGCTATTGGTGAGTTCCATGGGAAGCGGCGGCGCGGAAAGGGTCGCGGCTACGCTCGTGAATGCCTGGAGTGAGCGCGGTGACGATGTCACGCTAGTCGCTACATATAGCGGTAAGGGTGATTGCTTTTACAAGATTTCCGAGAACGTTCGCTTCATCTATCTGACTGACCGTGCAGGGAGTCAAGGCGGCAAGTTATCAAGCTTCGTTCAGCGGCAGCGGGCTTTGCGCTCGCTCATCCGGGAGAACCGTCCCGACGTTGTGATTTCTTTTTTAACCAATGTCAACGTAGCCGCAATTCTTGCAACATTAGGCTTGGGCATTCCGGTTATCGCTTGCGAACATAACGATCCATCTCGCGACGGACGATCCGCGTTATGGAAACTGCTTACTCGTCTGACTTACCCGCATGCCAGCGCGATAACGGTGCTCACCGAAAATGTCGTCGCGCCGTTCAAGACAATGGTGCCCGGCATGCGACATATTGCTGTCGTTCCAAATCCGCTGCCTGACGAATTATTCCAGCAGTCGGCGCCGTCTATCGAAACCGGCGCGCGCATGCGCCTCGTTTCGCTCGGACGATTGCATCCGCAAAAGAACTATCGCCTTTTGATCGACGCATTCTCGTCCATTGCGAATGCATGCCCGAAATGGGATCTGTGGATCTGGGGTGAAGGTGCCGAACGCGCATCGCTCGAAGCGGAGATCGAAAGGCGAGGTATGACCCAGCGCATCTTTCTTCCGGGTGTCACCGAAAATCCATGGACGGAGATTCTGCGCTCGCAGGCATTCGTCATGTCATCCCGCTTCGAAGGATTCGGCCTCGCCCTCGCCGAGAGTATGGCTTTAGGCGTTCCCGCCATAGCTGTCGATTGTCTCAGTGGTCCGCGCTACATCACGCGCGACGGGCAGGACGCGCTGCTTGTGCCAGTCGCCAATCCGCAAGCGTTAGCCGCTGCAATTCAAAGGATGCTCACCGATGACACGCTGCGTGCCGAACTGAGTCGCAAAGGCGCAAAGTCCGTTCGCGAGCGATATTCAACGAATACGATTCTTCGCGTGTGGGACGAGTTGTTCACGCGCGTTGGCGTGGACAACGACGATGCCGCGGCGCGCCGACCCATCCATGAAAACGACATGACAGATTACGACTCACACGAATCGCAAGGCGCCTACGACTCGACGCGCCGTTGATATCGCCTAATGAAGAAAATAGCTGTAGACATCAGCCTGATAATTCTTGAGGGCATCTGCCGACAGGGCTAGAAGAATCAGCGCAGTCCACCATATCACGAACGCGTTCCTGAATCGAATTTGCGAAATCACGTACGGCAGCAGTAACGCTATGCAATACCACACGCGTCCCTTCCCAAACGGAAACAGCACATACGCAAAGACCAAATAAGCCATGAGCGCAACGTGCATCGTGCATAGCTCCGTCCATACCTTGTCCTTCGCTGTGCCCTTCTCTTTCCATTGCGTATAAAGCACGATGACAGAAGCCGTTGCATAGACGATCAACAGGATGAGCAGCCGGATAGTGAAATCGTCCTGGTAGTCCGCATATTCCTCGACTCGCCTGCCGCCGAAATTATTGAAAAGATAGCCCGCCGCGGCGGCGAGTACGAACGCCGTCAAACTCGAAACGATCAACGCTCGCCATTTTCGATCTCCGCACGCTCGAATGGAGAGCAATAGCAACGCGGGTATCGCGAAGGTCGTATGAACGAAGCTCGCGAGCACCCATCCGAGGACGGGCCGCTGATAGCGCAGCGTGATAAGCATCGCTATGCCGAATGCCAAACCTTGACGGATTTGAAACAGTCCGACCGTAGCCAAGGCTACCGGAACGACCGCCCAAAGAAGCAGCCCTAGTAGCGGTCGCCGGACTTCTAAAAGCGCCGCAATGACAAGTGCGTTCGCCAATACGACGGTCACTCTTACACCAATATCGGGTGTTACGCCGAACGCATTCAATACGATCAACCAGGTACGCCAGCCGAATTCCTCCGTCACCGTGCTGATGACAAAACTGAGCGTTGAAGTGCGTGTCTGATAAAGATTGACGAACCAGTCCCACGTTGTCTGGCTGAAGTACTCCAGGTAATTGTCCTGATCGAGCAGCATCGTACGATCACCTACCGCAACCACCACCAGCAACAGAATCGCTATCAGGATGAATAGCCAGCCGCCAGGAGTAGTCAAGTAGGCTCGCGCCTGAGTTTTGCGACGGGGAACTGGTGGACTCGGCGCTTGAGTCATTCTGACTTTCATCGAAATTCTTTTAGGTCGGATAATGCGCTCGGCGCCGGCTTGCTGCCTTGCGAGGTTGTCGTCGGCGAAGTGCGCCGGTTATCGAATAGTCTTCAAGTTTGTTACTACGATCTGCGGTCCGCGCTTGTCGTAATCGTGGCTTTCGACGGAAAGAAGCTTCGGCTTGATCCAGGTCGCCGATCGATTGACGATTCGTCCTTTCACAATTGAACCTTTGGTATCGAGACCTGAAACGCTAAAGGCGGCGATCTTCGCGGATTCATCGCGCTGACCGCTGATATCGATCTGCACGTCCTTGGGATCGACACCGGCAATCTTCAAGAGATAGACGAGGATGCCGATCTTGCAGTTTCGCGTGACAGGATTGACGATCCTGATGTTCTCCAGCACGTCACGATTCGAATTGGGCTCGATATCCAGACCCGCCGACGGCGCCGTTCCACCGATGTTCTCCCACAGACCGCCTTCAATGAAAACGTTCCTTCCGCTAATGATGGATATTCCCTGTCGACGACAGTTCTTCGCGTGATGGTCGATCACGTGAATATCCTGAGGCGGCATGCTGGTCGGCTGATAACTGTTCGCCAGGTAGATACCGTCGCCCCAGCAACCCACCGTGGTTGCCGATTTGATCGTAATTTTTGAACTACCTGCTATCGAAATGCCCATGCCGTAGCCTTCCGAATGCGTTTTGGGCTGCGCCGAGTTCAACTCACGACTGCCGTCCAGCGTCGCGTTCTCCAGCACAACGTCGCTCACGTCCCACATGCGCAACATTTGATACGAAGGCGTGTCATGCGCAAGCAACTTGATCGAGGCGCCCGGTTCGAAGCGAACGCGCGAGCCGCTTCGCAGACTCAGTCCTTGCGTGTCGATGCGGCACTGTCCGCCAATGAGTAACGTCTTGCCAACTGAGCGATCGATCGCATCCTGAAGACGCGACGTGTCATTGCTCACGCCATCGCTGACGACGCCGAAGACACTCGCATGCACGACGTCGTCGTCATTCGATATCTTAGCCGCTGCCGACCGACACGCAAGCCCATGCGCCAGAGGCATCGACGCTATTACCTTGAGCGCAACTCTTCTGCTTATCATGATCGTTCTCAAGCGTTCTGCGTTGTTCCATACACCGCAACGGTCCGCTCGATCACGATCCTTTCGTCGAACTCTGCGAGCGCGCGAACGCGCGCATTGGCACCGATCGTTTCGCGCAACACCGGGTCGTCATGCAGACGCGCGATTGCATCTGTCAGCGCGACGCTGTCCTTCACCGGAACGCGCAAGCCATCGACGCCATCTTGACTCACGACCTCGCGACAACCCGGCGCGTCCGTCGTCACCAGCGCGATGCCGCATGCTGCGGCTTCGATCATCGCCTTTGGCAATCCTTCTCTATAACTGGGCAACACCATGATGTCGATGTCGCGTAGCAACGCCGGCATGTCACCGACATGACCGAGCCAAGTCAGCGTGCCCTCCTCGACCCAGGCCTCAACCGTTTTTGTCGGGACCGAAGCAGGATTGCCCTCGTCGGGATCGCCGGCAAGCAGGAATTCGAACGAGCGCTGGCTGTTTCGCAGCGCGCGAGCTGCTTCCACGTATTCCGCGATGCCCTTGTCCCAAAGCAGGCGCGCAGCCAGCAAAACGCGAATCGGTCGTGGCGTGCCGCTCGTGTCCTTCGCGCGTTGGGCGAACTTCTGTACGTTCACGCCCGATCCGGGAATGAGGTGGATGCAAGACTTGTCGACGATACCGGCGTTGATGAACATCGCGACATCGTCCGGGTTCTGGAGAATCAGCGATGCGCCGCGGCCATTCAACGTCGCGCGCATCAATATTTTGACCAGCGGCCGTAAGACGCGCGCCTTCAACGAATCGTTCGTAAACACGAAGCCGAGACCCGCCACAGCGTTGACGCGCTGCCTGACGCGCGCGAGACGCGCCGCAAGCGAACCGTACACCGCGCATTTAATGGTGAACCCATGCACGACATCTGGCCGCTCTTTGCGGAACAGGCGGCAAAGGTGCAAGACCAGCAAGAGTTCCCGCAAGGGGTTCAGACTGCGTCGTTGCATCGGCACGGGAAGCCAGCGGAATCCGGCGTCCTCTAACCCCGCGACATAAGGCCCCGGCGGCGACATGAGCAACACCGACCAGCCATTGTCCCGAAGATACTTCGCGAGCGACAAACGAAAATTGAAAAGGTACCAATCCGTATTGGCAAAGAGAACGACTTTTTTCATGACCTACCGACCTAACTCACGTCGAAACTTGAACCGCCAGTACAAATAAAGCGCTGATCCGAATGGCAGATTCAACAGCACCTGCAAGCGATGCCCGGACGCCATCGCGATCTGGTACACAGAACGTCGCGCCAAAAACTCGTAAGCAATGAGCCGCCACGTCATCACGATCCGCGTGCGCATGTTGACCGGCGGCGCGATTGCCCAGCGAATGCCGTGTGCGGACCCGACCGGGCACAGGACCGTCAGCGCCGCGCCGCCTCGCGTCAGACCATCGGACAGATACTCGCAAACATAGAAGCCGATGTTCACGTGCAGCATCCGATACCGCCGCCCGATCATTCCCCATACGGCGGACTCCATCATGAAGCGCTCGCCTTCGACTTCCGGAAAAGGAAACTGCTTCAAGACGTCTGCGCGCCAGACTTCCGCCTTGTCGCCACGCACGCCGCGATTGATGCGCATATCGATGTATGTCGCCAACTCGCGGTCCGGTTCGAAACGGTCACCGATCACGCGTCCATCCGCGCGCAGTCTGAGAAAGCTCATGCCGCATACGTCGGGAATGGTTCGACACGAAGACCAGTTTTCGCGAATCGTCGCGATGGCATCGAGCGTGAGCGTGTCATCGCTATCGACCGTGATGATCAACTCGCCTTTCGCAAGTGCGAAGCCCCGATTCAGCGCGGTATGCTTCCCGCCGTTCGGTTTCTGAATGTAGCGCAGCGGCCAATCGACCTGGTCAGCCCAGCGCTCGCAAAGCGCGCGCGTGTTGTCGACGCTGCCATCATCGACGACTATCCATTCGAAATCTCTGTCGCTTTGTTTTTCGAGGCTGGCGAACAAGCTTGGCAACTGAGCCGCACGGTTATAGCTGGCGGTAATAACAGAGATGAACGTCATCGAGAAAACTTGACAATGCGTGGAATGCGGGTGAGGCGATTCCACGTCGGCGATCGCGTCAGATCAGGCATCGGCGAGAAATCAGGCTGCATGCTCTTGCTCCATGTCCTCTTCCTCGTTCTCGTGGATGGAGAAAAGGTAGAGAACGAACACGACGCCGGCCATGACAGCAGTGCCTACAGGAAGCGCCGCCAAACCGAGCATTGGTGTGAAGGCGAAGTTGGCCGCGACCTTGGCGACGAAGCCTGCGCATGTGATGAACGCGATCGACCGATAGCGCCCTTCGCTGGCTGCCATCTGCATCAACACTAATGTGGCAAATGCTGGCGCTAATTGCAGCGTGAACCAGCGAAGCAAGACCGCGACATGTTCAGTATCGACTGCCGTGAAAGCGCCTCGTTGAAACAGCACACGCACGATCAAAGGCGCGGCGAACGAAGCGACACATGCCGCCACGGCGCCGATTCCGAACATGACGTAGGCCCATTTGATCGCCATGGATCGAGCGCGCTCGCGTTCGCCATTACGGATTGTCTGCGTCAACACGGGCAACGTCGCCCTTCCGATTGCCGATGCACCGAGACCCATCAGCAACGCAATCAGCCGATTGGCATAACCGAGCGTGGCGACCGCTCCAGCGCCATCACGGGTCGCCATGTATTGATCGATAGGCACGATACAAGCAAGGATGGCCTGACTGACGAGCATGACGCCGATCGAATGCGCCATGGCCCGCCACTGCGGCGAACTGAATCCGAAGCGAATGGGAGCGCGGACCTTATCCGCACGCCTTGCGAACATCGACAACAAATAGACTTGCAGCGCAAGTCCGAGCGTAACGGCCATGTAAAGCGGCTTGATCGACGAACCGGTACTGAGGATCACCACGAAAAAGAGCACTGCAGCCGGCACGGCTTCGAGCAACGTGTTGATATGCCGCTCGCGTGCCTGCAAGCGCGCGGCATCGATACACATGAGCAAGGTGAGCGGCACGAGCGGCGACATGCCGACGATAAATTGCATCGCGAGCGATCTCGTATGCTCGGGCAGCGGTCCACCCACATAGGCGATCACCACGGGCGATGCGAAGACGAGCACGTTGGCGATGGCAAGACCGACCAGCCACGCCAAGCCACGCAATTCGCCGATGAAGTTGGCGAGCGTGTCCGTGTCGTCGTTGCGCATGCGCACGAGCACGGGAATCAGCACGGTACTGAGCACCGTGACGAGCATGGAAGGTATCCATGTGGCGAGCGTGAAGGACAACTGGTAGGCATCGACGATACCGCTCACGCCATAGCGATACGCGATCGCCATTTCCTTGAAGGCGCCGGCACTCTTGCCCATGAGCACGAAGAGTGATACCCATGCCGCGCCCTTCGCTATCCTGCGATGATCCGGATGCGCGTTCGCAAGCTTGGCCCGAAGCTTGGAGGCCAGTCCGAAGCTCATGTCCGCTTCTCTCTGCGATGCCGCGGAACGACCTTGCCCCCGCGCGCGGCGACTTCGCGCCAGGTCGACTCATACGCTTGCTGCATCCGCTCGAGACCGAAGTTACTCACGATGCGAGTGCGCGCGCGTTCCCTGCGCGCTTTACCTTCAGTCGTGCGGTTCATTGCAATTGCTGCACCAAGCGCCTTTGAAAGCGCGACTGAATGACCAGGCGGGACGACCCATCCTTCGCTACCGACTATCGTGGCAACGTCGCCTACATCGGTATTCACGCTCAACGTGCCGCAAGCCATCGCCTCGGCGACCACGTTCGGGAACGCTTCGCCAGCGCTCGGCAACACGTGGATATCGAGCGCGTTCATGACGCCTGGGATATCGTCCGACGGTCCGGCCAGAAGCACGCGTTCGCGCAAACCGACAGCATCGAGCGATGCGAGAAGATCGGCGTTCGCGGATGTCATGTCGGCGCCGACGAGCACCAGTTTGAAAGCGACGCCATTATCGGCGAGCATCGCCGCGGCGCGAAACAGGTTCGGATGGTCTTTCTGAGGATTCCAACGCGCGACGCATCCGATAAGCGGCGTATCGTCCGAGACTTGCCAGAGCTGTCGTTGCGCGGCCCTTGCATGAGGATCCGGCGAGAAGCGTTCGATGTCGTAGCCGTTCGGGATCCACGAGAACTTGCTGCCGTCATAGCCGATCTGTTGATGCGCGGCCTGGCCTCGTTTCGAGCAGCACACGATGCGGTCCGGCACGAAGCGCGAGAGCAATCCGCACATCTTCGCGATCCGGACCGTCATGCGTGTGTTTTTGTCGGAGTCGAGATTCGCGTGATGAACTGCCCAGCAAATCGGCTTGAAGCGCGTCAGATAGGCAAGCACGCCGCCGATGAGATCGGCGTGATACATCCAGGTCTGCACGACGTCCGGGCCGAACGCGCGCATGACCGACCAGAGACGAAGCAACGCGCGCGGCGTGATTCGGCCTTTCGAACAATTCAGCGCTTCGACTTCGATGCCTTGTTCGAGCAACTTCGCCGTGTAGTACCCTTCTCCGCGCATACAGACCACGCGATGCTCGATACCGCTCGTGCGCCCGTGCGACACAACCTGGAACAACACGGCCTCTGCGCCACCGCGATCGAGGCTGCTGATGATATGCAGAACCTTCATCGCGATGTATTACCGTTGCTCGCATCGGAAGATTGGACGTGGTCTCGCTGCGTCTTCGTCGACGCGATATACCACGGCACGGCGGTCCGAATGCCTTCGTCGAGCCGCACGCCGTCGGCATATCCAAGCATCGACTTCGCCTTCTCTATACTGGCCTGCGAATGACGTACGTCCCCTGCGCGAAACGCGCGGTATGTCGGCGGCCGATCGTATCGAATGCCGTGTTCTTCAAGCGTGTCACGCAGCAAGCCGAACAACTCGTTCAATGTCGTGCGATCGCCGAGTGCGACGTTGAAGACCTGTCCGCGCACATCATCGCTCGCCGTTGCTGCGAGCAGATTGACCTGTACCGCGTTATCGACGAAGCAGAAGTCGCGGCTCGTCTCGCCGTCGCCATTGATCTGCACGTCTTCGCCGCCCGTCATGGTGGCGATCCAGCGCGGAATGACCGCCGCATACGCGCCGTTCGGGTCCTGGCGTTTGCCAAAGACGTTGAAGTAGCGCAAGCCTGTCGCCTTGAAGCCGTAGCAACGCGCGAAGACTTCTGCATAGAGCTCATTCACATACTTCGTGACGGCGTAAGGCGAAAGCGGACGTCCAATATTCGCTTCCTCTTTGGGAAGCGCCGGATGATCGCCGTATGTCGAGCTGGACGCCGCGTAGGTGAAGCTGGATACGCCTGCATCGCGCGCGGCGACCAGCATGTTGAGGAAGCCACCGATGTTCACCTGATCGGTCGCGACCGGATCGTTCAGCGAACGCGGCACCGAACCCAAGGCGGCCTGATGCAGCACATGCTTTACGCCAGCGACAGCGGTCTCGCAATCTCGCGCATTGCGGATATCGCCTTCTATCAGCGTGAAGCGTGACCATTGCTCCGGCAACACCGAGGTCGCCACTTCATCGAGATTGCGCCGATGACCGGTCGCGAAGTTATCGAGCCCGACGACTTCCTGATTCAGCCTGAGCAGCGTCTCGACGAGATTCGAACCGATGAATCCCGCTGCGCCCGTGACCAGCCATCGCACTGTATTCGCTCGCAACGCTTCGCAGATAACCTGATAGCGATTCATCGTGAGTATCCTTACAGGCGCAGATCCGAACCATCGGCCGGCAAGACATATTTGAGGTCATAAAGAAGGTGCTCCTTCTTGCCGAAATCGCGCATGCCCTTTCCGAGCGTGACGAACTGCTCATGAGCAACCGCGATAACGATCGCGTCATAAGCACCCGCCTCAGGCGACTCGACGAGATCGATGCCGTATTCGTCCTTGACCTCGTGCACAAGCGCCCACGGATCGCAGACATCGACATGCGCCCGATACTCTGCAAGCTCGCTGACGATGTCGATGACACGCGTGTTGCGAATATCCGGGCAGTTTTCCTTGAACGTGAGACCGAGAATGAGCACGCGCGCATCGGCGATAGCAATGCGCTTCTGCGCCAGCGCCTTGACGAGTTGCGCGACGACATACTGCCCCATGTTGTCGTTGAGGCGACGACCCGCGAGGATGATCTCCGGGTGATATCCAATCTCTTCGGCCTTATGCGTCAGATAGTAAGGATCGACGCCGATGCAGTGACCACCGACCAAACCCGGCTTGAACGGCAGGAAGTTCCACTTTGTACCCGCCGCGCGCAGCACGGACTCGGTATCGATATTCATGCGATTGAAGATGATCGCGAGTTCGTTGATCAACGCGATATTCACGTCACGCTGCGTGTTCTCGATGACCTTCGCGGCTTCGGCCACGCGGATGCTCTCGGCCATGTGCGTTCCCGCCGTGATGATCTCGCGATAAACGGCATCGACCTTGCGCGCGGTTTGCGGCGTCGAACCGGACGTCACCTTGCGAATGTCCACTACGCGATGCGTCTTGTCGCCGGGATTGATGCGCTCGGGACTGTAGCCGACGAAGAAGTCGACGTTCATCTTGAGACCAGAGACGCGCTCGAGCACGGGCACGCAGACTTCTTCGGTGGCGCCCGGATAGACCGTCGATTCGAACACGACGATGTCGTTTTTCTTCAGCACCTTGCCGACGGTCTGGCTCGCCGAGATGAGCGCGCCGAGGTCGGGCCGGTTGTACGCGTCGATTGGCGTCGGCACCGTGACGATGAAGAAGTTGCACTTGGCAAGATCCGCCGCATCGGCGCTGAAACTAAGCTGACTTGCGCGGGCGAGTTCCTCGGTACTTACTTCGAGCGTCGAATCGATACCCTGCTTCAGCGCATCGATACGCGTCGTGTTGATATCGAAGCCAACTACGGGACGGCCGCGACCAAACTCGACGGCAAGAGGCAAACCTACATAGCCCAGACCGATGATTGCAATACGGAGATTTTCTAACATTTCGTTTAACCAACCTTCAGTGTTTCTCGATGCTTCGCTTGAAACATCGACGCCGAATTCGTCACGGCGTGCTTTTAGCGAGTGCTGCGATCAGGAGCGGTCCTGGTAGTAACCGTCTCCGGTATAGCGATAGCTTTGGTATCGGCCGCCGTAGCCATAGATCCTTCCGCGCGGCTTGATTGCGTTGAACAGCAAGCCGGTGACTTGCGTGCCGGTCTGCGTCAGACGCTTTATGGATTCGCTGACCTCTCCGCCGCGCGTCACGCCAGAGCGCGTGACGAGGAAGACGCTGCCCGCCGAGCCAACGATGGTTTCCGCGTCGGAAACGACGAGTACTGGCGGCGCGTCGACGATGACGACGTCATAGGCACGGGATGCCGCCGAGATGAAATCGCCCCAGTTTTTATGCGAGAGCACTTCCGCAGGGTTCTGCGGATAATTGCCCGACGAGACGAAATCGAGATTGGGAAGAACGTCCCGATGCACGACAGAATCGACCGACCTGGCTTCGGATATCGCGTCGGACAGCCCGGCATCGCGCCCCAGACCGAAGTACCGGTTGAGATAACCCTTGCGCATGTCCGCGTCGATGAGCAACACGCGGGCGCCGCTCGACGCCAGCACCGTCGCGAAGTTGACGGACACGAACGACTTGCCGATTCCCGGTGTCGGACCCGCGATCAACACGACGTTATTTTTTCCGCCCAATGCGACGAACTTGAACGCGGTCCGAAGACTGCGCAGGCTCTCCACGGCTGGATCGTTCGGATACAGATTCGCGAGCACCAGCGGGCGCGAACCGTCGCTTCGCAGGTTACGGATGAGTTCGGCCTGCTTGTCGCTAACGGGAATCGTGGCGTAGACGCTGAGACCGGTGTGCTCTTCCAGCGAGATCGGATCGGTGACGCCCGTGAACAAGCGGTCCTTCACGAGAGCGAGCAAGGTTCCGAGGAACAGACCGACGATCGCCGCTGCGGCCATGACGATCAGCTTGCGCGGCTTGACCGGGCGCTCGGGAATATCGGCGGTATCGACGATCCGCACATTGCCGATCTTGCCCGCCTTCACCAGACGCAACTGCTCGACGTTGCTGCGCATGGCGACATACAGGTCCGTCGAAACACGCACATCCCGCTGAAGCTTGAGCATGTCCTGCTCGGTCAGCGGCATCTGGCGAATCTGCGCGGCGATGCTATCGATCTGCTTCTGGTTCGTCGCAATTTGTTCGTCGATAGCGAGCAACGACGGATGCATCGGACCGAAACGCGTCGCCAAGTCCTGGCGCTTTTGCTTCATCGCGATGAGGCGTGTCTCCGCGTCGGCCGATTGCTGCAAGCTGACCTTGCCGGCCTCGGACAAGTCCACGATCGTGTGACTGTTTTGATACTCGCTCAACTTCGCTTCAGCGTCTTCGAGTTGCTGCTTCATGACGGGAAGCTGAGCGTCGAGGAACGAGATGGAATGTTCCGCCTGAGCCGCTTTGCGGTCGGCATTCTGCTTGACGTATTGGCGGCCGAGTTCATTCAGCGTGTCGCTCAGAAGCACGGGGTCCGTGCTTTCGAGCGTCGCGGAAATCACGCCCGAGTGCTTGCCCTGCTCGATGATCTGCAACGACTTGATGAGGTCATCGGTCGTGAGTTGGCTGGAACGAGATTTCAGGACGAAGCTGGCGCCCGGTCTTCCGGACAGCTTGGTGACCTTCAGGGTGAGCGCGCCGAAACTCGAGTTGAACTTCTCTTCGGTGCCGATAGAACCCGTCACTGGAGATTCCAGTCCGTAACCGCTCAGGCTGTACCGGTTGTCCTTCAGCACTGTCAGGTCGTAGCTGCGTCCCTGAAGCTTGCGGGGAACGTCGAACGCGGCAAGCTCGATCGATTCGCTGCCCCAATCGAAACCGCCCCAACCGAATACCCCAGGATTCGACAGTCCGTCGTTGTGAGATGCCATCCATTTACCGAACACGGGAAAATAGCTTGGTTTCGCTTCGACATTGAGTTTCAGCGCGTCGACCGTTCCGGACGCGACGAGCCGCGAACCGAGAATCTGGATTTCGCCATCCGCTGACGATTTGACATCGAACATGGCGGAAACATCGCTGAGCAGATTCTTGGCGCTGGCCGCATCGGAAGAATCTTCGACGGCTACCAGAATGCGCGAGCTATAAACCGGCGTCGCGAGAAACGCATACATTGCGCCGACGATCACGAACAGCGCAGCGACGATGGCAATCAGCTTTCTGTGATCCAACAGGGCGTCCAGCAACTCGACGATACTTAGTTGATCGCTGCTCTCGCCATGCAACATAACCGGTAGATTCTCTTGTTTCATAACTTCCAACGCGTTGATTCAATTCGCCCGACCCAGTCCGAAAGTCCTCTTTCGATCAAGTCAAAACAGTCTTCGAAAACATTCCGTTCTTTTCGGTATGGGTCCGGTACTTCAAAGTCACTGAATTGACCTAGCCTGAAGACGCGACCTTTTACAAACGGATATCGCTTTTCCAGATAGCGCTTTTGCTGTTCCTGCATTACGAGGATCAACTCGGCGCGCTTGCAGTCGAAGCCGCTCAACTGAGCGCCACGATGAGACGAGATGTCGATGCCGTGATCCTTCATCACGCCTTGTGCGTATGGATCGGCCGGCTGTCCGGCAAGCGCGCTGATTCCGGCGGACCAGACTTCCAGCGACGGCACTTTCGACTGCAACCAACCCGCTGCCATCGGACTGCGGCAGATATTTCCCTCGCACACGAGGAGAACGGAGTCGATCATCCCGAGACTCCTGTGCGATCGTTCATGCGAGTCGTGCGTGAGGACATGATCAATAGCCCGCGACCTGGCGCCCGATGTTCGCGCCTTGCGCGCTCGGCAAGAGCAGATTGACAATGCGGTTCCAGCGAGCAAGACCGGTGGCGTCCACATAAACGACATCCTTTGGCTGCAGCTCGAAGTGCTCCGCGAGCGCCAGTGCCACCGGCGACGTGCTGTCGAGATGAAAGACCTGCGGCGCGGCCGGGTCTTCGGTCGGACGTACGACATAAACTCCTGCCGCTTCGGCCGTCGAAGGATTCACGCCGGCAGCCGAGGCCAGTGCGTCATTCAAGGTGAGTCGACCGTCGTGCATCGGCAACGTCATCGGGCGCATTACTTCGCCGGTGACGAACACCTGGTTATAGGTCTGCGGCAAGACACGAACGACATCGCGGTCTTTGAGGAAGATCATCGATGCATCGAGTTTCTGTTCCGCGAGTTGCGGCAAGCTAATCTGGAAGGTCCGGCCGTTACGCAAGATCTGAATCCGGCTCGTGTCGCCCACGCCGGCGGTGACGCCATTGGCCTCGCTGAGCGCTTCCGACAGGGACATCGGGACATTCGTGATCGGCTTGATGCCAGGCTGATTGACTTGGCCCTCCACGAACACGCGCTGACTGCGATAGGCGATTACGCTTACCGTCAGTTGCGGATTTCTCAGATAAGGCGTGAGAAGGCGCTTCAACGTCGCTTGTAATTGAGCGACGGTTCCGCCAGAAGCCTTCACTTTTCCAACATATGGAAACTGAATGTCGCCGTTATCCCCGACGACGAAGCCGGGGACCGTCTGTGTGCTGAGACCCGGCCCATTGGGCAGCGTGCCGGCTGTATCGCCGATGCTGTAGGTCAGATTTGGAACGACCAGTTCGGGGTGATCCCATACGATGATGGAAAGCACATCGGCCGGCCCGATGACGTAATGACTGGGATAGCCGATGAGCTGGCGATAATCGCCTTGAGACGTGGCATCGCGCTCAGCCTTTTGCTGCCTGACCAGTTGCGGCGTGATGGTCGCGATGTCGGGTGTTGAGGCTGGGTCGGAAGAGTCGACTGGTGCTTTGGGATCGAGTCGCATGCCGGGGGCAAGCGCGCATGCGCCAAGCAGGGCGGGCAGCATTGCGATAGCGAGAGCCAACTTGAGACGGCCGGAAAATTTCAAATCAACCATTGCTTGCGGGTGTTCAATTCAATTCGGTTCAAACACTGGCTTGACGCTGAATCGGCGTCGGCCTTAGTCCGTGTTCTCAATCAAAATTTCAGGGTTAAAACAGAGACGGTTTTATTGTTCAGCGTGCACGACAATAGGTTGCTCCTTGACAGGCGCTGGCCGAAGCCAAGCCGGCACGTGAAATCTCACGATTGCGGCATACAACCAGATATAGGTGGCAATAAAGAGGAGTGCCGACGCGCCGAGAAGAACTGGAGATTCTGAAAACAAGGTTGCCGGAACGACCGCGCAAAGCGTCAGCGTCCACAAATAAGGAGATGCCCGGGAATTTCTAAGACTCAAGGCGCGTGAATCGCATCGATTCAATTCTCCGCCAAGCACGCGACGATAAACCAGTGTATGCAAATGAACCGCATCAGGCGCACCGGCGGGCAAACCGCGCACGAGTTTTCTTCGGTAGATCGAGAAGACGGTTTCGAAGACTGGGTAGATCGTTACCAGAATTGCGTAAAGCGGCGAAATGCTAGGATTGCGCATGGTGAGCAAGATCAGCAACTCGGCGATTAGAAAACCGATGAAATACGCGCCGCCGTCTCCGAGAAAGACTCGGGAGATCGGAAAATTCCAGGCAAGAAAACCGGTAATCGCACCAATCAGCGTCAACGAGACAATAACAATTGTCGAGTCGCCCACATGAAACGCCACTAGGCCGATCGACGCTAAAATGATGATCGCAACAACCGATGCAAGCCCATTCAAACCGTCGATGATGTTAATCGCGTGCACCACGCCAGATACTGAAAATACTGTCAGAGCAATCGCGATGGGCGAAAAAACAAGCACTGCATCGACATAAGAAAAATTCACCCGTGTAACCACCGCCCTCAGTGCGAAGCAAGCAAGCAGTGCCGCAATCATGGACGCGATCAAACGCGTTCTCGGGCTGATTTTCTTGGTCAGATCCTCCGCGAAACCTGACAGGAACGCGGGCAAGGAACAGCCAAGCAAAATCAGAGCTTCGCTACTGTTACGCGAAGGATTCAGAAAGGCATTCAAGAGTAACGAAGCAGCGACTGCGACGATGACGCCCGCGCCACCGATTCGTGGCACCGCAACCGCATGGACTTTTTGAATCCCATCCAGATCGCGGTCCATTGAGAAGGAACCATGCCAGCGCTCGAAGCGAACAATGAACAGTACCGAAACAAAGGAGACCAGAAGCGCGATCAACACAACCAACATCGAAATCACCACCAAGTCCTCAACCTAAAAATCGAAAGCCTTTCTGCGCAAGATCAAAATAAGCGTGAATATTGGCTTCTTCTTTCCTGCCAAACATGCGAGATAGTCCGCTTGTTTATGCTTTTCATTATCTCCGCTTTCAGGCCCTAAAGGCCTACCAACTTTCAAAGCAATTTATTTCACTCAAACCTTTCAAGGCCATCCGTCATCCCGGTAACGGTGTCGAGTCCGTATCAATGGACGCGTCGCTAGTGCTATTCGGAAATTTCTTAAGGAAGGAACAATATGGCTACGGTCGCGAGACCGCCATTACCAACTTTGGCGGACTGTGATTTAAACGCTCACAACGAACAAGTGTACTAGCAGTTGTAAAAAGTCTGGTAGCGATCGGGTGATAAACCGTGTAATTTCGTCACATTCCTAGGTTTTACTGACATACTTTTAGGCGCTATTACAGACACCTCTTAGTCTCTTGAGGTTTATCAGACAAAAAGCGTAAAGCCGGTGAAACAATCTGTTTTGTATCAAGGTTTCAGAAGCGTGCTAAAAGAAGCAAAATCGCTCAATCGGGATGAGAGGTCTGGCTAGCGCGGTTGAAGTTAGAAGTTTGAGCAGCGGACGCGTCGCGCGTTTTTGTTCGTGCACGGAGGCTGTGGATTCGATAGCGCCGCCGGAGCATACTGCGATCAACGTGCGGATCGACTGGTGCGTGTGCGCGTTTCGATGTTTGACATCGCGATCCCCTCATGCCAGACGCGCGATTGCTCGAATTCAAAACGCAGACAACGCCGCGCCTGAAAAAGAGGGAGACAGTTCCGCGCGAGCACTGCTCGGGCAAGCGACACAGCGAATCGCCATGCATGGCTGCTAGAACTTATCCACGCAAGCCAAGTTGAATCTCACGCGACCGGGCCCGATCACCGCCCAAAAACAAAAAGCCCCGCAAGTTTTTAACCTTGCGGGGCTCTTCTACTACTACTGGCGGAGACGGAGGGATTCGAACCCTCGATCCAGTTTTTAGCCAGATGCTCCCTTAGCAGGGGAGTGCCTTCGACCACTCGGCCACGTCTCCCAAACTGTTCGTCGCACCGGGAGTGCAGCGCAACGAGATCGAGATAATAGCGTGTTCGCCCGCGTCGGTCAAATTCGCATTACGATTTTTTCCAATCGATTACGCATCGGCTCATGGCTTACGCGATCCGCAACAGCGCATGAGCCCTCGAACCCGTCGCAACGCTCAACGCCACATTCAACAAGACTCAAGCAACACTCAAGCGCGATCGAGCTCGAACGCCTTATGCAGCGCGCGCACCGCGAGTTCGGTGTACTTCTCGTCGATCAGTACGGAGATCTTGATTTCGGAGGTCGAGATCATCTGGATGTTGATGCCCTCTTCCGACAACGTGCGGAACATGGTGCTCGCGATACCCACGTGCGAACGCATGCCGACACCCACCACCGACACCTTCGACACCTTCGGGTCGCCCAGCACGGTCTCGGCCTGCACGTGGCCCTTCACCTGGCCATTCAGGATCTCGAGCGCGCGCTGATAGTCGCCGCGGCCCACCGTGAACGTGAAGTCGGTCTTGCCGTTCACGCTCTGGTTCTGAATGATCATGTCGATGTCGATGTTCGCATCGGCGACCGGTCCGAGAATCTGATACGCGACGCCCGGCTTGTCCGGCACGCCCATCACGGCGATGCGCGCTTCGTCGCGCTGAAACGCGATGCCAGAAATCACTGCTTTTTCCATGTTCTCGTCTTCTTCAAAAGTAATCAGGGTGCCCGAGTGCATTTCCTTTTCGAGCGGCATAAGCGGGTCGGTCAGGCTCGAAAGCACACGCGTCTTCACCTGATACTTGCCGGCAAATTCCACCGAACGGATCTGCAGCACCTTCGAGCCCAGGCTCGCCATCTCCAGCATCTCTTCGAAGGTCACGCGGTCGAGCCGGCGCGCTTCTTCGACGACGCGTGGATCGGTCGTATAGACGCCGTCGACATCGGTATAGATCAGGCACTCGTCAGCCTTGAGCGCCGCGGCGATCGCGACCGCCGAGGTGTCCGAGCCGCCGCGCCCGAGCGTGGCAATGTGACCTTCCGGATCGACGCCCTGAAAGCCCGTGATGACCACGACCTTGCCCGCATCGAGATCCTTGAGCACGCGCTCGCCGTCGATTTCGCTGATGCGCGCCTTGGTGAACGCGCTGTCCGTCTTGATCGGCACTTGCCAGCCGGCGTAGCTCACGGCTTCGAGGCCTTCGGCGTGCAGCGCGATGGCGAGCAAGCCCACGCTAACCTGTTCGCCGGTGGAGGCGATCATGTCGAGTTCGCGCGGGTCCGGATTGGGCGTGATGTCTTTCGCGAGGCCGAGCAGGCGGTTGGTTTCGCCGGACATCGCCGAGGGCACGACGACCAGCTTGTGGCCTGCCTTGTGCCATTTGGCGACGCGCTTGGCGACGTTCTTGATGCGCTCGACCGAGCCCATCGAAGTGCCGCCGTATTTGTGTACGATGAGTGCCATTGTCGTTTTGAACTGGAAGGAAAACCGCGCTTCATGCGCTCGTTGCAATGCGCTTTAAGCGTTGTGGCCGATCACTTCGGGGATGATTTGAAGCTGGCGACGCGACGCGTTGGCGCATATGCCGCCGCGTGCTTGGGGTACCGGATTGCAATACCAGGCAGCAGTTGCGTTAGCCAATCGCGCATGAAAGTCGCGCGGTTGGTACGCAGCGAATTCGCGCGATGGCTGGCGATTTAACGTTGAATATCACGTCTTTTGGACGGAGATGACGAGCAAAACGCCAAGCGGACAAACGAGCTACGGTACCGGATCGAAGCCGAAATTACAAGATGAAGCGGCTGGGCGTCTATTTTAACGGGTTTGCGGCGGAGCATCCCGAAAAGAGGTGTGCGCAAGTTGCTGCACTCCCGTACTGGAAACTCGTTGCCGGGCGGACACCGCACCCCTCAGGCGATCAACAAATCCGGCCGCCAGATCAACCGCCGCCACGGCCCCTTCGCGTTTTCGACTTCGCGATTCACGCCGACGAGCGGCACGAACATCAGCAACGCGCCGATGAAGATGAGCGGCACATCGCGCTTCCACGCTGGCACGCCGCGCTCCTGGAAGAGATTCTTGAGCGTGCGGCTAGGTGCATCGGATGCAACGCGCAAACGCTCGCCGCCCGCGCGTGAACGCGCGCTCAACGGCGCGGCGCGCAACACGCTTTCGGCGATGACGTCATCGCCCGGTTCGGCGGCAGGCTCGAACACCAGCGACCCGCGCCACTGCGGCAAACGCCAGACTTCCTCGCCCTGCCAGCGCAGTTCGACCAACGCTCTCGCTTGACTCGGACCGTCGTCGAGATCGGGTGCATCGGCGCTGTCGGCCTTCTCCCAGAACAACGCATTGCGATAAACCCGCAGCGCGTGTCCCACATGATCGATACGAAGCGCGTGCCCGTCGCGCGCGTCGGCGGCTGCGTGCAGTTGACGCAGAATGTCCGCGACACGCGCGGTGGATGCCGCCTGCAAGCCGCGATCTCGCATCCAATAACGAAGCAGATTGGTCGCGCGTTCGTCGTCGAGTGCGAGCAGCGCATCGAGCGCGAGCGCGCCTTCTTCCGCGTGCCGCGCCTTTTCCATGTCGATGCCCGCCAGCTCGTCGAGCAAGCGTTGCGCCGAAGCGGCATGCGACGCCGTGCGCGCGAGCGCATCGCGAAAGCCGGGGAAATGCACGGCGAGCACCGGCAGCACGTCATGCCGCAGCGCGTTGCGCGCATAACGCGTGTCGGCGTTGGATTCGTCCTCGATCCAGCTCAGGTCGCGCTCATGCGCGTATTGCTCGAGTTGCGCGCGCAGCAGCCGCAACAACGGACGCAGACGCAGCACCTCGCTTGCGTGAAGACGCTGCGGCGCCATCGCCGCGAGGCCCGCGACGCCCGCGCCGCGCAGCAATTGCAGCAGCACGGTTTCGGCCTGATCGTCGGCGTGATGCGCGATCAGAAGCGCCGCCGCGCCTTGCTCGTCGCAGAGATCGTCGAGCGCGCGATAACGCGCATCGCGCGCGGCGGCTTCGAGACTTTCGCCGCCCATGCGGACGACATCGACATGACGCGACGCATAACGTACATCGAGCGAGGCAGCCAGCGCCTCGCAATGCGATACCCACGCATCCGCGTTAGGGCTCAGGCCGTGATGGATATGCAGCGCGATCACGCGCGATGCGCCGAAGCAGCGCACGGCGGCATCGAGGAGAACCGTGGAGTCGAGACCGCCGCTGAGCGCGACGGCCAGTAGCGAGTCGGCGGGCAGCGCCGCCTCCGACAAAGCGCCGCGCAACGCCTCGATAACGAGGCGGCCGGCCGGGGTTTCAGTGTCGAAGTTCGCCATGAGGAACGCGGATCACGCGCCCGGCAGCGTTTCCTTGAACTTGCCGTACGCCATCAGCTTGTCGAAGCGGCGCTCGCGCAGATCCTGCACGCTCATGCCCTGGAACTGGCGCAGGGAATCGGCAAGTGCTCGACGCAAAAGCGCCGCCATGCCCTTGGGGTCGCGATGCGCGCCGCCGAGCGGTTCGTTCACGATCTTGTCGATGAGACCCAGCGCCTTCAACCGATGCGCCGTGAGCCCGAGCGCTTCCGCGGCTTCCGGCGCCTTGGCCGCGCTCTTCCATAAGATCGACGCGCAGCCTTCCGGCGAGATGACCGAGTACGTGGAGAATTGCAGCATCATGACGGTGTCGGCCACGGCGATGGCAAGCGCGCCGCCCGAACCGCCCTCGCCGATGATCGTCGTGATGATCGGCGTCTTCAACTCCGCCATGACGTAGAGATTGCGCCCGATGGCTTCCGACTGCCCGCGTTCCTCCGCGCCGATGCCGGGATACGCGCCGGGTGTATCGACGAAAGTGAAGATGGGCAGATTGAACTTCTCGGCGAGACGCATGAGGCGCTCGGCCTTGCGATACCCTTCCGGGCGCGGCATGCCGAAGTTGCGCAACGCGCGCTCCTTGGTGTCGCGGCCCTTTTGATGGCCGATCACCATGCACGGCTGGCCATTGAAACGCGCAAAGCCGCCGACGATGGCGAGATCGTCCGCATAGGAACGATCGCCATGCAGTTCATGGAAGTCCGTGAACAACTCGTTCACGTAGTCGAGCGTGTACGGACGCTGCGGATGCCGCGCGATTTGCGATACCTGCCACGGCGACAGATTCGCGTACAGATCTTTGGTGAGCTGCTGGCTCTTTTTCGACAGCCGCTCGATTTCTTCCGAAATATCGACAGCGGAATCGTCCTGAACGAAGCGGAGTTCTTCGATCTTCGCTTCGAGTTCAGCGATCGGCTGCTCGAAATCCAGAAACGTGGTCTTCATGTGTTCGAGTCCTAGAACATCGGGCAGGGCGTATTTTAACCGCGTCCGTCCCTGATAAATGCGCGCGGGAACTATCGATTATAAATCAACGATAGTTCGCCGATCTTTTAGTCGGTTCTTAATGGTCCGCGGGAATCGGATTGAGACTGCGCCACATGTACCACGTTGCAACCGTGCGCCACGGCTCCCAGTTAGCAGCCACTTCGCGCGCTTCACTGCGCGTGACAGGTTCGCCGCTGAAGTAGTTGACGCTGATCGCCTGAATCAGACCGAGGTCGTCGAGCGGCAAAACGTCCGGGCGCGCCAGGTTGAAGATGAGGAACATCTCCGCCGTCCACCGGCCGATACCGCGAATCTGCGTGAGTTCGGCGATCACGGCTTCGTCGTCCATCGACGCCCAGGTATCCACGTGCAACGCGCCCGATACGAAGTGCTGCGCGAGATCGAGAATGTACTCCGTCTTGCGTTTGGACAAGCCGCACGCCTGAAGCTTCTCCGGGCCGAGCTTGATAAAACGCGCCGGCACGACATCCGGACAAGCGCCCTTCACGCGCTCCCAAATGGCTTGCGCGGCCTTCACCGAGATCTGCTGGCCAGCAACCGAACGCGCGAGCGTCGAGAAGGGATCGCCCAGATTCACGAGATGCATCTGGCCGAACTTTGGAATGAGTTTCTTGAGGATGCGGTCGCGCTTCATCAGGTCGGCGCACGCTTTGTCCCAGTAATCGGGACGCACGACTTCGCGCGTGAGTCCGCCGATCTGCACGGGCACCTCGGCATCTGCCGTGACGACGCGCGACTTGCGCACGACTTCACCGCGCTCCTTGTCGGCGACGAGCGCTTGCGCGTTCGTGGCATCGCCGGCATGCGCGCGTCCGTTCGCCTTGACGGGCGACGCTTCCGCTTCCTCGCTACGCGCTTTTGTCACGCGCGCGGATACGCGGATCGCTTTCGTGTCCGTCTTTGCATCCGCTTTTACGTCCTCACGGCTTACGCCGTTCAGACGCGTGCCGTCGCTACGTTTGAGTGCTGCGCGCTTGACTGCCTTCTGAGCCGAAGCTCTTGCACCATCACTCTTGAGCGTGCTTGTCGTCGCTTGCTCGCCGCGCGTTCGCTTCGTCGCGGGCGATGCATTCCTGACAGACGCGGGTCGCTTGACCGGCGTCTTCCTGGCCGTTGCCATCGTGCCTCCTGCCTGGTGAGTCGATCAGAGGGTATGAAGGGCTGCGTTCACACGCGGCGCCATTCGGTCGACCCACCCGGTTTGTCTTCAAGCGCAATACCGGCTTCGAGCAAGTCGGCCCGAATACGGTCTGCTTCGGCATAGTTCCTTGCCTGCTTCGCGGCAACGCGTTCGGCGATCTTCGCTTCGATCTCTTGCGGCGCGAGGCCTTCGGTCGAAGCCGCGCCGCCTGCTTGTTGCAGGAAAGCGCGCGGCTCACGGCCGAGCAGACCCAGCACGCCGGCGAGACCCTTGAGCTGGCGCGCGAGAGAAGTGTCGCGTGTGCGGTTTACTTCGCTCGCGAGATCGAACAGCACCGAGACCGCCACGGGCGTGTTGAAGTCGTCGTTCATCGCAGACTGGAAACGCTGCGCGTTCGCCTCGTTCCAGTCAAGTTGCCGATTGTCCGGCTCGACATCTTTCAACGCCGTATAGAGGCGAGTCAATGCGTTCTTGGCATCGTCGATATGCACGTCGCTGTAGTTCAGCGGCGACCGATAGTGTGCCCGTGCAATAAAGAAACGCACCACTTCGGCATCAAATTTTTCAAGGACTTCGCGAATGGTGAAGAAGTTGCCAAGCGACTTCGACATCTTCTCGTTGTCGATCTGCACATAGCCGTTGTGCATCCAGTAGTTCACGAACGTCTGCCCGGTCGCGCCTTCACTCTGCGCGATCTCGTTCTCGTGGTGCGGGAACTGCAAGTCCTGGCCGCCGCCATGAATGTCGAACCGGTCGCCAAGCAAGCTGCAGCCCATGGCCGAACATTCGATGTGCCAGCCCGGACGCCCGCGTCCCCACTTCGAGTCCCAGCCCGAGTCCCGCGGCTCGCCGGCCTTTGCCTGCTTCCACAACACGAAGTCGAGCGGATCTTCCTTCGCGTCGTTGGCGGCGACGCGCTCGCCCGCGCGCAAGTCTTCGATGGACTTACCCGACAGCCTGCCGTAGTCAGCGAACTTGCGCACGGCGTAGTTCACGTCGCCGTCTTTCGCGTGATAGGCATAGCCGTTCGCCTGCAATGCATCGATCATGCCGAGCATCTGCGCAATGAAGTCGGTTGCGCGCGGCTCGAGGTCCGGACGCGCGACGCCGAGCGCATCGGCATCTTCGTGCATGGCCGCGATGAAGCGCGTGGTGAGCGCCTTGATGGGCTCGCCGTTGTCCACCGCGCGACGAATGATCTTGTCGTCGATGTCCGTGATGTTGCGCACGTACGTGACTTTATAGCCGAGCGTGCGCAGCCAGCGCTGCACGATGTCGAACACCACCATCACGCGCGCATGGCCGATGTGACAATAGTCATACACCGTCATTCCGCAGACGTACATGCGTACCTCGCCAGCGCGAAGCGGCGTGAAGGATTGCTTGTCACGCGCGAGCGTGTTGTAGATGCGCAGCGAATTCATAGAGAGACAGTGCGTGAACCCGGAACATTCGTGCATGGCATTGCATGCGGCGTGTCGATGCGGGCTTTACGGCCAAGGCGCACTCGCGAAAGCGACACGACGGTCATGCGACCAGAACGAAGACGGCCACGAGTGGCTGAAAAGGAAAGTCCAACAAGAAAGTCCAACGAGTCCGATGCCTCGCAACGCTGCTTCGATACACCGGGCAACACATGCACTTGCAGAGGATAGCTGCAAGCAGCCGGCGCGTGCGCGAAACGTACGGACCTTTTGTTAGAATGGGTCGGAGTATAACACCGGGGCCTGTGCCCATGAAGTGCCCGGCGTGCCGCGCGACGGACTTCGCGCGTGACGCTCGAACCAAGCCCGCGGCCTTTTGCGGCGGGCTTGTCGGCCAAGTTGCCGCATGCTTCGCTGACTTGCTTCGACACCTGGTTGTCCGCTTGCCGGCCGCTTGCCGGCCGCTCATCCATCAAGCCCGGTTATGATCCCTTCGCTGCTTCATTCCTTGAATCGATTCCAAGTGACTCACGCTCGCGCGCGCATGCCTTCGCACCTCTTCTCTCTTTCCCGCAACATCGCGAGGAACACGCTCATGCGTGCCGGCGCGATCGCGGTCATCGGCATGGCGGCTTCGGTCGGCATCTCGACCACGGCGTTCGCGCAGCTCGCGAAATCCACCACCGACGGCACGCCGCAAATCGACTCGACCATCGCCGGACAAGACTGGAACGCCGCGCTCAAGCAACTCGATGCGCGCATCGCCACCAATCCGACCGACGTGCAGGCGAAGTTCAAGCGCGGCACCGTGCTTGCGCGCCTGAACCGCGACGACGACGCCATCGTGGCCTTCACCGAACTCACGCAGGCGTATCCCGAACTGCCCGAGCCGTATAACAACCTCGCCGCGCTCTACGCCAAGAAAGGCCGCTACGAAGAAGCGCGCGCCGCGCTCGAAACGGCGGTCAAGGCGAACCCCGGCTACGCGCTCGCATACGACAATCTCGGCGATCTTTATCTGCGGCTCGCGAGCGAATCGTACAAACGCGCGCAATCGCTCGGCTCGACGAGTCCGCTCACGCGTCAGCGCGTGACGGCCATTCAGAACATCATCACGCCGCCGCCGGTTCGTCGCGGCGTTGCGGCGAATGGAGCCTCGGGCACGCGCGCCACGACGGCGCCGCAATCGCCATCGGGTGAATGGGCGCCCGCGCAAGGCTCGGGCAGCACCGACAGCGGCACCGGCCTGTCGACCATGCCCTCACCCGATTCGTACTCGCCGTACGGCGGCGCAACCGGGCCGTTCCCGACCGCGCCTTACGTCGCGCCGCAGACGCAGCCTTGAGACACGCGACCACGGCGCGGCGTCGGACAAGGCTAATTGGCGCACTCGCGCGTGCAGGCGGTAAGCTGTCGGTCGGCCGCGATTGCGGCTGCTTATCTGCATTCGTTTGCATTCATCACCCGAGGACCGATCCTTCATGAAATTGCTGATGCTGGGGCTTACCAGCGCTGCCCTGATCGCTACCGCGCCCGCCTACGCACAGGCGGCGCAATCCGCCACGGGCGCGCATCCGACCGTGCTGTTCCATACCTCGCAAGGTGACTTCAAGGTCGAGCTGTATCCGGAGAAGGCGCCGAAGACGGTCGCGAACTTCCTGGACTATGTGAAGTCCGGTCAATACTCGGGCACGATCTTTCATCGCGTGATTCCGGGTTTCATGATCCAGGGCGGCGGCTATAGCACGAGTTTCGCCGAGAAGCCCACGCGCGCGCCCATCGCGCTCGAAAGCAAGAACGGCCTGAAGAACACGACGGGCACGCTCGCCATGGCGCGCACCAGCGACCCGAATTCCGCCACGGCGCAGTTCTTCATCAATACGGTCGATAATGCAGGACTCGACTTCCCGAATCCCGACGGCAACGGTTATGCCGTGTTCGGCAAGATCGTCTCGGGCATGGATGTCGTGAAGAAGATCGAAGCGAGCCCGACCACCACGCGCGGCCCAATGCAGGACGTGCCGCAAAAGCCGACCGTGATCGAGTCGGCTACAGTGGTCTCGCAATAAACGCACAACCCGGCAGCGTTCGTTCGGTGAACGCCGCCCATCGTCAATCATCAACATACCGGAGAAATCATCATGGTCGAACTGCATACGAACCACGGCGTCATCAAGATCGAACTGGACGCTGAAAAGGCGCCGAAGTCGGTTGAAAACTTCCTCAACTACGTGAAGAAGGGTCACTACGACAACACCGTGTTCCACCGTGTAATCGACGGCTTCATGATTCAGGGCGGCGGCTTCGAGCCGGGCATGAAGCAAAAGCCGACCGATGCCCCCATCGACAACGAAGCCAACAACGGCCTCACGAACGACAACGGCACGGTTGCCATGGCGCGCACGAACGACCCGCATTCGGCAACCGCGCAGTTCTTCATCAACGTGAAGGACAACGACTTCCTGAACCATTCGTCGCCGACGCCGCAGGGCTGGGGCTACACCGTGTTCGGCCGCGTGGTCGAAGGTCTCGACGTGGTGGAGAAGATCAAGAAGGTCAAGACCGGCTCGAAGGGCTTTCATCAGGACGTGCCGGTGGACGACGTCGTGATCGAAAAGGCCGTGGTGGTCTGAACACGGCACGCATGATCGACACGAAGTCTTTCAGGCAAGAGGTCGCGCAAAAAGCAGCGGGCGCAGCGCACAACGCGCGCCCGCTGTTTTTCATTTCCGACCTGCACTTGAGCGAGGCGATTCCGAAGACGGTCGCCGCGTTCGAGCATTTCATCGAAGTCACGGCGAGCGGCGCGGACTCGGTTTTCATCCTCGGCGACTTGTTCGAATTTTGGGTCGGCGACGATATCCTGGATGACGCCGTCGCCGACGAGCGCGCCCGCTTCGCGCGCCGCATGACGAAGCTTTTGCATACGCTCACCGAGCGCGGCATCGCGTTATATGTCATGCATGGCAATCGCGACTTTCTGCTCGGCAAGCGCTTCATGAAGGAAGCCGGCGCACTTCCGTTGCCCGATCCGTTCACCATGACCGCGTTCGGCACGCGCATCGTCCTCGCGCATGGCGACGCGCTCTGCACCGCCGATCCCGGTTATCAGCGCTTTCGGCGCTTTGCGCGCAATCGGTTCGCACAGCGCGCGTTTCTCGCGTTGCCGCTGAAGACGCGGCTCGGCATCGGGCAGCGCATGCGCACGAACAGCGAGGGCGCGCGCCTGCAGGGCGAATCGCCGAAATACGACGTGACGCGCAAGGCGGTGTCGGAGCTTTTCATCCGCAGCCGCACGCATACGATGATCCACGGACATACGCATCGTCCGGCGATGCATCGGGAAGTGGAAGGCGCGCGCTGGGTGTTGCCGGATTGGGAACTGGATATGGATGAACCGCGCGGCGGGTATCTGCGGATCGACGAGGAAGGGATTCGCGCGCTGCCGTTGTAGTTCTGGTGCATGACTCTTGGGTTCGCCACGCAGCCGTTGCCGTGCGAGCGCGAATTTCGAACTGCACTCACGCTCTCACGCGCCGCAACGGCACAAAAAATTACCGCTGCGCGAGTTCGCTTTCCACCTTCCCTTCCATCGACGCGCACAAGCGCTTCAAGTCCACGAGCCCCGCTCCGCCGGCACCATTGAGCGCTTCCACGCGCGCGCCCAGACGTTCGAGCGCGGCGACGATTTCATCGACACGCTGCGTTTGCGTCGATGCGTGATCGATCAAACCGTGAATGGCCAGCGACACCGGATCGTCCGCGTTCGGCGTGATGCCGTAAGCGCAAAAGCCTTCACGCGCGGTTTCCTTTGGCCGCTGCACCGCCGGCATCACGATGCGCGCCGGATTGCCCACCGCCGTGCCGCCCGCCGGAACCGGCTTCACGACGACCGCGTTCGAACCGATCTTCGCCTCCGCGCCGACCGTAAAGCCGCCGAGCACCTTCGCGCCCGCGCCGACGATCACGCCGCGCCCCAGCGTGGGATGCCGTTTCGCGCCGCGCGTGAGCGACGTACCGCCAAGCGTCACGCCCTGATAGATCGTGCAGTCGTCGCCAATCTCGGCCGTCTCGCCGATCACCACGCCCATGCCGTGATCGATGAACACGCGCCTGCCGAGCGTCGCGCCCGGATGAATCTCGATGCCAGTGAGAAAGCGCGCCATCTGCGAGACGAAACGCGCGAGCCAGCGCCACTGCGCGCGCCAGCAAGCATGCGCGAAACGATGCAGCACGATGGCATGCAGGCCGGGATAGCACGTCACGACTTCAACGGCGCTGCGAGCGGCGGGATCGCGCTCACGGATGGCGGCGATATCTTCGCGAAGTCGTTGGAACATGTCGTGATCTCGATGGGGTCAGGCGCGAAGCCCAAATGACCGCGCGCGCAAAGCTTATATTTTTGGCGATTGTAGAGTCACTCGGACGGACTCTGCACGATTGTCCCCGCTGCAAGCACGGTTGCTTGCAGCCACATCGCGTTCAGGGTTTTTTGACGCGCGCGAGAATATGTTTGGCGATGCCGCGCAGGATATTCACTTCCTCGCGCTCGAGTCCCGAGCGCGCGAAGAGCCGCCGCACGCGCGACATCAGCTTCTTCGGATTGGCGGGATCCAAAAATTCCAGCGCGACGAGCGCTTCTTCGAAATGCGCGTACATGCCTTCGATCTCATCGCTCGATGCACCCGCGACATGCGCGGCCGGCTCGACGAGCGTGAGTTCGGACGCGGGCTCCTGAAACGCGACGCGCAATTCGTAGGCGAGGACCTGCACCGCCTGCGCCAGATTGAGCGAGCTATACGCCGGATTCGCCGGGATATGGGCAAGCGCGCTGCAACGCTCGACATCCGCGTTGGACAAGCCCGTGCGCTCGTTGCCGAACACGAGCGCGATGTCGCCATGCCGCACGAGTTCGTGCGCGCGTTCGGCGAGTGCGCGTGGCGGCATCTGCGGCGGACCGTACTCGCGCATGCGCGCCGTGAGCGCGACGGACCAGCGCACGCCGACGAGCGCATCGGCGAGCGTATCGACGACATGGGCGCTCGCGAGCACGTCGTCGGCGCCGCTTGCCATCGCGATGGCTTCGGGTTCGTTCTTGACGTCGGCCACGCGCGGCGCGACCAGCACGAGGCGCGCGAAGCCCATGGTCTTGAGCGCGCGCGCCGCCGCGCCGACATTGCCAGGATGACTCGGCTCGACGAGGATGAAACGGGTCGACGTGAAGCCGCCCGCGGGCGCGATGAATTGGTTGGTGTCCAAGGATGAATGGTGCTTTGCGTGTTGCTGAATGGTTCGTGCGCGTCGGTATTGCGTCTCGTCGCGCATCAATGGCGTACGGGTACACACAGTCCGCTATGTTAGCGATTGTCGGCGATGTTGGCGGCTTTTTGGTTCGCGCGCGCGGCCAAAAGGCGCGTTTCGGGTAAAATAACGCGCTTGCGTTTCGCCTCTTCAACTTTGCCTGGCGCCGCGCCCCGCTCTTATCCAATTCGTCTTTCGTCGACAAAGTCGTTGTCGCTCATTTAATTCGCCTGCTCGCGGTTCTTGCCCGTGCACGGCGGTCAAAGGATTTCGCTCATGCATCCGATGCTCAATATCGCTGTCAAGGCCGCGCGCCGCGCCGGACAGATCATCAACCGCGCATCGCTGGACCTGGACCGTATCCAGATCAGCAAGAAGCAGCACAACGACTTCGTGACGGAAGTCGACAAGGCGTCCGAAGCCGCCATCATCGAGACGCTGCACACCGCTTATCCCGATCACTCCATTCTTGCCGAAGAATCCGGCAAGGACGATCGCGACTCCGAGTTCCAGTGGATCATCGACCCGCTCGACGGCACCACGAACTTCATCCACGGTTTCCAGTATTACTGCGTGTCGATCGCGCTCGTGCACAAGGGCATCGTGACGCAGTCCGTGATCTACGACCCGACGCGTAACGACCTCTTCACGGCATCGCGCGGCCGTGGCGCGTATCTGAACGAGCGTCGCATTCGCGTGGGCAAGCTGGATCGTCTTTCGGATGCGCTCATCGGCACGGGCTTTCCGTTCCGTGACGGCCAGGGCCTGAACGGCTATATGCGCCTTTTCAGCGAAATGACCTTGTCGTGCGCGGGCCTGCGTCGTCCGGGCGCGGCGGCGCTCGATCTCGCCAATGTCGCGGCGGGCCGTCTCGACGGCTTCTTCGAGCAAGGCATTCATCCGTGGGACGTGGCTGCTGGCAGTCTGCTCGTCACCGAGGCGGGCGGTCTCGTTGGCAACTACACGGGCGAATCGGATTTCCTGTTCCAGAACGAGATCGTCGCGGCCAATCCGAAGGTGTACGCGCAGATGATCAAGGTGCTCGATCCGCATTCGCGCACGCGGTTGACGGGAGAGTAAGGGGCGTTTGGATTGGCGGGCACGCGCGAGCGGCCCGCCTAGCGTTTTCCTCGTTCTTCGATCGCCACGCTGCATCACTTCCTGCATCGAATCCGCCGCTCCGATACAGTGCAATCTTTCGCGCACGCGGCAAGGTTCAAGCGCCACAGCACGCTCCTTGGCTGTCCGTTTCCCCCGAACACACCCCGGCGCGCGCCGCACGACGCGCGCCAACTCTCGTTTTGCCATGAAAAAAGGCTTCTACACAATCATTGCCGCGCAGTTCGTCTCGTCGCTGGCGGACAACGCGCTTTTGATCGCCGCGATCGCCATGCTTGCCGTCGTGCAATCGGCGCCGTGGGTCACGCCGCTGCTTCAGATCCTCTTCACGGTGTCGTACGTGGTGCTCGCGCCTTTCGTCGGTGCATTCGCCGATGCCCTGCAAAAGCGCCACGTGATGTTCATCTCCAATGCGCTCAAAGCCGCGGGCTGCGCGCTGATGATCGCAGGCGTGCATCCGATGATTGCATACGGCGTGGTCGGCCTCGGCGCGGCCGCGTATTCGCCCGCGAAGTACGGCATCCTGACCGAACTGCTGCCGCCGCAAAAGCTCATCGCGGCGAACGCGTGGCTCGAATCGGCGACGGTCGGATCGACCATCCTCGGCACGGTGATCGGCGGCGCGCTCGTGAGCCAAGTCGTGGCGCGCTGGGTCGAGAACGCGCACGTGCCGTTGATGCACACCGCCGCGCACGCCGCGATGTTCACGGTCATGCTGATCTACGCGTCGGCGGCTGCGATCAACGCGTTCATTCCCGATACCGGCGCGCGCTACACGAATCTGCTGAACCAGCCGACGCGCCTCGTCGGCGACTTCTCGCACAGTTTCAAGGTGCTCTGGACCGACAAGCTCGCGCAGATCGCGCTCTGGGTCACGACGCTCCTGTGGGGCGCGGCCGTTACGCTGCAACTGCTCGTGCTCAAGTGGGCCGACGCCAATCTCGGCCTTTCGCTCTCGAAAGCGGCCGTGTTGCAGGGCGTGACGGGCGTGGGCATTGCGCTGGGCGCGGCGGCGGCATCGGCATGGATCGTCTTGCGGCAGTCGCTCAAGGTTCTGCCGGTGGGCGTGCTGATCGGCGCGGTATCGGTGGCCATGGCCTTCTACAACAAGGACATGTTCCCAGCCAACGCAGGCGTGCATATCGGGCCGCTCTTCGCGCCCGCTTATATTCTGATGGCGTATCCGCTGATGATCGCTCTCGGCGGCCTCGCGGGCTTTTTCATCGTGCCGATGAACGCGATTCTTCAGCACCGGGGCGCCACGCTTTTGTCCGCGGGCGCGTCCATCGCCGTGCAGAACTTCAATCAGAACATCGCCGTGCTAGCCATGCTCGGCTCCTACGCGCTGCTCCTCACGATCAAGGTTCCGGTGCAATGGATCATCGTGATATTCGGCGTGTTCGTCGGCGTGATGATGGCGCTCGCCATGCGCCGCCATTCGCAAAACGAACGTGATGTGGATCTCGGCGCGCTCGTCGAGGAATGAAGCTTGCTACCGAGTGTATCCTGGGTTCGTACCAGGCCGCAAAGCCCAGTGGCCTGTGCAATCGGTCGCGGGCAACCGCGAAAGACCTGGTAGACAGTGCACCAGACGCGGCACGCTGCAATGCATGCGGGTTCGCGTCGTGCGACTCTTTTCGGCACGTCAATAAGGAGCAAGGAAATGGGATTGTTCACACGTTCGACGCTCGACAGCAAAATCAATGGCGCAGCCAATGTGGGCCAGCGCGCCGTGCGCGGTGCGAGCGATGCAGTCGATTCGGCCAGCAGCCAGTTGCGCAGTTTGCTCGATGACCTCGAAAGCTCGATCCAGAGCGGCAAGGATATCGACGGCGACAAGTTGCGCCGTGACTTGCAATCGAAGCTCAAGACCGCTCGTTCGCAAATCGACGGCGCGAGTACGGCACTGACAGGCAAGCTCGGCGATGCCGCAGGCTACGCCGACGAATTCGTGCACGACAAGCCGTGGCATACGCTGGGCGCGGTGGCAGGTCTCGCGCTGCTGGTCGGATTTCTGGCCGGACGCGCATAAGGATCAGCGCTTTTAGCGTTGCGTGGTTCTGACGAAGGCGCCGGCGAGTCCGGCGCCTTCGTTCTTTCATCGGCTGCTGGAGCACGTAATCGACCCTAGCCCGTTCGGCCGACTCCTCTCGCACGTTCTCGACAGGTTAAACTCATGCCCTATCAGTTGGCGCGCGGCTGAACGCACGCTGCGCCCGGCGTCTTCGCACTTACCGCACGCAAGATGGGCAATCAAACGGCAACTCCCGAACCTTCTTCCAATGCAGCGGCCGCGCTTCCGGCGGATATCGCGCAGCACACTCCCATGATGCAGCAGTACTTGCGCATCAAGTCGGAGCACCCCGGCACGCTCGTCTTTTATCGTATGGGCGACTTCTACGAGCTCTTTTTCGACGATGCCGAAAAAGCCGCGCGCCTGCTCGACCTCACGCTCACGCAACGCGGCACGTCGAACGGCAATCCAATCCGCATGGCGGGCGTGCCGCATCACGCATGCGAGCAATATCTCGCCAAGTTGGTGAAGCTCGGCGAATCGGTGGCGATCTGCGAGCAGATCGGCGACCCGGCGACGTCGAAAGGACCGGTCGAACGCAAGGTCATGCGCGTGGTCACGCCCGGCACGCTGACCGACGCGGCGCTCCTCGCCGATAAAAGCGACGTCTATCTGCTTGCGCTCTGCCCCATGCATAACCGGCGCGGCGTGGTGGCGAGCGTCGGCCTCGCGTGGCTCAATCTCGCGAGCGGCGCGCTGCGGCTCGCGGAAGTCGCGCCCGAGCAAGTGAGCACGGCGCTCGAACGCATCCGTCCGGCGGAAACGCTTATCGCGGATACCGTCACCGACATGCGCGCTTCCTTCGGCGTGACGAATCTCACGGCGACCACGCGCGTGCCCGCATGGCATTTCGACGTTAGCTCCGGCACCAAGCGTCTCGGCGAACAACTGGATGTAGCGAGCCTCGACGGCTTCGGCGCGCAGACCCTCACCTGCGCGTGCGGCGCGGCGGGTGCGCTGCTCATCTACGCGGCCGCCACGCAAGGCCAGCAGTTGCGCCACGTGCGCAGCCTGAAGGTGGAAGACGAGTCGGAGTACATCGGGCTCGATCCTTCCACGCGCCGCAATCTCGAACTCACCGAGACGTTGCGCGGCACGGAATCGCCCACACTGTTCTCGCTTCTCGATACCTGCTGCACGACCATGGGCAGCCGTCTGTTGCGTCATTGGCTGCATCATCCGCCGCGCGATACGTCGATTGCGCAGGCGCGTCAGCATGCCATCGGCGCATTGCTCGATGCGCCCGCCGCGAGCGGTCTCGACGCGTTGCGAAGCGCGTTGCGCAAGATCTCGGACATCGAACGCATCACGGGGCGTCTTGCGCTGTTGTCGGCGCGTCCGCGCGATCTGTCGAGCCTGCGCGATACCTTCGCCGCCCTGCCCGATCTGCGCGCCTTGGTGGCAGCCGTGCCCGCGCAGACGACGGCGCTCGTGCGCATTGGCGAAGCGCTCGAACCGCCGCGCGAGTGTCTCGATTTGCTCACGGCCGCCATCGCGCCCGAGCCTGCCGCGCTGATCCGGGACGGCGGCGTAATCGCGCGCGGCTACGACACGGAGCTCGACGAGTTGCGCGACATTTCGGAGAACTGCGATCAATTCCTGATCGATCTCGAAACCCGCGAACGCGCGCGTACGGGCATCACCAATTTGCGCGTCGAGTTCAACAAGGTGCATGGCTTCTATATTGAAGTCACGCGCGGACAAACTGACAAGGTGCCCGACGACTACCGGCGCCGGCAGACGCTCAAGAACGCCGAGCGCTACATCACGCCCGAACTCAAGACTTTCGAGGACAAAGCGCTTTCGGCGCAAGAGCGGGCGCTCGCGCGCGAACGCTTGCTTTACGACGCGCTCTTGCAATATATGCTGCCATTCATTGCAGATTGTCAGCGCGTCGCGGCAGCGCTCGCCGAACTGGATCTGCTCGGCGCTTTCGCCGAACGCGCGCATGCGCTCGACTGGGTCGCGCCCGAGTTCGCCGCGGGTGCGGGCATCGATATCGAACAAGGGCGGCATCCCGTGGTCGAGGCGCAGGTCGAGCAATTCATCGCCAACGACTGTTGCCTGTCGCAAGAGCGCAAGCTCTTGCTCATTACCGGTCCGAACATGGGCGGCAAGTCCACCTTCATGCGGCAAACGGCGTTGATCGCGCTCATGGCTCACGTCGGCAGCTACGTGCCGGCGAAGCGCGCACGCTTCGGCGCGCTGGACCGCATCTTTACGCGAATCGGTGCTGCGGACGATCTCGCGGGCGGGCGCTCGACGTTCATGGTGGAGATGACCGAAGCGGCCGCCATTCTCAACGACGCGAGCGCATCCAGCCTCGTGCTGATGGATGAAATCGGGCGCGGCACGTCCACGTTCGATGGCCTCGCGCTGGCATGGGCCATCGCGCGCCATCTGCTGACGCATAACGGCTGCTACACGCTCTTCGCCACGCACTACTTCGAGCTCACGCAACTGCCCACGGAGTTCACGCAGGCGGCCAACGTGCATCTTTCGGCCGTCGAGCACGATCATGGCATCGTGTTCCTGCATTCGGTCAATGAAGGTCCGGCCAATCAGAGTTATGGTCTGCAAGTCGCGCAACTGGCTGGCGTGCCGTCCGCGGTGATCCGCGCGGCGCGCAAGCATCTCGCGCATCTGGAGCAGCAGTCCATCGGCCAGCCGACGCCGCAATACGATCTCTTCGCGAGCCCGGCTTACCAGTATGAAGACGAGCCGGAAGCATCGCCGGTTCAAGCGCCGACCGAGCATCCCGCACTCGACAAGCTGCGTTCACTCGATCCGAACGAGTTGCGTCCGCGCGATGCGCTCGAACTGCTGTTCGAATTGCACGACATGGCGAAGTCCGCGGCGGATGACGCGCGTTGAGCGCCTCTCGGCGGGCGGTCTGATGCGCGCGTTCTGCGCGGCGGCACTGCTTGGTGCCGCGCTCACGCACGCCCACGCTCAAGGCGAAGACAACGGGCCGCTGACCTTCGCCGTCATTGCCGATTCTCTTTCGCGTCCCGCCGACGAAGCGCCCGTGCGGCAAATGCTCGATGCCATCGGCCGCGATCGGAATCTGGCGTTCATCGTCTATGACGGAAATCTGAAGGGACCGGCCGAAGCATGCCGCGACAGCGTGTATCAGTCGCGTCACGATCTTCTCGATGCATCGCGCACGCCGCTCATCATGCTGCTCGGCGAACACGACTGGGCCGATTGCGGCTCGGCGCGCTCAGGCGCATACGATCCGGTCGAACGGCTCGATTTCGTGCGTCAGCAATTTTTTGGCGATGCAGGCTCACTCGGACAGAACCCGCTCACGCTCGCACGCGAAAGCGATGTCGCGCGCTTTCGCTCATTCCGCGAGATCGTGCGTTGGCAAGCGAATGGCGTCGCGTTCATCGGACTCAATGCGCCGAGCCCGAACAATCACTACCTGACGGCCGGCGGGCGCAACGGCGAGTTCGAGGATCGCGCGGTGGCGACCACGTTCTGGCTCGAACATGCGGCGGAATCGGCGCGACGTTCGGGCATGCGCGCGCTCGTCGTGCTCATGCAGGGCGATCCGGATTTCGCACGCTATGAAAAGCGCGATCGTTTTGCATGGCTGCGCTTTTCGCGCACGAACCCGGTACGCGACGGCTTTCTCGAACTGAAGCGCAGCCTCGTGAAAGCGGCGGAGACGTTTCGCGGACCGGTGATCGTCATTCATGGCGGCGACGCCAGCGAGCCGAACGGCTTTCATATCGATCAGCCCTTGCACAACGACAAGGGATTGGTGGTGATGAATCTCACGCGGGTTGCGATCGCGTTGAAGAAACCGCAGACGCAGTGGCTCGAAGTTCAGAGCGATGCTTCTTGGCATCCGCCATTCCGGCTGCGCGTGCGCAACGTGAGCGATGTCCGCAAGCGCGACAGCAGCGATCAGCAAAACGAAGCACCTGCGCAATCGAGCGGTTCGTCTGCACCACTGGGTGCGTCTTCTTATGCGGCGCCCATCGTGCCGCCAACCACGCCGCCCGCCTTGCCGCGCGATGACCTCCCCGCTCCGTTGCCCGCGCCACCTTCCTTACCGCAGCCGCCTGCATCGGACATGCCACCGGTCTTCACGCCGCAATCCATGCCGCCATTGTTTCCATTGCCGGCATCGGGCGTACAGAACGGTGCAGCGCCTCAAGGCTCGAACGAAAGCAATCGATATTAAAAAAGCGCAGCAAGCGCTGCGCTTTTCGGACTGCATCAAACAAGATGATCAGTGCAGCGTGGGGCCCGCGTCTTTCGGCGGCTCTTCGTCATCATCTTCGTCGTCGGCCACTTGAAGGCCGTCCGCGCCATGCGCGTGCTGATGCACGATTTCGTCTTCCGTGGCCGTGCGCACTTCCTGCACCGACAATGCGAAGCGCAGCGCCATGCCTGCGAGCGGATGATTGCCGTCGAGCACGACCTTGTCTTCGGCAACGTCGGTCACCGTATAAATGAGCGAGTCGAGTTCGTCGTCGGCGTCTTCGGGCGTGCCTTCGAACTGCATGCCCACTTCGAGCGGTTCGGGGAAACGGCTGCGTTCCTCGATCTTCACGAGTTCAGGGTCGTACTCGCCGAATGCATCTTGCGGCTCCAGTTGAATGGACGTTTCATAGCCGGGTTCGCGACCATCGAGCGCTTCCTCGATCTTGGGGAACGTGCCATCATAGCCGCCGTGCAGATAGACCATCGGCTCGTCGCTTTCCTCGATCAGATTGCCTTGTGCATCCGATAGCTTGTAAGCGACCAGAACGACAGTGTCTTTCGCAATTTTCATTGGATCCTCCAAGATACAAGCCTCGATTATACGATGCCCAAGCGGCCACCTGAAGCAACACCCATCCCCGATTCCAGCCTGCGTCCCAACATGCACAAGCCTGGCGCACCGTTACCCGACGAGCCTACGCCTCTGTTGGGCAACCGCACGCCGCGACAGTTCATGCGGCGTTACTGGCAGAAGAAGCCGCTCCTGATTCGCCAGGCGTTCCCCGGCATGAAGGCGCCGCTGTCGCGCGACGAACTCTTCGAACTCGCCGATCTCGACGACGTCGAATCGCGCCTCATCACGCATTTTCGCAATACGTGGAACATGGAGCACGGACCGTTCGCATCCGACGAACTGCCGGCCATCAAGAAGCGCGAATGGACGCTGCTCGTGCAAGGCGTGAACCTGCATGACGATCGCGCCGCCGCGTTGATGAACTGCTTTCGCTTCATCCCCGATGCGCGTCTGGACGATCTCATGATCTCCTATGCGACGGATGGCGGCGGCGTCGGCCCGCACTTCGACTCTTACGATGTGTTCCTGCTTCAAGTGCATGGCAAGCGCCGCTGGCGCTTCGGCGCACAGCGCGATCTCTCGCTAAAACCCGACATGCCGTTGAAAGTTTTACAGCACTTCGAGCCTGAGGAAGAATGGGTGCTGGAGCCGGGAGACATGCTGTATCTGCCGCCTCATATCGCGCATGACGGGATCGCCGAGGGCGAGTGCATGACTTGCTCTATCGGCTTTCGCGCGCCTTCCACGCGAGAACTCACGGCGCAGTTCCTCTATCACCTAGCCGAACGCATGGGCGATACACCGGCGAACGCAAAAGCGCAGGCGCGCTATCGCGATCCGCAACAGGAGCCGGTTACGAAACCCGCGCTTTTGCCGCAGCTTCTGCTCGACCGGGTTGGCTCGATCCTTGCGGATATCAAATGGACCGAAAAGGATATCGCAGCGTTTTTAGGCAGTTATTTGAGTGAGCCGAAAGCGAATGTCGTTTTTGATCCGCCGGAGCGTGCGCTTAATCAGCAAAAGTTTGTAGAGCGCGCGAAGAAGGCAGGTTTAACGCTCGACCGTAAGACTATTCTGCTCTATGACAAGACGTCTTATTTTGTTAATGGCGAGGCTGAAGCGTTAACTGCAAGGGCTAAAAAGTGGCTTCCCGAACTGGCCGATGCACGTTGCCTTGAAGGGAAACGCTTTGTAACACTTACAGATGATTCTTCAATGACATCGCTGCTGCACGAATGGTATTGTGCGGGCTGGATTAAGCTGGACTCTTTGATCTGAATTGCTTGACAGCCAATGCGCCGCCAAGTATTTGCGGAACTAATTGTTTTGCTGTCCCGCAATATGAAAATTTGTATGAGAAAGACAACGTATCGGCCCCCGATTTATCGACGGTCGCGTCGAAAGTGCCTATAATTTCCGGCCAAGCCGTAGGATGTCTCACAACAAAAAAATATTGTGGGGCTCCACAGCGGCCCAGGTCGGTGTTGGAGCACACATTACCGGTACTTTGCGCTGTTGCTTACCTTTAACCATAAAAGGACGTGATCATGAAGAAATCCCTCCTCGTAGCATCCCTGTTGGCTGCTGTTGCTCTTGCTGCATGCAACAAGTCTAGCGATTCGGCTGCTCCGAGCGCTGCAAGCGATACGTCGGCTGCTTCGGCACCGGCGGCTGCTGCTTCGGACGCAAACGCTGCAGCATCGAGCGCTTCGGCCGCTGCAAGCGACGCAGCTTCGGCTGCTGGCGCAGCATCGGACGCTGCCGCTTCGTCGGCTGCCCCGGCTTCGGGCGCAAGCCAGTAAGGTTGAGTCCTTACTTAGTGCGGGCTGCTTCATCGCAGCTTGCATGCAAAAAAACCGGCTTTTGGGCCGGTTTTTTTGTGTCTGCGTTTTTCTATGCAAGTTGCTTAGATGATCAAAGCGCGAGCCAATCGAACCCTTCGGTCTGCGTTGCAACGACGACATCCACCGCCGACGCACCCACTACGCCAGCGAGCGCAGCCTGCGCCAGATGCGGCAGATTGTTTTGCTGACTGAGATGCGCGGCAACCAGATGACGCAACTTCGAACGGTCGAGCGCCGCGAGAATCGCAGCGGCGGCGTCATTATTCAGGTGTCCGTGCGTTCCGCCGATGCGCGCCTTCAACGAAGTCGGATAGCGGCTTCCCGCGAGCATGTCGATATCGTGATTGGACTCGAGCACGAGCGCATCGCACCCGCTCAACACGTTCAGGATGTGCGGCGTCGACACACCCACGTCGGTTAGCACGCCGAGACGGCTTGAGCCGTCCGAAAACACGTACTGCAAGGGCTCGCGTGCGTCGTGCGGCACCGTGTAAGGCAAGAGGCTGATATCGCCGATGGCGACGCTCTCATCGCCCCACAACACGTTGAGCTGTACGTTCGCTTCGTCGGCGCCGCATGCGCGCGCCGTGCCCCAACTCATATGCAATGGGATGGACCACTTGCGCGCAAGCGTCAGCGCGCTGCCGATATGATCCGTGTGTTCATGCGTGATGACGATGGCATCGAGCTCGTCCGCGCGGCAGCCGAGCCGCGCGAGCCGGCGCTCGGCTTCCTTCGCGGAGAACCCGCAGTCGAGCAGCACGCGCGTGGTGGTCGTGCCGCTCGTCGCCTCGACGAGCAATGCATTGCCTTCGCTACCGCTGCCGAGGCTCGCAAATCTCACAATGTGTCCATGTCGATGCGCGAATATTCAGTTCAACTGCGCGTGCAGCAAGGACACGATACGCTGCGCATCGGATGAATTGTCCGGCTGGCCGTTGGCGTCGACCACGGCGATCTGCGTAAGCGCATCCGCCTTCGGCTTCACGTTGACGAAGAACTGGCGTGTAGGCATGGGCGTGTTGCTCGAAAACAGCTTGCCGAAGAAACCTTCCTTCTTCAGCTCCGCCATGGAGTCCGAATAATGCACGTAGTAGAGACCCTTCGCGCGGTCGCGATTGTCCACCGTGAAGTTGGTGCGATCGAGCGCGAGGCCCACGCGCAGCCACGCGCGATCGAACGGTTCCGCCAGATCGAGCGTCGAGCCGCCCGCGGCTGAATCGACCGCGACTTTCGCGCCCGCCGGACGCGCCTGCGTCACGAGCTTCTTGCCCTGGTCTTCGGTCAGGCCGAACTTCTGCATGATCTTCACGAGAATCGCGGCTTCGAGCGCCGGATTGCGCGGACGCGTTTCCCAGCGCGACGAAGTCTTGTCCTGACCCGTCAGCACTTCTTCCATTGCGCTATGCGTGACGTTGATGTCGGTCGAGCCGTCCGCCGCGCGATCCACTTGCGTGCGGAACATGTCGCGCGTACCCGACGAATACGCAAAGTCGATCAGCTTGCCGACGCTCTTTCTGAACCAGTCGTCCGGAATGTTCGCGCGATTCTCGGCCCAGTCGGTCGCCATGATGCCGGTCTGCGGCGAGTCGGTCTTGAGCGTAAAGCCGTTCTCCGTCCAGAACTCCTGGAGTTGCGGCCAGACTTGGTCGGGCACACGGCCGTCGACGACGAGCCAGCGGCGGTCGCCATCGCTTTCCACGTGCATGCCGTACGGATCTTGCGCTGTCGGCACGCCGAGCGTGGTGTTGCCGGCCGGCGTGACCGAACGCGCGGCGGTGCCGCCGAGCGTGTTTTCCTTCGGCGGCGCGGCGTAACGCTGGCTGATGTCGGCGGTGGAAAGATCGGACGGCACGGCCAACGCGGGCGCGGTCTCAGCAGCCTTGTAGTTGACGCGGTCCGGCGCGAGCCAGTCGTTGAGCGTATCGCAGCCGGCAAGCGCGAAGACGGCGCTGACGCCGAGTGACAACACGCTCAGGCGTTTGGCTTGAGTAAGAAGAGCGGAACGGTTCATGAGGTCCTTCTTTGCTGCTGATGACGCATTGCCTCGCGTCGTTCCCGCGTTATTCGTGCGGGCCGACGGGGCCAATGAACGGCGGTTGATGACTGATGAAGTGGCTCATTTCGATCACTTGTGGCGGTGCTGGCGTCTCGATGATTTCGATAAGGTCGCCCGCCGCGCCCGATCAGGCGAGCAGCCCGGTTTCGCGCAACGCGTCGCGCACCACGTCGTGGTAGCGCTCGTCGAGCGGCGTGAGAGGCAGACGAATGCCGCCTTCCATGCGGCCGACCGCTTGCAGCGCCCACTTGGCCGGAATCGGATTCGCTTCGCAGAAGAGTTGCTTGTGCAGCGACAGCAAGCCGAGATGGATACGGCGTGCGGTGATGGCGTCGCCTTCGAGCGCGGCGCGGCACAACTGGCTCATGGCCTTCGGCGCGACGTTGGCCGTCACCGAGATGTTGCCGTGGCCGCCGAGCAGCATGAGCGCGATGGCGGTGGGATCGTCGCCGCTATAGATCGAGAAATGCGCCGGCGCGTGCTTGATGAGATGCGCCGCACGATCGATATTGCCGGTGGCTTCCTTCACGCCGATGATGCCCGGCACTTCGGCAAGACGCAGGATGGTCTCGTTGCTCATGTCGGCCACGGTGCGGCCCGGCACGTTGTAGAGGATCACCGGCAGGTCGACGGCTTCCGCAATCGCGCGGAAGTGGCGGTACATGCCCTCTTGCGTCGGCTTGTTGTAATACGGAACGACTTGTAGCGTGGCATCGGCGCCGACCTTTCTGGCCTGCTTCGACAGCTCGATGGCCTCTGCCGTCGAATTGCCGCCCGCGCCCGCGATGATCGGGAAGCGCTTGGCCGTATGCTCGACGGCCGTCTGCACCATCAGCACGTGTTCTTCCACCGACAAGGTGGCGGACTCGCCGCTCGTTCCGACTACGACCAGTCCATTCGAGCCTTCCGCGACGTGCCAGTCGATCAGCTTTCGAAACGCCGGCAAATCGAGACTACCGTCCTCGTGCATCGGTGTGACGATGGCAGGAATGCTGCCGCGGATCTGGATGCCGCCAAGTGTTCCGTTTGTCATGAAACTCTATGAATTTAATCGAAAATTTAGTCGCAAAAAGCGCGATACCGCGATTGTAGCGGATTAGCCGGTCAATTCGTAACGTGGCCAACCCGAGGGTGTGTTACCGGTTGTGTCTTCAATCGCGCCGGCTTTTGCGGGCTCTGGAACGAGTACAGCGCAGATTCGTTGCACGAAGGCTGGATGCGGAGCATCGACGAAACCGTCTTCATACGCGATCACGCGCAGACGGCCGCGCACGGCTTCGAGCAACTCGCCAGGTTCGAGCAGAAACGCAGGATTGGACGGTTTACCGACGGTTTGGTTGCCGGCCGCGAAGGTTTCGTAGATGAGCGCGCCGCCCGGCGCGAGCGCATGAATCAGATGCGTGAAAAGCGGACGATGCAGATAGCGCGTAACGACGACCGCCCCGAACGTCCGGTCGCCAGCCAGCGGCCACGGCGCGCCTTCGAGATCGGCGCACAACGTCGCGATGTCGGGAAGCGCGGACATGGAGGCGAGCGCATCGGCGTCACGGTCGACGGCCAGTACCGCGTGCCCGCGCGCGGCGAGCCAGCGCGCGTGGCGTCCGCTTCCGGATGCGACATCGAGCACCGAAGCGCCGGGCGCAATGAGATGCGCCCAGCGCGTGACCCAACCGCTCGGCGTGCCAGCGTCCATCAGTTGTAGGACAGGCCCATTGCCTCGCGTACGTCGCGCATGGTTTCGACGGCGAACTTGCGTGCCTTGTCGCAACCGTCCGCGACGATGGCGCGCAACAGCGAAGGATCGTCCATGTACTTCTGCGCGCGTTCGAGCATGGGCTGCTGCTCGCGCAAGATGCCTTCGATCACCGGTTGCTTGCAGTCGAGGCAACCGATTCCCGCGCTACGGCAGCCCTTTTGCACCCACTCGTGCGTGGCTTCGTCGGTATAGACCTGATGCAGTTGCCAGACCGGGCACTTGTCCGGATCGCCCGGATCGGTGCGGCGCACGCGAGCCGGATCGGTCGGCATGGTGCGCACTTTCTTCGCGATGGTCTCGGCGTCCTCACGCAAGCCGATGGTGTTGCCATACGACTTCGACATCTTCTGGCCGTCGAGACCCGGCATGCGCGACGCTTCCGTCAACATCACTTGCGGCTCGACGAGAATCAGCTTGCGCGCGCCTTCCAGATAGCCGAACAGGCGCTCGCGATCGCTCATCGATAGGCTCTGCGATTCCTGCAGCATCGCGCGGGCTTGTTCGAGCGCTTCGTCATCGCCTTCCTGTTGATACGCCACGCGCAATTCGTGATACAGCTTCGCGCGCTTGCCGCCCAGCTTCTTCGCGGCTTCGAGCGCCTTCTCCTCGAAATCCGGTTCCTTGCCGTACAGGTAGTTGAAGCGGCGCGCGATCTCGCGCGTCATCTCCACATGCGGCACCTGATCTTCGCCGACCGGCACGAGCGAGGCGCGATACAGCAGAATGTCCGCCGCCATCAGCACCGGATAGCCGAGAAAGCCGTAAGTGGAGAGATCTTTCTCGCGCAGCTTTTCGATCTGTTCCTTGTAGGTCGGCACGCGTTCCAGCCAGCCGAGCGGCGTGCCCATGCCGAGCAGGAGCGACAGTTCCGCATGCTCCGGCACGCGGCTCTGAATGAAGAGCGTGGCCTGCGCCGGGTCGATACCCGACGCGAGCCAGTCGATCAGCACTTCCCAGACGTTTTTCTCGATGACCTCGGGCGTCTCGTAGTGCGTCGTGAGCGCGTGCCAGTCGACCACGGCGAAGAAGCACGGGTATTCGGACTGTAGCCGCACCCAGTTTTTCAGCACGCCGTGATAGTGGCCGAGATGCAGCGAGCCGGTCGGCCGCATGCCGGAGAAGATACGGTCAGGGAACATGGTTTTATGGGAATAGTGAAGCGAAGGGATTCAGTATGGCCGATACCGCCGCGTAACCGACGCCGACGAGCGGACTCAGCCAGTAGCGTGTGAGCACGCCCGTCACGACCAGCGCCATCACGATGAAGAAACCGTAAGGTTCGAGCTTCGAAAACGCGATCGACGCGCGTACCGGCAATAGCGCCATGAGCACGCGGCCGCCATCGAGCGGCGGCAGCGGAAAGAGATTGAGCACGCCGAGCACGAGATTCACGCCGACGCCAGCGGCCGCCATGCGCGTGAAGAACGGTTCGTCGACATTGAAAGCCGCGAGCAGCACCGCGATCACGCCCCACAGGAGCGCCTGCACGAAGTTGCTACCGGGACCCGCCGCTGCGACCCAGAGGCTGCCCCAGCGCGGATTGCGCAGATTGCCGAAGGCCACCGGCACCGGTTTCGCGTAGCCGAACATGAACGCGCCGCTCGTCACGAAATACAGCACGATGGGAATCACGATAGTGCCGATGGGATCGATATGCCGCATCGGGTTCATCGAGACACGGCCGAGCACGTAGGCCGTGTTGTCGCCGAGCAGACGCGCGGCGTAGCCATGCGCGGCCTCGTGCAGGGTGATCGCGAAGATCACCGGGAGCGCGTAGACCGCGATGGTTTGTATCAGGGAAGCATCCATAGGGCGGTATTGTATCAAGCAGGCAGGCGAGAGCAGACGAAGGCGGCGCGATGCCAAGCGCCGCGCCGGCGGTTTGTGGAGGATTTAAGCGCGTGGACGAAAAACTTATGCGGCGAGACCGAACGGTTCCAGACTACCGCGTCCCGCGCGCACGAGCACGGGTTCGCCGCCGGAAAGATCGATGACCGTCGAGGGTTCGGCCGGGCAAGCGCCTGCATCGATCACGAGTTCGATCTGCTTTTCGAGCCGTTCGCGGATCTCCTCTGCGTCGTTGAGCGGTTCCGTGTCGGGCGGCAGGATCAGCGTGGAGCCAAGCAGCGGCTGCCCCAGCGCTTCGAGCAGCGCCAGCGTGATGGCGTGATCCGGCACGCGCAGCCCGATTGTCTTGCGCGACGGATGCGACAGCCTGCGCGGCACTTCCTTGGTCGCCTGCAGCACGAACACATAAGGGCCCGGCGTCACGGACTTGATGAGCCGGTACTGCGTGTTGTCGACCATCGCGAAATTCGACAGCTCCGAGAGATCGCGCACGAGCAGCGACAGCAACTGCTTGTCGTCGATCCCACGAATCCGGCGCAGACGTTCGACCGCCGTCTTGTCGTCGAGATGGCAGGCGAGCGCGTAGCTCGAATCGGTCGGCAGCGCGACGATCCCGCCATCGCGAATGATCTGCACGGCCTGATTGATGAGCCGCGGCTGCGGATTGTCGGGGTGAATCCGAAAAAATTGAGACATACGATGCCTTCTTGTTCGCTCGTGCCCGCAACGCCACGCGAGCGCCCAGGCGTGCCGCGCGTACGGAAAATTCGGATGACGCAGGGAGCACGAGCCGTGCGGACGCCTTACAGCCAACGCTCCCAAACCGGCGTGAGATCGTCCGGCAACGGCGGCAACTGACCGAGATCGACGCGCCCTTCCCCCGCGCCGTGGAAGTCGGAACCGCGCGAGGCTTCGAAGCCGTAACGACGCGCGACATCCGCATATTCGCGATACTGATCCGGCGTGTGGCTGCCGGTGACGACCTCGATGGCGCGGCCGCCGAGCTGGATGAATTCGTCGAAGAGCGCGGCGAATTCGAGCGGGCTGTAATCGTAACGCCCCGGATGCGCGATGATCGGCTCGCCGCCCGCGTTGCGAATCCATTTCACCGTGTCGGCGAGTTTCGCCCAGCAGTGGCCGACGTAACCCGGCTTGCCCTCGCCGAGATAGCGCGCGAACACGTCGGACGTGGTCTTGGCGTAGCCTTCTTCCACCAGGAAGCGCGCGAAATGTACGCGCGAAATCATGTCGGGGTCCTCGGCATGGCGCAGCGCGCCTTCGTGCGCGTTCGGAATACCGACTGCCGCCAACGCTTCGCCGATCGCCACGCCGCGCGCCGCGCGGCCGTTACGCGTGGCTTCGAGCCCGCGCTGCAGTTCCGCGTTTTCCGGATCGACATTCATGCCGACGATGTGAACCGTGCGCCCCGCCCACGTCACCGAAATCTCGACGCCCGGCAAATAGCCCATGCCGAGCGCCTCGGCCGTCTCGCGCGCTTCGCGCTGGCCGCCGAGCTGATCGTGATCGGTGAGCGACCATAATCCGACGCCGCCGGCGTGCGCGCGCGCCGCGACCTGCGCAGGCGCGTACTGGCCGTCGGAGACGGTGGAATGGCAGTGCAAATCGGCGTTGATCGTCGGCTTCATGATTTTTAACATTTTACTGTAACGGCATGACGTGCTGGTGATGCCGTTGCGCCTGGCTGCGCGTCAGCGTGCACATTCACGCGCAGAACGCTTCGATGAGCGCGGCGACTCGCTCGGGTTGATCGTGATGAACCATATGCCCCGCTTCATCGATGATTTCCTCGCGCCAGTCGGCAAACGCCTCGAAGCGCGTCTTGAACTCGGCAATCGGCATTTTTCCGGCGAAACCCGCGAGCGTGGGCGAATCCTTCGCCTCGACGTGCAGCACGGGCGCCTGAACACGCTTCCAGACCGCCGACACCTCATCGAGCCGATACAACGTAGGACCACGCAGCTTGTGTGCCGGGTCGGCGAGCAAATGAAATTGCCCGTCGGCTTCCTGCCGTGACCAGTGCTGCGCAAGAAACCGCGCGCGTGCAGGCGCCAAGCGCGGATTGGTGCGGATCAGCCGATCGGCGACTTCATCGAGCGTCGCATAGCTGCGCAGTTGTGGCGGCGCGCGCAGGTCGTCGAGCCATGTAGCGATACGTCCGGGCGCCTGCGCCGGATGCGCCGCGGGCAGCCCAAAGCCTTCGAGATCGACGACGCGGCGTACCCGCTCCGGCCGCACGCCCGCATAGAGCAGCGCGAAGTTCGCGCCCATGCTGTGGCCGATCAGGTTCACTTTGCCGACGGGATCGAAATGGTCGATGAGCGCTTCGAGGTCCGCGAGATAGTCCGGAAAATAGTAATGGCCGCCGCCCTTCTCGGCCACCGGCCAGTCCGACAGCCCGAAGCCGCGTGCGTCGGGCGCGAGCACTTGCCAGTCGCCCTTGAGCGCATCGACGACGAACTGGAACGATGCCGCGACGTCCATCCAGCCGTGCAGCATGAAAAGCATGGGCGCGTCGGGCGAGCCCCAGCGGCGCACGTGCAGACGCACGCCGCGCGCATCGACGAATTCGGAGCGCGATTCTTTCATGGTCGGTGTCGCATTCGAAAAAGATGATCGTTCGATTATAGCGACGGGTTCTCGTCCAGCCCGGCGAGCGCGCGCAGCTCGGCCTCGTCGAAGCCCGCGTCGCGACGCGCCTCGAAGTTGAACGGGCCACGCAATTTCGGCGCGTGATACTGCTTCGCAAGACGCTCGTAAGTGGGATGCGGATCGAGACTCGCCGCGTCGCAGAGAAAACGGAACCAGTGGTTGCCGATCAGCACATGACCGATCTCATCGCGCAGGATTACATCGAGAATCGCTGCCGACGCTTCGTCGCCCGCCTGCGCGAGACGCTTGCGAATGGGCGGCGAGGCATCGAGACCGCGCGCTTCGAGCGTGCGCGGCACGAGCGCCATGCGCGCCAGCACGTCGGCGCGGGTGCGCTCGGCCATTTCCCACAAGCCGTCGTGAGCGGGAAAATCGCCGTAGACGTGGCCGAATTGCGCCAGACGCGCGGTTAGCAGCGAGAAGTGATGCGCCTCCTCCGCCGCGACCTTCAGCCAGTCGATGTAGAACGCCGTGGGCATCGAAGGAAAGCGCCACACGGCATCGAGCGCCAGATTGATCGCGTTGAATTCGATGTGCGCAAGCGCGTGCAGCAGCACCGCGCGCCCCGCGTCGGATTGCATGCTGCGGCGCTTGAGCGATGACGGCTCGACGAGTTCCGGCGCCTCGGGACGGCCGGGCAAGTGGTCCGGTTCGTCGAGCGCGACTTCCGGGTCGATGCGCGCCGCACGGCACAGCACGCGCTCGTACAGCGTGCGGGCGTCGCGCGCTTTCGTCACCGGATCGCGCTCGCGGAGAATGGCGAGCGCCGCGCGGCGCATGCAGGCATCGTCGGTGAAGGAAGTCGGAACGTTTTGCATGATGCTCGGTTAAGCGAAAGACGCCAGGAAGCGAATGCGGCCGGCGCGAAGGACGTTTCGGCGCAACCGGCTAAAATGGTAATCCCGGCGCACGCACGACACGCCGAAAGCAATAATCCGCGCGGTCAACCAATTGGACAAGGCGCGGAACGACATACGACAAAGGCGCGCATTGTAGCCCTCGCGCGGCCCGACGCGGCAACGAGCGCATCCCACCCTTCGAAGACAACGCCCAGGAGACACAGTGGCCATCTACAAACTCGGCGACGACGCCCCCACCATCCACGAAAGCGTCTTTCTCGCGGATACCGCGACGATCATCGGTCAGGTGACGCTCGAGGAAAATGCCAGCGTGTGGTTCGGCGCGACGCTGCGCGGCGACAACGAACCGATCGTCGTCGGTCACGGCAGCAACGTGCAGGAAGGCGCGGTGCTGCACGCGGACCCGGGCTTTCCTCTGACGATCGAAAACGACGTGACCGTCGGACATCAGGCCATGCTGCACGGCTGCACCGTAAAGGAAGGCTCGCTGATCGGAATTCAGGCGGTGGTCTTGAATGGTGCGGTAATCGGCCGCAACTGTCTGGTTGGCGCGGGCGCCATCGTCACCGAAGGCAAGGTTTTTCCGGACAACACGCTGATTCTCGGCGCACCCGCCAAAGCGGTGCGGGAAATCGGCGAAGCGGATATCGCCCGCATGCGCGGAGCCACGGCGAGCTACGCGGACCGGCGCGAATTCTACAAGGCGCAGCTCGTGCGCATCGGTTGAGCGGCTCATCCGCTTATCGAAGACGGCGCGTCTCGTCTCATCACCCAAGGAAGAGTTGTGAACGACCAGTTGCAAAAATTCATGTTCAATGCGGCGCCCGTGCGCGGCGAGATCGTCTCGCTGCGCAATACGTGGCAAGAAGTGCTCGCGCGCCGTTCGTATCCGCAAGCGGTGCGCAATGTGCTCGGCGAGATGATGGCCGCGTGCGCGCTTCTGTCGGCGAACCTCAAGTTCGACGGCACGCTCATCATGCAGATATATGGCGACGGCCCCGTGAAAATGCTGGTCGTGCAGTGCAATTCGAATCTGTCGCTGCGCGCCACGGCCAAGCTTTCCGATGACGCGAACGAACAGCAGCTCGACGGCGACATGTCGCTTGCCGATTTGCTCAACCGCAATGGCCAGGGGCGCTGCGTCATCACGCTCGACCCGAACGACAAGAGGCCGGGACAGCAGCCGTATCAGGGCATCGTGCCGTTGTCGGGCGAGCACGGGCCGCTTACGTCGATGTCGGAAGTGCTCGAACACTACATGCATCACTCCGAGCAGCTGGACACGCGCATCTGGCTCGCGGCCAACACCGACCGCGCCGTCGGCGTGCTGCTGCAGAAGCTCCCGGGCGATGGCGGGATCGTGCCGCATCCGGGCGAACACGACGCCGATACTTGGCAGCGCGTGTGTCATCTCGGCAGCACGCTTTCCGCCGAGGAATTGCTGAAGGAAGAACCCGAGACGGTGTTCCGGCGACTTTTCTGGCAAGAGAACGTGCAGCACTTCGAGCCTGCGCCCGCGCGCTTCCAGTGCAGCTGCTCGCGCGAAAAGGTCGGCGGCATGCTGAAGATGCTCGGCCGCGAAGAGGTGGACAGCGTCATCAAGGAGCGCGGCAGCGTCGAGGTTCACTGCGAGTTCTGCAATCAACGCTACGAGTTCGACCCGGTGGACGTTGCGCAACTTTTTGTCGCAAAAGAGCTCTCACAAGGGGTGAGCCCGGCGCCCGGTCAGCGGCACTGAGCCTTGCGGCGCCTGGGTTTGCGCGGGATTGGCGAGGGCATCTGCCGATCCGGCGCGGCTTTTGCATCGGTTGATGCATCAAGCTTGCCGCACGGTATGATTTTCACCCCGCAGAACTCAGTACCGGCCCGCTGGAGGTCGCAAATGAAAACCGCAACGCTCAACTGGAAACTTTCGTCGTGCCTCTTGGGCTTGGCGCTCGTCGCTGGCTGCACGATGGACCCGCCCGGCCCTTCGCCAATCTACAGCCGCTTGCCCAACACGCCGCTGCCCCCGCAAGAGACGCTCACGCCCGAGCAGCAGATGGCGCGCTATAACGCCATCGACAAACAGGCGCTGAACGAATCGCAGAAGGCTGCGAGCATAGGCAACGACGCCAAGATGATGTCCAATTACTACACGCCCCCCGTCACGGTCTACGGCGGCTATTCCAGCGGCGGCTGGGGTGGCGGTCCTTACTGGGGCTCGGGTATAGGCATCGGCACCGGCTATTCCTGGTAACGGCGAATCCCGCGCAAACCAGGCGCACATGAAAAATGGCGCGGTCGAAATATCGACTGCGCCATTTTTTATTTTGCCGAGAAAAACGAAAAGCCGCTCAGTTAGCCGCGCCCTGCTTCTTCTTCGCTTCGGCGGCCTTTTCCTTCTGCATTTTCTTGTCCGCGTCGCGCATTTCCTGCTTCGAGCGCGAAACCGGATTCGGCACCACGCGCAACGGCGCCGCCGAGACTTGCCCGCGCGTCGAACCGTTCATGCCGGGCACGTTCGCCGAGTTGACAGGCGCGTTGGAGTTCGGCGCGACGAATTGCACGAACACCTCGCTGTCCTTCACCATGCCCATCTCATAGCGCGCGCGCTCTTCGACAGCCGCGGTGCCGCTTTGCAGATCCTGCACTTCACCCTGAACGCGCTCGTTGCGCAGCTTCAGATTCGTGTTCTTGTCGCTTTGCTGCGCGAGCTGCTGCTGCAATTCATGCACGCGAAGCCAGCCGCCGTGTCCCCACCACAACGGGTATTGGATCAGCGCCAGTAACAAGACCAGAACGACAGTTACGAGCCGCATTCGAGTAGCCGAAATAAGCGCCGCCCGGCAACCTCTATTGACGTCGAGGCCGTGGGCGGCGGGCTGAAAATAAGACTAACGTTCTTATCGACTAAAGCGGCAAAAGCTTTAGCGGAGGTTATAGAACGCCGACTTGCCGGGGTAGCTTGCGATATCGCCGAGGTCTTCCTCGATACGCAGCAACTGGTTGTACTTCGAGATGCGATCGCTGCGCGACAGCGAACCGGTCTTGATCTGGCCGGCGTTCAGACCGACGGCGATATCCGCGATGGTCGAATCTTCCGTCTCGCCCGAACGGTGCGAGATGACCGCCGTGTACGACGCGCGCTTCGCCATTTCGATCGCCGCGAAGGTTTCGGTGAGCGTGCCGATCTGGTTGATCTTGATGAGGATCGAGTTGGCGATACCCTTGTCGATGCCTTCCTTCAGGATGCGCGTGTTGGTGACGAAGAGGTCGTCGCCGACGAGCTGAATCTTCTTGCCGAGGCGATCGGTCAGCGTCTTCCAGCCGTCCCAGTCGCTTTCGTGCATGCCGTCTTCAATGGAGACGATCGGGAACTTGTCGGCGAGCGTCGCCAGATAGTCCGAAAATTCGCCGGACGACAGTTGCAGACCTTCGCCGGCCAACTGGTACTTGCCGTCGTGGTAGAACTCACTTGCCGCGCAATCGAGCGCGAGCAGCACGTCTTCACCGGCGCGATACCCCGCTTTTTCGATAGCCTGCAGGACGGTCGAGAGACACTCGTCGTTGCTGCCGAAGTTCGGCGCAAAGCCGCCTTCGTCGCCCACTGCCGTGCTCATGCCGCGATCGGCCAGAATCTTCTTCAACGCGTGGAACACTTCGGCGCCGCAACGCAGGGCTTCGCGAAAGGTCGGCTGGCTTACCGGCACGATCATGAATTCCTGGATGTCCAGGCTGTTGTTCGCGTGCGCGCCGCCGTTGACGATGTTCATCATCGGCACCGGCAGTTGCATGGCGCCCGAGCCGCCGAAGTAGCGATACAGCGGCAGTCCCGCTTCCTCGGCTGCGGCCTTCGCAACCGCCATGGAAACGGCGAGCATTGCGTTCGCGCCGAGTCGCGACTTGTTTTCGGTGCCGTCGAGTTCGAGCAGCGTCTTGTCGAGGAATGCCTGCTCCGAGGCGTCGAGACCCATGATGGCTTCGGAGATCTCGGTGTTGATGTGTTCGACTGCCTTCAGGACGCCCTTGCCGCCATAGCGGCCGGCTTCGCCGTCGCGTAGTTCGATGGCTTCGCGCGAGCCCGTCGATGCACCCGACGGCACCGCTGCGCGGCCCATCGTGCCCGACTCGAGCAATACGTCGCATTCGACGGTCGGATTGCCTCGCGAATCGAGAATCTCGCGGCCGATGATATCTACGATAGCACTCATGGTTTCCTCAAATTGACGATGAATTCTGTCAGTCACAGCGATGCTTCGCGCGTCCAGGTTCGCGCGCGACGGCTTCGCTTGAGACACCTTCCACGGCCATCAGGTTCATTCCGTGGCGCTTGCCCGCGTGTTACCGCGCGAGCCTGGCGCCAGCGACGATCGAACCGTCTGGCACTGTCGAAATCGATGGTCCGCACATGAAACCGGCTGCATGCGTTTTGCTGCGGCCGCGGCGCGTTTGACAAGCCCTCGTGCCGCCAGGCCTTGCACGCCCATCTCCTCTTATGTTGTCACTCCGCGTGACTATTTTTAAGACACGGACGCCGTGAAGGCGACGCCCGCTTTCCTGCCTGAAGCGATTTGACGATCAGCTGAAGTCGTTTTCGAGAAACGGACCGCTCTTGACCGCGCGATCCAGCGCGACGAGCGTTTCGAGCAACGCTTCCATGCGATGCAGCGGCACCGCGTTCGGGCCGTCCGACTTCGCGCACGCGGGATCGGGATGCGTCTCCATGAAAAGCCCGGACACGCCCACGGCCACCGCCGCGCGCGCCAACACCGGCACGAACTCACGCTGGCCGCCCGAACTCGTGCCTTGCCCGCCCGGCAACTGCACCGAATGAGTTGCGTCGAACACGATAGGCGCGTTGGTCTCGCGCATGATGGCGAGCGAGCGCATATCGGACACGAGGTTGTTATAGCCGAACGACACGCCGCGCTCGCACGCCATGAAGCGGTCTTCCGAAAGACCGGCTTCACGCGCCGCGTCGCGCGCCTTGTCGATCACGTTCTTCATGTCGTGCGGCGCGAGGAACTGGCCTTTCTTGATGTTGACCGGTTTGCCCGAACGCGCGCACGCATGGATGAAGTCGGTCTGACGGCACAGGAACGCGGGCGTCTGCAGCACGTCCACGACCGATGCCACCGCTTCGATCTCGTGCTCGGCGTGCACGTCCGTCAGGACCGGCAAGCCGAGTTGCTTCTTCACTTCGCCGAGAATACGCAAGCCTTCATCCATGCCGAGGCCGCGAAACGACTTGCCCGAGCTGCGGTTCGCCTTGTCGTAGGACGACTTGTAGATGAACGGCACGCCAAGCTTGTCGGTGATTTCCTTGAGACGCCCGGCGACGTCGATAGTCATCTGCTCCGACTCCACCACGCAGGTTCCCGCGATCAGGAAGAACGGCTTGTCGAGTCCCGCTTCGAAGTGACACAGCTTCATGCTTGCGCTCCTGCCGTGGCCGCGGCCTGCGTGGTGCTCGCGCCGCCAGCCGTGAGACTATGCGCGCGCGCCGCTTCGACGAATGCCTTGAAGAGCGGATGCCCGTCGCGCGGCGTGGACGTGAATTCCGGGTGGAACTGGACGCCGACGAACCACGGATGCTGTGCTTGCGGCAACTCCATCATTTCGGGCAGATCCTCGCTCGGCGTACGGGCGCTGATGATAAGTCCGCCGGCTTCGAGCTGGGGCACGAAACGGTTATTGACCTCATAACGGTGACGATGACGTTCGTTCACATCCGTGCCGTAAATACGCTCGGCCATCGTACCGGGCTTGATCGGGCACTTTTGTGAACCGAGACGCATGGTGCCGCCGAGATCCGATTCCTCGCTGCGCTTTTCGACGCGGCCCGCACGGTCGTACCACTCGGTGATGAGCGCGACGACAGGATTGGTCGTGTCGGCATTGAACTCGGTGCTGTTGGCGTCGGCGAGACCGGCGACGTCGCGCGCGAACTCGATGACCGCGAGCTGCATGCCGAGACAGATGCCGAGATAAGGCGTCTTCGACTCGCGCGCATAGCGGATTGCCTTGATCTTGCCTTCCGTGCCGCGACGCCCGAAACCGCCCGGCACCAGCACGGCGTCGAGATGCTTGAGACCGTCCGCGCCTTCGGCTTCGATCTGCTCGGAGTCGATATATTCGATGTTGACCTTGGTCGACGTATGAATGGCGGCGTGACGCAGCGCTTCGATCAGCGACTTGTACGACTCCGTCAGTTCGACGTACTTGCCCACCATGCCGATGGTCACTTCGTTCTTCGGATGCTCGAGTTTTTCGACGAGATCCGACCACATTTTCAGGTTGGCCGGCGGCGGCGAGAGCTTCAACTCGTTGCAGACGATTTCGTCGAGGCCCTGATCGTTCAGCATCTGCGGAATCTTGTAGATGCTGTCGACGTCCCACACCGAGATGACCGCTTCCTCATGCACGTTCGAGAAGAGCGAGATCTTCTGGCGCTCGTCGTCGGGGATCGGGCGGTCGGCGCGGCAGAGAAGCACGTTCGGATAGATACCGATTTCACGCAGCTTCTGCACGCTGTGCTGCGTGGGCTTGGTCTTCAGCTCGCCCGCAGTGGCGATGAACGGAACCAGCGTGAGGTGGATGAAGCACGCGCTGTTGCGGCCCATGCGCAGGCTCATCTGACGCGCGGCTTCGAGGAACGGCAGCGATTCGATGTCACCCACCGTGCCGCCCACTTCGACGATTGCCACGTCAGGCTGCCCGCACGTCGCCGCGGCGGCGCCGCGTTCGACGAAAGCCTGAATCTCGTTGGTGATGTGCGGAATGACCTGCACCGTCTTGCCGAGATACTCGCCGCGACGTTCCTTGCGGATCACCGATTCGTAGATCTGGCCCGTGGTGAAGTTGTTGGCCTTGCGCATCTTCGTGCTGATGAAGCGCTCGTAATGGCCGAGGTCGAGATCGGTCTCGGCGCCGTCTTCGGTCACGAACACTTCCCCGTGCTGGAACGGGCTCATCGTGCCGGGGTCGACGTTGATGTAAGGATCGAGCTTGAGGAGGGTGACTTTCAGACCGCGCGATTCGAGGATCGCGGCGAGGGAGGCGGCGGCAATACCCTTGCCAAGGGAAGAAACTACGCCGCCGGTGACGAATACATATTTGGTCATCGCTAGATGCTCGCGGGAAAAACGGATTATACCGTAAAGGCACGCACCCACCCAGAGGATCGGCGGCGCAAATGCCCTGCATCGGTGCGCGCCTCGGCGATGCTCGCGATGTCTGTCGCGGGCGGTGCGAACGCCCGTTTCAGCACAAACATACGATCATGCGCCGCACCGCGCGATACGTGCATGCGCGCGGACGATGTCCGGCGAACGGCGCCTCGTTCAGCGATTCATCCAGTAGCGCAAGTGAGTGTGCCGGAAGCGTTCGAGCACGATCTCTTGCCCGAAGTCGATCCGCGCCGCGCCGTCTTCATCGCTTCGCGACAGCGCGATCTCGCGCAACTGATAGCGCGCATAAACGGTCGGGTTCGGATGATGAAAACGGTTGAGATAGCCCATCTGAAATATCGCGGCGAGCGGCTTCACGGAGTCGAGAAACGGTTCGGTCGATGACGTGCGGCTGCCGTGATGCGGCGCGATCAGCACGTCCGCGTGCAACGCCGCGCGATCTCGCGCGATGAGCGTGCGTTCGTCGCCTGCCTCGATATCGGCGGTGAAAAGCGCGCTGCGGCCTTCCGCGTTCGTCACCTTCATCACGCAACCTTGATGATTCGGCTTGCCGGTAAGCGGCCCGGCATCCGGCCAGAGCATGCTGAAGTCCACGCCGTCCCACGTCCAGTGCTGACCTGCCGCGCAGCGCAGCCTCTCGGCGCCGCGCGCGCGTGCAAGCGACCACAGCAGGTCGCTTGCGGGCAGCGACGCGAGCAGTTGCTCGACCGCGATGCCTTGCAGCACTGCGGGCGCGCCGCCTGCGTGGTCCGAATCGGAGTGACTGATGACGAGCGTATCGAGCGAGCGGATGCCCGCCGCGAGCAGATACGGCGCGACGATACGTTCGCCCGCGTGCGTCGATTCGGGGCCGGGACCGGCATCGAAAACGAGCGTATGACGACGGGTTTCGACGACGAGCGACGAGCCTTGCCCGATGTCGAGCGCGGTCACGCGAAACTCGCCATACGGCGTCACGTGATTCGCGGATGCGAGAAGCGGCAGCCACGTGAGCGGCGCGGCAAAGCGCAACGGCCAGCCGCGCGGCGCGAGCGCCCACGCGACGCCCACGCATGCGGCGGCGAGCGCAAAGGCGCCGGGTTGCGGCAAGTGCCAGAGCGGTGAATTCGTCGTGGCCGCGAGGCGGGCGAGCGCATCGATCATGATGCTCAACGATGCGTGCGCGAAATGGAGCGCGGGGGCGTCCAACGGCGCGGGAAGGATCAGTCCCGCGAGCGTCGCGGGCGTCACGAGCACGCTGACCCAGGGAATCGCGAACAAGTTGGCCAACGGGCCGATGAGCGGTATCTGCGAGAACCAGTAGATGGTCAGAGGCGCGAGCGCGAGTGTCACGGCGTATTGCACGCGCAGGCTCGACAAGGCGTGACGACGTCCATTCGATGCGGCACGGCGGCAAGTTCCGGTGAGCTTTTGGAAAGCACCGGGGCTTGGGTTGATCACGCGTCGCGCCTGTTCGAGCGGCGTGGTATGTGCCGGGGACGCGATCGGCACGCGAGCGCTGTCGTTACTCTCGTCACGCACGAGCGCGGCGGGCTGGCCGCGCGCCGCTTTCGAGCTCGTCCTTAAATTCGCTTGCTGCCGGCCAGCGTCGGGATCCGGCGGCTCCCGCGCCTCCATCTCCCGCGCGATCGTCTCTGCATCTTCCACCACCCTCACCGCTTGCCGCCCCACCGACGCGATGCCATGCAGAATCGCCGCGACCGCGCCGAACGAAAGCCAAAATCCGGGTGACGTCACGGCCCACGGATCGGCAAGCAGCACGAACGCGAGCGCCCAGCAGAACACCAGCGAAGAAGCCGGCCTTCGTCCGCCGATAAATCCGATGCCGAACACGACCAGCATCCACAGCACGCGTTGCGCGGGCACGTTGAAACCGGCGAGCGCCGCATAGCAGGACGCGAAGATTGCCGCGCCCAAGGCCGCGATTTTCGGCGCGGATACCCACAGCGGCGCCGCCATGCCACGCAGCCGCATGCGCTTCCATGCGACGCCGCACAACAACGCCGCGAGCCCCGCCACGAAGCCGATATGCAGCCCCGAAATCGCAACGAGATGGCTCGTGCCGGTCGCGCGCATGATGGCCCAGTCGCTATCGCTTACCGATGACTGCGCGCCCACCGCCAACGCCACGATGATCCCCCGATGGGGCGCATCCGCGAGCACGGTCTCGATGCGTCCGCGCAAACGCGCACGCATGCGCTCTATCGCGAGCAGCGGCCCGCGCGCATCGACACGCAAACGCCGTGGCGCCCGCACGTTCGACACCGCGCCCGTTGCGCGAATATTGCGTTCGAGCAAAGCGACTTCGCTGTCGCGCAGCCCGAAGTTCGCGTTGCCGTGCGCACGCTTCAAACGCGCGTAAAGCGTCCAGCGCTGACCCGGCACGAGCGTCGGCGGCGCGTTGGCGTGGCCTCGCTCGGCGGGCATCCACAGCAATCTGACGATGCGCGGAAAGTCTCGCAACCCCGCGCCATTCGATTCGACTTCGAACAGAAACCGCACGCCGTCCGTCTGAGCCTCGGGCAGACCGCGCACGAAGCCGGTCAACGCGATATCGCGTTGTTCGTAAGCAACCGGCAGATGCGCCTTCAGTCGCACGTCGGCGCGCAACGCGGCATAGGCGAAACCGAATGCGAACGCGGCCAGGACGAATGCCACACGCCGGCGGGCCCCACTCGCACCGATGCCGCAAAGGCACAGCGAAGCGCAGAACCACGCCAACCACGACGGCAATTGCGCCTGCTGTTGTAACCACCAGACGCCCGCCGCGAAACCGAGCAATATCGCGCGCACCTATCCTCACCCACACGTTCGATCAAAGCGAACGCATCCGCATCGGAAAACCGAGTCATCCGAAGCAATGCGAAACCTGCGAACGATTATGCAGAGGCAAGCGCGAGCCGGGGCAATGCGCGATGCGCGTTAGCCGTTGTGCCGATGGCAAGCGCGTTTTCATCGATGCCGCGCAACTCGGCCAGCACCTTCGCGATACCCGGAACCTGGTCCGGCGAATTGCGCCCCTTGTAGCGCCAGGAAGGCGCGATATCGGGCGAATCGGTTTCGAGAACGATGGCTTCGAGCGGCAAGTCGCTGGCCAGACGGCGGATCTGTCGCGCGCGCTCGAACGTCAGATTGCCGCCGAAACCGAGATGCATGCCTTGCGCGATGAACGCCTCGGCCTGCTGAAAACTGCCGTTGAACGCATGCGCGATTCCGCATCGGACGGCATGCACGCGCAAGCCCTTCAGCACCTTGTCCTGCGACTTGCGTACATGGCAGATCACCGCGAGATCGAACTCGCGCGCGAGCTTGAGTTGCTCGTTGTAGAAGAACTGCTGGCGCGCGTCGTCGAGCGTGGGCACGAAGTAATCCAGCCCGATTTCGCCGATGCCGACGAACAACGGATCGTCGAGACTCGCCTCGATCTTCTTGCGCAGAACGCGCAGATCGTCCTCCCGCGCGCCCGGCGTGAAAAGCGGATGGATGCCGAGCGCGTACGCCCCGCCCGCGATGCCATGCGCCAGATCGCGCACGGTGTCGAAGTTGCCGCGATCCACACCCGGAATCACGATGCGCGACACGCCCGCGCCGAGCGCGGCATCCGCGACGGCGGCGCGGTCCGCGTCGAACTCCGAGGCATCGAGATGGCAGTGCGTATCGATCCACATGGCGTCCTCCGCGGCGCGCGTGATTACACCGGCACGGACGGCTCTTCGTGCAGCACGCCGTCGCGCAGGCGCATGATGCGGTCGCATCGCGCGGCCAGATCGGGGTCGTGCGTGACGATCACGAAGCTCGTCGAAAGCGTCTGCGACAGTTCCAGCATCAGATTGAAGACCGTGTCGGCGGTGCCGCCGTCGAGATTGCCGGTCGGTTCATCGGCGAGCACGCACGCCGGATGCGTGACGAGCGCCCGCGCAATGGCCACGCGCTGGCGCTCGCCGCCCGACAGTTCGCCCGGCCGATGCTTCGCGCGATGCCCGATGCCCACGCGCTCCAGCATAACCATCGCTTCGCGGCGCGCCTCGTCTTCCGGCATGCGGCGAATGCGCAGCGGCATCGCCACGTTATCGAGCGCGGTGAATTCCGGCAGCAGATGATGGAACTGATACACGAAGCCAAGCGCGCGATTGCGCAACTCGTTGCGCTCCTTTTCCTTCAACTGCGTGAACGGCTTGCCGAGCAGCGAAACCTTGCCCGCGCTCGGTTCGTCGAGGCCGCCGAGCACATGCAGCAAGGTGCTCTTGCCCGATCCCGACGCGCCCACGATGGCGAGCTTCTCGCCGCGCCGCACTTCCAGTTGCGCGTTGTCGAGCACCTGCACGTTGAAGCCGCCCTGCACGAAAGTCTTCGAGATGGAAGACGCGTGCAACACGATATCGTTCTGGTTCAAGTCACTCATAGCGCAGCGCCTCCGCCGGACGAACCTTGGAACCGCGCCAGCTCGGATACAGCGTAGCCAGCGACGACAACAGGAACGCGATGACGCCGATCTTCATGACATCGCCCGGGACGAGTTCGGACGGCAGTTCGCTGATGAAATAAACCGAAGGCGGCAGAAACTGCACGTTGAAGAGATGCTCGATCATCGGCACGAGCCACGGAATGCTCCATGCGACGAGACAGCCGAACGTCACGCCGAGCGCCGTACCGATGAAGCCGATCGTCACGCCCTGCACCACGAAGATCTTCATGATCGATCCTGGCTGCGCGCCGAGCGTGCGCAGGATGGCGATATCGGCTTGCTTGTCGGTGACGGTCATCACGAGCGACGAGACAAGATTGAACGCCGCCACCGCGATGATCAGCGTGAGGATGATGAACATCATCCGCTTTTCGATCTGCACGGCGGAGAACCACGTCTTGTTCTGCTGCGTCCAGTCGCGAATATACAAGTCGCCCGAGAGCGTGTGCGCGAGTTGCCGCGCGACTTCGGGCGCGCGCTGCATGTCCTTCAGCCGCAGCCGCACGCCGGTTGGCGCAGGCAGGCGGAATAGCGCCTCGGCATCGCGAATGGAGATGAGCGCGAGCGTCGAATCGTATTCGTAGTGGCCCGACTCGAAGATGCCGACCACCGTGAATTGCTTGAGTCGAGGCATCATGCCGGCCGGCGTGATCGTGCCTTCGGGCGCGACGAGCGTGATCTTGTCGCCGGTCATCACGCCGAGATTGGTCGCGAGATCGCGTCCGAGCACGATGCCGAATTCGCCCGGCCTCAAGTCCGCGAGCGCGCCCGAGCGCATTTCCTTGCCGATGTCCGACACTTCCGGTTCCAGCGATGGCTCCACGCCACGCAGCGCCACGCCGCTCACCGCGCCTTGACGCGTAAGCAGCGCCTGGGCTTCGACATAGGGCGCCGCGCCAAGCACTTCCGGATTGCGGCGCGCTTCCTGCGCGGTCACTTGCCAGTTGGGCATGGAACCGGTCGGCGAGAAGATCTCCACGTGCGCGAGCACGGAGAGCATGCGGTCGCGCACCTCTTTCTGGAAGCCGTTCATGACCGAGAGCACGACGATCAGCGCGGCGACACCGAGCGCGATGCCCGCCATCGACACGAGCGCGATGAAGGAGATGAAGCCGTTGCCTGTGGTGCGTTTGCTGGCGCGCGTGTAGCGCCAGCCTATCTGCCATTCATACGGGAGTTTCAAGCGAATCCTTTCTTCTACGGTTGCTGCATTGCCGTCGTTGCTTGCGGCTTCGGTTTTGCGCTTCTCTCTTGATTACGCACATGCGCGACTAGCGGATGCAGCGCGACGCGAGCGCGAAATTGGCGAAAGTTTGCCATATTAGGACAATTCAAAGGCGCGGCGCAGGTCCGATCGATGTCCGGCGACGAAGAAATCGCTTCTTCCAGCGCGATGGCGAGCACCGATGCCGCGTGCGCCTTTGCCCTACAATGCCGACCATCATGCCCGTTTCCGACCTCCATCTTCTGCTCCCCTTCGCGCTGCCTGCCGCAGCAGACGCCGCCACCGCGCTACACGGGCTGCAAAGCGCGGCGCTCGACAAACTCCTCGCGCGCGCGACGCTGGAAGAACGGGTGATCGGCGAAGACTTTCAGCGCACGCTGCCGCACGAGCGCTGGATTGCGCAACGTTTCGATGCCGCCGCGCCAAACTCCGACGAAGCGCCGCTCGCACCCTACATGCTCCTCGCCGATGGCGGCACGCCCGGCGATGCGCTCTGGGCGTGTATCGAGCCGGTTCATGTGCGTATCGCGCACGACCATCTCGTGCTCATCGATCCGGCCACGCTCGGCGTGCGCACGGAAGAAGCCCGCACGCTCTTCGATACGGCGCGGCCCGTGATCGAAGACCTCGGCATCACGCTGCAAGCGCCCACGCCGTTGCGCTGGTATGTGTCGGGCGGCGCGCTGGGCGCGCTCGCGGGCGCGTCGCCGTTGCGCGCGACGGGACGCAACATCGAAATCTGGTTGCCGCACGAAGCCCGCACGGGCGAACGTTCGCGCGCTTGGATGAAGTTGCAGAACGAAATCCAGATGGCGTGGTTCGAACATCCGGTCAACGAAGAACGCGAGTCGCGCGGCCTGCCTGCGATCAACTCCATCTGGCTGCACGGACAAGGCACGCTGCGTCCGGTCAAGAGCCCGTTCGCCCGCATCATGTCCGACGCCGCCGCCACGCGCGGTCTCGCGCTCGCCTCGAACATCGCGCCCGAAGCGCCAGCCGACTCTTTCGCCGCGCTCGCCAACGGGCGAGAAGCGCAAGAAGGCACGACGCTCGTCGAACTCGATCCGTTCTCGGCGCCGTTCATCGAACAGGACTGGGCGCGCTGGAACGACTCGTTGCAGGCGCTCGAAACCGCGTGGTTCGCGCCCGCGCTCGACGCGCTCGCGAACGGCACGCTCAAGAAACTCGGTATCACGCTCTGCGGCGATACAGGCTCGGTGACGCTCGGCGTCACGCGCTCGGACTTGCGCAAGTTCTGGCGACGCCGGCCGATCGCAGCGCTTTTCATCGAATAGGTCACTGACAGCATGACGCGTATCGTTACCCGCGCCGCCTCCCCCGCCGATGCCGAAGCCCTCGCGCGCCACGGCCTGCACCCCGTCATCGCGAGGCTGTATGCGTCGCGCGGCGTCACATCGCCCGACGAAATCGAAACCGAGTTCAAGCGCCTGCACGCGCCCGTCGGCCTGAAGGGTTGCGATGCCGCCGCCGTCGTTCTCGCCGATGCGCTCGCAGCGAACAAGCGCATGCTCGTCGTCGCCGATTACGACTGCGACGGCGCGACCGCCTGCGCCGTCGCCGTGCGCGGGCTGCGCATGTTCGGCGCGGACATCGATTATCTGGTTCCGAACCGCTTCGAATATGGCTACGGGCTCACGCCGGAGATCGTCGAACTGGCGGCGCGTTCGCCACGCGGCGTACCCGATCTTCTGATCACGGTCGATAACGGCATTGCCAGCGTGGATGGCGTCGCGGCCGCCAATGCGCTCGGCATGGAAGTCGTCGTCACCGACCATCACTTGCCCGGCGACGAGTTGCCCGCCGCGCGCGCGATCGTCAATCCGAATCAGCCGGGCTGCGCGTTTCCGAGCAAATGCATCGCGGGCGTGGGCGTGATGTTCTACGTGCTGCTCGCGCTGCGCGCCGAACTGCGGCGTCGCGACACCTATGGCGATGGCCGCCCCGAACCGCGTCTCGACGGCCTGCTCGATCTGGTCGCGCTCGGCACCGTCGCGGATGTCGTGAAGCTCGACGCCAACAATCGCATTCTCGTCGCGCAGGGTTTGAAGCGGATTCGCTCGGGCCGCATGCAGCCGGGCATCGCCGCGCTTTTCCGGGCCGCGAGCCGCGATGCGCGCACCGCTTCCGGCTTCGATCTGGGCTTCGCGCTCGGACCGCGTCTGAACGCGGCGGGACGGCTGTCGGACATGTCGCTCGGCATCGAATGCCTGACGACCGACGATATCGGCCGCGCGTGGGAACTCGCGCAACAACTCGACGGCATGAACCGCGAGCGCCGCGAGATCGAAGCGGGCATGCAGCAGCAGGCGCTCGCCGAATTGCAGACGCTCGACCCCGGCGAGCGCGCCACGCTCACGCTCTACGACGCGAGCTGGCATCAGGGCGTGATCGGCATCGTCGCGGGGCGGCTGAAGGAGCGGTTTCATCGGCCGTCTTTCACCTTCGCGCACGCCGACGACAGCGGCGTGCTCTGCAAAGGCTCCGGCCGCTCGATTCCGGGCTTTCATCTGCGCGACGCCGTCGATCTCATTTCGAAGCGCGAACCCGGTCTCATCCACAAATTCGGCGGTCACGCAATGGCGGCGGGCCTCACGCTCGCCACCGCCGACATTCCGCGCTTCACGGCCGCGTTCGAGGCCATCGGACGCGAATGGCTGACGGCCGACGCGCTTTCACGCACCATCGAAACCGATGGCGAACTGGAGGACGCGTATTTCACGCCGCAATTCGTCGAATTGATCGACGCAGCCGTGTGGGGACAAGGCTTTCCGGCGCCCACGTTTTCCGGCGAGTTCGAGGTCGCGTCGCAGGCGCTCGTCAAGGACAAGCATCTGAAGCTGCAACTTCTGCGCGGGCGCCAGCGCTTCAACGCGATCTGGTTCAACCATGTCGACCCGCTCCCGGCGCGCGCGACGGTCGCTTACCGGCTCGTCAGCGATTCATGGAACGGCGTGGCGCGCGTGCAGCTGATCGTCGAACACGCGGGCTGAAAACCCGCCGGAACGGCCCGCTCGAAGCGGGAAAACCCGGTCGATCGGCTATAATTGCACCTTTTTACGAAGCCGAAGATCGACAATGGAAGCGGAACGTCTCAACGCGATCGAAAGCCTTCTGGCCGACCTGCGCCGTCGCGCGGGCGAGCTACGGGGGTATCTTTGACTACGACGCCAAGTCAGCGCGTCTAGCCGAAGTCAACAAAGAACTCGAAGACCCGAACGTCTGGAACGACTCGAAGAACGCGCAAGCGCTCGGTCGTGAGAAGAAGCTGCTGGACGGCGTGGTGTCGAAACTCACCGCGCTTGACAACGACCTGCGCGACGCCAGCGATCTCTTCGAGATGGCGCACGAGGAAGGCGACGAAGAAACGCTCGTCGCCTGCGAAACCGACGCGGAAGCACTGCGAGTGCGCGTCGAAGACACGGAATTTCGCCGGATGTTCTCGAACCCGGCCGACCCGAACAATTGCTTCATCGACATCCAAGCGGGCGCGGGCGGCACCGAGGCGTGCGACTGGGCGTCCATGCTGCTGCGCCAGTATCTTCGCTATTGCGAACGCAAGGGCTTCAAGACCGAAGTGCTCGAGGAATCCGAAGGCGACGTCGCCGGCATCAAGAGCGCGACCATCAAGGTGGAAGGCGAATACGCCTACGGCTATCTGCGTACCGAGACGGGCATTCACCGCCTCGTGCGCAAGTCGCCGTTCGACTCGTCGGGCGGGCGGCATACGTCGTTCTCGTCGGTGTTCGTGTATCCGGAAATCGACGATTCGATCGAGATCGAAATCAATCCCGCCGATATCCGCACGGACACGTATCGCGCTTCGGGCGCGGGTGGCCAGCACATCAACAAGACCGACTCCGCGGTGCGTCTCACGCACGCGCCGACCGGCATCGTCGTGCAGTGCCAGAACGACCGCTCGCAGCACCGCAACCGCGCGGAAGCCATGCAGATGCTGAAGGCGCGTCTCTACGAATTCGAGATGCGCAAGCGCCAGGCCGAACAGGACAAGCTCGAATCGAGCAAGACCGATGTGGGCTGGGGCCATCAGATCCGCTCCTATGTGCTCGACCAGAGCCGCGTGAAGGACCTGCGCACCAGCGTGGAAATGAGCAACACGCGCGCCGTGCTCGACGGCGACCTCGACGACTTCATCAGCGCGAGCCTGAAACAGGGCGTTTGAGTTTCGCGGCGCGGATCCCGGCTTTCGGTATCCGCGCTTTCGTTTGCCCCTCGCCGCGCCGCATCCCACCGTATCGAAAGCTACACATCATGACCGAACCGACTCAAGCGGGCGCCGCGCCCGAACTGGAAGAAAACCAGATCATCGGCGAGCGTCGCGACAAATTGCGCGCGCTGCGCGAGCAAGGCGTCGCTTATCCGAACGACTTCCGTCCGACGCATCAGGCCGCCGCGCTGCAAGGCGAATTCGCCAATACCGACAAGGAAGCACTCGAAGCCAATCCCCTGCCCGTGGCGCTTGCCGGCCGCATGATGCTCAAGCGCGTGATGGGCAAGGCCAGCTTCGCGACGGTCCAGGACGGCAGCGGCCAGATCCAGTTCTTCATCACGCCCGCCGACGTCGGCGCCGAGACTTACGACGCCTTCAAGAAGTGGGACCTGGGCGATATCGTCGCCGCGCGCGGCGTCCTGTTTCGCACGAACAAGGGCGAACTGTCGGTGCGCTGCACGGAACTGCGCCTGCTTTCGAAGGCGCTGCGTCCGCTGCCCGACAAGTTTCACGGTCTCGCCGATCAGGAAATGCGCTATCGCCAGCGTTATGTCGATCTGATCGTCACGCCGGAGTCGCGCAAGACCTTCATGGCGCGGACCAAGGCGGTCACGTCCATTCGCAATTTCATGGCGCAGGCGAGCTTCATGGAAGTCGAAACGCCAATGCTGCATCCCATTCCGGGCGGCGCGGCCGCCAAGCCTTTCGTTACGCACCACAACGCGCTCGACATGCAGATGTTCCTGCGCATCGCGCCGGAGCTGTATTTGAAGCGGCTGATCGTCGGCGGCTTCGAGCGTGTGTTCGAGATCAATCGTAATTTCCGGAACGAAGGCGTGTCGCCGCGACACAACCCGGAATTCACGATGATGGAGTTCTACGCCGCATACACGGATTATCACTGGCTCATGGACTTCGTCGAGCAACTGATCCGCCAGGCGGCAATCGACTCGCTCGGCACCGCGAGCATCACGTATCAGGGCCGCGAACTCGATTTTTCGAAGCCGTTTCATCGGCTGACGATCAATCAGGCTATTCAAAAATACGCGCCGCAATACACCGACGCGCAACTCGGCGACGCCGCGTTCCTGCGCACGGAATTAAAAAAGTTCGGCGTGGATACGACGCAACCGGCGTTTTTGAATGCGGGCATTGGCGCATTGCAATTGGCGCTTTTCGAAGAGACGGCCGAATCGCAATTGTGGGAGCCGACATATATCGTCGATTATCCAATCGAAGTGTCGCCGCTCGCGCGTGAGTCGGACAGCGTGGCGGGCATTACGGAGCGCTTCGAGTTGTTCATCACGGGCCGCGAGATCGCCAACGGCTTTTCCGAATTGAACGATCCGGAAGATCAGGCCGCGCGCTTTCAGAAGCAAGTCGATCAGAAAGACGCTGGCGACGAAGAAGCCATGTTTTTCGATGCCGACTATATTCGCGCGCTCGAATACGGCATGCCGCCGACAGGCGGCTGCGGAATCGGCATCGACCGGCTGGTGATGTTGCTGACCGACAGCCCGAGCATCCGCGACGTAATTTTGTTCCCGCATCTGCGTCGCGAGGACTGAGCTGAGTGGCGCTGACAGTGATGTCAGCGCTGTCTTGCAGCATCGCTTCTGATCAATGCCCCATCAACACGGCGGCAATCTGCGCGAACAGAATTTTCAGAATGGTCATCGACGGGAAAATCATGGCATAGCCGATATCCGGTTTATCGGTTGGCGTCACGCGATTGGCAAACGCGAGAATGGCGGGATTTCCCGTAGCGCCGCTGAGAACGCCAATGGTGGTATCGAACGGCAGCTTGAAAATAACCAAGCAGAAAAACGCCGTCACGAGCACTAACGCAATTAGAATCACCGCGCCGTAAAGCAGGAGCGAAACACCCGTCGCTCCTACTTCCGCAAAGAATTTAGGTCCGGAAGCAATCCCGACTTGTGCCAGAAAAATGGTCAACCCGAAGTTCCGCAGAACCAGATTCGCCGACAATGGCACGCTCCAGATAAATGGCCCCGAGCGACGAATCTTCCCAAGATAAAGCGCGGTCAAAAGCAGCGCCGCAAGCCCGAGCGTCAGTTTTCCCACGCCGGGCACGGGAATCGGAATCATGCCGATGAGCAGGCCAATCGCGGCGCCAACGCCAATTGAGATGAAGCTGAGTTCGGCCGTCCCTTTGATCGAGTCGCCGAACAGTTTGCGAACCGCTTTGGCATGCGTCCGATTCACCAGCAACCCGACCCTGTCTCCGGATTCCAGAATCAGATCGACGTGAGGCAACATGTCGGCGTCGCCTCTGCGCACATGAGCAATCGAGCAGACGACGCCATCGGGAAATCGAATGTCCCCAATGCGCTGCCCGGTCATGACCCGGCTCGATACGAACACGCGCAGGTAATCCAGATCTTCCCGATGCCGCGTGATCCTGCCCGGTTGAACCTCGCCGATGAGTGTGGCCGCCTCCTCCAGCGCGGCCGGCTCCAATGCCGTTGCCAGCAGGACATCGCCGGTTTGCAGAACGAAATCCGCGGTCGGCAGCCGGTTGCGATGCGCGCGGCGAACGGCGGCAATGGTCACGCCATCCGGCAACTCCGCATGAAGTTCGACTGCGCTGAGACCGACGAGCGCGGGATTTTGCAGGGCGATCTCCGCCGTCTCGATGTTGCTTTCGGGCGGCGCCTCGATCTTCACTTTGAGCAACGCGCCGAGGGCGTAGATCATCAGTATCGGACCGGCGACGCCGAATGGATAAGTCACGCTGTAGCCCACGGCGGCGCCATCGCTATGCAAGGTTGAGATCACGGCTTGCAACGTCGCCGTACTGGTTCCCGAGCCCGCGAACAAGCCGAGCGTTTCGTCGAGCCTCAGACCGAACGCCGGCACCAGCGAAAGCGACACGAAACCCGCCGCGACGACGCCAAGCGCCGCTGCCGCGTTGGCCCGCAATCCTTCCGCGCTCGTCAATCCCTTGAAGAAATGCGCGCCGTACTGAATGCCGATGCCGTACAGAAACAGCAACAAGCCGAGCGTGCCGAGCAGCGCGGGCGGCAAGGCTTTCGGCGCGAATCCGCCGATTGCCAAGCCGACGAAAAGCACGGCCCCCGATCCGAGCGAGACGCCTTTGAGGCTGATCTCGCCAATCACATAGCCGAGCGCGATCGTGAGGAACAATGTGAAGAGCGGCTGAGCTTCGAGCAGCGTCCTGATTGCGTTCATAACGTCCTCTTGTCGATGTCAGCCGCGCCACGCATCGTCTTTCCGCTGGCAATGCGCCCGCCGACGTTCAACTTCCCAGCAGCCTTAACGCGTGACGGGCAATCATCAATTCTTCGTTCGTCGGGATGACACAGACATCGACTGCGCTCGTCGAATCGTCGATGCGCCGTTCGTGGCGTGCATTGGCCGCGTCGTCGAGCGATACGCCGAGCCATGCCGCCGCGCGCCCCACGCGCTCGCGCACGGGCGCCGCACGTTCGCCGATGCCGCCGGTGAACACGAGCGCATCGAGCCCGCCGAGCGCGGCCGCAAGCGAGCCGAGTTCGCGCGAGATTCGATAGCAAAACAGATCGACCGCTTCGGCGGCAGCGGGGGCATCGCTCGCGAGCAGCGTGCGCATATCGCTGGAAATACCCGACACGCCGAGCAGACCGGAGCGCTTGTAGAGCAGCGTCTCGATGGCATGGGCGTCCATGTGCGCTTCCTGCATCATCCACAGCAGCACGCCAGGATCGATGCTCCCGCAGCGCGTGCCCATGACGAGCCCTTCGACGGCCGTGAAGCCCATCGTATTGGCGACGCTCTTGCCTCGATCGAGCGCCGTCATGCTCGCGCCGTTGCCAAGATGAAGCACCACGCTCTTGCCATTGGCGGCCTTCGCGCTGTATTGCGGCAGAACGCTCGCGATGTACTCGTACGACAGCCCGTGAAACCCGTAGCGCCGCACGCCGCGTTGCGTGATCTCGGGCGGCAGCGCGAAGCGCGTTGCCGCTGCGGGCTGCGTATGGTGGAAGGCCGTATCGAAACATGCGATTTGTGGCACCTGCGGATTGCGCGCTCGTATCGCGCGGATCGCTGCGAGGTTATGCGGCTGATGAAGCGGTGCGAGCGGAACGAGCGCTTCCAGTTGCGCGAGCACGTCCGTATCGACGCGCACCGGCGCTGCAAATCGTTCACCGCCATGCACCACACGATGACCCACGGCAAGCAGTTTCGCGCCGGAAGAGCGTTCACGCAGCCAGTTCAGCAAGAACGTGATCGCATTGTCGTGCCCGAGTTGTTCGCCTTCGGGCCAATGCTTTTCGTCGATGAGTTCGCCGTTCGGCCGCCTGGCCTCGAAGTACGGCTTGCCGTAGATCTCTTCGAGCTTGCCGCCGGCGACAGGATCGAGGCTGCCTTCCATCTCGACGTATGCATGAAACTTGATGCTGGACGACCCCGCGTTGATGACCAGAACGACGTCCATACATCCCTCTAGACGATCGCGGCTGAAGGATTCTCGCGCCGCGCGAGTGCCACGAGCGAGGCCACCGCGCATGATGCGAGCCGCGTCATGATCGAATCCGCACGGCTCGTCAGGATGATCGGCACCTTCGCGCCCAGCACGATGCCCGCTGCATCCGCGCCGGCGAGAAACGACAGGCTTTTTGCCAGCAGGTTTCCGGATTCGAGGTCCGGCACGACGAGCACGTTCGCGCGCCCCGCCACCGGTGATTCGATCCCCTTGATCCTTGCGGCTTCCTCGCTGATTGCGTTGTCGAGCGCGAGCGGGCCGTCGAGAATGCCGCCCGTGATCTGTTGTCGATCGGCCATCTTGCAGAGCGCGGCGGCATCTAGCGTCGAGGGCACCTTCGAATTCACGGTTTCCATCGCGGAAAGAATCGCTACCCGCGTCTCGGCAATGCGCAATGCGTGAGCGAGATCGATGGCGTTCTGCACGATGTCGCGCTTCTGGTCGAGCGTCGGTGAGATGTTGACGGCGGCGTCGGTGATGATCAGGGCGTTTTCGCGGCCGGGAACATCCATCACGAAACAGTGGCTCACGCGCCGCCCGGTGCGCAAGCCGTTACGCGTGACCACCGCGCCCATCAGTTCGTCGGTGTGCAGCGAGCCTTTCATCAGCGCTTCCGCGCGCCCTTCATGCACGAGCTGCACCGCGACTTCCGCCGCCGCGTGGCTGTGCGGAACGTCGACGATGGGTAGATCGCCGAGATCGAGATTGCACTCGCTGGCGACCGCTTCGAGTTTGCTGCGCGAGGCCACGAGAATCGGCGCGACGAGCCCGAGCCGCGCCGCTTCGATGATGGAAGACAGAGAGTCGTGGTCGCATGGATGAGCGACCGCGGTCGGCAGCGGCGGCAAAGTGCTGGCGAAAGCGAGCAGCCGCTCGTATTTTTCGCGTTTGAATTCCATTTCAAGCCCTCGATTGGCGTGAACTGCTGGCGCTTGGCGATGCACGATGAGTCGAGCACCGGCATCGATGCGCGTCGTGTGACTGCTTCGCGCCGCTGCCACGTTCGATCGTGCTGCCGCTTCTCACCGTGCCGGATCGTGGCCACGGAGCGTCTCTCTGTGCGGGTCTCGTAATCGACGGGAGGCATCGATCCTCGCGTCTGCCTTCGCGCGGCTGGGTCAGCATACGCTGCGCGAATTCGCCGGAACACACTCGGTTAGAGAACGGCCGACGCGCATCTCTGAAACGATCAGCATGGCGAATAAACGCGAAACGGCATCGACGATTGGTTATGTCGATGGGGCTTCTTGCGTCGTTATGTTGCGAGCGATTTAGCGTTTTGCCGGGCGGTTACGGCAATGGCATTCCACGCGTTACGCGAAGACTTTCTCTTTGTGTGATGCGCAACGCGGGAACAAGAGACCGTTCAAGAAGTGGCGGCGCCTACGCGCGAGGAGCGCCCCGCTGACGATCAGCTTATTTCCAGCCGTTTTTGCCCGAGGCATCATCTTTTTGTAACTACTGGTAAAGGTCGAGCGGGTCTTGGTCGCGTCAAATCGCCTTCGGATAGGGCAGATCACGTTTGGCATTATTTGTGCTTTCCACTTTGTGCCTAGCGGTCGAGCATTTGTTACAACCGCTTAAGCACAAAATCCGGGTTTCCCCGAGAATCGTATTGCACAGAAGGCATCGGCAGTATGCCGCTTATAGTCAGCGCATCTGCGCTTCCAAAGCCTCGGTACGGAGGTCCAAAAATGGATAACGGGAACAGTAAATTTACGCCGGCCACTTCGCCCTCGACAGGCAATGGTCAACCGCCACAACGGCGTCTGCATCCGCTCATCGCCACGGCGGCGGGCGCGGTGATCGTCGCGAGTCTCGTGGCCACGGCTGCGATGACGGGAATCTTCCCGCGCGCATCGAGCAATTCGGCGGATACGGCGCAGACGCAGGCGGCAGCCGTCGCGCAGCAGCAACCCAGCGCTGCGCAACAAGCCGCACAGCAGCAAGCGGCGCAACAAGCACAACAGCAGGCAGCGCAGCAACAAGCCGCTCAACAGCAAGCCGCGGAACAAGCCGCGCAGCAACGGGCGGCCCAGCAGCAAGCTCAGCAACAGCCGCCTGTTCAGCAACCGTCGTATGCACAACAGCCTCCCGCGCATCCGGCTTATTGCTCGACCTGCGGGACGGTTGAAGCGATCTCCGCCGTTCGTCAGGAAGGACACGGTACCGGCATCGGTGCGGTGGGCGGCGCGGTGGCGGGTGGCGTTGTCGGCAACCAGTTCGGCCGTGGTGGCGGACGTACCGCAATGACGCTCCTGGGCGCGCTTGGCGGCGGTCTGGCAGGCAATTCGGTCGAGAAACACGTTCGCAGCGAGACGGACTATTCGGTGCGCGTGCGGATGGAAAACGGCAAGACGCGCTACTTCACGTATAAGCAGCAACCGCCGTTCGGCGAAGGTCAACGCGTACGTGTGCAGAACGGCACGTTAGTGGCGGGTTGAGCCGTCCGCGAACACCTGCACTAGTCGCGTCGACTCGCGACAATATCCGCGCGCGCTGTTTGTCCTTGGACACTGTCGGTAAGCAAAAAGGCGGCGATCTTTCAAATCGCCGCCTTTGCTTTTTCTCACGATGACAGTGATGCCCCTCAACCATCCCGCTGCGAGCTACGCGCCGGGTTCGGCCGCCCGCGTATCGCCATATAGCCCCACCAGACGTAGCCCGAAAAGCCGTACAGAACGAAGAGGCAAAACAGCATGACCGGCGGATCGGACGACACCAACACGAACGCCACCACGACGAGCAACACGCCCGCGAATGGCACGCGATACCGCACATCCAGCGCCTTGCCGCTGTAGAACGGCGCGTTCGATACCATCGTCACGCCCGCATAGACGGTGAGTGCAAAAGCCACCCACGGCAGCCACACGAGCTTGAGCGGCACGCGGTTATCGGTCGCGAGCCACACGAAGCCCGCGATCAACGCAGCCGCGGCCGGACTCGGCAAGCCCTGGAAATAGCGCTTGTCGACCACGCCCACGTTCGTATTGAAGCGCGCAAGCCGCAACGCCGCGCCGGAGCAATACACGAAGGCCGCGAGCCAGCCCCAACGGCCGAGATCCTTCAAAACCCATTCATACATGACGAGCGCCGGCGCGACCCCGAACGACACCATGTCCGAAAGACTGTCGAACTGCTCGCCGAACGCGCTCTGCGTGTGCGTCATGCGCGCGACGCGTCCGTCCATGCCATCGAGCACCATCGCGACGAAAATAGCGATGGCCGCGATCTCGAAGCGAACGTTCATCGCCTGGACGACAGCGAAGAAGCCGCAAAAGAGCGCCGCCGTGGTGAACGCGTTAGGCAGGAGATAAATGCCGCGTTTGCGCAGGAACTGCTGCCGCTTGGCGCGCCGCGTTTCCACGGCGCCGACGTCCTGCGCGGCCTTGTTGCGCCGGAAGGCACGCGGAGTCGCGCCGTTCATACGGTTACGGCGCGGTTTGAATGCCGCCATCGAAACCCCCGGCGTTATTCCGCGAACTCGGCGAGGATCGTCGACGATGCGGACACTTTCTCGCCAATCGAGACACGCGGACGGCTACCAATCGGCAGATACACGTCGACGCGCGAACCGAAACGAATGAAGCCATAGCGCTGACCGCGCGTGAGCGGCTCGCCCACATGCACGTAGCAGAGAATACGTCGTGCGATGAGGCCCGCGATCTGCACCGACGTCACGGTATGACCGCTCGCCGTCTGCAAGACGATGGCATTGCGCTCGTTCTCCGTCGATGCCTTCTCGACCGCCGCATTCAGATACGCGCCCGGGAAGTACTGAACCTTGCTGATGGCGCCATCGACCGGCGAACGCTGCGAATGCACGTTGAAAACGTTCATGAACACGCTAATCTTGAGCGCCTCACGGCCCGCATACGGATCATGCGCAGTTTCGACCGCGACAATGCGCCCGTCGGCCGGACACAGCACGGCGTTGGCCTGCGCGGGAATGGGACGCGGCGGATCGCGAAAAAACTGGACGACGAAGATCACGATCAGCCAGAAAATCCAGGCGAAGCCGAAGCCGCCGAGCGCCTGCACGAGAATCGCAACGACGGCCGCGATGGCGATGAACGGCCAGCCTTCGCGGGCAATGATCGGATGAGGATAGTTCATGAACGAGTTTGATGTTTTATTAAAACCGTAGGATAGCAAAAGCCGCCCGGAGCACAGGGCATCCGGACGGCTTTAGTTTCAGCAAGAAACGTGCTGCAAACATCGATCTCCACGCATGCGAAGAAAATGGCGCAAGCAGCAGGCCCCTTGGAAACGCGGTCTATCTCCACGCAAACGGAGAAGGGGCAAGTTACGAACCCCTCGAAGCGAGACTTAATTCTTCGACTGATCGACCAGCTTGTTCTTCGCGATCCACGGCATCATGGCGCGCAGCTTCTCGCCGACCTGCTCGATCTGATGCTCGGCCGTCAGACGGCGACGCGATTGCAGCGTCGGCGCGCCAGCGCGGTTTTCGATGATGAAGCTCTTCGCGTATTCGCCGGTCTGGATGTCTTTCAGCACGGCCTTCATCGCCTTCTTCGTCTCTTCCGTGACGATGCGCGGACCCGTCACGTACTCGCCATACTCGGCGTTGTTCGAGATCGAGTAGTTCATGTTGGCGATACCGCCTTCATAGATCAGGTCGACGATCAGCTTCAGCTCGTGCAGGCACTCGAAGTACGCCATTTCCGGCGCGTAGCCCGCTTCCACCAGCGTTTCGAAGCCAGCCTTGATCAGGTCCACCGTGCCGCCGCACAGCACGGCCTGCTCGCCGAACAGGTCGGTTTCGGTTTCTTCGCGGAAGTTCGTTTCGATGATGCCGGCACGTCCGCCGCCGTTGGCCGCCGCATACGACAGCGCCACGTCGCGGGCCGAACCCGACTTGTCTTGTGCCACCGCGATCAGGTGCGGCACGCCGCCGCCTTGCTGGTACGTGTTGCGCACCGTGTGGCCCGGCGCCTTCGGCGCGATCATGATGACGTCCAGATCCGCGCGCGGGATCACCTGGCCGTAATGCACGTTGAAGCCGTGCGCGAACGCCAGCGCCGCGCCTTCCTTGGCATTGGCATGGACTTCGTTCTTGTAGACTTCGGCGATCTGTTCGTCGGGCAGCAGCATCATGACGACATCCGCGCCCTTCACGGCTTCGGCCACTTCCTTGACCTTGAGGCCCGCGTTCTCGGCCTTGCTCCACGAAGCACCGCCTTTACGCAGGCCGACCGTCACGTTCACGCCGCTTTCCTTCAGGTTCAGCGCGTGCGCATGGCCTTGCGAGCCATAACCGATGATGGTGACTTGCTTGCCCTTGATGAGGGAGAGGTCGGCGTCTTTGTCGTAGAAAACTTTCATGGTGGTTCCTTGAGGTCTGTCTCCGCGCAGGCAGAGAAAACTAGTCGAAATGAGTGTAGGTTTAAACCTTCAGAATGCGCTCGCCCCGGCCGATGCCGGAACTGCCCGTGCGAACCGTTTCCAGAATGGCCGTGGCGTCGAGCCCCTGAATGAACGCGTCGAGTTTGTCGGATGCGCCCGTCAGTTCCATCGTGTAGGTCTTTTCGGTCACGTCGATGATGCGGCCACGGAAGATATCCGCCATGCGCTTCATCTCTTCGCGTTCCTTGCCGACCGCTCTTACCTTGATGAGCATCAGCTCGCGCTCGATGTGGGCGCCCTCTGTCAGGTCGACCACTTTCACCACCTCGATCAGGCGGTTCAAGTGCTTCGTGATCTGTTCGATCACGTCGTCCGAGCCAATCGAGACGATGGTCAGCCGCGACAGCGAACTGTCTTCGGTCGGCGCCACCGTCAGCGTTTCAATGTTGTAGCCGCGCGCGGAAAAGAGCCCGACGACACGCGATAACGCGCCCGGTTCGTTTTCCAGCAGTACGGAGATGATGTGTTTCATGTCTTTTCCCGAGGTTTATCCAGTTGGCGTCTGCTTCGAAAAACCCGTGCGCGGCGCTCGTCCTTTGTGAAGACGGGTGCGCCCGGGCCTCGCGAGTCAAAGCCGCGTTATAGATCTTCCGAGCCGAGCAGCATTTCCGTGATGCCCTTGCCTGCTTGCACCATGGGAAATACGTTTTCGGTGGGATCGGTCTGGAAGTCGAGAAATACGGTGCGATCTTTCAGGCGCAGCGCTTCCTTCAGCGCCGGCTCGACGTCCGCGGTCTTTTCGACGCGAATGCCGACATGCCCATACGCTTCGGCGAGCTTCACGAAGTCAGGCAGCGCGTCCATGTAGGAACTGGAATAGCGCTTCTTGTATTCGATCTGCTGCCACTGGCGCACCATGCCGAGATAGCGGTTGTTGAGCGAGATGATCTTGACGGGCGTGTTGTATTGCTTGCACGTCGAGAGCTCCTGAATGCACATCTGGATGGAGCCTTCGCCCGTGATGCAGACCACTTCCTCGTCGGGAAAGGCCATCTTCACGCCCATGGCTGCCGGCAAGCCGAAGCCCATGGTGCCGAGACCGCCCGAGTTGATCCAGCGGCGCGGCTTGTTGAACGGATAGAACTGCGCGGCCCACATCTGATGCTGGCCGACATCCGAACAGACGAAGGCGTTGCCGTCGGTCAATTCATGCAGCTTCTGGACGACATATTGCGGCTTGATGATCTCGCTTTTGCGGTCGTAAGCGAGGCAGTCTTTCGAGCGCCAGCCTTCGATCTGGTCCCACCAAGACTTGAGCGCCTGCGTGTCCGGGCCGTGTTCCGCCGTCTGCAACTGCTCGATCAACTCCTTCAGCACTTCCTTCACGTCGCCGACGATGGGAATGTCCACCTTCACGCGCTTGGAAATGGACGAAGGATCGATGTCGATGTGGATGATCTTGCGCGGCGACGATGCGAAGTGCGCCGGGTCGCCGATCACGCGGTCGTCGAAGCGCGCGCCAATGGCGATCAGCACGTCGCAGTTCTGCATGGCCATGTTGGCTTCGTACGTGCCATGCATGCCGAGCATGCCGAGGAATTTCTTGTCGCTCGCGCGGTAACCGCCCAGACCCATCAGCGTGTTGGTGACCGGATAACCCAGCAAATCGGCGAATTGGTTCAGCTCGCGCGATGCATCCGCGAGAATGATGCCGCCGCCGGTATAGATGTACGGGCGCTTGGCCGAAAGCAGCAGTTGCACCGCCTTGCGGATCTGGCCGGAGTGGCCCTTCGTCACCGGGTTATACGAACGCAGCGACACGCTCTTCAGCGGTTCGTACTTGCACGGCGCCTTCGACACGTCCTTCGGAATGTCGATCAGCACCGGACCGGGGCGACCCGTGCGAGCAATGTAGAACGCTTTCTTGACGGTGGCGGCGAGATCGCGCACGTCCTTCACGAGGAAGTTGTGCTTGACGCAGGGCCGCGTGATGCCGACGGTGTCGCACTCCTGGAACGCGTCGAGGCCGATGGCCGCAGTCGGAACCTGCCCGCTGATGATGACGAGCGGAATGGAATCCATATAGGCCGTGGCAATACCCGTCACCGCATTGGTGACGCCGGGGCCGGAAGTCACGAGGCACACGCCCACGTTGCCGGTCGAGCGCGCATAGGCGTCGGCGGCGTGTACGGCGGCCTGTTCGTGGCGCACGAGAATGTGCTGGATCTGGTCCTGCTTGTACAGCTCGTCGTAGATGTAGAGTACCGAGCCGCCGGGATAGCCCCAAATGAACTCGACCTTCTCGTCAGCGAGCGCGCGCATGAGCACGGTGCCGCCGATGGAGTCAGCTTCGTGAGGGGGAGTCGTATCCGACGTGGAGAATTCCGCGCTGGGCATGTTCATTCATCACCTTTCGAATTTTCGGCAAAAAATTGATCGGGTGCTCTCTGCCGGGCTTGTGGCTCGGGTTCAAGCGGCGCGTCTTGAATTGACTGGCGTGCTTCTTGGGCTCGCCTCAAAGCAGACATTTCACTTTATGATGCGAGTCGGAAAATGTAGCCCGACGCGCGCAACGGGTCAAGAAAAAAGTTTCGGAAATCTCCGATCCGACGCGTTTCGGAAAAAGCTCAGATTTAGCACAACGTTTGACGCTTGGAGCAGCGAGTACGTAAATCGGGCAACAAATCGTCCCAAATCCTCCCGGCGTGGCGAAAATTTGCTAGCATCCGCAGGTTTTCCTAGAACCCACGATCCCTTTCGACGCAAATTCGTTGCGCCGGGCTCCCAACGGATGGCATCAGACAAGGAACTTGCCGATTTCCTGGCGGGCGTCGAACGACGCGCGTTCAAACAGACCGTGTACACCGTCCGCGACGACGACGCGGCGCTGGACATCGTGCAGGACGCCATGATCAAACTGGCGGAAAAATACGGTGACAAGCCGCCTTCCGAGCTTCCGCTGCTTTTCCAGCGTATCCTCCAGAATGCGACGCACGACTATTTCCGTCGCCAGAAGGTGCGGAACACGTGGGTCAGCCTCTTTTCGTCCTTCGGAAACGCGGACGACGACGAGTTCGACCCGCTCGAATCCTTCGAATCGCAAGACGGCGCACTCGGCAGCGAGAGCAGCGAGAACAAACTGGAACGCGAACAGGTACTCAACCTGATCGACGCGGAAATCCAGAAATTGCCGGCACGTCAACGAGAAGCCTTTCTCATGCGTTACTGGGAAGATATGGATGTCGCAGAGACGGCCGCCGCCATGGGCTGCTCCGAGGGCAGCGTCAAAACGCATTGTTCACGCGCCACGCACGCCCTCGCGCACGCCCTGAAAGCCAAAGGGATCACGCTATGAGTTCCGTTCTTGATTCAAAGGAAAACGAGTTCGCGCTGAAGGTAGTTCGCGCGCTGGACGAAAGTACATCGACTATTCCGGCCGCCGCGGTCGATCGGCTCGCCGAGGCGCGCCGGGCTGCTATCGCGCGCAAAAAGCCGGAGAAGGTCGCCATGACCGCGCCCGCGTTCACGCCGGCTTTGGCCGGAGCAGGCGCGAGCCTCTCGGCGGGCGGCGCGGGGCACGACGGCTCCGAGACGCGAGGGCCGAAGGGCCTGTTCGCGCGGCTCGGCGGCTTCGGCCTCGTGTGGCCGGTGTGCGCGCTGGCTATCGGTCTGGCTGGCATCGCTTACTGGGAAGATCAGGAGCGCCGTGCCGAACTCGCCGACATCGACGCGGCCATGCTCTCCGACAGCTTGCCGCTCGACGCCTATCTCGACCACGGCTTCAACGCATATTTGACGCGTAATCACTGACGCGTATTGTCGAATCTTTCAACTGACATCAGACCTGGCGGGGAGTTTTCGGGTGAGTTACAAGCGCGGTCTCGCGATTGTCTTTAGTTGCGCGATTGCGAGTCTGGTCGCATTCGCCGCGACTTATCCGCGCTTTTACCCAGCCACCGCCGCCTTGCTCTCGACCGCCGCCGCGCCCAACGGCGCAAGTTCGGGCGCCGATTCCGGCCTTTCGCTGTCGGCGCTCTCTTCCGGCAGTCCGCTCTCGTGGAATCGTCTCACCGAAGCGCAGCACGTCGCGCTCGCGCCGTTCTCCACGCAATGGGATTCCTTCAGCGAAGAGCGCAAGCAAAAGTGGCTGAAGATCGCATCGCGCTATCACCGCATGTCGCCCGAGGCGCAAAAGCGTCTGCATCAGCGCATGGAGGAATGGACGCGCATGACGCCGGACCAGCGCAAAGTCGCGCGCGAGAACTATCAGGTTTCAAAGTCCGTCGCGCCGGAGAATCGCGAAAAGGCGTGGGATGCTTACCAGAAGCTTTCCGAAGAGCAGAAGAAAAAGCTCGCCGCCACCGAGCGCACGCGCCGTCCCACGGTCGTTAGCGCGCCGCCGACCGGCAAGAGCGAAGTGAAGGACATCAACCGGCTCGTGGCCGCGCGCGAGCAAGGCCACGGCGCGGGACATGCCGAAGGCGGCTCCGGTGCGCCGGCTGCATCGCCTTCTTCCACCTCAACCGCCTCGCCCGCCACGCCCGCGATTCCCAACGCCGCGAGCGTCGTGCCGGCAACGCCGATTCCCGTCTCCCCGCAGCAAGCGCCTTCCATGTACAACGGCTCATGAGCGCGTCCGCTTCCACCACCACGCCTCTCTCGCCGCTTTACGCGCCCACGCTGCGCCGCCGGCTCGCGACGATGGTCTACGAAGGCGTCATTCTGTTCGGCGTGGTGTTCATCTCCGGATATTTGTTCAGCACGCTCACCCAGCAGAAAAACGGCCTTACGCATCACAACTGGCTGATGACGTGGATCGGTCTCGTGCTCGCCGCGTATTTCGTGTGGTTCTGGACGCACGGCGGCCAGACGCTGCCAATGAAAACCTGGCGCCTCAAATTGGTCGACGCCCACGGTGAGCCCGTCACGCCTGGCCGGGCGCTCGCGCGCTATGCGCTCGCGTGGCTGTGGTTCCTGCCGCCGCTCGCGCTGCATCCGCTGCTCGGGCTCGCCGTGCCGCAGACGCTCGCCGTGTTCGCGGCCTGGATCGCGCTGTGGGCGGCCGCCGTCCGGCTCGATCCGGCGCGGCAGTTTCTGCACGATCGCCTGGCTGGCACGCGCATCATCACGGCGCCGGCTCCCTACAAGTAATAAGAACTTCTCGTGACTGTCACGGCTCGGTCACGGCCGCATGGCGCAATGCGCATATCGAAACCCGATACGCGAGCCCATGACCTTCCACTCGACCGTCACGCAGGCAATCGAAGCGTCTTCCGCTTATCGTTTTCGGAGCGCCGACCTGCGCGGCGCGACGCATGAAACCGCCCTGCCGCTGCCGGCGAACCCGGGCGTCGACGACGACAGCGAATCCTCCAGTGCGCCTCAACGCTATCGCGCGATCTGGCTGTCGGACATCCATTTGGGCTCTGGCGGCTGCCAGGCGCCCTATCTGCTCGATTTTCTGCGCCACAACGAGTCGGAGTATCTGTATCTCGTCGGCGACATCATCGATGGCTGGCAACTGAAGAAAGGCTGGTTCTGGCCGCAGGCGCACAACGACGTCATTCAGAAAATCTTGCGCAAGGCGCGCAAGGGCACGCAAGTCGTCTATATCCCCGGCAATCACGACGAAGCCGCGCGCCAGTACTGCGATCTCGCGTTCGGCGACATCCACGTGCGCGGCGAAGCCTTCCATACGACGCTCGCGGGCAAGCGTCTTTGGATCGTGCACGGCGATCTCTTCGACGGCGTGATCCAGCACGCGAAATGGCTCGCCTATCTCGGCGACACCGCCTACACGATGATCCTGCTGCTCAACCGCTGGTTCAATCGCGTGCGCACGAAGCTCGGCTTCGACTACTGGTCGCTCTCGCAGTATCTCAAGCATCAGGTCAAAAACGCGGTCAACTTCATTTCGCAGTTCGAACGGGTCATGACCGACGAAGCTCGCCGCCGCGGCTGCGATGGCGTGGTGTGCGGGCATATCCACAAGGCCGAGATACGCGATATCGACGGCATTCTCTATTGCAACGACGGCGACTGGGTGGAGAGCCTCTCCGCGCTCGTCGAGACCCAAGACGGCGAACTGAAGATCGTCTACTGGACCGTCATGCACTCCCCGGAAGCGCAACCGAACCGCGTGCGCGCCACCGTCTGAACCGCATCCTCACCCGAGCCGAAATCCGATGAAAATCATGATCGTCACCGATGCATGGGAGCCGCAGGTCAATGGCGTCGTGCGCACGCTTACGCAGACGAGCCGCGAACTCACGGGCCTCGGGCATCGCGTGGAATTGCTCACGCCGCTCGAGTTCAGAACCATTCCGTGTCCGACTTATCCCGAGATTCGCCTATCATTGATGCCGGGCCGGCACGTGGCGAAGCGTATCGACGAATTCGCGCCGGACGCGCTGCATATCGCGACCGAAGGCCCGCTCGGCATGTCGGCGCGTGCCTATGCGCTGCGTCACAAACTGCCGTTCACGACCGCTTATCACACGCGTTTTCCCGAGTACGTGAAAGCGCGCTTCGGTATTCCGCTCGCCATGACTTATCGGTTTCTGCACTGGTTTCATCGGCATTCGCAGGCGGTGATGGCGCCTACTCCGGTCGTCAAGCACGACCTGGAACAGTACGGCTTCACCAACGTCGTGCTGTGGACGCGTGGCGTCGATCTGGACATCTTTCATCCGATGGACTCGAAGGTGCTCAACACCGCGCGGCCCATCTTTCTGTACGTCGGGCGCGTGGCCGTGGAAAAGAACGTGGAAGCGTTTCTGAAGCTCGATCTGCCCGGCTCGAAGTGGGTCGCGGGCGAAGGACCGGCGCTCGCGGAACTGAAGTCGCGCTATACGAACGTCAACTATCTCGGCGTGCTCTCGCAGACGGAACTGGCGAAGGTCTACGCGGCCGCCGATGTCTTCGTGTTCCCGAGCCGCACCGATACCTTCGGCCTCGTGCTGCTCGAAGCGATGGCCTGCGGCACACCGGTCGCCGCGTATCCGGTCACCGGTCCAATCGATGTACTAGGTGAACACGGTCCCGGCGCGCTCCATGAAGATCTGCACGAAGCCTGTCTGCAAGCGCTCAAGATCGAACGCGCCGATGCCCGCGCGTGGGCCGAGCGCTTCTCGTGGCGCGCGGCCTCCGAGCAGTTCGCCTCGCATTTGCGCCAGGTCGAACCGCGCGCGCCGAGCACCGACCGGGCGGCCGCATGACGCGAAAGAGGCTCGCCGAGCAACGCGCCGAAGCTCACGCCCGTGCGGCGCCTCGTCCGCTCGAGTCCAAGCGCGATGGCGACGTCGAAGCCAATGAGGAAAACGAACCGCTAGGTCCCGACGATCCGCTCGCGCCGCTGCCCTTCAACCCGTATAAGGGTAATCGCGGCTTCACGCGCGCCTGGCACGCGATGAAGAACTCGCTCAACGGTTTTCGCGTCGCCATTCGCGAGGAAAGCGCGTTTCGTCAGGAACTCACGCTCGCCGCGATTCTTCTGCCATGCAGTCTTTTCGTGCCGGTGGCGCCCGTCGAGCGCGCGGCGCTGATCGCATCCGTGCTGCTCGTGCTGATCGTCGAATTGCTCAATTCGAGCGTGGAAGCGGCTATCGACCGCATCTCGCTCGAACGTCACGAACTCTCGAAGCGCGCGAAGGATTTCGGCAGCGCGGCCGTGATGGTCGCGCTCGGCGTTTGCCTCATTACGTGGGCGTTGATTCTCTGGCCGGTCGTGTCGAATTGGCTCGCTCGTATCCCATAAAAGATGAATGTCACCTGAAACGCAGCACTGTCGCGCCGAACGACCGGTTTATAATCGTCCGACATTCTCAAAAATAGCAACGGAAACCGGTCGCGCGAACGTTTTGGAGTTTCGAGCGCCGCCACCGGAAGCCAAGGTCGGACGACATGGAAGCCAAACCTCCCCGCCGTACCCGCGAACGGATTCTCGAGCTGTCGCTGAAGTTGTTCAACGATATCGGCGAGCCGAACGTCACTACCACGACGATCGCCGAGGAAATGGAAATTAGTCCAGGTAATCTGTACTACCATTTCCGGAACAAAGACGACATCATCAACAGCATCTTCGCGCAATTCGAGCAGCAGATTCAGAAGCGCCTGAAGTTCCCGGACGATCATCGTCCGACCATAGATGAAATGTGGTCGTACTTACAGTACATGGCCGATTTCCTGTGGGCGTATCGCTTTCTCTATCGCGATCTGAACGATCTGCTCGCGCGCAATCGCACGCTCGAAACGCACTTCAAGCAGATCATCACGCACAAGGTGCGCTTTGCCAGCCAGCTATGCGAAGCGCTCGTCGCCGATCAGGAAATGGTCGCGACGCCCGCGGAGATCGAGGTCATCGCGACCAATATGGGCGTGATCTCGACCTACTGGCTTTCGTATCAGTACGTGATGAACCCGCGCAAGTACAACGATCAGGAAGCGATCCGCACGGAGTTGCACCAGGCGAGTCTGCATATCATTTCGATCATGGCGCCGTATCTTCGCGGACGATCGCGCCAGCTCTTCGACGACCTCGTGTCCGGTAAACTGCCGAAGCGCCAGTACGCCGACTTCCTGCCGCCGCGCGAGGAAGCGCCGCCGGGTGCGCCGAAGAACGTAACACCGAAGGATTCCCGATAATGAAGGCTGTTTGTGTCTATTGCGGCTCCGCGAGCGGAGCCCGCCCTGTATATGCCGAAGCGGCCAAGGCGTTCGGCCGCGCGCTCGTCGAGGCCAACCTTTCGCTCGTGTATGGCGGCGGCCGCGTCGGTTTGATGGGCCTGATCGCCGATGAAGTGCTCGCCGCCGGCGGACGCGCAATCGGCGTCATTCCAGAGTTGCTGCTTGCGAAGGAAGTGGGCCATACGGACCTCACGGAACTGATCGTCGTGCCCGACATGCACGAGCGCAAGAAGCGCATGGCCGATCTCGCGGACGCGTTCGTCGCGATGCCCGGTGGTGTCGGCACTTTCGAGGAATTTTTCGAAGTGTTCACGTGGGCGCAGCTTGGTTATCATCAGAAGCCTGTTGGCCTGCTGGACGTGAACGGCTATTACGACCCGCTCATGGCCATGTTGCGCCATACCGTCGACGAAGGCTTCATGCGCGAGCAGTATCTAGAGCTCATACAGATTGCGCGCGAGCCCGGCGAGATGATCACGAAGCTGCAGCACTACACGCCGCGCACGCTCGACAAGTGGAACGAAAAGCGCGACGCGGTTTGATCCATCCCTAACGGTCGACACGATGTCCAAAGTCATCCTGATTACGGGCGCGAGCCGCGGCATCGGCCGCTCGGCAGCGCTGCTCGCGGGCGCGCGCGGCTGGTCGGTCGGCGTGAACTATGCGAATAACGCCAGTGCCGCCGATGAAACCGTCGCCGCGGTGCAAGCCGCTGGCGGCAAGGCGATCGCCATTCAGGGCGACGTGTGCGACGAGGCGGCGATCATCGCGATGTTCGATGCCACCGAGAAGGCGTTCGGCAAGCTCGGTGGCGTGGTGAATAACGCGGGCATCGTCGCGCCCGGCTCCATGCTCGCGGACATGGATATCGAGCGCATGAAACGTATTTTCGATACCAATGTGCTCGGCGCGTTTCTTTGCGCTCGTGAAGCGGCGCGGCGGCTTTCCACTTCGCGTGGTGGCAAGGGCGGGGCGCTCGTGAATGTTTCTTCGGCGGCCGCCAGATTAGGCGGCCCGGGGGAGTATGTCGATTATGCGGCTTCCAAAGGGGCTATCGATACACTCACCATCGGGCTTTCCAAAGAGCTCGGGCGCGAAGGGGTGAGGGTCAATGCCATTCGGCCAGGTCTCATCGAGACCGAGATTCACGCTAGTGGTGGTAAGCCCGATCGGGCTCAGGTGCTGGGTGGGCAGACGCCTATCGGGCGCGCCGGGTCCGCCGATGAAGTCGGCGAGGCTATCGTCTGGCTACTCTCCGATGCCGCTTCTTATGTCACCGGGGCTTTGATCGATGTCGCCGGTGGGCGGTGAGTGCTTTCTTTTTTTCTTTTGCTGCGTTTTGTTCAGTAGCCGCCTCCCCGGCGGAGGGGTAACTTTCTTTGCTGCTGCAAAGAAAGTCACCAAAGAAAGCAGCTTAGGAACCGGCTTCTGAAGCACAACTGGTTCCCCGCTATTTACCACAAACCCTTTGAGCACTTCCCCTTTCTCACGCTCGTAGTCGTTCGCAGCTGATGATTCTCTTCGAGCGCTTGCCCTGCAATGGGCCGTTGTCTGCGAATTTTTTTGTCACCTCTCCGCAGCTGATGACCTTCTTTGCGGCCCGCTGGTGGGAAGCCTTGTCTTTGCGCGGTTCTACTCGAGCACTCACATTGACTACTGGTCTTAATGCTCTTCGGACCTCCTAGCCACGCCTTTCTGACTCGCTGCGCGCAATCATCGGGTTCGCCTCCCTCTAAAAGCCGCCGCGGGTCGTCAGCCACGTTTCTTCGTCCTTCGTCGTCGGCCTGCCCAAAATTCGGTTGCGATGCGGAAAGCGCCCGAATCGTTCGATGACTTCCGCATGCTTCATCGCCGATTCATGGAAGCTCGTCACGCCCTCTTCTTGCTCTAATTTCCCAAACAATTCAACCGCGCGAAGCTGGCTTTCCATCGTCTCGTCATGCTCGAATGGCATATACGCAAACGCACGATGGTATGCATCGGCCAAGCGCAAATCATCGCCGGAATCGACCAGCGCTTTCGCCAACGCCAACGCACGCTCGTCGCCCGCAAACGCGCGCGGCGTATGCCGATAACAATTGCGCGAAAACTGGTCGAGCAGCACGATCAGCGCAAGCGCACCCGAAGGCGTGCGCTCCCATTCACGCAAACCGCCCGACAGCGCTTCTTCGAGCACCGCGCCGAAACGCTCGCTGATCTGCGCATCGAAGGCAGGCTTCTTTTTCCACCACAGCTTGCGTTCCGTCCCGGCCTCAGGCGAGCCGACCGCGCCGAACCAGAATTCGAGTATCGCGCTCGCGCGCGGATCGAGTGCTTCCGCTCGCGCGTTCAAACCAGCTCCAGCACCAGTCGCCGCGTGCGCGCGCTCTTCTTCTCCAGCTTTGCAATCCGCAAGCCGCCGATCTCGCCCGTATTACGCACATGTGTGCCGCCGCATGGCTGCAAATCCACGTTTTCGATGCGCAACAGGCGCACGCGGCCAAGGCCCATCGGCGGCTTTACGCTCATCGTGCGGACGAGTTCAGGGCGCGCGGTCATCTCGTCGTCGGTGATCCATTCGGTATTCACGTCGTGCGCGCCGCCGATCAGTTCCGCCAGACGCGCTTCCACGCGCTCACGTTCGATAGGCTCGACCGTCGCGAAGTCGAGGCGCGCATAGTCTCTCGTGATACTGCATCCATCCACCGGATACGGCAGTACCGCGCACATCAGATGACTCGCCGTATGCAGCCGCATATGCCGATACCGCCGCTCCCAGTCGATCTCCGCGCTCACTCTGTCGCCAACCTTCAAAAGCGAAAGCGCTTCTTCTTGGCCGGGCGCGGGCACATGCACGGCGTCGTCGGGCGTGGCGCCTTCGAACTTCGCCTTGCGCGTGTCGGCGATGACGATCTTCGTGCCGTCGGCAAGCGTCAGCGTGCCCGCATCGCCGGCCTGGCCGCCGCCGAGCGGATAAAACACGGTTTGATCGAGGTGGATGCCCATTTCGTCGATAGCCGTGACGCTCGCCTCGCACTGTGTGCGATAAGCGTCCTCGCGAAAGAGTGCGCGTGTGCTCATGTCTTGTCCTTGCGATATTTCGTGGGGCGGCAAAAAGCCGTTCCGCAGATCATGCCGCACGCGCCGCTGCCTTGGACCGATACAAAAGCGCGCGAATCAGCCGGGCCGGTTGCGCATCCAGTCGGCGGTATCGAAGAAAGAGGTGAGAAGGCGCTCGCGCAAAGGCTCGTCGAGGCCGATGTCCTGCATCGCCCACGCCATGCAGCGCAACCATTGATCGCGCTCGGCCGTTGCAATGGCGAACGGCATATGCCGCGCCCGCAAACGCGGATGGCCGAAGCGGCTGATGTAGTGATCCGGTCCGCCCATCCAGCCGCACAGAAACCAGAAGGTCTTGTCGCGGGAGTTGTCGAGTGTCGGCGGATGCAGCGCGCGCAAGCCCGCGAATTCGGGTTCGAGGTCCATCAGATCGTAAAAGCGATCGACCATCGCGCGCAGACGTTCCTCGCCGCCGATCAGTTCGAACGGCGTGGGCTTTTGGACTTCATCGTCGGAAGGTTGGGAATTGACTTCGCTCATTGCTTTTGGACAACAGAAAACTCAGGCGTCGCGCAGCGATTGCAAGGCCGGACGCGCCAGCACGCGCCGCAGGCTCATCCAGCCGCCGAGCGCCGCGCAAGCAACGCCCGCGACGATGCCAACCGGCACGAGCCACGGGTTGAACTCGATATGAAACTCGAACACGCGCGATGCAAGCACGTAACCGATGCCCTGCGCACCGAGCGCCGCCATCAGGCCGGACAACGCGCCGACCGCGACGAACTCAGCGACCTGCACCGAACGAATCTGCCGATGCGATGCGCCCAAAGCCCGCAATAGCGCCGACTCGCGCATGCGTTCGTCGCGCGTGCCGGCAAGCGCCGCATAAAGCACCAGCACGCCGGCCGCGAGCGTGAAGATGAACAGGAACTGCACCGCGCCGATCACCTGGTCGAGCGTGCGCTGAATCTGCGCGAGGATCGGCGCGGTATCGATGGCGGTCACGTTCGGATAGGCGGCGACGAGGCCGTCGATGGTGCGCGCCTGTTCCGGCGGCAGATGAAAACTCGTGATGAACGTCGCGGGAAGGTCGGCCAGCGTCTCGGGCGGCATCAGCACGAAAAAGTTGACCTTGAACGAATTCCAGTCGACCTTGCGCACGCTCGTCACCGGCGCCTCGACCGGCATGCCGGCGACATCGAAACGCAGCGTGTCGCCCATCTTCACGCGAATAGTTTTCGCGATGCCCTCTTCTATCGACACCGCCGGCTGCGCGTTCTTGCCGAACCACGTGCCCTGCGTCACGCGGTTATCGCCCGGCAATTCAGTGGTGTAAGAAAGATTGAATTCGCGATCGACGAGCCGTTTTGCATCCGGCTTGTCGTAGCTGTCCGGATTTACCGCCTTGCCATTGATGGCGACGAGACGCGCGCGCACCATCGGCGAGAGCGCGGCATCGGGTTGGCCATGCCCATGCAGATACGCGAGCACGCCTTCGCGCTGATCCGGCTGGATGTCGATGAGAAACTCGTTGGGCGCATCCGGCGGCGTGGCGGCGCGCCAGCCCTTGATAAGGTCGTCGCGCGTCATCGCTATCAGCAACAAACACATGAGGCCGATGCCAAGCGCCGTGATCTGCAACGCGCTCGCGCCGCTGCGCCGTTCGAGCGACGCCAGCGCATAACGCCAGCCCACGCCCGCGCGGCTCTTTTCCCGCCGCACGAAGCGCGCCGCCGCCCACAACGCCGCGCGCGCGATCACGCCGAAGATCAGGAGGCCGGCCGCGAATCCGCCCGCGACGATGCCGCCGAGCTTTAACTCGCCCGCCGCGACGATGAGCAACGCCGCGAACAGCACGACGCCGACGCCGTAGGCCGCATAAGCGACGCGCTTTGCATCGCCGAGTTCACGGCGGATCACATGCACAGGCGGCACGCGCGTGAGCGGCAAAAGCGGCGGCAGGGCGAAGCCGAGCAGCAGCACGAGGCCCATCGCGATGCCTTGCAGCGCGGGCCAGACGGAGGGCTGCGGCAAATCGACATCGACGAGCGAGCCCAGCCAGTTCAGCAGCACGAGATGGCCGCCGAAACCGAGCACGACGCCAAGCGCGCTGCCGATCACGCCGATCGCCAGGAATTCGTTCAGAAACAACGCGCGCAGCGTGCGCTGACTGACGCCCAGACAACGCATGGTGGCGCAGCCGTCGAGATGCCGCCGCGCAAAACGATGCGCGGCCATGGCGATGGCTACCGCCGCGAGCATCGCCGTCAGCAGCGAAACGAGCGTGAGAAAGTGGCTCGCGCGATCGATGGTCTGCCGCACTTGCGGCTGCCCGTCCGACAGCGATTCGAGTCCGACGCCGCGCAATTTGCCGCCGTCGGTCTTATCGCGGGCGAATTGCGCGAAGCGCTCGATCTGCGCATCCGGTCCCGCGACCAGCAAGCGGTAAGTCACGCGGCTGCCGTAGCCGAGCAATCCCGTGGCGGCGATTTCATCGGCGCGCATCATGAGGCGCGGCGAGAAGTTGACGAAGGAAAAGCCGCGATCCATCTCGCGCGTGATGATGCCCGCGACCTTGAACGTGCGCGTGCCGACCTTCACCGTGCCGCCGGGCTGCGTTTTCAGCGCATCGAGCAGGGACGCATCGACCCAGACGGTGCCGGGCGCGGGAATGCCGTTGACGGGCGCGTCGGGCTTGCCGGGCGCCGACGCGATACGCAGCGCGCCACGCAGCGGATAACCTTGCGTCACGCCCTTGATCGCCGCGAGCCGCGAGGCGGGCTGCGCCGCGGTCGAGCTGATCATGCTCGGGAAGATCGTGGTCCCGGCGGTTTCGAGGCCGAGCGACCTGGCTTGGTCGGTGAACATCGCATCGACGGGATGATCCGAGCGCACGACGAAGTCCGCCGCGATCATCTGACGGCCGTCGCGCACGAGCCCTTGACGCATGCGGTCGGAGAGAAAACCGACGCTCGACAGCGCCGCCACCGCCAGCACCAGCGCGAGCAGCAGCATGGTGAGCTCGCCCGCGCGCCAGTCGCGCGCGGTCATGCGCCACGCCTGACGCGCGGTCTGCAGAAAATCGAGCCGGACAGGAGGATGCGTGCGGTCGGCTTTGAGCGCGGCCTTGGAGGGAGTGGAGTCGTTGCGCGCCGCGGTGCTCAATCGTGCTTGCTCCGCAGGCTCGTGATCGACGTTTGCGGCGCGCCGCTGCCGGGCAGCATGTGCTTGGCCATGCGCGATATGCCGCCGTGCACGCCGCGCACGAGGCGCGGCAGCGCCCAACCGGCGATGACCAGGAACGCAATCAGCATGACGAGGAACAGCACCGGCACGAAGAGCGCGAGCGTGATGCCGAGCAGCACGCCGATATCTTCCGTCGCGGATGCCGCCCAGTTCGACACCGGTTCGGGCGAGAGATTGATCAGCGCGCGCGTGCCCGCCTTGGCGAAATGCGAGGCGCCGGCAAGCGTTCCGCCCGCCAGCGCCGCGATGGTGAGCATGGCCGGATCGGCATGACCGAGCGTGCCGGCGGCAAGCACGGCGCCCGCCGGAATGCGGATGAACGTGTGAATGGCGTCCCACAGCGAATCGAGCGCGGGAATCTTGTCGGCGAGAAATTCGACGACGGCGAGCACCGCCGCCACGCCGATCACCCACGGCGAACCGAGCACCGCGAGCGAATCAGGAAGATGGATGAGACCGATGCGTTCAAACAGACCCGCGATGAAGACCGTGAGATACAGGCGCAACCCGCTCGCCCATGACAGGCCCGCAGCGAGCGAAAGTGACTCAAGCATTGCCGCCTCCTTGGTGCGCCAGCAACCCGGCCAACCGTGTCCGCCGGTCTGAACGTCGCTTCTTTCCGGCCCGGATGCCGGAAGAAGCCGCCCATATCAACGAGGATATCGAAAAAAGCCTCGTGACGCAGGCGGAAAGATAAAACGGTGCGGCTCGCCGAGTGATGTTATCTGCAATCGGAGATTGCTGAAAATCGGAAATGCCTTCAGACCATTATATCCATGCAAAAGGAAGCGGTGCAGCAAGACATCCGGCGAATGCCGCCCGAAGTGCGCTGCCGCTCGCACGGGCGACCATTGCGGTCGCGCCGGCGCAACAGCGCGTCAATGCCCGGACGAGAGCTTGAGTCCGATGAGCCCCGCGACGATCAGCGCCGCGCTGCCGATACGCGCCGCCGTCAACGCCTCGCCCAGAAATACGATGCCGAAAATAAACGCGCCGACCGCGCCGATTCCCGTCCAAACAGCGTAAGCGGTGCCGAGCGGCACCTGGCGCATGGCCATGGCAAGCAAGACGAAGCTGCCGATGGCCGTCACCAGCGTGAACAACGACGGCCAAAGCCGCGTAAAGCCTTCCGATGACTTGAGCCCGGCGGCCCATGCCACTTCGAGCAAACCGGCGATAAAAAGAAGAATCCAGGACATGAGGTGACTTCCTCGAAGGAACGGGGCCGTCCCCGGTAACAAGAAGCGCGCGCGGTCGTCCACGCGGCGAAAGCAGACCGTAATTATACCGATTTGGTGCAGCAAGGCTTTTCGCTCCTCGTGCCGAGCGATGGAAAACCGTGTATTAATGGAGCGCGCGCCACCAGTGTGCGACCGTGCACCCTTCGCCCCGCCTTTTACAGAAACATAAAAGGAGCGCTCATGGATGTCGATTCGGTCCTGCTTTCACGTTTCCAGTTCGCCTGGGTCGTCGCGTTCCACATACTGCTGCCCGCGTTCACGGTCGGCCTGTCGTGCTTCATCGCGACGCTCGAATTCAACTGGTGGATCACCAAGCGCGATGTCTACCGGCGCCTGTCCGCGTTCTGGCTGAAAATCTTCGCGGTGTCGTTCGGCATGGGCGTGGTGTCGGGCATCGTCATGCCGTTTCAGTTCGGCACCAACTGGAGCCGTTTCTCCGATGCCACCGCCAATGTCGTCGGCCCGCTGATGGGCTACGAAGTGCTGACGGCGTTCTTCCTCGAATCGGCGTTTCTCGGCGTGCTCCTGTTCGGACGCAAGCTCGTGCCGCAATGGGCGCACGTCATGTCCGCGATCTTCGTCGCGGCGGGCACGGTCATCTCGTCGTTCTGAATTCTCGCCGTCAATAGCTGGATGCAGACGCCGCAAGGGCATCGCATGTTGCCGGACGGCCGCTTCGAAGTGGTGAGCTTCTTCGACGTGATCTTCACGCCGTCGTTTCCGTACCGGCTTGGGCATACGGTGAGCGCGTTCCTCGTCACGACGGGCTTCGTCATTCTCGGCGTCGGCGCCATGTATCTGCGGCAAAAACGCGCTGTCGAGGAAAGTCGCGTGATGCTCAAGATGTCGCTGATCTTTCTCATCATCATGGTGCCGATCCAAATGGTGATCGGCGATTCGCACGGTCTGAACACGCTCAAATATCAGCCCGCCAAGCTCGCGGCGATGGAAGGTCTGTGGGAAACCGGCTCGCGCGTGCCCGCGAATCTTTTCTCCATTCCCGACGAAAAGGAAGAGCGCAACCGCTTTGAGATTTCGATTCCCGTGCTCGGCAGCCTTTACCTCACGCACGATCCGAACGGAGTCGTGCGCGGGCTGAAGGACTTTCCGCGCGAAGACCGCCCGCCTGTCGCCGTGGTGTTTTTCGCCTTTCACATCATGGTCGGGATCGCGCTTCTGATGTTCGCGCTCGTGCTGTCGGGCGTCGTGCTGTTCGCGCGCGGTAAGCTGGAACAAAGCACGCGCTGGCTGCGTTGCGCGACGTTCGCCATGCCGCTCGGCTTCATCGCGGTGATTGCGGGCTGGACCACCACCGAAGCGGGCCGTCAGCCGTGGACGGTATATGGCATCCTGCGCACGCGTGATTCCGTCACGCCCTCGCTCACCACCGCCGACGTCGGCCTGTCCTGGGCGCTCTACATGCTGGCTTATCTCGTGATCTTCGGCGCGGGCTTCGTGCTGTTGCGGCGGCTCGTGCGCATCGGCCCGACCGACGCGTCGCGTGACCATGAGAACGAATCGCTCGATACGAAGACGCGCGCGGCGCGGCCGCTGTCGGCGGTATCGGCGGTCACGGCAGGCGGCGACGGCGGCGCGCGCACGGCGAATCGCGACGACGTCGTCCCGCCGCATCGCCCATAACAAGTCAACCGGAGACCGCGATGCTCGATCTCGTGCCTTTGTGGGCCGCCATCCTCGCGCTGGCCGTGTTCATGTACGTGCTGCTCGACGGCTTCGATCTGGGCGTCGGCATGCTGTTCCTGCTGCGCCGCGATCCCGACGAACGCAACTTGATGATCCACTCCGTCGCGCCGGTGTGGGACTTCAACGAAACCTGGCTGATCCTCGGCGGCGGCGGCTTGTTCGCGGTGTTCCCGCTGGCCTTCGCGATCATCGTGCCGGCGGTCTACTTTCCGATTCTCTTCATGCTGCTCGGGCTGATCTTTCGCGGCGTCGCGTTCGAATTCCGCGAGGTCGAGGGCGCGCGCCGATGGCTGTGGGATGGCGCGTTCGGCTACGGCTCGCTCGTCGCGACCTTCGCGCAAGGCACGGTGCTCGGCATGTTCATCCAGGGCTTTCCGATCCACGGCCGGCAGTACGCCGGGACGAGCTGGAACTGGGTGGCGCCGTTTCCGCTGCTCGTCGGCGTCGGGCTGATCTTCGGCTATGCGTTGCAGGGCTCGACCTGGCTCGTGCTCAAGACCGAAGGCGAGTTGCAGGCGTGGGGCCGCAAGATGGCGCGTCATGCGCTGCTCGGCGTGATCGCGTTCATCTTGCTGATCAGCCTGTGGACACCGCTGAAAGATGCGCGCATCGCGGCGCGCTGGTTCGGCTTTCCGCAGAGCTTCGCGTTCACGCCCGTGCCGGTGTTGACCGCGCTCCTTGGGTGGACGTTGTGGTCGAGCTTGCAAAAAGGCCGCGAAGTGCTGCCCTTTCTGTGCTCCGTGGGCCTCTTCTTTCTCGCGTTCACCGGGCTCGTGATCAGCCTGTGGCCGTTCATTGCGCCGCCTTCGGTGACGCTGTGGGACGCATCGGCCGCACCGTTATCGCATCAGTTTCTGCTGATCGGCACGATGTTCCTGCTGCCGGTCATCATCATCTACGTGATCTGGTCTTACTGGGTGTTTCGCGGCAAAGTGCGCGGCGATCTCGGCTATCACACGCAATAGCCGCTTGGTCATGACTAAAGCTTCTGGCGCGTGGCGAGCGTGAGGATGCGCGTCCACTTGCGAGCATCGGCCGGATCGCTGATGGGCAGACGCCATTCGGGATGTTTCGAATCCGCGACGGTGAGGACGACCGCGTTGCCCTGCTCCTCGCGCGCGCCGCGCAGATCGGCAAAGATATAGCTGCCCGTCGCTTCGCCCACGCGCACTTCCAGGAGCCGCTTGCCCGCGGCGAGCCGCAAGCCGCCCCAGTCGCGTTTGAGTTCGTGAGTCCAGTCGCCACCAGCCGAGCGCGGAATGTTCGCCGCGACCTCACGGCGCCGCGCGAGCCAGTAAGCGACGCCCGCCGCGATTGCCGCGGCCGCCACCACCGCCACGCCGACTGCGACAGCAAGCCCGAAGTGCGCGTGCAGCGCGTTGAACGACCAGACGGCGCCATAAATGAGCGCGACGAGAACCGCGAGTGCGACAACGATCGGCATCTGACTTCACACCTTGTTCTTTGAACGACGAATACGGAACGACAAGCTCATTGCGCCTTGTGTTTTGCGTTCCAGTCACGCAAGGCCTGCAAGGTGTTCGCGACATGCTGATCCGGCGAAAGGCTCGTGTATTCGTAGATCACCTTGCCGTCCGGCGCGATCACGTAGGACACGCGATTGGCCATCGAACTCTTCATGGGCAGCGAAGCGTCGTAGGAGCGGATGATCTTCGAATCTTCATCCGCCGCGACCGGGAACTTGCTGCGGCACTCGCTCACGGAAAACTTCTTGAGCGTGTCGATGTTGTCGTGCGACACGCCGATCACGGTGGCGCCCTGCGCCTTGTATTGATCGACCGCCTCGGCGAATTCGTGCGCTTCGATCGTGCAGCCCTTGGTGAACGCCGCCGGATAGAAGTACAGGACGACGGGGCCTTTCTTGAGCGCGTCGGCGAGCGAATACTGATACACATCGCCGCCAAGCGATGCCTGGGCGACGAACGACGGCGCGGCGTCGCCCGGTTTGAGCGTGGCGCTCGCGGCAGTCGAATACACCACGGCCACGCAAGCCGCGGTTGCGGCGGCCAGGCCGACGACGGTCGCCAGAATCTTTTTCTTCATATGCACTCCGCTTGAGGGCAGCAAAAATGTCGCGAGACGAGCGGCAAGCGCCTCAGCCTTGCGCCTCGTCCTGATCCAGCCGGCTCTCGGTGAACCACGCCGCCGCTTCGACCTGCATTTGCGAGAGCGTGGCGGGCGTGAGTTCCGCGAGCGCGGGATCGGCCAGCCGGCTTGCATCGATCGCGGCGGCATCGCCCTGTTCGGCCGCTTTTGCAATGGCCAGCAGCGCACCGAGCGCGCCCTCGCCTTCGAGGATCGCCGAGCGGATCTCCGCCGTGAGGTGAAGCTTATCGACAATTTCTTCCGGCTGCATGCCGAGCACGACATGCACGAGCGAAAAGATGCCCGTCATGAAGGCGGCATCGGCAAAAGGCTCGTCATCCGGGCGCAGCACGCCGGCCGCGAGTTCCATGAAGCGCGCGCGCGTGCCGACGAGTTGGAGGAGCGGGTCCGAGCGCCACGGCAGACCGCTGCCGTCCGCATAGAGCAGCAGTTGGGTCCAGCGCATCAACTGACGTGTGCCTGTCGACGCGATGGCCTCGCGCAACGACGACACGCGCCGTCCGCGCGCATGCGCGCTGGAATTGGCCAGACGCAGCAGTTGCACGACGATGTCCGGATTGCGCTTGAGTTCGGTCTCGAGCTCGCGCAAGGCCGGGTCGCCGCCGAGCACGGCGAGCAACCGCAGCAGCGCACCGCGCGCCGGACTCGCGCGCCTTGCGGAGAGCACTTGCGGCCGCGCGAAGAAATAGCCCTGAAAGAAGTCGAAGCCCAGGCGCTTGGCTTCCTTGAAGTCGTCGAGCGTCTCGACCTTCTCGGCGACCAGCAACTTGCCGCGCGTCTTGAGCGTCGTGGCGAGCTTCGGCAAGTGCGCGCGGTCGGTGGACAGAAGATCGATCTTGACGATATCCACGGATGGCAGCGCGGCAAGGAGCGCGTCGTCCAGACGGATGACATCGTCGAGAGCCAGGCGAAAGCCTGCGTTACGCAACTGGCCGCAGCGCCGGAAGATGGACTCGTCGAACTCGATGCTCTCCAGCAATTCGAGCACGAAGCGCTCGGGCTGCATGATGTGGACGATGTCGTCGAAGAGCAATTCGCGGCTCATGTTGACGTAGCCGGGATGATCGCCCAGCACGGCCGACACGCCGATCTCGCCGACCGTGCGCGCCACCACGTGCGCGGTGGCCTGCACGTCGTCCGCTATGCGGGCGCGATTGTCGGGGCTGTCGCGAAACAGCAATTCGTAGGCAGCCAGCGCGCCGTCGCCGTCGAGAATGGGTTGACGGCCGACATAGACACTGTGTTCGCGCCGGGAGGGCGCGGGCTTTAGCGGGGAATCGGCCATGACGGGAAGCTCGGAAGTGCCCAGCACGCTGCCTCGCAAACGAGGCAGGCCGGCAATCTATGGTGGGTCATGGGATTGAACAACTCAAGCGAATTTTCCGGTCGACGGTCAACGGTCATGCAAGCGGACATCGCCGCCGGCACTGCAGGTGCCATCGAAAGTGCCATCGAAGGTGCAATCGAAGGTGCCATCGCAGGTGGCATGATACGCAAGTTTTGTACGACAAATAACCTCGACGCGTCTGGCCATACAGCGCGGCACCGTCGCTCCAGCTAAAGAAACCGTCCCATGGGCCGATAACTCGCCTGATAGAACGTGTCGCGCGTGTGCCGGCACGTACCCGACGAAAGCGTCCGCAAGACGTTTTCGAGCGCCGCAGTGTCCCCTCGCCGTTGCTTATTCGGCCGCGGAACACCGGCGCCACGCACCACTCGACCACAACATGCAAGCGAATCGGATCACCGCCTCCCGCCGCGCACCGTGGCGCATCGTTCGCGATGCGCTCGGCCGCGCATGGCGAAGCGCCGTGGCGAGCCGCCGCGAAGCCGTGAGCGCCGCGCCCGGCGTCGCCGTGCAAGCGCAGGCACAAGAGCCGGTACAGCCGGAAGCACAAGCGCAAGCACGCGCGCCCGCTTCTTCGAGCGCAGTCGCGGCGCACTGCTTCGACAAGGATCAGTCGGTGCTCATGCTGGCGCTCGGCGCGGTCGATTTCCTCGCGCAACTCGACGATGCCCTGCGCTTCCGACAGGTGTCGGACGCGAGCATCGAGTTCATCGGGTATCACCGTGACTATCTAAGCATGCTGACGCTGCACGACCTCGTGCCGTCCGAGGAAGCCGACGAACTGCACGCGCTCATTGCTCGCGCGCGAGCGAGCGGCAAGCTCGAATCGGCGACGCTCAACGTGGTGAAGTCGTTGACCATTCCGATCTGCGTCGAGCTGCGGCTCATGTCCACCGCCGCGCTCGGCACGCCGGGCTTCGCGCTCGCCGCGTTCGATGTATCGCACTGGCGCGAGCGTGAGGATTCGCTGCAACACGCGCTGCATCACGATGCGCTCACCGGACTCGACAATGCCGCCGCGCTCGATACCGCCATGAGCGCGGCGCAAGCCGAAGCCGAACTCACGCGCACGCAGGCGGCGCTGCTCGTGCTCGATATCGACGATTATCAGCGGATCAACCGCGCGCTCGGTTACGACACCGGCGACGACATGCTGCGCGAGACGGCGCGGCGCATTCAGCACACCGTCGCGCCGGGCGAGCGCGTGGCGCGCATTGCGAGCGACGAGTTCGCCGTGCTGCTGCCCGCCGGCACCACACTCGAAGCCGCCGAAAGCCACGGCAAGCGTCTGCTCAACGCGATTGCGCAGCCGTATCGGCATCGCGGGCAGCATACGCATTTGTCGGCGAGCGTGGGTATTGCGATGTACCCGGATCACGCCGCGCTCGCGGACAAGCCCGTCGAGCGCAACGGCAAGCACGGCGTTCAGGCGAGCCTGTTGCGCATGGCCGATCACGCGCTCGCGCAGGCGAAGGCCGCGGGCGGCAACACGCTCGTGTTCCACGCACCCGACGACGACCCCGCCGACGCCGAACGCCTCAAGCTGGAAGCCGAGCTATACGAAGCGGTGCGCAACGGCGAGTTCTCGCTGTACTTCCAGCCGATCACGAAGATCCGCACGGGCGCGGTGGTCGGCGTGGAAGCGCTGATGCGCTGGAATCATCCGCTGCACGGGCTCGTGCCGCCGACGGTGTTCATTCCGCTCGCGGAGTCCATCGGTCTCATCAACTATCTGGGCAACTGGGTGTTGAAGGCGGCGTGCATGCAGCTCGCGCAGTGGGACGCCATCGGCATCCGGCTAGATTACGTGGCGATCAACGTGTCGCCGCAGCAGTTCCGGGACAAGCGTTTTGCCTCGGCGGTCAAGGAAGCGCTGGCGCTGACGGGCATCGACGCGCGCCGCATCGTGCTCGAAATCACCGAGAGCGTGCTGATGCGCGATCCCGAGGAAGCGACTTGCCTGCTCGAAGCGCTGACTTCGGTGGGCATTCGCTTCGCCGTCGACGACTTCGGCACCGGCTATTCGAGCCTCGCCTATCTGCAGCGGTTTCCCTTATCGAAGCTCAAGATCGACCGGAGCTTTGTCGAGAACCTGATTACGTCGCGCAACAATCGTGCGATCGTGAGCGCCGTGGTCGGGCTCGCGCAATCGCTCGGGCTGGAACTCGTCGCCGAGGGCGTCGAAACCGAGGAGCAGCGCGACCTGCTCGCCGAGATGGGCTGCGACCATATTCAAGGCTGGCTGATCAGCCGCGCGCTGCCGTCCGACGAGCTGGCGTCGTCGTTCCAGTCGCATTCGCTGGTGCTGCACGAGACATTATGAGAGAAGGCGTGTTCGTGTTCTAATCGAACGACACGTCATGAGAAAGAAGGCTGCGAGGGCCGATTGGAATCGATCCTCGCGCAACGAAGGGTTCTTATCACGGATGGCAGTCAAGGCCGAAATTATGGACAAGCTGTGGGCGCGCATGAGCGAGCGCGGGGATTTCCCCATGCTGTCTCAGGCGCTGCGCACGACCGTGTCCGCGATGAGCGATAACGACCTCGACTTCACGTCCCTCGTGCAAGTGGTGCTGTCGGACTTCGGCCTCACGCAGAAGGTGCTGCGTCTCGCCAATTCCGCGATGTACGTGGCCTTCGGCGGCAACATCACCACCGTCACGCGCGCGCTGATGGTGCTCGGCATGGACGCCGTCGGGCATCTCGTGGTCGGGCTCAAACTCGTCGATCACTTTCATCACAGCGCGCCACGCCGTATCGACGCCAAGCTGGAACTCAACCGCACCTTGCTCTCCGGCGCGGTCGCGCGGCAGATCACCGAGCGCACTGATCTGCGTTCGGCGGAAGAAGCCGTGGTCTGCACGCTGATGCGGCAGATCGGCAAGCTGCTCGTCGCGTTCTATCTCGAACACGAGTGGGATCAGTTGCGGCGCAAGGCGGCGGCGGACAACATCAGCGACAGTCACGCGTGCGCCGCGCTGCTCGGCGTGACCTTCGACGAAATCGGCATGGAAGCGGCCGACCGCTGGCGCCTGCCCGAGACGATCCGCGCCGGCATGCAGGCGAGCGACCCCGAAGCGCCGCCCGACGAAAGCGTGCCGAAACACGTGCGCTGGCTGCAGGCCGTCACCAACTATTCGACCGAAGTCGCCGACGCGCTCACCGCGCAGCATGTCGAAGCGAGCGGCCGCGAGTCCTTGCTCGTCGATATCGCCAATCGCTATAGCGACGCGCTCAGCACCGACGCCGCGACGCTCGCCTCGATGAGCCTCGCGCTTTCCAGCGAAGAAGGCGGCGACTCGGTGATGCGTGAAATCAGCGAACTGCAGGCCAATGCGGATGCCATCGCGCGGGCGGGAATATCCGCGGAAGCGCGCATAGGCGCGAGCCTCGAAGACTTGCGCTCGTTGCCATCGAAGAATGCGCTCGCGCCCGTGCTTGCGCTTGCCTCCGAAGCCGTGCTCGCGGGGCTCGGCTTGTCGCGCGCGGTGGTATTCGTGCGCCAGGCCGACAACGAATTCCAAGCGCGGCTGGGACTTGGCGCCGGCGTCGAAGCGATGCTGCCCAAGCTGCACTTTTCCGCCGACTTCAAGCCCGACGTGTTCCATCTGGCGATCACGAATCCGGTGGGCATCTTTATCGAGAACGCGCACGATCCGCGTATCGACGCACGCTTGCCGCGCTGGTACAAGGAGACGCTCGGCGAGGCGCAGGCGTTCGTGCTGCTGCCGGTGAAGTCGGATGCATCGACGGTCGCGCTCGTCTATGGCGACTGGACGCATCCGCAACACGTGCGCAAAATCGCGCCATCGGAAATGAGCGCGCTGAACGAACTCACGCGCGAACTCAGCCGCTTCTTTTCCAGCGCGAACTGGAAAGAAGTCGAGCTGATCTGATTCCTCCTTCCTATTCGCGCTTCAGAATAGCCACGACCTGCTCGCCATATGGGACGAGATAGCCGCCGTTGGCGCGCTGCCAGGCGAGCGCGTCGGCTTCGTTGGCGAACCAGTTGCGCTCATAGTCGTTGAACGCGCCGGCATCGAGCCGGTATCGGTCGATGCGCGCGGCGGGTTCTGTGTCGATATCGTTCTTGCAGGCGTCCCAGCTTGAATAACCGAGTTCTTTGGCGAGCATGGCGAGCACGTGCTTGAGTTGCAGCGCGTCGCGCTTCGCGTGGAGATCGGTGAGACGCGAGGCGCGCGTGATGTCGGCGGATTGCAGCCGTCGCAACACGGGCAGCGCGGCGCTCGAATCGCCATCGCGCGCCTGACGCAAGAGCCGCCGCGCGTGTTCGCGCAGATAGTCGCCATTCGAAGCGGGAGGGGAAATTGGACAGGATGTGGACCACATGACGTTGTTCCTTTGTTTGCGCCGTTCTCGCGTGCGGCTGAAAAGGTTCGACGTTGCGGTTCGTGACTTGGGCGCGTTGACTGCGCTTTGGACTGCAAGGCGTGGCAGGTGTGGATGACTTTCGCGAGAATGGGCGCCCTGCCGGCGCCCGAGTTCGCGGATTTTAGCTTGAGGTTGCGACTTTGAGCAAGCGCGAAGAGTACGCGTACTCAACGATTGCGCTTGCCGTGCAAACCAGGTCGAGGGGCTTCTTCACCGTCACCCGACGCCACGCGAATCAGGCAAGTTGGAACTTCCCGACCAGCGCATTCAACCCCTTCGCCTGATCGTCGAGCGATTGCGCCGCCGCGGCCGCCTCTTCCACCAGCGCCGCGTTCTGCTGCGTGCCCGCATCCATCTGCGCGACGGCGTGGCTGATCAGTTCGATGCCCGTCTTCTGTTCCGCCGATGCCGCCGAAATCTCGCCCATGATGTCGGTCACGCGCCGCACCGCGCGCACGACCTCTTCCATCGTCGCGCCCGCTTCCTGCGCGAACGACGAGCCGTCCGACACGCGCGCCACCGATGTATCGATCAGGCTCTTGATCTCCTTCGCCGCCGCCGACGAACGCTGTGCAAGACTGCGCACCTCGCCCGCCACGACCGCGAAACCGCGCCCTTCCTCGCCCGCGCGCGCCGCTTCGACCGCTGCGTTCAACGCCAGAATGTTGGTCTGAAACGCGATGCCCTCGATCACGCCGATGATGTCGCCAATACTTTTCGCGCTCGCATCGATCCGCTGCATGGTTTCGACCACGCGGCTCACTACCGCGCCGCCCTTCTCCGCAATCGCCGACGCGTTGTTGGCAAGCGTGCTCGCCTGCATCGCGTTATCGGCGTTCTGGCGCACGGTCGACGTGAGTTGCTCCATGCTCGAAGCGGTCTTCTCGAGCGCCACCGCCTGTTCCTCGGTGCGGCGCGACAAGTCGACATTGCCCGTTGAAATCTCGCTCGATGCCGACGCGATAGCCTGCGCGCTCACCGCGATCTCGCCGACCGTCGACGACAGGCCCGCCTGCATCTCCGACAAAGCCGCCAGCATGCTCGCGTCATCGCGACGCGCAAGCGCGATGCGATTGGCCAGATCGCCCGAGGCGATGCGCCGCGCGATATCCATCGCGTAAGCCGGCTCGCCGCCGAGTTGTTTCGCGAGCCGCCGCACGACCCATTCGCTCACGGCGATAGCCAGCCCGAGCAGCGCGAGCGTCAGCACGGAGACCATCACGAACGAGGAATGAAAGATGAACGCGGCGGCATCGATGGTCGCCTTTGCGGCCGCACCGCGCCGCGCGACGAGTTCATCGACCATCTTTTCGAGCTTGCCGGTCTCGACCAGCAGCGAAATGTCCTGCGTCCCCACTTGCCAGTTCATCTGCGAAAGATCGAGCGGCTGCTCCTTCACGAGTTTCACGAAGCCGCGCACGTTGCCACTCCACGCGGCGAGCGCCGTGTCGAAACGCTTTTGCTGCGCGAGTGCGTCCTGGTCCGCGTGATCGACGTATTGCGCGAGTTGTCCCTGTTCCTTGCCGATGGCCGCGAGCGCCTCTTCGATCTGCGCGCCGAGATCGTCGCGCTCTTTGGCGGTCGTCGCGGTGAGCAGCATCTTTTGGGAGCGGCTCGCGCGCAGCAGATAGCCACGCGTTTCTTCCGCCGCGCGGCTCGCGACGACGCCCTGCGTGTAGATGGATTCGGTCGCGCCGTTCAGACGGCTGATCTGCATCAGCGATATCGCGCCGATGGCAAGCGTTCCTGCAAGCACGAGTCCGAAGGCAAGACGCAGCGTCGCCTTGACGCTCAACCCTCGCCTGGCGGAATCGGCCGCGCGTGGATGGTTGCTGGCGGCGTCCGGCAGGAAGGCCGCGTCGCTCGTTGCGCGTACGCCGCGTAGCGAGAACAGTTTCATGGTTGATCCCCGAAGTGTTTGCTGGACGGCCGCGTCTATCGCGCGGCACGTCTGTATCGCTGGTCTACGGCAAACATTCGGCTTTCTTTAATCCGATTGTGTACGGGCGTTCGTCTCTTGCGTGGCCGCCGAGATCACGCCGACGATGTCCGATTCGCGACGAACCTTGGCAGGACAACGACTCGCGGACAGCCTACACTTGTCAGAAATTCAGCTTGCGCATAAATGTCGCAGGCGAATACAAGAATTGGGACAACCGTTTTTTCCACGCGTTTTACGCCATCCACCATGCAAACAAGTATCGATAAAGGCGCGTTTCCGCCTTCGGGCAGCGCGTCGGTCGCCAGTACCGCGAGTGCGGGCGCATCACCGGCCACCACGCCTGCCGTTCAGCGCACCGTGTATTCGGTGCTGGGCGCGGTCAGCTTCGCGCATCTGCTGAACGACATGATCCAGTCGCTGATCCTGGCGATCTATCCCATGTTCAAGAGCGAGTTCTCGCTCTCGTTCGGGCAGATCGGCCTGATTACGCTGACTTATCAGATCACCGCATCGCTTCTGCAGCCACTCGTCGGGCTCTACACCGACAAGCATCCGAAGCCGTGGTCGTTGCCGGTCGGCATGGGTTTCACGCTGTCTGGTCTCTTGCTGATGTCGGTGGCGGGCAACTTCGGCACTTTGCTGATCGCGGCGGCGCTGGTTGGCTGCGGATCGTCGGTGTTTCATCCGGAATCGTCACGCGTTGCGCGCATGGCGTCGGGCGGCAGGCACGGCCTTGCGCAATCGCTCTTTCAGGTGGGCGGCAATGCGGGTTCGTCGCTCGGGCCGTTGCTTGCGGCGCTGATCGTGATTCCGCACGGACAACGCAGCATTGCGTGGTTTTCGGTCGCGGCGCTCGTTGCCATGTTCGTGCTGGCGAATATCGGCCGCTGGTACAAGCGTCATCCCGCGACGAAGAAGGGTCGCGGACAGGCTGCGCATCATTCCTTGCCGCGTCAAAAAGTCATGATGGCGATGAGCGTGCTCGTCCTGCTCGTGTTCTCGAAGTACTTTTACCTGGCGAGCATCACGAGTTACTTCACGTTTTATCTGATCAGCAAGTTCGGCGTGTCGGTGCAGAGCGCGCAGATTCACCTGTTCGTGTTTCTGGCGGCAGTGGCGGCGGGGACGATCATCGGCGGGCCGGTTGGCGACAAGGTCGGGCGCAAGGCGGTGATCTGGGTATCGATTCTCGGTGTCGCGCCGTTTACGCTGCTCATGCCTTACGTGAATCTGTTCTGGACGGGCGTGTTGTCGGTGATCATCGGGCTCGTGCTGGCATCCGCGTTTTCGGCCATCCTGGTCTATGCACAAGAGTTGATTCCCGGCAAGGTCGGGATGGTGGCGGGCCTCTTCTTCGGCTTCGCGTTCGGCATGGGCGGCGTGGGCGCGGCAGTGCTCGGCCATCTCGCGGATGTGACGAGCATCGACTTCGTTTATAAGCTCTGCGCGTTCTTGCCGTTGATCGGCGTGCTGACGGTGATGTTGCCTAAGATGAGCGAGGAGCGGGTGAAGGCTTGAGGTTTAACAGGCCGTGATTCCCTTTAACGGGCGCGTCGATGCTTCGAGAGATCACGCGCCCGGTGTGCTTTAAGTGGCGATGCAGCTTGGTTCGAACCGGTGAAGGTGCAAGCGCCCTTGCGTATTCAAAGCCCGCTGCTCGCGCTCACGATTCCAACGCCGCCTTCACCAACCCCAACGCACTCGGGTCCTCGATAGTCGGCAATTCCCCCGGATCGCGCCCTTCGGCCAGCGCCGCGATCGCTCGGCGCAAGAGCTTGCCCGAACGCGTCTTCGGCAGCATCGACACGAAAAGCACGCGCGCCGGACGCGCAATCGCGCCCAGTTGCGCATCCACCGCGTGACACAGCTCCGCCTCCAGCCCGGCGCGCGCGCCCGGCGCATCGAGACGGCTCGCATCGCGCAGCACGACGAACGCAGCGGCGGCCTGGCCCTTCACGGCATCCGTCACGCCGACGACCGCGACTTCCGCCACCGCCGGATGCGCGGACAACGCCTCCTCGATCTCGCGCGTGCCCAGCCGATGCCCCGCCACGTTGATCACGTCATCGGTGCGGCCGAGAATCGACACGTAGCCGTCCTCGTCCTGCACGCCCCAGTCGAAGGTTGAATAGACCAACTGGTTCGGCACGCTAGTCCAATAGGTGTCGATGAAACGCTGATCGTCGCCCCACACGGTCTGCATGCAGCCCGGCGGCAGCGGATAACCCAACGCGACCACGCCCTTCTCGCCCGGCGCGCAAATCTCGCCGGTCGCCTCGTTGCGCAAGGTGAGGTTGAAGCCCATCGACGGCACGCCCGGCGAGCCGAGCTTCGAGGGCAACGCCTCGATGCCGCGTGGAATCGCGATCATCGGCCAGCCGGTTTCCGTCTGCCAGTAATTGTCGATGACGGGCTTTCTCAGCGCGCTCTGAATCCATTGCGCGGTCGGTTCGTCGAGCGGCTCGCCCGCCAGAAACAGCGTGCGCAGGCTGGACAGATCGGCGTCTTGCATCAGCGCCGGGTCCTGCTTCTTAAGTACGCGGATCGCGGTGGGCGCGGTGAACATCAGATTGATGCGATGCTGCTCCACGAGCCGCCACCAGATGCCGCCGTCCGGACGGACCGGGGTGCCTTCGTACATGACCGTGGTCAGGCCCGCGATCAGCGGCGCATAGATGATGTAGCTGTGCCCAACGACCCAGCCGATGTCGGACGCGGTGAACATGGTGTCGCCCGGCGCGCCCTGAAAGATATGCTCCATCGATGCCGCGAGCGCGACCGCATAACCGCCGACATCGCGCTGCACGCCCTTCGGCCTGCCGGTCGTGCCGGACGTGTACAGCACGTACGAAGGCTCGTTCGATTCGAGCCATTCGCACGGCACGTGAGCATCGAAAAATTTTTCGCGCAAGGGTTCGTAGGAGACGAGATAGCTCGCCTGCAGCCGCTCGGGCGCCAGTTGCCGGTCGATCAAAAGCACTTGCGGCACCTTGAATTCAGCGCGCGAAAGCGCCTCGTCGACGAGCGGCGTGTAGTCGATCACCTTGCCCGCGCGCGCGCCAGCATCGGCGGTGACGATGAGCGCGGGCTCCGCATCGTCGATGCGCGCCGCCAGATTAGGCGCCGCGAAGCCGCCGAACACCACCGAATGCACCGCGCCGAGACGCGCGCACGCGAGCATCGCGAAGAGCGCTTCGGGGATCATCGGCATATAGATGAGCACGCGGTCGCCCTTCTTCACGTGCAGCGAGCGCATGACGGCGGCCATGCGGTTCACTTCCGCGTGCAGTTCGGCGTAGGTATAACGGCGCTCGATGCCCGTTTCCGTCGATACATACACGAGCGCGTTTTGCTGCGCGCGCGAGGCGAGATGGCGATCGACCGCGTTATGACAGAGATTGGTCTTGCCGCCGACGAACCAGCGCGCGAACGGCGGGTTGCTCGCATCGAGCACCTGCGTGAAAGGCGTATGCCAATGGATGCGGCGCGCCTCATCGGCCCAGAACGCCTCGGGTTCCTCGATCGACCGGCGATACGCTTCTCGGTAAGTCGGCATGCGCGTCCTCTTTGAGCGAAGTGCGTGGCTGTGCTTGTCTCTGTGCGTCCGCCAACGCCGCATGCGCCCACGTCGGGCGGCCGCGTTGACATCTCTTCATCACGAAGACAGAGCATAGAGCAGCCCGCAAACCCTTGCTAGACAGGGCGCGCCCTGATCGGTGTCATCGATTCAGGCGCGCTTCGCCTCTCCGAACGCTTCGGACGTTTCAGACCGCGCGACTCTTCGACACCGGCGCTGCCGCTTCGCCCGAATGCTTGAGCAACACGGGCGCGAGTTCGCCGGCCACGCGCATGCTCGATACCACGACCGTACGCACGCCGCTGCCCTCGGTCGAATGACGCAGCGCTTCACGCGTGGTCGCGCGCGCCTCGATACGCGGCTCGATCACGACGATGCCCCGGCAATACGCCGCGAGTTGCACGCGCTGATTGCGCAGCCACGCGGTGCGCAGGCGAATGTCGTCGGCGGTTTCATCGGCGTCGTGCTCGGCGACGATCACGAAGGGCGTGTTGAGCGCAAGCAGGCGGCGCATCTGCGCGCACCATGCAAACGCGTAGCCCGGCTTGACGGCGCGTCGGCGCAGACGCACGAGCGGAAAGCGGCTGGCGTCGAACATGCGGGCATCGAGACCGAGATCGGGAAGCGGGACGGACGATGAAAGCGACTCGCGCTTTGAATGGAGATTGGCGGCATTCACAGCGGTTTTGGACTCCAGTAATTCAGCGCGGCAACCAGGCTCGGCCAGCGCGACTGTCGCGGCACGGCCCGCTTTTTCGGTTTCGTGGCGCGCGGCAACCGGCGCGCGGTTTCTTTCGGTGCTTCCGATGCCTGGCTCCACGCGTGACGCGTGGTTTCAAGCACTTTTGCGGCGTTGGCCGCGACCGCGCATTCGTTGCGCGCCTCGTGAATTTCGCCTGCCTCGGATACGCCGCCCTGCTCGCGCGTCAAGCCGATGGCAGTGGGAATGGAATCGTTGGTCATGTATGTTCGGGCCTCGTTGGTCGGACGAAGGCGGCGTTTTCGCGCCGGCTTCGGCCCCGATGCAAAGCTACGGATAAGCGCTGACGGCAGCGCTGTGTCTCGGATCAGGCCGGGATGGCGGTCGTCGAAGCAGCGGTTCGCGCTTCTTTGCGGCATGCCGATATCCGCGCTTGCGATGCATTGTATTGAGAATCATTCTCAATTACAAGCGGCAAATGGTCTGGCGGCAGAAGGGAAAACCCGAGCGTTGGAGCTAATGCACAGACCGAAGAAACCGCACCAGAATCCCCGACGAATACGCACCCGCGATCGCCACGAGAAACTCCGCGAACGATTCAGGCGCGGCGGCATCGGCGGTATCCGAGATGGTGCGCACGACGGCGCACGGCACCGCGTGTTCGAAACAAACCTGCGCGAGCGCCGCGCCTTCCATTTCGACCGCGAGCGCATCGGGCAAAGCGTCGCGCAGCGCCAGCACGCCTTCGTTGCTCGCGACGAAGCGATCGCCACTCACAATCAACCCGCGATGCACACGCGGCGCATGCACCGCGAAGCGCTCGGCAAGCGAGCTGCCCTCATCGGCGATGAAACTCGCGGCCGCCAGCGCGAGCGCATTGCAAAAGCTGGGATCGGCGGCGAAATGAGAGCGGGCCAGAAGCGGCACTTCATAGCGCGGGAAAAGCGGCGAGGCATCGAGATCGTGCTGCAGGAGCGTATCGCCGATGACGATGTCGCCCACCCGGACATTTGCATGCACGCCGCCCGCGACGCCCGTAAAAACGATCGCATCGACCTTGAACACGTGAATGAGCGCGCTCGCCGTCGCCGCCGCCGCGACCTTGCCGATGCGCGCGAGCGTTGCCACCACGCGCACGCCATGCGCATGGCCGACGTGATACTCGCGCTGACCGAGCGTCACCGTCTCGACTTCGCCCGCCGCATGCATCTGCGCGACGAGATCGCCCAGTTCCTGCGGCAGCGCCGCCATGATGCCGAGCATCGTCATTCGACCGCTTGCAGTTTCGCCACCGCGAGTGCGAGCCATTTCTCGCCGTGCCGCTTGAAGCGAACCTGCGCGCGCGCATCGCCGCCGGAACCTTCGAGCCCGATCACCGTGCCCTCGCCGAACTTCGTGTGGAACACCGCTTGTCCGACCTTGAAGCCGCTTTCCGCCGCGCGCTGCTCGTTGGCGAACGACGGCAACGCCGGTGCGGACGCGGCGGAACCGCCGTAAGCCGAACCGCCGCGCTCCTGGCCTGGGCGCGCGAACCAGTCGCGGCCCCAGCCGGCGTTATCCGCGCGCCCGCCCCAACGCGCGCCCGGCTCGATCTTCGGCGTGAGCCACTTGAGCGAGCCTTCGGGCAATTCGTCGAAAAAGCGCGAGCGAATGTTGTAGCGCGTCTGTCCATGCAGCATCCGGCTCTGCGCGAACGACAAATAAAGCCGCTCTTTCGCCCGCGTGATCGCCACGTAAGCGAGCCGCCGCTCTTCTTCGAGGCCGTCGGTTTCCTGCGCGCTGTTCTCGTGCGGAAAGAGCCCTTCTTCCAGTCCGGTGATGAACACCGCCGTGAATTCCAGCCCTTTCGCCGCGTGCACGGTCATGAGTTGCACGGCATCCTGGCCGGCCTGCGCCTGGTTGTCGCCCGCTTCGAGCGATGCATGCGAGAGAAACCCCGCGAGCGGCGTCATGGTGTCGGGGTTCTGCGCGGGATCGGCAATGCCGGGCGCGTCCAGCACTTCGATCTCGCCGTCCTCGCTCACGATTTCCGGCGCCGCCGTCGCGCCGGGGCGCAGCGGCACGGAACGCGCGGGGGTATCGAGCCCGTAGCCTTCCTCGCTCACGAACGCCGCCGCCGCGTTGACCACTTCCTGCAAGTTCTCCAGACGGTCCTGGCCTTCGCGCTCGGTCTCGTAGAACGCGGCGAGACCGCTCGCGCGCACGACGTATTCGACCGTTTCCGGCAGACTCATCTGCTGCGTTTCGGCGCGCATCTTCGCGACGAGCGTGGCGAATGCGCCGAGGCTCGAACCTGCCTTTCCCGTGACGTAGGGCACGGCGGCGGCCATCGAACAGTTGTAGAGACGCGCGGCGTCGGCGAGTTGCTCGATGGAGCGCGCACCGATGCCGCGCGTCGGGAAATTGACCACGCGCGCAAACGCCGTGTCGTCATTCGGGTTGTCGATCAGACGCAGATACGCGAGCGCATGCTTCACTTCCTGACGCTCGAAGAAGCGCAAGCCGCCATACACGCGATACGCAATGCCCGCGTTCACGAGCGTGTGCTCGATGGTCCGCGACTGCGCATTGCTCCGGTACAGCACCGCGATCTCCCCGCGCGCGAGTCCCGTATTGATGAGCGCCTTGATCTCCTCGACGATCCAGCCCGCTTCCTGCGAGTCCGTCGCGGCTTCGTAGACGCGCACCGGTTCGCCGTGCCCCGCATCCGTGCGCAGGTTCTTGCCGAGCCGCCGCGAGTTGTTGGCGATCAGGAAGTTCGCGGTATCGAGAATATGGCCGTGCGAGCGATAGTTCTGCTCCAGCTTGATGAGATTGCGCACGCGGAACTCGCGCTCGAAGTCGTGCATGTTGCCGACGTTCGCGCCGCGAAACGCGTAGATGGACTGGTCGTCGTCACCGACCGCGAAGATGGCGTTGCTCTCGCCCGCCAGCTGCTTGAGCCACGCGTACTGCAGCTTGTTGGTGTCCTGAAACTCATCGACGAGGATATTGCGAAAGCGCGCTTGATAATGTGCGCGCAGCGGCGCATTGAACGCGAGCAGTTCGTGGCAGCGCAACAGCAGTTCGGGGAAATCCACGACGCCTTCGCGCTGGCATTGCTGATCGTAGGCTTCGTACAGTTCGACGAACTTGCGGTTGAAGGCGTCCGTGGCGTCCACGTCCTTCGGACGCAAGCCCTGCTCTTTCGCGTTGTTGATGAAGTACTGAAGGTTCTTCGCCGGATATTTTTCGTCGTCGACATTGAGCCCTTTCATCAGCCGCTTGATGGCGGAGAGCTGATCGGCGGTGTCGAGAATCTGGAAAGTCTGCGGCAGCCCCGCGTCGCGATAATGCGCGCGCAGCATGCGGTTGCACAGGCCGTGGAAGGTGCCGATCCACATGCCGCGCGTGTCGATGGGCAAGAGCGCCGAGAGCCGCGACATCATTTCGCGCGCGGCCTTGTTCGTGAAGGTCACGGCGAGAATGGTCGGCGGCGACGCGTAGCCCTGCTGGATCAGCCACGCGATTCGCGTGATGAGCACGCGCGTCTTGCCGCTGCCCGCGCCGGCGAGAATCAGCGCGGGCTCGTTGGGCAGCGTCACGGCGGCGAGTTGTTCGGGGTTGAGGTTCGCGAGCAGGTCGGGCATGGGAGCAGGTGGACGGCGAAAAGCGGGCCAAAGTCTCTGGCGGCGGGCCGACCATTATAAGACCGCGCCGATGGCGTCGCCGGCGCCTGGCATCCGCGCTTGGCCGCAGGCCATCCGGAATTCGTCCGATTGACTCGCTCGAACCTTATAATCAGGGATTACCCCGCACTTTTCACGCATTTTTCGGCAGATTTCACGATGAGCGACAACACGCTTGCGAAGAGCTTCGAGCCTCAGAACATCGAGTCCCAATGGGGCCCGGAATGGGAAAAACGCGGCTACTCCGCCCCGACCTTCCAGGAAGGCGCGAAGAATTTCTCCATTCAACTGCCGCCGCCGAATGTCACCGGCACGCTGCACATGGGTCACGCGTTCAACCAGACCATCATGGACGGCCTGACGCGCTATCACCGCATGCTCGGCGAAAACACGCTGTGGGTGCCGGGCACGGACCACGCGGGCATTGCCACGCAGATCGTCGTCGAACGCCAGCTCGACGCCAAGAAAATCTCCCGCCATGACCTCGGCCGCGAGGAATTCCTGAAGCGCGTCTGGGCGTGGAAGCAGGAATCCGGCTCGACCATCACGAATCAGGTACGGCGTCTGGGCGCTTCCATCGACTGGTCGCGCGAATACTTCACGATGGACGACAAGATGTCCGCCGCCGTGCGCGACGTCTTCGTGACCTTGTACAAGCAAGGGCTCATCTATCGCGGCAAGCGGCTCGTGAACTGGGACCCGGTGCTGGGCACGGCCGTGTCCGACCTCGAAGTCGTCAGCGAGGAAGAAAACGGCAGCCTTTGGCATATCAAGTACCCGCTGCCCGACGGCTCCGGCCATCTGACGGTCGCGACCACGCGGCCCGAAACCATGCTCGGCGACGTTGCGGTGATGGTGCATCCCGAAGACGAGCGGTATCGGCATCTGATCGGCAAGACGGTCGTGCTGCCGCTTGGCGACCGCGAGATTCCGGTGATCGCGGACGACTACGTGGACCGCGAGTTCGGCACGGGCGTCGTGAAGGTCACGCCCGCGCACGACTTCAACGACTACGCGGTCGGCCAGCGCCACAAGCTGCCGCAGATCGAAATCCTCACGCTCGACGCGAAGATCAACGACAACGCGCCCGCGAAATATCGCGGCATGGATCGCTTCGACGCGCGCAAGGAAGTGGTGAAGGATCTCGAAGCGCTCGGCCTGCTCGAGTCCGTGAAGCCGCACAAGCTCATGGTGCCGCGCGGCGACCGCACCAACGTGGTCATCGAGCCGATGCTGACCGACCAGTGGTTCGTCGCAATGACCAAGGCCGCGCCGGAAGGCACGTTCAATCCGGGCAAGTCGATCACGGAAACGTCGCTGGACGTGGTTCGCGGCGGGCAGATCAAGTTCGTGCCCGAGAACTGGACCACAACTTACTACCAATGGCTCGAAAACATCCAGGACTGGTGCATCTCGCGCCAGTTGTGGTGGGGCCATCAGATTCCCGCGTGGTATGGCGAAAACGGCGAGATCTTCGTCGCGAAGACGGAATACGAAGCTCGCGCCGAAGCCGACGCCAAGGGCTACAAAGGTGCGCTGCGCCGCGACGAAGACGTGCTCGATACGTGGTTCTCGTCCGCGCTCGTGCCCTTCTCGTCGCTCGGCTGGCCGGACGAAACCAGCGAACTGAACGCGTTCCTGCCCTCCACCGTGCTCGTGACGGGCTTCGACATCATTTTCTTCTGGGTTGCCCGGATGGTGATGATGACCACGCACTTCACCGGCAAGGTGCCGTTCCACACGGTCTACGTGCACGGCCTCGTGCGCGACGCGGAAGGCCAGAAGATGTCGAAGAGCAAGGGCAATACGCTCGATCCCATCGATATCGTGGATGGCATCGAGCTCGAACCGCTCGTCGCCAAGCGCACCGCCGGCCTCATGAATCCGAAGGCCGCCGCGCAGATCGAAAAGAAAACGCGTAAGGAATTTCCGGAAGGCATTCCGGCCTTCGGCACCGACGCGCTGCGCTTCACGATGGCTTCCATGGCCACGCTGGGTCGCAATGTGAATTTTGATCTGGCACGCTGTGAGGGTTATCGCAATTTCTGCAACAAGCTCTGGAACGCCACGCGTTTCGTGTTGATGAATTGCGAAGGCCACGACTGCGGCTTTGCGAACCCCGGCGACTGCAAGCCGGGCGATTGCGGCCCGGGCGGCTACACGGATTATTCGCAGGCGGACCGCTGGATCGTGTCGCTCCTGCAGCGCGTCGAAGCGGAAGTCGAAAAGGGTTTCGCGGACTATCGCTTCGACAACGTTGCGAGCGCAATTTACAAGTTCGTCTGGGACGAATACTGCGACTGGTATCTCGAACTCGCGAAGGTGCAGATCCAGACCGGTACGCCCGAGCAGCAGCGCGCCACGCGCCGCACGCTGTTGCGCGTGCTGGAGACGGTGCTGCGGCTCGCGCATCCGATCATCCCGTTCATCACGGAAGCGCTGTGGCAGAAGGTGGCGCCGCTGACCGACGTTTTGCCCGAAGGCACGAAGGAAGGCGAGTTGTCGATCATGACGCAGGCCTATCCGCGCGCCGAGACGAAGAAGATCGACGAAACGGCGGAACAGTGGGCGTCCGAACTCAAGGCTGTCATCGACGCATGCCGTAATCTGCGCGGCGAAATGAACCTGTCGCCCGCGGTGAAGGTGCCGCTGCTCGCACATGGCGACGCCGCGCGTCTCCATACGTTTGCGCCGTACGTCGCCGCACTGTCGCGTCTTGCCGAAGTGAAGATCATCGACGACGAAGCCGCGCTCGATGCCGAAGCGGAAGGTGCGCCGGTGGCGATCGTCGGCGCGAACAAACTCGTGCTGAAGGTGGAGATCGATGTCGCCGCCGAACGCGAGCGTCTCACGAAGGAAGTAGACCGCCTGACTGTCGAAGCAGGCAAATGTAACGCGAAGCTCGGAAATGAAAGCTTTGTTTCAAAAGCGCCGCCCGCCGTCGTTGAACAGGAGCGAAAAAGGCTGGCAGAATACGAAACCACTATCGAGAAACTTCGGGCGCAAATTTTGCGGCTGCCTGTCTGATTGGGCTGTCGTGAAGTAGCATCGCCGCGTGATCGGGGATGTTCGTCCGTTCGCCCAACTGCTCGACGTTCCAAATGATTAAGAGGATCAGGGTTATCACATGCTAAAAGTTACCAAAGCGGTTTTCCCCGTCGCGGGTCTCGGCACTCGGTTCCTCCCCGCGACCAAGGCGAGCCCGAAAGAAATGCTGCCCGTCGTCGACAAGCCGCTGATTCAATATGCGGTGGAAGAGGCAATGGCCGCCGGCATCACCGAAATGATCTTCGTGACCGGGCGCAGCAAGCGCGCGATCGAAGACCACTTCGACAAGTCTTATGAGATCGAAGCCGAACTGGAAGCGCGCGGCAAGGACAAGCTGCTCGAACTCGTGCGCAGCATCAAGCCGAGCCATGTCGACTGCTTCTACGTGCGTCAGGCCGAAGCGCTCGGTCTCGGCCACGCGGTGTTGTGTGCCGAAAAGCTCGTCGGCGACAACCCGTTCGCCGTGATCCTCGCGGACGACTTGCTGTACGGCAAGCCGCCCGTGATGTCGCAGATGATCGAAGTCTTCGACCACTATCACAGCTCGGTGATCGGCGTCGAGGAAATCCCGGCGGAAGATTCGAAGTCCTACGGCATCATCGACGGCAAGGAGTGGGAAGACAACATCTTCAAGCTCTCGGGTATCGTCGAAAAGCCGGAACCGGCCGTTGCGCCGTCGAACCTCGGCGTGGTCGGCCGCTATGTGCTGAAGCCCCGCATTTTCGATCACATCCGCTCGATCAAGCCCGGCGCGGGCGGCGAACTGCAACTGACGGACGCCATCATGTCGCTCCTGTCGGACGAACAAGTGCTCGCGTACAAGTACCACGGCACGCGCTTCGACTGCGGCAGCAAGCTCGGCTATCTGAAGGCGACGGTGGAATTCGCGCTGCGCCATCCGGAAGTGTCGAAAGACTTCGACGAGTATTTGCGCACGCGCTCGCCGAACCTGGCTAGCTGAGTTGAAGTAAGTCGAATTCGCCCGCGTCGGCAGGCGAAAAAAAAGCCCATCGCGTCATGTGATGGGCTTTTTCCTTTTCAGCGGCGTCGCATCAGAAAGGTGAACACTTTGTCCTGCGTGGTTACTTCGACGATCTCGTTGCCGGTCTGCCTTGCAAACGCCGCGAAATCGCGCTGCGATCCGGGGTCGGTGGCGAGCACCTTCAGAATCTGGCCGCTCGTCATGTCGGCGAGTGCTTTCTTTGCCCGCAGGATCGGCAACGGGCAGTTGAGCCCGCGCGCGTCGACTTCCTTGTGAACTTCCATCGCGATTTGAATTCCGTTAAGCCTTGCGTGTTGCGAAACATCGAAGGCCCGATTCTAACGCAGCGTTCACAAGTCCACCGGGCGCCCGGTCTCATATGCCTGCCGCATGGCGATGCCAATCCTCGTCGCCTCGCGCGCATCGTCGAGCGTGAGGCCGGTCGGCGTGCCATCTCGCACGAGCGCGACGAAGGCTTGCGCTTCGCGTAAAAACGCATCTTCGAAGCGCTCGAAGAAAGTCGGCGTGCAAACGTTTCGCATGCCGTGTGCATCGGCGATCTCGACGCGGTTCGCACGCGGATTGCGCCCAATGGCAAGCGCGCCCGCCGTGCCGATGACTTCTGTCTGCGTGTCGTGGCCATGAGCCATCGTGCGGGAAGCGTATAGCACGGCAAGCCGGCCGTCGTCGAATTCGATCGTGCCCACGCCATTGTCGATATCGCCACATTCGCGCAAGCCTTCGTGGATTGCTATCGTGCCGCTCGCGAACACGCGCTTGGGCTTCGGATTACCGAGCATCCAGCGCGCGAGGTCGATGTCGTGCACGCTGCAATCGAGAAAGAGTCCGCCCGATGTCGGCGCGAAACGCACGAAAAAACCATCCGGATCATTCTTGTCGCAGGTCTGCGAGCGCACCATGAACGGCCGGCCGATCGCGCCTTCGCCAATGCGCTCGAAGGCATCTCGATAACTCGCATCGAAACGGCGCACGAAGCCGATCATTACATGCAGATGCGCATGCCGCGCGTGCTCCTCGATCACGCTGTCGCATTCGGCGAGATCGAGCGACAGCGGCTTCTCGCAGAACACGTGTTTGCCCGCGCGCAACGCGGCGATGATCTGCCGCGCGTGCAGCGAAGTCGGCGTGACGAGCCACACGGCGTCGATGGACGGATCGGTCAGCAAGTCGGCGTAATCGGCATGGAGCGCGATTTCCGGCAGGTTGTCGCGAGCCCATTCGCGCTCTTGCTCAACCGGGCTGCACGCCGCGACGAGCCGCGCGCCCGGCACATGCCACGCGAGGTTTTCCGCGTGTCTGCGGCCGAGCCGCCCCAGCCCGACAATGCCCACCCGCACCGCGCTCATGCCGCGTTCTCCCCGAGCTTCACGATGCGCTTTTCGCGCCACGAAAGCGTCGCGGCCTCGGCGAGTTCGAGCGCCTTGAGGCCGTCGGCAACAGTGGTGCGCACGGGCTTGCCATGGGTCACGGCATCGAAGAAATGCGCGATTTCCGCGGCATACGCCGCGCGATACCGTTCGAGAAAGAACGCCTCGGGCACGTCGCTCGACACGCCCTTGGTCGAATATGCCGTCACTTCGGTCGGACGCACGTTGCCCGCTTGCAGCATGCCGAGACTGCCGAGCACCTCGAAGCGCTGATCGTAGCTGTAGCCCGAGCGCCGCGCCGTGTTGATCTGGCACAGGCGTCCGCGTTTCGTGCGGATGGTGACGGCTGTCGAATCGATATCGCCGGCTTCCGCGATGGCGGGATCGGACAAACAACTGCCCGTGGCGTGCAGCGTGTCGGCTTCGTCGTCGAGCATCCAGCGGAAGATGTCGAAGTCGTGGATCAGCATGTCCTTGAAGATGCCGCCCGAATGCTTGATGTATTCCACGGGCGGCGCGCCCGGATCGCGGCTCGTCACGATCAGCATTTCCGGTTCGCCGATCTCGCCCGCTTCCACGCGCGCCCTCAATGCCGAGAAAGTCGGGTCGAAGCGCCGCTGAAAGCCGATCATGCAGACCACGCCCGCTTTCTGCACGGCATCGGCGCAGGCGCGCGCGCGTTCGAGCGTGAGGTCCACGGGCTTCTCGCAGAACACGTGCTTCTTTTGCGCCGCCGATGCGAGGATCAGGTCCGCATGCGTGTCCGTGCTCGAACAGACGACCGTCGCGCCCACCGAGGCGTCGCCCATGGCGGCATCCACATCGGCGACTTGCGCGCCGTATTGCGCAGCGAGCGCCGACGCGGCCTCGCGGTTCACATCGACGACATACTTGAGGCGCACGCCAGGCTGCCGCGCGAGATTGGCCGCGTGAATCTTGCCAATGCGCCCTGCTCCGAATACCGCCACGTCAATCGTCATAGCCGCCTGTCTCCTTGGATTCTTCTACGTTGAGTTCGAGCCGGTACGCGAGCGCGATGAACAGCGCCTGGCACAAGCAAATGGTGCTCGTGAGCGAGCGGAACGCGAACGCGCTGCCCTCCTTCACGAGCAGACTCGCGCTCGCGTGACGCGCGAGCGGCGAAAGCTGGCTGTCGGTGATCACGAGCGTCTTCGCGCCGTGATGCTGCGCAGCGCGCACGCAATACTGCGTTTCCTTGCCATAAGGCGCGAAGCTGATGGCCACGACCACGTCGCCCTTTCTCACGCTCTTGACCTGTTCGCGGAACATGCCGCCGATGCCGGAGATCAAATGCACGCGCTTTCTCGTGTGCTGCAACGCGTAGACGATATAGCTCGCCACCGCGAACGAGCGCCGCACGCCGATCACATAGATGTTCTCCGCGTGTTCGAGCATTTCCACGGCGGCGTCGAACTGTTCGTCGTCGAGACCGGCTTCGAGTTCGTCGAGCCCCGTGCGGCTCGCCGCGATGAATTCGCGCGCCACGGACACACCGGAGGCATCGCCCGCCTTTTCGTCGATGAGTTTGCGAATGCGCTGCTGATAACTCTGCTGCGAGCCATTGCCGCCCGCGAACGCCTGCCTGAACACGGCCTGCAAGTCCGAGAAGCCCGAAAAACCGAAGCGCTGCGCAAAGCGCACCACGGCCGACGGATGCACGCCGCACGCGGTGGCGATATCGCTCGTACGATCCATCATCACGCTCGACCGATGCTGCTCGATATACGTCGCGACGTTCTTCAACTGACGCGGCAACGTGTCGTAAGCGTCGGTGATGCGCTGCATCAGATCGTCGACGCTCTGCACGTCGGTGCTGGTCTCATCCTGCATGGATAGCTCATGTCGATGGCGCCGCGAAGGCAGACGCCGTGGCAGCGATTATAGGAAGGCTGCAAGGAAAATGGAACGTATTTTCCATTTATGGCATCGGTGCAATTCCTATTGCAGACCGGGAAAACTTGGCCTACTCTTGGTGCTGAGTTCGAAGCGGCCCCAAGCAACGGCCGCATCGGCTCGCGGAAAAGTCAGATCAAACAACAAACCGAGATAGGTGGAGACAATGACCATTCGCAATGGCCGAGCCGCGTTGCGCGCGCTCGCGGCAGCCGCAATCCTGAGCAGCACAGCCTTGTTGACGGCGTCCCCCGCTCACGCGGCGCCCGACGCCAAGTTCGTCCTCATCAGCCACGCGCCCGACTCGGACTCGTGGTGGAACGTCATCAAGAATTCGATCAAGCAGGCCGACGAGGACTTCAACGTCCAGACCGACTATCGCAATCCGCCAAACGGCGACATTGCCGATATGTCGCGTCTCATCGAACAGGCCGCCGCGCGTAATTACGACGGCGTGATCACCACCATCGCGGACTTCGATGTATTGAAGAGCGCGCTCAACAAGGTGACGGCGAAGAAGATTCCGCTCGTCACGATCAACTCGGGCACCGAAGAGCAAAGCGAGCAACTCAAGGCGATCATGCATATCGGCCAGCCGGAATACGTGGCGGGCAAGGCCGCAGGCGAAAAGGCGAAGGCCGCGGGCGTCAAGTCGTTCCTGTGCGTGAACCATATCGCGACCAACACGGTGTCATTCGACCGCTGCCGTGGCTTCGCGGAAGCCATCGGCGTCGACTACAAGGCGTCCACCATCGACTCCGGTCAGGACCCGACGGAGATTCAGTCGAAGGTGTCGGCTTACCTGCGCAATCATCCCGATACGCAGGCTGTACTCACGCTCGGACCCACGCCCGCCTCGGCGACGCTCAAGGCCGTCACGCAAATGGGCCTGCAAAACAAGCTCTATTTCGTGACCTTCGACTTTTCCGATGACATCGCGAAGGGCATCAAGGACGGCACGATCAAGTTCGCAATCGATCAGCAACCGTACTTGCAGGGCTATATCCCCGTGGCCGTGCTCGCTATCGTCAAGAAGGATCACACCACGGACCCGGTGAAGATTCGCCAGATTCTCGAAGCGAATCCGAAGTTCAAGGCGCGTCTCGAAACGTATGGCCTCGCGCCGTCGTATGGACCGAAGAACATTCGTTCGGGTCCGGGCTTCATCACCAAAGAGAATCTCGACAAGGTCGTGAAATACGCCGGTCAATATCGTTGACCGTTCAGGGCGGCCGTCTTTTCAGCGCCGCCCGCTATCACTGCATTTCCGCGGAACGTCGTGCGTCTGCTGCGTCTATTCCCGACGCGGCAGGAGCGCGCGCATCGGTCAGTCAAGGAGCCATCATGGGCGTAGCCGGCAAGCATTACCCTCCACATGCGAATCCACAGCCAGAGTCGGCCGAGACGCAGGAGGCAGCAAAGCCCTCGGACGAACGCGTGCGCCGGCAATCGTGGTTCGGCCATCTGTTGAACCGGCCGGAGTTCGCCGCGATCTCGGGCACCGTGCTCGTGTTCATCGTATTCGGCTTCGCGGCGGGTTCGTCGGGCATGTTCAACCTCGACGGCGTGATGAACTGGTCGCAGGTCGCGGCCTACCTCGGCTTGCTCGCGGTCGGCGCGTGTCTTCTCATGATCGCCGGCGAGTTCGATCTGTCCATCGGCTCGATGATCGGCTTCGCGGGCATGATGGTCGCGCTGCCCTCGGTTTATCTGCACTGGCCGTTCTCGCTGTCGATTCTCTTCGCGTTCGTCGCTTCCATGCTGCTCGGCGCGTTGAACGGCTACCTCGTGATGAAGACGCGGCTGCCTTCGTTCATCGTCACGCTCGCGTTTCTGTTCATCCTGCGCGGCCTCACGCTCGCGCTCTCGATCATGTTCGCGGATCGCACCATCATTTCCGGCGTCGGCGATCTCGCTCAACAAGACTGGCTCGCCGACACGCTCTTTCGCGGCGTCGCGCTGCACGGCCTCTTCGCGTGGCTCGCGCACATGGGGATCGGTCAGTTGCTCGATAACGGCCAGCCGCTCGTGCCGGGCATTCCGAAGGTCATCATCTGGTGGCTCGCGCTCGCCGCCGTCTGCGCCTTCGTGCTCGCCAAGACGCGCTACGGCAACTGGATTCTCGCGGTCGGCGGCGACGCCAACGCGGCCAAGAACGTCGGCGTGCCGGTACGGCGCGTGAAGATTTCGCTGTTCGTGCTCACCGCCTTCTGCTCGTGTCTCTTCGCCGTGCTGCAGGTGTGCGATATCGGCTCGGCAGCGGCCGATCGCGGCCTGCAGAAGGAATTCGAGGCGATCATCGCGGCGGTCATCGGCGGGACGCTTTTGACGGGCGGTTATGGCTCGGTCGTCGGCGCGTGCTTCGGCGCGCTCATCTTCGGCGTCGTGCAGATCGGCATCACTTATACGAACGTGAGTTCCGACTGGTTCCGCGTGTTTCTCGGCGTGATGCTGCTGCTCGCCGTGCTGTTCAATCACTACGTGCGCCGTCGCGTATCGCAAGCTCAGTGAGGCCAACGCCATGAACGACGACAACATTCTCGCGCTGGAAAACGTCAGCAAGTTTTTCGGCAAGGTCATCGCATTGAACGGCGTGACCTTGCGCCTGCGACGCGGCGAAGTGCATTGCCTGCTGGGCGATAACGGCGCGGGCAAGTCCACGCTCATCAAGACGCTGGCGGGCGTGCATACGCCGTCCGCCGGCGACTATCTCGTCGATGGCAAGCCAGTGCGCTTCGAGTCGCCGAAGGAAGCGCTGGATTTGGGCATCGCCACGGTTTATCAGGATCTCGCGCTCGTGCCGCTCTTGTCCGTTGCGCGCAATTTCTTCATGGGCCGCGAGCCGCAGAAGAAACGCTTCGGTCTCTTCAGCGTGATGGATCTCGATCTTGCCGCGGAGACTTCGCAGGCGAAGCTCGCGGAGATGGGCATCAACGTGCGCGATCCGCATCAGCCTATCGGCACCATGTCCGGTGGCGAGAAGCAATGTCTCGCGATTGCGCGCGCCATTCACTTCGGCGCACGTGTGCTGATTCTCGACGAACCGACCGCCGCGCTCGGCGTGAAGCAGAGCTTCAACGTGCTGAAGCTGATTCACAAGGCGCGCGAAAAAGGCATTTCCGTGATCTTCATCACGCACAACGTGCACCACGCTTATCCGATCGGCGACTCCTTTACGCTGCTCAATCGCGGCCGCTCGATGGGCACCTACACCAAGGACACCATCTCGAAGAACGAAGTGCTCGACATGATGGCGGGGGGCGCCGAGATGCAGACGATGATCAACGAACTCGAAGGCGCGACGATCTGAGGATCGAGGACAACAAGCCATGCCAGAACAACACACCTCACGTTTTGCAGCGGACCGTGCGCACGATATCGTGTGCCTCGGCCGCCTCGCGGTCGATCTCTACGCGCAACAGGTCGGCGCGCGGCTCGAAGACGTCGCGACGTTTGCGAAGTATCTCGGCGGGTCGTCGGCGAATATCGCGTTCGGTTGCGCGCGGTTGGGGCTCAAGTCGTCGATGCTCGCGCGCGTCGGCAACGATCACATGGGACGCTTTCTCGTCGAAACGCTCGCGGGCGAAGGCTGCGATGTGAGCCACGTGCGCACGGACTTCGAGCGTCTCACCGCGCTCGTGCTGCTCGGCATAAAAGATCGCGATACCTTTCCGCTCGTGTTCTATCGCGAGAATTGCGCCGACATGGCCGTGGACGAAAACGATTTCGACGAAGCGTATATCGCCTCGTCGAAGGCATTGCTCATCACGGGCACGCACTTCTCCACGGAACAGGTGAATCGCACGAGCCGCCGCGCGCTCGAATACGCGCGCCGAAACAACGTGCGCACGATTCTCGACATCGATTATCGGCCGGTGCTGTGGGGTCTGACAGGCAAGGCCGACGGCGAAACGCGCTTCGTCGCCGATGAAAGCGTCACCGCGCATTTGCTGCACATCCTGCCGCTGATCGATCTCGCGATCGGCACGGAAGAAGAGTTCCGGATTGCGGGCGGCAAGGACGATCTGATCGATGCGCTCGCCACGGTTCGTACCGTTACTCATGCCACGCTCGTCGTGAAGCGCGGGCCGCTCGGCTGCTCGATCATCGAAGGCGCGGTGCCCGCTTCCATCGACGATGCGCCCATTCATGGCGGCGTCGAAGTCGAAGTGCTTAACGTCCTCGGCGCGGGCGATGCGTTCGCGTCCGGCTTCCTCTCGGGCTGGCTGCGCGACGAATCGCTCGAAGCGTGTGCGCGCGCGGCAAATGCGTGCGGCGCGCTCGTCGTTTCGCGTCACGGCTGCGCGCCCGCCATGCCCACGCCCGAGGAACTCGTGTACTTCCTCGCGGCCGCAAAAGAAGACCCGGCACGCATGCGCCGTCCGGATCGCGATGCAAGCCTCGCGCGTCTGCATCGCGTGAGCCCCAGGCGCAAGCAATGGGACGAAGTGCTCGGCTTCGCGTTCGATCATCGCAACCAGTTTTTCGAGCTTGCGCAGCAGACCGGCGCAAACGAAACGCGCATTGCGAAGCTGAAGGGTCTTTTCGTCGATGCCGTCGCGAAGACGGAAGAAGAACGCGGACTGGCCGGCCGTATCGGCGTATTGATCGACGACCGCTACGGACAGGATGCGCTCAATGCCGCGACTGGCCGCGGCTGGTGGATCGGCCGTCCGGTCGAGTTGCCGGGCTCGATGCCGCTCGTGTTCGATCACGGCCGCGACGTCGGCACGACGCTCGTCGAATGGCCGCGCGAGCATATCGCGAAGTGTCTCGTGCACTATCACCCCGATCATCCGCATGACGTGCGCCTCGAACAGGAAGCGCAACTGCGCGCGCTCTACGATGCAACACAGGCGAGTGGCAATGAACTGCTGCTCGAAGTGATCGTGCCGAAGAACGGACCGCCCGTGGAGGACGACACGGCGTATCGCGCATTGAAGCGCCTCTACAACCTCGGCATCTATCCCGAATGGTGGAAGCTCGAACCGATGAGCGCACAGCAATGGCAGGCCGTCGATGCGCTGATTGTCGAGCGCGATCCGTATTGCCGCGGCGTCGTGCTGCTCGGGCTCTCGGCGGCGGTCGATCAGTTGCGCGATGGCTTCAAGGCTGCGGCATCGTCCAAAACGTGCAAGGGCTTCACGGTCGGACGCACCATCTTTCACGAGCCGAGCCGCGCATGGCTCGCGGGCGAAATCGGCGACGACGAGTTGATCGCGCGCGTTCGCCACACGTTCGAAACGCTGATTTCCGCATGGCGCGAGGCGCGCGCGTCGCTGAATGCCGTGCAGCCAAGACAGGAGCAAGCAGCATGAATGAGCACGCTACCATCCGGCTGACCACCGCGCAGGCGCTCGTGCGCTATCTCGCCGCGCTGCGCACGGAAAGCGGCGAGGCGCTCTTCGGCGGCGTCTTCGCAATTTTCGGGCACGGCAATGTCGCGGGCATCGGCGAGGCGTTGTATCGGCATCGCGAGCAATTGCCGACGTATCGCGCGCACAACGAGCAAGCCATGGCGCATAGCGCGATCGCGTTTGCGAAGGCGCATATGCGGCGCCGCATGATGGCGGTCACGACGTCCATCGGGCCGGGCGCCACCAATCTCGTGACGGCGGCCGCGCTCGCGCATGTGAACCGGCTGCCGGTGCTGCTTCTACCGGGCGACATCTTCGTGTCGCGCGCGCCCGATCCGGTTCTGCAACAAGTCGAGGACGCACACGACGGCGGCGTTTCCGCGAACGATGCCTTGAAGGCCGTGTCGCGCTATTTCGATCGCATCGTGCATCCGGCGCAGTTGTTGAGCGCGTTGCCGCGCGCGATCCGCGTGCTTACCGATGCCGCGCTCTGCGGTCCCGTCACGCTCGCGCTGCCGCAGGACGTGCAGGCGATGGCCTACGACTATCCCGCTTCGTTCTTCGAGCCGCGTGTGGTCGAGTTCCATGCGAGCGCGCCGTCACCGCATGAAATCGCGCGCGCCGCAGCGGCCTTGCGCGAGTCGCGCGAACCGCTGATCGTCTCGGGCGGCGGCGTGCTGTACGGCCTCGCCACCGACGCGTTGCGCGCCTTCGCGCACAAGCATGGCGTGCCCGTCGCGGAAACGCAGGCAGGCAAAGGCGCGCTCGCTTGGGACGACGCCCTGAACGCGGGCGGAATCGGCGTGACGGGCGCGGCATCGGCGAATGAACTCGCGCAATCGAGCGATTGCGTGCTCGCGGTCGGCACGCGCTTGCAGGACTTCACCACGGGATCGAACACGCTCTTTGCGCATGCGCGGCTCGTTTCGATCAACGCCAATCCTTTCGATGCCCTGAAGCAAGACGCGCTGAGCGTCGAAGCCGATGCACGCCTCGCACTCGATGCGCTTTCCGAAGCGCTCGGCGACTGGCGCGCGTCGTCGCAGTGGACCACGCGCGCCAAACGTCTCGCCGACGACTGGCGCGAGACTGTCGCGCACGTGACGAACACGCCCGTCGCCGACAACGCCTTGCCGCGCGAAGCGGATGTCATCGGCGCGGTGCAGCGCTCGAAAGCCGATTCGCCGGCTGACGATATCGTCGTGTGCGCGGCGGGCACCTTGCCGGCCGATCTGCAGAAGCTGTGGCGCACGAGCGCGCCGGGCGGCTATCACGTCGAATACGGTTATTCGTGCATGGGCTACGAGATCGCGGGCGGTCTGGGCGCGAAGCTCGCGCGGCCGGAGCGCGAGGTGATCGTGATCGTCGGCGACGGCAGCTATCTCATGATGAACAGCGAGTTGGCGAGCTCCGTCATGCTCGGCGCGAAGCTGATCGTCGTGTTGCTCGACAATCGCGGCTATGGCTGCATCAACCGTTTGCAACAGGCATGCGGCGGCGCGCCCTTCAACAACCTGATCGACGACTGCAAGCAAGGCCCGCTCGGCGCACCGACCATCGATTTCGCGATGCACGCGCGTGCGCTCGGCGCGTTGTCGGAGCATGTGGCGAGCATCGACGACTTGCAGGCCGCGATGCAACGCGCGCGCGCCGCCGAGCGCAGCTACCTCATCTCCATCGACACCGACCCCGCGCGCACGACCGACGAAGGCGGATGGTGGTGGGAAGTGGCGGTGCCCGAGGTATCGGATCGCGATGCGGTCTTGTCGGCGCGCGAGCGTTACGAGCGCGCGTTGAAAGCACGCAGCGAAGGCAACTCTATCTAGGACCGCGCACATGTCTCTGCACGTACGGATCGGAATCAATCCCTTGTCGTGGATGAACGACGATTTGCCATCGCTCGGCGGCGAGACGCCCTTGTCCGTCGCGCTGACCGAAGGCCGGCGGATCGGTTACGAAGGCTTCGAACTCGGCAACAAGTTTCCGCGCGAGCCGCAGGCGCTCAAGACACTGCTGGCGCAATACGATCTCGCGCTGGTGTCGGGCTGGTACTCGGGCAGACTCGCCGAGCGCAGCGCGGAAGAAGAGATCGAAGCCGTGGGTGCCCATCTCGACTTGCTCGCGCAAAACGGCGCGAAGGTGATGGTCTACGGCGAAGTGGCGAATTCCATTCAAGGCGCGCCGCGCCCGCTCTATCAGCGCCCGCGTTTTCTTGCGGATGCGCAGTGGCAACAGTATGCCGAGCGGCTGAATCGTTTCGCGGAATACACGCTGTCACGAGGCGTTCGGGTGGCCTATCATCATCACATGGGCGCGTATGTGGAGACGCCCGCGGACGTCGACCGTCTGATGGCGGAGACCAACGACGCGGTGGGCCTTCTCTTCGATGCGGGCCACATCACTTTCGCCGGCGGCGACGCATTGACCACGCTGCGCAAGCATATTGCGCGCGTGTGCCATGTGCATTGCAAGGACGTGCGCCCGGAGATCGTGAAGCTGGCGCGCAATCGCAACTGGAGTTTTCTCGATGCGGTCATCAACGGCGCCTTCACCGTGCCGGGCGATGGCGCGGTGGATTATCCCGGCATCGTCGCGTGTCTGGCCGAGCACGATTACGACGGCTGGCTCGTCGTGGAAGCGGAGCAGGACCCGGTGATCGCGCGGAGTTACGAGTATGCCGACAAGGGTTATCGCACGTTGCGCACACTTGTCGATGCCACATTCAAGGAGACGGCATGAGCCTGTTAGTGAAGGCATCGCGCGAAGGCCAGACGATCGCGCGTGTGACACCGGAATCCGCTGGCTGGAAGCATGTCGGCTTCGCGGCGTACCGGCTGGAAGAAGGTGAAGTGCTGCATGTCTACGACGCCGGGCGCGAGAGCTGCATCGTCGTGCTGACGGGCACGGTGAGCGTCGAGGCGGGCGACGAGCACTGGCAGTCCATCGGCTCGCGCGACAGTGTGTTCGAAGACGCGGCGCCCTATGCCGTCTACGTACCACCGAAGCTCGCGGCAATCGTGCGGGCGGAGCGCGAAACGGAACTCGGTGTGGCGAGCGCGCCGGCGACGGGCGTGTATCCGCCGCGACTCATCGAGCCCTCGCAAATGAAGCGTTCGACGCGCGGCAAGAACGCGAATACGCGACACGTATGCGATATTCTTCCGCAGACCGAGGCCGCCGAGTCGTTACTCGTGGTCGAAGTGCGTACGCCGAGCGGCCATGCGTCGAGCTATCCGCCGCACAAGCACGATCACGACAACGTGCCTGTCGAAAGTTCGCTGGAGGAGACTTATTACCATCGGCTGAATCCGCCGCAGGGCTTTGCGTTTCAGCGTGTTTATACCGACGAGCGCGATCTCGACGAAACCCTGGCGGTGGAGAACCGCGACGTGGTGATGGTGCCGCGTGGGTATCATCCGGTCGTCGTGCCTTATGGCTACGATAATTATTATCTCAACGTAATGGCGGGCGATAAGCGCACGTGGCACTTTAAAAACGATCCGAAGCATGAATGGATCGTGGAGCGGGATAGCAAGGAGTGAGTTAACCCACCGACAGCCATTCTCGCTGCACATCGGCGCGTGTTTCCAGCTCCCCCAACGCCCCGTCGAACTGAACCGCGCCGTGCCCCATCACCGCGACGCGCGCATCGAGCATGCGCGCGATCGTCAGGCGCTCTTCGATCAGCAGTATGGCCACGCCGCGTTCGCGCAGACCCGCGAGGCACGCCGCCACTTGCGTCAGCACTTGCGGCGCGAGCCCTTCGCCGGGTTCGTCGATGACCACCAACGACGGATCGCCCGCCAGCGTTCTTGCCAGCGCCAGCATTTGCTGTTCGCCGCCCGACAACGCGCCGGCCTTCACTCGCGCGCGCTCCCGCAACACGGGGAAGAGGCGATAAGCATCGTCCACACTGAAGCGCGTGCCCGGACGCTCGCCCAGCACGAGATTGTCGCGCACGCTCAAGCCCGGAAACACATCGCGCGTTTCAGGCACGTAGCCAATTCCCATGCGCGCGATGCGAAACGGCCGCAGCCCGACGAGCGATGCATCGCGAAACCGCATCTCGCCCTCGCAGCGCACGAGGCCCATGATGGACTTCGCGAGCGTCGAGCGCCCCGAACCATTGCGGCCCACGAGCGCGACGATCTCGCCTTCGGCTATCGACAGGTTCACGCCGTGCAGTACCTGTGCCGCGCCATGCCACGCGCGCAGATCGTGGATACGCAACCCGGCGCTCATCGCGATCCCCCCAGATACGCCTCGCGCACCTTGCGATCGTCGCGAATCGCCGCAGGCGTGCCGGTGGCGATCACGCGCCCTTGAACCAGCACGGAGATGCGATCCGCGAGGCCAAACACCGCGTCCATGTCGTGCTCGATGACGACGAGCGTGCGCCCTTGCGTCGTCGCCCGAATCAGCGCCAGCGCGCGCGATGCCTCCGCGCGGTTCATCCCCGCCGTGGGTTCGTCGAGGAGGATGAGCGGTGCATCGGTGGCAAGCGCGATGCCTAGATCGAGCGCGCGCTGTTCCGCATACGTGAGCCGTGCGGCGGGTACGTCGGCGTGAGCGGCCAGGCCGATGGCATCGAGCATGGCGCGGGCGCGGTCTTCGAGCGCGCGCGACGGCAGCCAGCGATCGATCCTGCGCGACGAAGCCGAGCCCAACGCCGCACAACGCAAATTGTCGAGCACGCTCAAGCCGGTGAAGACGCTCGTCGTCTGGAAGCTGCGCGCAAGCACTCGGCTAATGCGTTGCGGCGCGCGACCGGTGATGTCGATACCGATTGCCACGATGCGCCCTTCGTCGGGTTTGGTGCGCCCGGAAATGGTGTCGAAGAGCGTGGACTTGCCTGCGCCGTTCGGGCCGATGAGCGCATGACGTTCGCCGCTTTGCACTTGCAGATCGATACCGCGCAGAACGCGCGTCGGACCGAACCGTTTCGCGATGCCGTGCAGTTCGAGGGCGATGGTCATGGCGTGTACCCTTTGCGACCGGCGGCAAACATCGCCCTGAAGCGCTCGCCGAATTTACGCGGTTCAAGGCCCATGTTCATAGCACGCCCCGCGCCCGTCGATCGATCCACGCGAGCCCAACGCCGAGCGCCAAGCAAGGCAACGCGATCCACCAAACGCCGTGCGGCAACGCGCTTGCATCCGCTTGTCGCGCATAGAGCGTCTCCACCGCGACGACCACGGCCGCACCGAACGCCAGCGTGCTCGACATGGCATACATGGTTGAACGAAGCGGGCGCGTGCGCATGCGCGTGAAGAAGCCAGCGACGCCATCGGGCACCGCGACGATCACCCACACGAAGCACAGTCCGAGATACATCGGCCAGGCAGCGGACACGCTCGCCACCGCCACGCTGAAAAACGTGAGCAGCACCGCCCCGGAAATCGGCCCAAAGAAGCTTCCGGTCCCGCCGATGACCGTCGCGACCAGCACGCTCGTCGATCTCGCAAGCCCGACGCTTTCCGCCGATGCCAGTTCGACATTCACGAGCGACAACACGCCTGCAATGCCCGCGAAGAACGCGGATACGACGAGCATCGTGAAGCGCACGCGCCGTGGCGACGCGCCTATCGCCGCCGCGCGCACGGGATTGTCGCGCACGGCGTTGGCGAGGCGACAAAGCGGCGTGCGAGAGAACGCGAACATCGCGCAAGCCGACACGACACACCAGCACGCGATCAACGCATACGCCTGCCGCAACGGGCCGAATGTCCATCCGAAGAGCGCAGCGCCGCTCGCGCGATCGATCGCCACGCCACCCTCGCCGCCGAACCAGCCCGGCACGAGCCAGACGCTTGCCGCAACCAATTCGCCGATGCCTAGCGTGATCATCGCGAAAGCCGTGCCGCCGCGTTGCGTCGAGATCGCGCCGAAGACGATGGCCGCGAGCACCGCAAAACATCCGCCGATCAATGGCAGCAATGGCAACGGCACGCCAAAGCGATTGAACACATGCGCGGCGGCGAAAGCGCCGAACCCCGCATAAACCGCGTGACCGAAGGAAAGCAAGCCCGTCTGCCCGAGCAGCAAGTTGTACGAGAGCGCGAAGACGATGAGCGTCGCCGTCTGCGCGAGATACGCAAGCAGCCAGGATCGATCGAAGCAAAGCGGCGGTAGCGCAAGCGCCGCGACGAGTGCGAGCCACGGCGCGAGGGACTTAAGCATCGCGCGTCTCTTCACCGAAGAGTCCGCGTGGACGCGCCGCCAGCATCGCGACGAGCAACAGGTACGGCAGCACGGGCGCGAGTTGCGCGACGGTGAGCGCGGCCCAAGCGTCCGGCAAACGCACGCCAAACCAGGCAGCAATGCTCCCTGCCGATGCCGTCGTGCCCACGGCGAATGTCTGCACGCAGCCGATCAAGAGCGACGCGACGAGCGCCCCCGAAAGCGAGCCCAGCCCGCCGATGACCACGACGACGAACACGATGGGACCGACGGCGTCGGCCATCGACGGTTCGAGCACGGCAAGCGGCGCGCCGATCACGCCCCCGAGCGCCGCCAGCGCCGTGCCGGCGGCGAACACCGTCGTGAAGACGCGCGGGACATCGTGGCCGAGCGTTTCGATGGTCGCGGAATGCGTGAGCGCCGCGCGCACCACGAGCCCCGTCTTCGATACGCGCAACACGACATGCAACGCGCCGAGCATGAGGATGGCAAGCAGCATCATGAACACGCGGTAGCGTGGAAACGCGGCGCCGTACCAGGTGAAGAGCGGCCCTTCGAGCACGGAGGGAATCGTCGCGGGCAACGGTCCGAGCCCCCATACGAGCTTCACGCCCTCGCCTATCACGATGGCCGCGCCGAACGTGAGCAGCAACTCGGCGAGCGCGCCGCGCGCATGCACGCGCTTGAGCAGATAGCGCTCGAACAACGCGCCCGCGCAGCCGACGATCAAAGGCGCCACGGCGAGTGCCAGCCAGAATCCGCCGTACGAAGCCAGCGCCTGACCGACATACGCGCCGAGCATATAGAAGCTCGCGTGCGCGAAGTTGAGCACGCCGAGCATCGAGAAGATGAGCGTGAGGCCCGCACAGAGCATGAAGAGCAGCAGCCCGACGCTCACGCCGTTGAGCAGGCTCACGCTGAACCACTGAAGCACGGAACAATCCTCAAGCGTTGACGAGCGGCTTCAAGGCATCGACGAGACGCTCGGGCAAAGGCACCGGCCGGCGCGTCATGCGGTTTACATAGACATGCACGAAATGGCCCTGCGCCGCCGCGCTCTTTGCGCCTTGCGTGAAGATGCCGACCTCGTAGCGCACGCTCGTCGTGCCGAGCTTTTCCACGCGCAAGCCCGCATCGATCAGATCGGGAAACGAAACCGACTCGAAGAAATTGCAGCGCGTTTCCACGACGAGCCCGATCGTCTCGCCGCCCGCGAAGTCGAGCACGCCCGAGCGCAGCAGATACTCGTTCACGACGGTATCGAAGTAGCTGTAGTAGACGACGTTGTTGATATGACCATAGACATCGTTGTCGGACCAGCGCGTGCTGATGGTGAGGAAGTGCGGATAGTCCGCGCGGCGCGTGGGTTGCGGTTTGCTCATCGTCGGCGGCGGCTGCATCAGCGGTTGATCGCTGCGAGTGCGCGGACTTCGTCGGCGAAGCGCTCGACGGTGTCCTCGCGCGTGTCCCATGCGCACATCAGGCGGCAGCCGCCCGACCCGATGAACTGATAGAACTTCCAGCCTTTCGCGCGCAAGGCGGTGGCGACGTGCGGCGGCAATTCCGCGAACACCGCGTTCGATTCCGGCTTGAAGAGCACCTGTACGCCGGGAATATTCGCGAGACGCTCGGCCATCAATTGCGCCATTGAGTTGGCGTGACGCGCGTTGCGCAGCCAGACATCGTTATCGAGCAAGCCGAGCCACGGCGCGGAGATGAAGCGCATTTTCGATGCAAGCTGCCCCGCCTGCTTCAGCCGATAAGCAAAGTCCACGGCAAGCGCCTTGTCGAAAAACACGACCGCTTCGCCGACCGGCAAGCCGTTCTTGGTGCCGCCGAAGCACAGCACGTCGACGCCCGCGCGCCACGTAATCTCCGACGGATGCACGCCGAGCGTGGCGACCGCGTTGGCGAAACGCGCGCCATCCATATGCACGGTCAGATGCCGCCGCTTGGCGATGGCCGCAATCGCGCGCACTTCCTCGACGGTATAGACCGTGCCCACTTCCGTCGATTGCGTGAGCGAGACGACTTTCGGCTTCGGATAGTGGATATCGGCGCGTCGGGTGACGAGTTCCTCGATCGCATCGGGCGTGAGCTTGCCGTTCTCGCCCTTGGCGGTCAGAAGCTTGGAGCCGCCGGAGAAGAATTCGGGGCCGCCGCACTCGTCGGTTTCGATATGCGCGAGTTCGTGGCAAATGACCGAGTGATACGACTGGCACAGCGACGCCAGCGCAAGCGAATTGGCCGCCGTGCCATTGAAGACGAAGAAGACTTCGCAGTCGGTCTGGAACAGATCGCGGATGCGGTCGCACACGCGCGCGGTCCAGGAATCGTCGCCGTAAGCCGGTTCGTGGCCGCTAGTGTTGGCCTTGACGAGCGCATCGAGCGCTTCGGGGCAGATACCCGCGTAGTTGTCGGAGGCGAAGTGCTGGATGGATTCGTTCGGCGCGGTCATGGAATTCGCTGGAAGACTGGTAGAAGGCGCTGCACGAGCTTCGTGACCCGGGACGAGTGAAGATCGCGTGGTCGCCATCGTTGCGTGCCGTGCAAGCAGTCCGCTCATTTTATCCGCATCGCGCCGTGCAAGATTCGAATGCGATTGAGCGATAGATCGTGTGCCGCGCCCGTTCTAACCTCGCGACACTTAGGATACCGACGGGCAGCGTCGAACGATTGCGCTATCGGTGTTGAATTGCGCATTGCCGCTACGAGCATCGACGACGTAGTGCCGTCAGCGCGCCGCTCCAATTCAACATGTCATCTGACGAAAAAGCGCGCCACCGAAGCCGGCGGCGCGCTTTATGGCGTAAACAATAACTTGGGTCGAGGCTGCGCTTACTTCGCTGTCGTGCCGCTGGCGGCGTTGGCTTGCTGCGCGGCCTTGTCCTTCTTGTTCGCTTCGTGATGGCCGATCGCGCAGCCACCCGCCGCGCCCACCACGCCGTGCTTGCCCGCGACGTGCCCCGCCACGCCGCCGACTGCCGCGCCTTCGAGACATCCCTTGGCCTGTGCTGCGCCCGTGGCGGCGATCATTGCGCCAGCCAGTACGATCGATGCAATCTTGTGGTTCATGTTTGTTCTCCCCTTTTGGTTGAAAGTACCGGAGAAGATGCACGAGATGTGCCTGACAGGCTGTAATGAAAAACGGCCCGGTGACTTTCGCCAACCGGACCGTTTGAAGCACTTCCACCGCGCTTTAAAGCTGCTGCTGCACCCAGCCTGTCACGCCTGCGAGTGCGGCCGGCAGCTTGGCCGGTTCCGTGCCGCCCGCCTGCGCCATGTCGGGACGGCCGCCGCCCTTGCCGCCCACTTGCTGCGCGACGAAGTTGACGAGCTCGCCCGCTTTGACCTTCTTCGATGCATCCGCCGTCACGCCCGCGATGAGGCTGACCTTGCCGCCTTCGACGGAAGCCAGCACGATAGCCGCGCTCTTGAGCTTGTCCTTCAGCTTGTCGACGGTTTCGCGCAGCGTCTTCACGTCCGCGCCTTCGAGTTGCGCGGCGAGCACTTGAACGCCCGCGACATCGACGGCTTGCGAAACGAGTTCATCGCCCTGGCTCGATGCGAGCTTCGACTTGAGCGCGCCCAGTTCCTTCTCCAGCGACTTCACGTGCTCCTGAACCTGCGCGATACGCTGCGTGAGTTCGGACGGTTGTGCCTTGAGGGCGCCCGCCGCCGCGTTAATACGCTGATCCAGCTCCTGCACATAGCGCACGGCATTGTCGCCCGTGATGGCTTCGACACGGCGAATGCCCGCCGCCACACCGCCTTCCATCACGATCTTGAAAAGGCCGATGTCGCCCGTGCGCTGCACGTGTGTGCCGCCGCAGAGTTCGCGCGAAAAGCCCAGGTCCAGCACGCGCACCGTGTCGCCGTACTTCTCGCCGAAGAGCGCCATGGCGCCGCCCTTCACCGCTTCGTCGTAAGACATGACGCGCACGACGCCCGGCGCGTTCGCAAGCACTTCCTGATTGACGATCTGCTCGACGCGGCGGATCTCGTCGTCCGTCATCGGCGCGTTGTGTGCGAAGTCGAAGCGCGTCTTGTCGGCGTCGACGAGCGAGCCTTTCTGCTGCACATGACCGCCGAGCACTTCGCGCAACGCCTTGTGCATCAAGTGCGTGGACGAGTGATTGCGTGCGGTGCGCGCGCGGCGGATGGCGTCGATCTGCGCCTTCACCACGTCGCCGACCTTGAGCTTGCCCTGCTCCACCGTGCCGTGGTGGCCAACGACATCGGCCTGAACCTTGAGCGTGTCTGCCACCGCGAAGCGCGCGGAGGCATTCGCGAGCACGCCCTGATCGCCCACCTGACCGCCGGATTCCGCATAGAACGGCGTGTGATCGAGCACGACGACCGCTTGCTGGCCCGCTTGCGCCTCGCTCACCGACGCGCCCTCCACATACAGCGCGATGATTTTCGCGTCGTCGAAGATTTCCTTCTCGTAGCCGTGGAACGTGGTCTTGGCGCCCGAGTATTCGAGGCCGGCCGCGAGCTTGAACTTGCCCGCCGCGCGCGCCTGATCGCGCTGACGCGCCATGGCGTCGTCGAAGGCGGGTTCGTCCACCGTCACGCCGCGTTCGCGGCATACGTCGGCCGTGAGATCGAGCGGGAAACCGTAGGTATCGTGCAGCTTGAACGCGAGTTCGCCGTCCAGTTGCTTCACGCCCTTCTTGTCGAGTTCGGCCAGTTCGCCTTCGAGAATCGACATGCCGTGCTCGATGGTCTCGAAGAAGCGCTCTTCTTCCTGGCGCAGCACATCGGTGACGCGCTGTTGAGCATCGACAAGTTCGGGGTAAGCCGCGCCCATTTCCGCGACGAGGTCCGGCACGAGCTTGTGGAAGAACGAGCCGCGCCGGCCGAGTTTGTAGCCATGACGAATGGCGCGGCGCACGATACGGCGCAGCACGTAACCGCGGCCTTCGTTGCCGGGAATCACGCCATCGACGATCAGGAACGAGCACGCGCGGATATGGTCGGCAATGACCTTCAGCGAGTTGTTTTCCAGATCGGCCGTATGGGTCTCGCGGCCCGCGGCCTTGATGAGCGTCTGGAAGAGGTCGATCTCGTAGTTGCTGTGCACGTGCTGCAGCACGGCGGCGAGACGTTCGAGGCCCATGCCGGTATCGACGCACTGCTTGGGCAGCGGCGTCATGTTGCCTTGCGCGTCGCGGTTGAACTGCATGAACACGAGATTCCAGATCTCGATGAAGCGGTCGCCGTCTTCCTCCGGCGATCCCGGCGGGCCGCCCCAGATTTCCGGACCGTGGTCGTAGAACACTTCGGAGCACGGACCGCACGGGCCGGTGTCGGCCATTTGCCAGAAGTTGTCGGATGCGTAGCGCGCGCCCTTGTTGTCGCCGATGCGGATGATGCGTTCCGCCGGCACGCCGATTTCCTTTTCCCAGATGGCGTACGCTTCGTCGTCTTCCTGATAGACCGTGACGGTGAGCTTTTCCGGCGGCAGCATGTAGACCTTCGTCAACAGCTCCCAGCAGTAGTGGATGGCGTCGCGCTTGAAGTAGTCGCCGAACGAGAAGTTGCCGAGCATCTCGAAGAACGTGTGATGCCGCGCCGTATAGCCGACGTTCTCCAGATCGTTATGCTTGCCGCCCGCGCGCACGCTGCGCTGCGCGGTGGTTGCGCGCGAGTACGGCCGCGCTTCGGCGCCGAGGAACACGTCCTTGAACTGGACCATGCCCGAGTTGGTGAAGAGCAGCGTCGGGTCGTTGCCCGGCACGAGGCTCGACGAACGGACGATCGTATGTCCCTTCGATTCGAAAAACTTCAGGAATTTCTCGCGTATTTCGGCGGCTTTCATGGCGTACGGGGCGTTTTGCGTGTTCTGCTGGTTTTCTGACGAAGCCTTGGTAAAGCCCGTTTGAAGCCCTTCTGATGCGGGTTTCGGCAAGACTTAAGGCTATTCCGAGTAATTTTTGATTATACGGGATTCGCGGTGCCGAACCGGGGCGCGGCAGGCGTCTGCAACGGATAAAGCGCCCTCGCGCGCCCGTCCGTTCTATGCGACAGTCGCGTGGTCAGAAACCAAATCCGAGACGAGAGACACGACGCATGGGAGCACTCAGCCATATCCGCGTACTCGACCTGACCCGCGTGCTCGCGGGACCGTGGTGCGCGCAGACGCTCGCCGACCTGGGCGCGGAGGTCATCAAGATCGAGCGGCCCGAAACCGGCGACGACACCCGTCACTGGGGCCCGCCCTATCTCAAGAAGCCCGACGGCGAAGACACGCGCGAGGCCGCCTACTATCTCGCGGCGAACCGCAACAAGCGCTCGGTAACGGTCGATATCGCAAGTGAAGAAGGTCAGCGGATCGTGCGCGCGCTGGCCGCTCGAAGCGATGTCGTGCTGGAGAACTACAAGGTCGGTCAGTTGAAGAAGTACGGGCTCGACTATGAATCGCTGAAAGAAGTGAAGCCGGATATCGTCTATTGCTCGGTAACAGGCTTCGGGCAGACCGGGCCATATGCGGAGCGCGCGGGCTACGACTTCATCATTCAGGGCATCGGCGGCTTCATGAGCATCACCGGCGAGCGCGACGGACAACCCGGCGGCGGTCCGCAAAAGGCAGGCGTCGCCATCGCCGACCTCATGACCGGCATGTACGCGACAGTGGGCGTGCTGGCGGCGCTCTCGCACCGGGATCGCACGGGCGAAGGGCAATATATCGACATGGCGCTGCTCGACGTGCAGGTCGCCATGCTCGCCAACATGAACACCAACTATCTCGCGAGCGGCAAGCCGCCGGTGCGCTGGGGCAACGCGCATCCGAACATCGTGCCGTACCAGACGTTTCAGACGAGCGATGGCTGGATCATCGTCGCGGTCGGCAACGACGGGCAGTTTCGCAAGTTCGTCGAGGCAGGCGCATGCGCGCATCTCGCCGACGATCCGCGCTTCGCGAAGAACCCGTCACGCGTGCGCAATCGCGACATGCTCGTGCCGCTTCTCGCCGACATGGTCGCCACGCGCGGCAAGCACGAATGGCTCGCCGCGCTGGAAGCGGCGGGCGTGCCGTGCGGCCCGATCAACGATCTCGGCGAAGTGTTCGACGACCCGCAAGTGCTGGCGCGCAGGATGCGTATCGATCTGCCGCATCCGGAAGGCGGCGACGTGAAGCTCGTGGCAAGCCCCATCAAAATGAGCGCGACGCCGCCCGAAGCACGCACGCATCCGCCGATGCTCGGTGAACACACCACGAGCGTGCTTAAGGACGTGCTCGGTTACGACGATGCGCGCATTACGCAGTTGCGAAAGGGCAAGGTGATTTGAGCGCGATACGCCGGTATCAACGCGTTCCCGCGCCGATCAGCCCGCCCGCCGCCGCCCCGGCGATGGTCCCGAGCGGCCCGCCCGTGAGCACGTAGCCGAGCGCCCCGCCCGCGCCCGCGCCGATGGCCGCGTGAGCCTGTTGACGCGACACGCCCGCGCAGGCTGTGAGGCTCGTCACGAGCGCGGCCACCGCCGCGAGCTTGATGATCTTGTTCATGGTCGAATTCCCTGTGTTCTCGTTGTGTTGTCGTTGTGATGTCTTGTAGTCGCACCGCTTGCCGGCTTGCAACCCGACCGGCGAGCCGATCATAAAAGCCCGCGCGCCCCGCCCACAACGCGATTTACCTTCCGTTACCCTCGTTACGGTGACCGAATAAGTGCTTCACAGGTGTAACGCGGGAGCCGGAATATGCAGGCCGATCCGCAGCGCATGGAAAGGCGGCATCGGCGAAACCCGCGAGCGCCTGCCCGCGCGGGTTGCGTAAGGTAGAATCATCCCGATATACCTAGCATTCGAACGCGTTCCGAGCCGCGAGGAACGTTTCCCGAACCGATCACACGCGAGCGCATCCGTTGGCACTTCTTTTCGCATGAACACCGATCGCAACGACGCCCCGGCGCCATCCAATTTCATTCGCAACATCATCGAAGACGACAACCGTTCAGGTAAGTGGTCGCAGCGTGTCGAGACCCGCTTCCCACCCGAGCCGAACGGTTATCTGCATATCGGTCACGCGAAAAGCATCTGCGTGAACTTCGGGCTGGCCGCGGATTACGGCGGCGTATGCCATCTGCGTTTCGACGACACGAACCCCGAGAAGGAAAGCGTCGAGTACGTGGATTCAATCATCGACGCGGTCGAGTGGCTAGGCTTCGAGTGGAACAAGGACGGCCGCGAACACAAGTATTTCGCGAGCGACTACTACGACAAGCTGTACGAATGCGCCGAGCTGCTCATCAAGAAAGGCCAGGCCTACGTCGATAGCCAGACCGCCGAGGAAATGCGCGCCACGCGCGGCTCGGCAACCGAAGCGGGCATCAACTCGCCGTATCGCGACCGCACGCCCGATGAAAACCTCGACCTCTTCCGCCGCATGAAGGCGGGCGAGTTCAAGGAAGGCGAGCACGTGCTGCGCGCGAAGATCGACATGGCGGCGCCGAACTTCAACATGCGCGATCCGGTCATCTACCGCATCCGCTTCGCGCACCACTACCGCACGGGCGACAAGTGGTGCATCTATCCGATGTACGACTACGCGCATTGCGTGTCGGACGCGCTTGAAAACATCACGCACTCGCTGTGCACGCTGGAGTTCGAGGATCACCGGCCACTCTACGACTGGTTCCTGGCGCAACTCGCCGACGACGGCGTGTTCGCGCGTCCGCTGCCGCAGCAGATCGAATTCTCGCGCCTGAATCTGACGTACGCCATCACGAGCAAGCGCAAGCTCCTGCAACTCGTGCAGGAGAATCACGTGGACGGCTGGGACGACCCGCGCATGCCGACCATCGTGGGCGTGCGCCGCCGTGGCTTCACGCCGGAAAGCATCCGCTTGATGGTGGAGCGCGTGGGCGTGACCAAGGTCGATTCGTGGATCGACATGAGCGTGCTCGAAGGCGCGCTGCGCGACGATCTCGACGAGAAAGCCCCGCGCGCAATCGCGGTGCTCGATCCGCTCAAGCTCATCATCGACAATTATCCGGAAGGACAAAGCGAGGAATGCAGCGCGCCCGTGCATCCGCATCATGCTGAACGCGGCACGCGCAAATTCCCGTTCTCGCGCGAATTGTGGATAGAACGCGAAGACTTTCAGGAAACGCCGCAGAAGGGCTACTTCCGCCTTTTCCCCGGCAACAAGGTGCGGCTCAAGTACGGCTTCGTGGTGGAGTGCACGGGCGCGGACAAGGACGAGAACGGCAAGGTGATCGCCGTGCATTGCAACTACTTCCCGGACAGCAAGTCGGGCACGGACGGCGCGAACGCGTACAAGGTCAAGGGCACGATCCACTGGGTCAGCGCCGCGACGGCCTACGCGGCCGAAGTGCGTATCTACGACCGCCTGTTCAAGGAGCCGCAACCGGGCGCGGGTGGCGCGGAGTTCCTGGATGCGTTGAATCCGGATTCGAAGCGCATCGTCAATGCGTTCCTGGAACCCAGCGCGCGCGAAGCCAGCGCCGAAGACCGCTTCCAGTTCGAGCGCCACGGCTATTTCGTCGCGGACCGTCTGGATTCGCAACCGGGCAAGCCGGTGTTCAACCGTATCGTCAGCTTGCGCGATAGCTGGGGCAAGCCTGCCTGAGCGTCGCAGTTTTAGTTGCAGAGTAACGGGCGCCGCACGCAAGAGGCGGCGTCCGGTCCCGCGTCCGCGGTGCGAACAAGACAAACAGAGGGCCAGCAACACGCGCTTCCAGCGAGGACATCCATGAAGCAGTACTCAAGCGCGCCGCGAGCGGGCGCGTTCCGGGTCATTGTCGGAAACGTTTGCATCGCGACGTCCGCCGCGCTGTCTTTCTGCTCTCCGGCATGGGCCGCCACGGCGAAAGAGCTCGCTTCCGCGCAGGCCGCCGTCGATCAGCTTCCGCCTTCGGCCACGCTGCGCAAGATCGCCGAGAACGGCGCGATCGTCCTGGGCGCGCGTGAATCGTCGGTGCCGTTTTCTTATCTGAACAAGCAGCAGCCGGTCGGCTACTCCTACGACATTGCGCTCAAAGTCGTCGATGAAGTGAAGCGCCGGCTCAACATGCCGAATCTCACGGTGAAGAACGTGGTCGTGACCTCGTCGAACCGCATCTCCTACGTGGTGAACAATCAGGTCGATCTGGAATGCGGCAGCACCGCGCATCTGGCCGAGCGCGATCCGCTGGTCGCGTTTTCCAACAGTTTCTTTTTGTACGGCATTCGCATGGTCGTGAAGCGCAAATCGGGCATTCGCGATTACGACGATCTCGCGGGCAAGACCGTCTCCACCACGGCGGGCACGTCGGACGAACGGCTGCTGCGGGAGATGAGCATCGAGCGCAAGCTGAATCTGCGTATCATCAGTGCGCGCGATCATGCCGAGGCATTTCAGGCGCTCAAGAGCGACCGCGCAGTCGCCTTCGTGATGGACGACCCGCTGCTCTACGGCAAGATCGCGCAGGAAGGCGCGGCGCGCCGCGACTACATGGTGACGGGCGAATCGCTTTCCAATGAATCGTACGGCTGCATGATGCGCAAGGGCGATCCCGAGTTCAAACGCATCGTCGACGATGTGATCGCCGGCATGCAGCGCTCGGGCGAAGCGAAGAAGCTCTACGACACCTGGTTCATGCAGCCCATTCCGCCGGACGGCATCAATCTGCAGTTTCCGTTATCGGCGGACATGAAAGCGCTGTTCGCCAATCCGACCGACCATCTTGCCGAATGAATTCAGAGTGTGTCGTGCAGTTCGGCCAATGACAGCGTGGTTTGAAAGAGCTTCGCGAGGCTGCGGCTCGCGAAGCTGTCCACGTCGGCGGGACTGACCCAGCGATAGCCGTCCATCTCGGGAATCATGGTGCCGTCGCTGTAGCGCGGAAAATACGATTCGCACACGCAGTCTTCGAGCTTCACTTCGTCGTCGCTCACGCGCACGGCGAAGAGATGCAAGTCCTTGTCGCGACGATACACAAAGCGTCCGAGGTCTTTGAGACGCGCGGCCGGCAGCACGATGCCCGTTTCCTCGCGCAACTCGCGCAAGGCCGCGTCGATAGGCGCCTCGCCGGGATCGCCCTGTCCTTTCGGCACGTCCCAATGCGTGGTCTCGGTCGCGTGGCACAGGAGCACGTCGCCCTGCGGGTTCAGGATCACCACGCCGCACGATACGGTACGGGCGGTCATCGCGCGACGGCTCCGTTCAACATGCAAACCCGCACGTCATTGCTTCTTGAGTTGCCACTTGCCGCTCGCCTGCTTGCAGGCAGACGGCGTCCAGGTCTGCGTCTGCCCCTTCGCAATGGCCACGATCTCGACCTTGCGGCACTTGAGACCGGCGTCTTCGAAGGTCTCGCGCGGCGTGATGGTGCCGTGGACCGGCACCGTATTACCCGCGTCCTTGTTGTCCCAGTCGAGCGATTCGCCGTCCTTCTTGGTCTCGAGCGCGGTCTGCGCGGCGCGGTTGAGTGCCTGTAAGTCGCGCTGCTTCATGTAGGTGATGGGCGTGTTGTTCAGAAAACCCAGATTGGCCGCAAACGCCGAAGCGCTCGCGGCGACGAGCACGGTGGCCGTCAATGTCCGGATGCAGGCGCGCGCCAGCGGTCGATATTCGATCGGCATAGATTCTCCTCGTTGCAATGCGTTCGATACGGCGCCGTAGACGAGGCGCGTATGACGAGCGGCGGCGAAACCGCGCGCTCGGGCCTTTGAGGGCCGCAACGAGGATAGCATGACACAAGGCGAACGGCCGCCTTGCGGGCTATATCGCGGGCTTTAGTTCGATGCCGCCTTCATGTCCTGGATCGCCGTGCCCTTTTGCGAATTCTTGTCGGTGGCGGGATCGTAGCCGTCGGTGAGCGTGCCGAGGAACGCGACCACGTCCTTGATCTCGGCTTCGTCGAGTGCGGGCTTGTCGCCGCGCTTGCGATCGAACGGCGCCTCGGTATTCACGTTCTCCCAGTACTTGCGCGGCAGATCGTCGAACTTTTGCACCGCGCCCTTCTTCGAGACCGGATAGAACTTCTCCGGGTTCGTATCGCGCTCGACATAGAAGCGCACGACTTCATCGAGCGAATGATAGATGCCGTTGTGGAAGAAGGTCTTGCGCGTCGCCACGTTGCGCAGCGACGGCGTGCGAAAGAGTCCGCAGAACTCGTCGCGGCCCTTCAGATCGGTGCGCTCGGGTCCGCATGCGCCCAGATCGTGAAAGTTCGGATTCTTGTTGATCGGCAATGCGCGATTGCGCGGCACGCCGATGGCGATCAGGCCGAAGTCGCTGAACTGCGGCGGTGTGCCGTCCTTCGCGCGCTGGCTGATATGACACGCCGCGCAATTGCCCTTGCTCTCGTCGTTGAAGAGCCGCAGGCCGTGCATCTCGGCGTCGTTGAGCTTTGCGCGGCCGGCAAGGAATGCATCGAACTTGCTCGTGTAGGGGAAGAACTTCTGCGGCGTCTGCTCGAACGCTTCCAGCGAACTCAGCACGGAGGCGAACAGACGGTCGTCGCTATCGAATACGCTCGCACCGAACGCGCGGCGGACATCGTCCGCATAAGGCGCCGCCCGGACCGCCGCCGCGACCTTGGCGGGCGTGCTGCCCATCTCGAACGACGACAGCAGCGGAATGCGCGCCTGGTCCGCGCCATGGTCCACGCGGCCGTCCCACGTCAGCCCGCCGGTCGGGCCGGCATCGACACTTTCGTCGCCTTCGTCGTCGGAATCGTGGAAGTGCTCGGCGAATTGCGGCACGGACTGCAAGTACTTGAGCGACGGCACCGCCCGAAAGCCTGGCCGATGCATATCGCTGCCGCCCAGCTGCACGGAGAACGCGTTAGGCGGACCGAAAGCATGACTCGGACTATGACAGGACGCACACGCGAGCTTGCCGGAGCCTGACAGCGACGGGTCCATGAAGAGCTTCTCGCCGACCGTCTGCATTGCCTTCACTTGCGCGAAAACCTCCGCGCGCGACTGCCCTTTCGATGGCGCGGCTTGTGCCGGAGCCGTTGCCAGATCGGCTGCGTGGGAATCGCATCCGCTCAACGCGACGGATGAGGCGGCCAGCAACAGGGAACATAAAACGAACGGCAGACGCATCGAAGGCATGGATTGCGGACGCATGAAATTGAAAGATGCCGCAGGGTATGACGCTCATGTGTCTCTCATGTGACACGCGCCGACGCCGTCATATGGAGGGCAACGCATGATGGTTATTTCACCAACCTTACGCATTCGAAAGCGTTATTACATGTTCGCGTAATTGATCGTGGTCACACTTCGCACGCCGGCACTAAAAGGCACTTGAAGGCGTTTGCCGAAGTCGCCTGCATTCGGCGCCGGCTCCCCAACACAAGAGAGACCTCGATGAACAAGAAACTCGTTTGCGCAGTGCCGCTCGCATCGGCGCTGGCAATCGGCTTATACGCATGCGGCGGCGACGACCACCACGACAACGACATCTCGTCGGTGAAAAACGTCGTGGTCATCTACGCGGAAAACCGCAGCTTCGATAACCTCTACGGCAGCTTCCCCGGCGCGAACGGCTTGCAGAGCGTGACGGCGGCAAGCGCGCAGCAGCTCGACCGCGACGGCAGCGTGCTGCCGACCCTGCCGAAGATCTGGACGGGCCTGACGGCAACGGGCGTGACGCCTGCCGTCACCGAGGCGATGACGGCGAATCTGCCGAACGCGCCTTTCGCCATCGACGATCCGGCGGGCTTCAACACGCCGCTCTCGCTCACGACGCGCGACCTGTATCACCGCTTCTATGAAAACCAGATGCAGATCGACGGCGGCAAGAACGACAAGTTCGCCGCATGGGCGGATTCGGGCGGCATGGTGATGGGTCACTACAGCACGCCGCCGCAAAAGCTGCCGCTGTGGAAAGTCGCGCAGCAATACACGCTCGCCGACAACTTCTTCATGGGCGCGTTCGGCGGTTCGTTCCTGAATCACCAGTGGCTGGTTTGCGCGTGTACGCCGGTTTATCCGAACGCCGACAAGAGCGTGGCGAAGGCGTCGATCTCGGCGGTGAACGCGGATGGCGTGTCGCTCACGCTGGCGTCGAACTCGCCGGCTTCGGCGCTCACGGGCATTCCGAAGTTCGTCAACTCGGGCAACCTGACGCCCGACTTCTACGCGATCAACACAATGCAGCCGCCGTATCAGCCGAGCGGCAACACGCCGCCGACGGGTGGCGATCCGACGCTTGCCGACCCGAACGCCGCGACGACGCTGCCGCCGCAGACGCAGCAGCATATCGGCGACCTGCTGAACAACGCGGGCATCAGCTGGGCATGGTATGGCGGTTCGTGGGGCGCGGCGCTGGCGAGCCGTTCGGTGATCGGCGGCTCGGTGAATTCGGTGCCGAACTTCCAGACGCACCATCAGCCGTTCAACTACTTCGCCGATCTCGCGCCGGGTTCGACCAACCGCGCGCAGCATTTGCTCGACGGCGGCACGAACGGAACGGAGTTCATCAAGGCGATCGACGCGGGCACCTTGCCGCAAGTCTCGTTCTACAAGCCGCAGGGCAACCTGAACGAGCACGCGGGTTATACGGACGTGGCCTCGGGCGATCAACACATTGCCGACTTGATCACGCATCTGCAGAACAGTCCGCAGTGGAAGAACATGGTCGTGGTCGTGACGTACGACGAAAACGGCGGCTTCTGGGATCACGTCGCGCCGCCGAAGGGTGACCGCTGGGGTCCGGGCACGCGCATTCCGGCGCTCATCGTCTCGCCGTATGCGAAGAAGGGTTTCGTCGATCACACGCAGTACGACACGACGTCGATCCTGCGCTTCATCACGAAGCGTTTCTCGCTGCCGACGTTGCCGGGTCTGGCTTCGCGCGATGCCGCGTTGAAGGCGAACGGCGCGCCCGCAATGGGCGACCTGACGAACGCGATGAACTTCTCGCAGTGATAAGTCTCCGAGCTTGACCGACGGGCCGCCTCTTGCGGCCCGTTTTTTCATGCGCCCGCGAAAAGCGACGCCAGATCGCTGCTACGCTGGCCGCCCGCCTCGGTCAGCACGCGCGCCTCGAGTTCATCGATATGCTCGCGCATGACGGCAAGCGCGGTGTGCAGATCGCCGGCTTCGAGCGCATCGACGAGACGCCCGTGTTCGTCGGATGCGCAATTCGACACCTTCGACGGATCGAACAACGCTTTATACAGCTCCGTCCTGGCGACGAGCCGCGCGAGAAACGCCTCGACTTCCGGCGTGCCCGCAAGCTGCGCAAGCAGCAGATGGAACTGTCCCGCGAGCCGCACGCATTCTTCCACGACGCCGGCCTTGAGCGCGCGCTGCTCGCTCTTCACATGCGCACGCAACGCACGCTTTTGCGGCGTCTTGAGCGCGCCGCACAGGCTCGCCACGATGCCCGCCTCCACCACTTGGCGCGCGCGATAGACCTCACGAATATCATCGACGGAAGGCGACGGCACGAACGCGCCGCGATTGACTTCGAGCGTGAGCTTGCCTTCCGCGCCAAGCCGCGCGAGCGCCTTGCGAACGGCGCCGCGCGTGCAGTCGAACGCCGCCGCGAGTTCGCGCTCGACGAGTTGCGCGCCCGGCGCGAGCTTGCCCTGCAAGAGCGCGGAAGCGACCGCGCCGTAGACGCGCTCTTCCGGTGAAATGTCCTTTTGCGATGCCATGAATGCGTGCGGTGCCTGTTGTTGATCCGCATTGTAGCGAGTGCCCGGCAAATACGGGTTATCAGCGATGCCGCGATTTTGGTTGACCAATATTTGCTAAGATGGTCAACCAAACAGGAGGCTCTCGGGTATGGAACCGGCAATCTGGATTATCGGCGCACGGCCGTTCGGCGGCGATGCCGTGGACGTCTGCGTGCGCGCACGCACCATCGACTCCATCGCGCCGCATGGCGAAAAGACGCCTGCCGCGAGCGATACGATCGTCGACGGCGCGGGCATGTTGCTGCTGCCTGGCTTCGTCGAAGGCCACACGCATCTCGACAAGACCACGTGGGGCATGCCGTGGTATCGCAATGCGGTGGGGCCGCTTCTTGTCGATCGCATCGAGAACGAGCGGCGCTGGCGCGCCCAAAGCGGTCACGATGCGGCCGAAGCGTCGCGCGCGCTCGCGCTGGCATTTCTGCATCAGGGCACGACGCGCATTCGCACCCACGTCGATATCGATACCGACGCCGGCCTGCGTCATCTGGAAGGCGTCGCCGCCACGCGCGCCGCGCTCGCCGACGTGCTCGACATGCAGATCGTCGCGTTCCCGCAATCCGGCGTGACGACACGCGCGGGCACGCGCGAGCTGCTCGATACCGCATTGCGAAGCGGCGCGGACGTGCTCGGCGCGCTCGACCCGGCAGCCATCGACGGCGATCCCGCTCTCTCGCTCGACATCACCTTCGCGCTCGCCACGAAGCACGACAAGCCGATCGACATTCACCTGCACGAACCCGGCGATCTCGGCGCCTTCACCTTCGATATGCTGCTCGATCGCGTGAAGGCGCTTGGCTTCGAGGGGCGCGTCGTCGTGAGTCACGCGTTTTGTCTGGGCCAGTTGACCGATGCGCGGCGCCACGCGTTGCTCGAACGCATCGCGCGCCTGAATGTGGCGCTGCTCACCACGGCGCCCGCATCCGTGGCCGTTCCGCCGTTTCGCGAGGCGCGCGCGGCGGGCGTGACGCTCTTCGGCGGCAACGACGGCATCCGCGATACATGGACGCCCTTCGGCTCGCCCGACATGCTCGAACGCGCGATGCTCATCGCGATGCGTTTCGACCTGCGCCGCGACGACGATCTCGCCGCGGTCTTCGCATGCGTATCGAGCGAAGCGGCACGCGGTTGCGGCTTCGCGGATTATGGCCTTGCCGCGGGCATGCGCGCGGACCTCGTGCTCGTCGATGCCGAAACGGTCGCGCAGGCCGTCGCCATGCGCCCCGCTCGCCGCTTCGTGATGTCGAACGGCACGATCATTCCCGCGGACTTCACGCGATGAAAGCACGCGCATCGAACCTTGTCTGGCTGGCCGTGATCGTCGCAATCGGTTTGAATCTGCGGCCGCTGCTCACGTCGATCAGTCCGCTGATGAACGTGATCCTGCCCGCCACCGGCTTGTCGTTTCGTGGCGCGTCGCTGCTCACCGGCCTGCCCGTGGTCGCCATGGGCGTCTGCGCATTCGGGGCGAGCGCGCTGACCCGGGCTATCGGCAATGCGCGTGGCGTGGCTATCGGGCTCGTGGCGATTGTCGCGGCGTGCGCGGCGCGTGTTTTCGCGGGCGAAGCGGCGGCGTTGATCGCAAGCGCGGCGGTCGCGGGCACGGGCGTCGCGGTCATTCAGGCGCTTCTGCCCGGTGTCATGAAAACGCGCTTTGCCGCGCGCCTGCCCTTTGCGATGGGCCTCTACTCCGCATCGATCATGGCGGGCGGCGGACTGGGCGCGAGCATCACGCCCAACGTGGCCGCGCTCGCAAGCTGGCAAACAGGTCTCGCTGTCTGGGCGATACCCGCGCTCATCGCGCTCGCGTTGTGGCTGCTTCTGATGCGCGCGGATGCCTTGCCTCGTCCCGTCGTCACACGCGATACGACTTCTAAGCCTTCGCTCTTTTCGAATCGTCGCGCGTGGGCGCTCGGCGTGTTTTTCGGGCTCGTCAACGGCGGCTATACGAGTCTTGTCGCGTGGTTGCCCGCGTACTATCAACAACTCGGTCAGGGCATCCGCGAAAGCGGCACGCTGCTCGCGTTGCTCACGGTGTTTCAGGCGTCGTCCGCGCTGCTCTTGCCGATGGCGGCCGCTCGCTTCGGACGCGCTCGCGACCGGCGCGCGTGGATCGCAGCCGGCCTTGCCGCTCAACTCGCGGGATTCGGCTTGCTGCTGCACGCGCCGCTCGCGTTGCCCGTTCTGGTCGTGGCGTTGCTCGGCGCGGGACTCGGCGGCGTGTTTTCGCTCACGCTCGTATTGACGCTCGATCACGCCGACGACCCCGAACTCGCCGCGCGTCTCGTCGCGTTCGTGCAGGGCGTGGGTTTCGTGATCGCGGCGGCAGCGCCGGTGATTGCCGGCATCGTGCGCGACGCAAGCGGCGGCTTCGCGATGTCGTGGGCCATGCTCGCGGCGAGCCTCATCGCGATGATCGCGCTCAATGCCGTGTTCGGCCCGCTGAGCTATGCGCGCGCGATGCAGCGTCAGCGTGCGGACTTCAACGCACCGCGTGGCACGCGAAGTATTCGTCGAGCAGATCCGTCATCTGCCACACGGGGCACGGGCGGCGGCAATGCCCGTCGTAGCCCGCTTCCTTGAGACGCCCGAGCGGCTCTTCGGGAAGAAAGCTGCTCATCGCGATGATCAGGCGGCCCGCGTCGTCGTCCTGACGGCGCACTTCGCGCACGAGTGCATAGTTGGCGCAGCCGCCGATGCGCGTATCCAAGAAGACCAAATGCGGTCGCCACTCCTCGACGATGCCCTTGAGCGACGTCGCATCGATGGCAAGCTGCGTCGGAAATCCCTTCAGCTCGAACAACGACACGAGCGATATGCCGAGCGCCCGCTCCGCGTACGCGACGAGCACGCGCCGCGCATCCGGCCGCACCCGCAGCTTCTTGCGATTCCAAAGCGAGCACTGAGCTGGACTGGTTTCGTATGCTCGATTATTCACGTCATCCTCTGGCGACACAGGTTTGCCAGCCGCACACGCGGTGCATCCAATGCGCCATGTTGGGGCGCAAATGCATCCTGGGTGTGCAGCGCAAGTGTTGTACGAACCGGTTAATCCAGCCAAGGCCAGCCAATTTCAGCCGGAGCCTTGGCCCGTGGGGCGTTCGTCGGCGCGGTGAAGCAACGTGAGAAAACATAGGGCAGGAAGCGGGCCAGAACGAATGCCGACCCCGCGCGCAAAACCGCTGAAATGTCTGACTAATTCGCGCTAATCGGGTGAAAAAGCACATATCGTTTTTTCTTGACGTGCTCTCGAAACCAGCCTATAAACATCCATATGGATGGTCAACGGATGGAAGAAACGAACTCATGGCGAGGCAAATCTTGGATGCCGCACGTTCCAAAGGCGGCGAAACGGAAAAAATCACGATCAATCTTGGCCCGGTGGATCTCGGCCAAATCGATCTGCTCGTGGAAGAAGGTTTCTATTCGAACCGCACGGATTTGATCCGTACGGCTATCCGCAACCAGCTCTCGGTGCATGCCGTGGTCGTCAAGGAAACGGCGACGCGGCGCGCCCTCGTGCTGGGACTTCAATACTTCTCGAAGCAGGATCTGGAAGCGGTGCGCGCGGCCAATGAAAGGCTCAAGATTCAGGTACTGGGTCTTGCCAGCATTGCCGCCGACGTCTCCCCGGAACTTGCCCTTGCCACCATCGAATCGATACTGGTTCGCGGTGCGCTGCACGCATCGCCGGCTGTGAAAGCGGCGCTTGCAGATCGAATCCGCTGACCTGCCGATGCAGGCCGGAAACGACTACGGAAAACATGATGAAACTGAACGAAGGATTTCTCGACTCCATGAAAGAGGCGTTCGAACGCTTTCGCAATAGCGACAGCAGCGGCGCCGTCGAAGTCGTCAAGCGCGCGATGCGCGGCGCCACGCACGCAACGCAAGCGTCTGACGCATCGGATGCTTTCGTCAAAGCACCGCCGCAACCAGCGCCCGCCTCTGCACCGGACGCCGAAGATCGCGGACACTTCAGCACGCGGCGCTTCACGGGCGCGGCCGGTCAGCGCGACTACAAACTCTATGTGCCGGCCGGTTATCGCGATGAGCCGTTGCCGCTCATCGTCATGCTGCACGGCTGTACGCAAAACGCCGACGACTTCGCGGCCGGCACGCAAATGAACGCGCTTGCCGACGCGCACGACTGCATCGTCGTCTATCCGGTTCAGCCGCAAAGCGCGAATCCGTCGAAGTGCTGGAACTGGTTCAAGTCGTCGGATCAGCAACGCGACGGCGGCGAACCGTCGATCATCGCGGGAATCACGCGTGAAGTCATGGCGAGTCATCGCGTGGACCCGAAACGCGTCTACGTCGCGGGCTTGTCCGCCGGCGGCGCAATGGCGGCGATCATGGCGCAGCGCTATCCGGATCTCTATGCAGCGGCGGGCGTGCACTCCGGCCTTCCCGTGGGTGCCGCGCACGATCTGCCGTCCGCGCTCGCAGCAATGCGCGGCGGTCAGGGCAACGCCGCGAACCAGCGCGCGGGAGGCGGAGCGCAGTGCTCGTTGATCGTCTTTCACGGCGATGCCGACGCCACGGTGAATTACGCCAATGCCCGCAAGCTCGTCGACGACTTCAGCGCAAGCGGTTCCGACCGCGAGATGCACGACGGCATGGCCGGCGCACGCAAATACACGGTCCAGCGCTTGAAGTCGGCAAACGGGCAAATCGCGGAGTTATGGACCATTCACGGCGCGCCGCACGCATGGTCAGGCGGCAGCACGCGCGGAACCTACACCGATCCGGCCGGACCTGACGCTAGCGCCGAGATGCTGCGTTTCTTCCTCGCGCATCCGAGGAGTTGATCGCCGCGCAACGGTTCGGGCGGCGCAGTCCGCGCGGTCCGGATTCGGGTCTTTGCCGCGACGAGAATCATGACGTCGCTGGCGGGGCTTGAACCAATCGCTTTGCCTCGACACATGTCCCTGACGTTTCAGAGGTCGAGAAACGAGCGCAGCTTGTCGGCGCGGCGGGGATGCATCAGCTTACGTATGGCCTGGCTTTCTATCTGGCGAACGCGCTCGCGCGATACACCCAGATGCGAGCCCAGTTCGCCCAGCGTGAATTCGGATACCGTGTCTATTCCAAAGCGCATGCGCAGCACACGCGCCTCGCGTGGCGAAAGCGCGTTGAGCGCGTCGTCGATGGCGGCGCGCATGTCCGCGTGCACGGCGGCATCGAGCGGCGATTGCGCGTTCGTGTCCTCGATCATGTCGCCGAGCGTGGCGTCGGCGTCATCGCTTGCAGGCGTTTCCAGCGAGATGAGATGCAGCGCAATCTTCTGGATACCGCTGATTCTCTCCTTCGGCAACTCCATGCGTTCGGCGAGCACCGCAGGCTGCGCGGGCCGTCCGGTCTGCTGCATGATCTCGCGTGAAATGCGATTGAGCCTGTTGATGGTTTCGACCATGTGCACCGGAACGCGAATGGTGCGCGCCTGATCCGCGAGCGCGCGCGTGACCGACTGCCGAACCCACCACGTCGCATAAGTCGAAAACTTCCAGCCTCGCCGATATTCGAACTTGTCGACGGCTTTCATCAGACCGATATTGCCTTCCTGAATCAAGTCCAGAAAGTGCACGCCCCGGTTCACGTATTTCTTGGCAATCGAAATGACGAGGCGCAGATTGGCCTCGATCATCTCGGCCTTCGCGCGTCTCATGCGCGACTCGGCCGCGAGCATCTGACGGCTGGTTTGCTTGAGCCTTTGCAACGGCATCGCGGCGCTCGCTTCAAGCTCGATCAGCTTGTGCTGCTCGGTCTGGATGGCCGGAAGACTGCGGTAGAGCGACGCGCCGTACTCATGCGAGTTCGCTGCCGCAGCCGTATTGGCGGTCCACTCGAGATCGGTTTCATGACCGGGAAACGACGCCACGAATTGCTCGCGCGGCATGCCGCAATAATCGATCGCAATGCACGATATGCGCCGCTCGACCATGCGAACTTGCGCGACTCGCTGCTGCATGTCGGCACAAAGACGATCCACGGTCCGGTTGGTAAAGCGAATGCGCGCGAGTTCGGTGCGGATGCTCGTATCTGCAAGCGGTCTTTGGATTGCATCGACAGCCATGCGGTCGAAGGATTTTTCGACACGCGCAAAGATGGCCAGGCTGTCGCTCGTGAGCCGACTCAGCCTTTCCTGCTCGGCGCGGTCGGAGTCTTCGAGACTGGTTTCTTCGTCGGCATCGCTCGGTGCGTTGGGCTCACTGGACTCATTGGACTCATTGGGCGCCTGCGCGAACGGCATTGCGTCCACATCGTCCTTGTCGTCGATGCCATCGACGAATTCATCGATCGACAGCGTGCCCGCCTCGACCTGCGCCGCGCTGGCAAGGATCAGCGAGATGGTCGCGGGGCACGCTGCAATTGCCTGGATCATCTCGTGAAGACTGTCTTCGATACGCCGCGCAATCTCGATCTCCGCCGCGCGCGTCAGCAATTGCTTCGCGCCCATTTCGCGCATATACATGCGCACGGGATCGGTCGTGCGGCCGAATTCGGAATCCACCGTCGACAAGGCGACTTCGACATCCTCGTCGGAGTGGTCCTCGAGCATGGCGACGGCGGTCGCGTCGTTCAGAAGCAGGGTTTCGGTGTCGGGCGCCTGTTCGAAAACCGCGACGCCCATGTCGTTGAAGGTTCGAGCAATGGCTTCGCGCGCGGCTTTCTGCGCGAAGTCGCCGGGAAGATGGTCGTTGATCTGCGCATGCGTGACGAAGCCCTGATCCTTGCCCATCTGGATGAGCGCGCGTATTTCACGCTGCCGCGCGTCGTCTTGTGCGGCTTCGGCGTAGGCATCCGCCGAAACGACGGCAAGCGCCGGCTTGCCCTTGCGCACGCGTGAGGCGCGCGCTTTCTGCATCGTCCTGATGGGATTTTCAGGCAGGTCTTTCGTCGCGTCTTGCTGATTGAAACTGGCCATTCTTTCTCCGCTGCAAGCATGCTTGGCGATGTGAGACGTTAGCCAGAGGCACGAAGGCCTGCGCAGACGGAATCACGGGGTTTCGATAGACCCGATGCGGACACTAGCCGAAGCGAGCGTCGAGCCAGTCTTGCGCCCACTTTTTAGCGAAGGCGACTGCATCGTCACGCGAGTCGAAGCCGGCGAGATCGCCGCTCGACAGGACATCGGATTCGCTGCCGTCCGCGTTGGTGGTGATGATTCGCGCATGCGCCATATATTCTCCGTCGGCCCTGCGCGGTGTTGGGTCGATGCGAAAGCGGGCTCGCGTAATCTCCATGGCGTCTCCTGGTTGATTGCCGTGAGGCGCCCTGGCGTCACAGCTCTTAGCTAAAGCACATTCAGGCTTGCGGAAAAATCATGCAGGCGCGACGTCTCTCGATCTGCTTGATCGATCATTCAGTCGAAGAACGTTCTGTCTTGCGGACATTGATCGATCATCTGTTCCGCATAAGCAGTCGATGCGCGGCGCGCGTCACCCGCGCTTTGAAAAGGCTCGTCCATGCTAAGCCTGAAAACACGACTGCGCGCCACGCCAGTCTCGACTTGCGGTTCCTGGATGCGCACGGCGGCGTCGAATCCCTCGTCGTAGTTATGACCATGACCGGAGTCTGCGGGCCTATGCGAGAAAACGAGCGGATAAATTTCAAGGCCGCGATATAGGCGGAATTCAACTGTCATGGGATGACCTCGCGCCGCCGTGGGCGGCATATCAATGATGGAGCGTGGAGCAATATCGGCGCTGTTCGCGATGTCGGCGACGTCTATGCAACTGACCGCAACGACTGACCGCATTGCACGGTCTCCGATAATAGGCCGATCCCGTCAGGGCCCACCGTGAGAGCAACGTATGCGGTTTTCACACAAAGTCGCGACTCAATCGGCCAAGCCCATCCTACGCGCTTTAGTGATTTTGTACAGCGAAAGTTTCAGTACCGGCCTCAATGATCTTATCTGTCTATCATCGCGCGACCTGCATCGCGCACCCCGCCAAAAAGCGCGCGAACTCACCCGACCGAAAGCGCGTCATGTTCCGCATCTTCCGGTGTCGCGGCTTCGAAATACATATGGCGCTGACGTCGTTTGCGAAAGACTTGTATGACGTGAGTTTGCGGATCAAGCACAGCGGCAACTCGAGTGTGCCCGGGCAGTGCGGCAGCGATCACGCGCGGCTCGTCTTGTCTCATCGCCGAAAGCGCGGGACAAGCCGCTATCGACTTTTTGCCCCGGCCAATAGCCGCGAAGCAGCCGCCCGAAATGTCTTGACCCTGCCGAATTGACTGCGTATCGTCGGCTGGACACGTTTCGAATTTATCTTTTGCCGGCGCGCCTTTGCAGCTTTCTACCCTCCCCTTAAATGCGCTTCTCTTTCTCGGCTTGAACGGTCGACAGGATAATTGGGGAGTACTGATGAATATCGACGCGGTATTTCGGCTTGTCCCGAGTTCACATCGCTGATGCGTGGCGCCGATGTTTTCTTCACGCTTGCTTGCAAACGCGCGGCAAGAAACGCAAAGCGCCATTCGATCACATCACGCCGTCCCGACTCTGATGAATACCGACTCCATTGAACTCTATGTAAGCCCGAACGGCGATAAATGGCTGTTGCATACCGGCGCGGACAAAATGCCCGTGGTTCGACATGTGCCGAATGCCGCATCGGGAGGACGCGTATCCGAGTTATCGCTGGATGCGTTTTTGTCTTCGGGTGAAGCCGCGCCGCAGCGTGACGCTTTGCTTGAACTCGTCGGGAGAATGATTCCGCGCGAGCAACCCGATACGCCCGCCACGTTCAAGCCCGCGGCCGAAGCGCTGCTCCTTACTGCGGCCCGGGTCCGCACGTTCGTGCAAGAGCGTCATCTAACGAATGCGAGTGGCTTTTTCTTTGCTCGCGATCAGCGCCTGTTTCTTGTCACGAGCCGTCACGTCGTCACCGATAAACCGAGCCAGCATTTTCCCGATCGTATCGAGATCGAATTGCACACAGACCGCGACAACCTCGGTGCATCGACGTGGTTCAACCTGCCGTTGTATGCACAGAGCGTGAGTCTCTGGCGCGATGGGTCGGACGACGGCGGCGCGATCGACGTCGCCGTGCTGGAAATTCGTCGCGACCGGTTGCCCGTAACGGCGGTGTTCGAGGCGTTCGGGCCGGAGCATCTTCCCTCGCCCGAAGATGTCATGCCAACGGGCGCGTCCGTGCTGATCGTCGGCTTCCCGCTTGGTTTTCACGACTCGCTGCATCATTTGCCGGTGGTGCGCCAAGGCATTATCGCGTCGGCATTCGGCCTGCGCTTTCAGGGCAAGGGATGCTTCATCACGGATGCACGCACGCATCGCGGAACGAGCGGCGCGCCTGTGGTCATGAGCAATCCGTCGATGGCCAACACGAGCACGGGCGCGAGCTTGCCGTGGGTGTTGCTCGGCATTCATTCATCGACCATCGACATGGGAACAAGAGATGTCCACGCCGATGAAAGCCTCGGTCTCAACAGCGCGTGGTACTCGGACATTCTGATGACACTGACGAGCGATCATCCGCGCGTGGCGAAGGAACCAGCCGAAAAGACATGACTCGATTCGGATCGCCAAGTAAGCATTCCGCTCGCAGCGGATGACGAAGTTCACGCTTGGCGAGTGCGACGAACACAGCGAATGGTCGTCGAAAATACGGCGGGACGATTTGCAAAAAGATGCGCCGAATGCGCTTTGGAACAACCGCTGATTCTGGCCCGCCCTACACGACTCGAACGTGTGACCTACGGCTTAGAAGGCCGTTGCTCTATCCAGCTGAGCTAAGGGCGGTTACGAGGAACCACTTGAGACATGGGCGCGTGGCAGGCCAAGCGAGACCGGCCGCACCCAAGAGAGCGAGGATTTTACCTCAATCCGCAAGCGGCGCGGCCAGACTTGATTACAACGGCTGCGGATGCATCATGAACCATCCGAAGAAGAAGATGCCGGCGATCACGCAATACACGCCGAACGATGCCAGCTTGCCGTGACCTTCGAAATAACGCATCAGGAAACGCACGCTCAGATAAGCCGCGATACCCGTCAGCACGCCGCCGAGCAACGCATCGAAAAGCTGACCGGGCGCGTGAAAGAGCTTCGGCAATTCGAGCACGCCGGCCGCGAAGATGATCGGCGTGCCAAGCAGAAACGAAAACTCCGCCGCCGCTTCAGCCGTCAGGCCCGCGCCGACACCCGCGATGATCGTGAGACCGCTGCGCGAGAAGCCGGGAATCAGCGCGCCGATCTGCGCAAGACCCACCAGAAACGCCTGCTTGAACGTGAGCTTTTCGGGCGCGCGTGCTGCACGGGCGCGTTGCAGCTTGTCGCCGAACCACAGCAACACGCCATTGACGATCAACGCCGCCGCCACGATACGCAGATCGTGAAACAGCGCTTCGAGCCGCTTTTCGAGCAACAGCCCGACGATGCCCGTCGGAATGGTGCCGATGATGAGCGCCCACATCATGTGACCGTCGTCATTGCGGCGACCGCCGAGCGAAGCGAACCAGCCGCCGATCAGCGCGACCCAGCGCTTGCGGAAGTACCACAGCAGCGCGAGCGCGGTGCCGAGATGCAAGGCGACGAGAAACGGCAGCAGTTGCGGCGCGTGCTTGTCGATATGCATGCCGATCAAGCCGGGAACGAGCAGCGTATGTCCAAGGCTACTGACCGGAAAGAGTTCGGTCACGCCCTGCAGCACGCTCAGAAAAATAAGAAACCAGAGAGTCACGCGTCGGTCCTTTTCATGAAAGAGGAAGGAAGACGCGCCGCGGAGTGCTTTCCTCGCTCCAAAGCGCAAGGCCGAAGGCGGCGAGACGAAGATCGAAGGGGATGAGGAAATGGTGCGGCGCGCAAGTCGGGACCGATTATGCACAGCCGTAGTTGGACCGCCAAGCGGAAAACGTACAAACGCGTGCGACAGGCGTCACCGATCGATAAACGTCAGCGAAACCGAATCAATCAGTAATTTATAAGAAAGCGATATCGAATCAAGCCGAAAGAACCTCGACGAGCAGCCGGCGCGCTGCTCAGCCCTTCAGCTTATAAAGAAAGATTGCCGTGCTCGCGCCGAAGAGGCCGAACATCGCGACGCCCATTGCCATCGCCAGATCCATGGTGACTCCCTGTCCGTCTGATTTCCAACATTCGGTTGCTATAACAACACATCGTCAGATGAGACGGCAGTCGCAATTTCCCGCAAAGGGTTTCTCCGTAGGACAAAGCAAGGCAGAATCGTCGGGGTTTCAAGGCCCGTTTTCAGCGCGATCATCATTTCACCGGAGCGTCTTCGCACCATGTCATCTCAACCAGACGTGATTTATATCGAGCGCGATGGCGCCGAAATCTCGCTCGCGCCGAGCGCCGGCGGCCGCCTCATGACGTGGCGAGTGAACGGCGAGCCCGTCATCCACTGGCCCGATGCGCCCGACTGGAGCAATCCGCCCAAGATTCGCGGCGGCAATCCGCTGCTGTTTCCGTTTCTCGGCCGGCATTTCGTCGACGGCGAAATCAACAAGTGGCGCGATCAGGACGGCGTCGTCCACACGCTCTCGACACACGGCTTCGCGCGCGACCTGCCGTTCTCCTGTACGCGCGATGCCGACGGTCACGGCCTGCGCATGACGCTCGTCGACAGCGACGCCACGCGCGCAGGCTATCCGTTCGCGTTCCGCTTCGAGGCAGCGTACCGGCTCGTCGATGCCACGACTCTCGAAGTCGAACTCACGACATCGAATCCCGGCGAAGTGGCGCTGCCCTATTACGCCGGACATCACTTCTATTTCCATCTGCCGCACGATCAACGGGCACAAAGCAGCGTGGAGCTGCCGCGCACCGAGCGCCGGCATCAGTTGGCCGGTGGCGCGATCAGCGAGGCGACGCCTGGCTCGCCGCGCTACTCGCTAGGCGACGCAAGCATCATCGACAACTTTCATTGCTTCACGGGTCCTTCCGATCAGCCCGTGCACCTGAACATGCCGGGCCTGAAGCGCACCGTGAGTTTCGAGCTGCATCAGCCCGATTCGGTACCGTGGTTTGCCGTCACGACCTGGACCGAGGCGGATACATCGGACTTCTATTGCGTCGAGCCGTGGATCGGCTTGCCCGATGCCATCCATAACGGTCTTGGCCTGCGCTGGCTCGCGCCGGGCAAAACGGAGACCGCGCTGCTCAGGCTCGTCGTCACGCGCGCCGACTAAACGTTGCAAACGGCTTTCTGTCAGGGGAAACCCGAAACGGTAAAATCCTGCCTTCGATCCGCCGCGCAAAATTTCAAACGCCCGTCGCGCGGCGGCGCCTTACGAGGTCAGGTTTGCATAAAAGAATCCGCCAGTTCGTTTTTACATCGCTCGTCGCGGCGGTCGTGACGCTTTCCGCTTGCGGCTCCGGTCCGGTTGCGCCCGGTTACTATCGCGTCGAGCGCGGCGATACGGTCACGAAGATCGCGCGCGCCAATCGCACCACCGTCGCCAATCTCAAACGCTGGAACAGCTTGTCGAATCCCGATGCAATCGAAGTCGGACAAGTGCTGCGCGTGGCGCCGCCGGAAGGCTCGGCGACGGCTTCATCGAACGTGGCGAGCACGAGCACACCGAAGAGCGCGGACACCGCACCGGCGACGAAGCCGGGACCGGGCATCACGCTCGTCTGGCCCGCACAAGGCGACGTCATCCGCAACTTCAACGGCAGCAACTCGAAGGGCATCGACATTGCCAATTCAGCGGGAACGCCGATCGTGGCCGCGGCGACGGGCAGCGTCGTCTATGCGGGCAACGGCTTGCGCGGCTACGGCAACATGTTGATCGTCAAGCATAACGAGGACTACCTCACCGCCTACGCACACAACAGGACGCTCTTCGTGAAGGAAGGCCAGACCGTGCAACAGGGCCAGAAAATCGCCGAGATGGGCGATACCGACAGCGACCGCACCATGCTGCATTTCGAGGTGCGTTACATGGGCCGCTCGACGGACCCGGCGCGTTACTTGCCGTCGCGTTGAACGCCGACGGACCATAAGAGGAAGATCGATGATTTCGATGAAGAGAATCCACCCGGGCGCAGTCGTTGCCGCTCTCGCGCTTACCGGCGCGCTCGGCGGATGCGCCCACGGCCCGACCATGACCTACTTGCCATCCGGCGACACGGGCTTCGCCATCAACTGCAGCGGCGGCGATGCGAGCACGAGCTGGGCGGCCTGCTACAAGCAAGCGGGCGAAGTGTGCGGTGCATATGGATACGACGTGGTGTCGAAGGACAATGACAACGGCGCGACTTCCGGTGGCACGGTCGCGGGTATCTTCGGCGCGAACATCAAGAATCGTTCGATGGTGATCCGCTGCAAGCAGTGACGCTTGCATGCGTGCCTGCGTGAGCGCTCAAGGGAACATCACGCGCTCGCGGGCTTGGTCCGGTTGCGCTTTGGCGTTTTCCTGCGCCAGCGGCCGGACAATGGATCGATACGCGCGGCAAACGCAAAGAGGAATGCAAGCGCGAGCGGAGCAACGATAGCGAAAACCGACAGCAGATTCATGGCGAAACCAGAATGCACTAAGTCGTCGGATATTAACCTTGCGGCAAATGTTTCGCTTAAATGTCAGTTAGAAGTTAAGGTCAGTATGGATGACCGACGCGTCGTTCCTACCGCGCAAACGTGTGGCGCCGGCGTATTGAAACTTGCACGCCGTTACGCTCGGAAACAAGCGCACACAGTTGCCGAGGCCAAGCCTCCATAAAATGTCTGCAGCCCGCGCTTCTCTCTGCGCGAACAGTCCGCGCGGGTTAGAAGCGCCGGCGCTCATGCGTCGGCGCTTCGCCTTCTTTCACTTTGGATCGGCCGACGTCGGCGCGATGAGCATCGACGGCGGGGTGTCGTCGGTCGGTACGCCCTTATAGTCGGGCGGGTCTTGCGGCGGATGCTTTTGATTGGCGGGTTCGGTGCATGCAGTCAGCATGAGTGCGAGCGTGGCGGCACCTAGAACGGACACGAAGTTACGCAGCATGAAGTCCCCAAGAAGACGTTAAAACCGACGTCATAAAGACAAAGGGGTTACAAGCCGTGACTTGTAACCCCTTCGTGTATGGTGGTCGGAGCGAAAGGATTCGAACCTTCGACCCTCTGATCCCAAATCAGATGCGCTACCAGGCTGCGCTACGCTCCGACAAGCCGCAGATTATAGCTTGCTTGCCGCGGCGCCGCAAACACTTCCGGCAGAGGGAACGAATGTTGCCACTTTAGCGAGTGACGGCCGCTGCCCGGTCATGCAAGCTCTTGCCATTTCGAATTTGCGGAGACAACGATGAACCTCATCCTTTGGCGTCACGCCGAAGCCGAAGATCAGGCCGCAAGCGATCTCGCGCGTCAACTCACCTCGCGCGGACGCAAGCAGGCGCAAGGCACCGCAAAGTGGCTGAAGGCGCGTATCGACGACGATGCGGTCTTCATCGCAAGCCCGGCCACGCGCACCATTCAGACCGTCGAAGCCTTCGGCGATCAGTATCGCGTGATCGATCAACTCGCGCCCGGCCGACGTGCACAGGACGTGCTCGATGCCGCCGGCTGGCCCGATGGCATCGCGGAAACGGTGGTCGTCGTGGGCCATCAGCCTACGCTCGGACACGTTGCCGCGTGGCTCATGACCGGCGACGAAGCGGACTGGTCGATCAAGAAATCAGGCGTCTGGTGGTTCCAGTCGCGCTCGCGTCACGGCGACGGCCAGGTCGTTCTGCGCGCGGTGACGAACCCCGATCTGCTCTAGCCGAAAGGCCGTGTAATCGCAGGTTCAACAGAATGTCGTTTCATCGAAACGTCACTGCGATGCCATGCGAGCGTCATTGCGCGTTACTACATTGGCGAGGACCGAAACCCTCAAGCTTTCGTCCTGCCGAGGAACGCCAATGCTCGATATGCCGACGCCCTTCCTGCCAACCGGAGCGTCATCGTCGCTCTCGCTCGATTCGCGCCGCCAGCTTCCGCGTACCGCGGAAACCATCACCGGGCAGCATCGGCTGCAAGTGTCGTGGGCGCGTTCCGGCGACGCCGTGCGTGAAGCCCAGCGGCTGCGTTACCGCGTGTTCTCCGAGGAGATGGGCGCGCACCTCTCGGGGCCTGCGGGCCTCGACGTGGATGTCTTCGACGCCTACTGCGATCATCTGCTCGTGCGCGATCTCGATACGTTGAAAGTGGTCGGCACGTATCGCGTGCTGCCGCCGCATGAGGCCGCGCGGATTGGGCGGCTGTATGCGGAAGGCGAGTTCGATGTGTCGCGGCTTGCGCATCTGCGGCCGAAGCTCGTCGAGGTGGGCCGCTCGTGCGTGCATCCCGACTACCGCAACGGCGCGGTGATCATGTCGCTATGGGGCGGGCTCGCGGCCTACATGAAGCACAACGGCTACGAAACGATGCTTGGCTGCGCGAGCGTCGGCATGGTCGACGGCGGGCACTACGCGGCGAACCTTTACACGTCGCTCGCCGCCGATGCCCTCGCCGCCCCCGAATATCACGCGTTCCCGCATACGCCGCTGCCGGTGGAGGAATTGCGCACGGGCGTGGAAGTGAGCCCGCCGCCGCTCGTGAAGGGTTATCTGCGTCTAGGCGCGAAGATATGCGGCGCGCCTGCGTGGGACCCGGATTTCAACACGGCGGACTTTCTTACCCTCTTCCGCCTGTCGGATATCAACGCGCGTTATGCGCGGCACTTCATCGGTTGATTCAAGGCGCGGCGTTCGTCAATCGCCGGTATAGACCACGCGATACGGGCGCCCGATCTTTTCCCACTCCATGGCTTCCTGAACGAGGCTGTAGTCCGTGAGCGGATTGCTCGCGACCCACTCGTTGGACAGCCGCACTTCGAAGCCTCCCGCCGCGCTCTTCACCTCGATGCCGGGCAGCCCCACATCCGCGCGCCGGCGCGACAGCAACACCGCAAGACGCAGGCAAAACAGCAATGTCCAGTCGACATCGCGCGCTTGCGCGAGCTTGCCGAGCTTGCCCGCGTGACCCAGCACGAGCGTCGCGAGCCGCGCCTGGTCCGTGCGCGAAAAGCCCGGCATGTCCGCGTTGCTCGCGATATACGCTGAATGCTTGTGATACGCGCTATGCGCAATTGACAAGCCGATCTCGTGAAGCGACGAAGCCCACGCGAGGAACATGCGTTCTTCCTCGCGACGTTCCGCATCGGGTTCGCCGAGCTGATCGTAGAAGCTGATCGCGAGCGAGCCGATGCGTTCGGCCTGCGCGGCATCGACGCCATAACGGCGCTTGAAGCCTTCCACGGTGACGGTGCGCATGTCCTGGTGCTGCGAACGCCCGAGCAGGTCGTAGAGCACGCCGAGACGCAAGGCGCCGTCGGTGGTATCCACATAATCGATACCCAGTTCCTCGAACACGCCGAGCATGATCGAAAGGCCGCCCGCGAGCACCGGAATGCGGTCCGGCTTGAGCGCGACGAGCTTCAGCCGATTGACGTTCTCCGCCTTGATGACCGCGCGCTTCAGACGCTCCAGCCCGCCGCGCGAAATGCCGTGCGTGATGCCAGGGTCGTTGAAATCGTTCGCTTCGACGAGTTCCGCGAGCGCGCGCGCCGTGCCTGAAGAACCAATGGCCTGATCCCAGCCGGTCTGCTTGTATTCGCGCGAGATGATCTGGATTTCGCGCTTGGCCGCGAGTTCGGCCTGGCGCATGGTGTATTCGTCGACGTTGCCGGCCGGAAAGAACGTGCGGCTGTGGCTCACGCAGCCGATATACAAACTCTCCATATGAATCGGCGTGTAATGGGAGCCGATGATGAACTCCGTCGAGCCGCCGCCGATATCCACCACGAGGCGCTTGCCCGCGCTCGCCGGCACCGAATGCGCGGCGCCCGCATAGATGAGCCGTGCTTCTTCCCTACCGGCGATCACTTCGATCGGAAAACCCAGCGCGCTTTCCGCCTCGCCGATGAATTCGTGCGCGTTCTTCGCCACCCTGAGCGTGTTGGTGGCCACCGCGCGCACCTGATCCGGATGAAAGTCGCGCAGACGTTCGCCGAAGCGCTTCAACGCTTCGAGCCCGCGCAACTGCGACGCACGGTCGAGCATTTTGTCCTTCGACAGACCCGCGCCAAGGCGCACGGCTTCGCGCAAGGCATCGACCTGGTAAATTTGGCTGCCTGCGGGCGTTTCTTCCACCCGCCCCACGATCAGCCGGAAACTGTTCGATCCGAGGTCGACCGCGGCAAGAAGATGAGGATGAGTGACCATCGGATGTCCAGGGATCGTGGGAGGAGGCGCGCTTTGCTGCAGCGCAGGATTCTATTCTACGTCGACTACTTATGCGCCGATGTCAATGGGTGAATCACGCTCGACCGCGGTAATCACGCGCCCTGCGCTAGCGACGCTAACCACAATGTGAGTAGAATTTGTGACAATCGTTCTGTCACAATAAAGCCATCTTACTGTGAGACTATCCGAACGTTCCCTTGCCCTTCCGATCGAGACACCATTCTCCCAGCCGATGTCCATACGCTATCCGCTCTTCAACCGCGAACTGGGCATTCTAGGTTTCAACGAGCGAGTTCTGGCGCAGGCCGCCGATATCTCGGTTCCCTTGTTGGAACGCCTGCGCTTCATCTGCATCACGAGCAGCAATCTCGACGAATTCTTCGAAGTCCGCATGGCCGGGCTTCAGGAGCAGATGCGCGACAACCCCGGCTCGCTCTCGCCGGACGGCATGTCGCTGCAGCATGTCTACGATCTCGTCTCGGAACGCGCGCAGCGCCTCGTGCATCAGCAATACGTGATGCTGCATGAAATCGTCTTGCCCGCGCTCGAGATGGAAGGCATCTATTTTCATGGCGCGGAAAGCTGGAGCGAGCAGCAAAACGCCTGGGCGCGCGAATATTTCCTGAACGAACTGCTGCCGGTGCTGACGCCGATCGGCCTCGACCCGGCGCATCCGTTTCCACGCGTGCTGAACAAGAGCCTGAACTTCGTCGTCGAACTGGAAGGCACGGATGCTTTCGGCCGTCAGGCCATGATGGGCATCGTGCAGGCGCCGCGCGCGCTGCCGCGGCTCGTGCGCATGCCCGAGGCGCTGTCGGGTTATCCGCATGGCTTCGTGCTGCTGAGCACGTTCATGCAGCACTTCGTGAGCGAGCTGTTTCCACATCTCATCGTGCGCAATTGCAACCAGTTTCGCATCACGCGCAATAGCGAACTTTTCGTCGATGAAGACGAGATCACGAATCTGCGCGTCGCCTTGCAGGGTGAGTTGCCCGCGCGGCATCTGGGCAATGCGGTGCGGCTCGAAGTATCGGCGGAGACGCCACCGCATCTCGTGCGGCGTCTGCTCGACGAAAGCCAGTTGAGCGAGCGCGATTGTTATCGCGTGAACGGGCCGGTGAATCTCGTGCGGCTCATGCAACTGCCTGAAATGGTGGACAGGCCGGACCTCAAGTTCGTGCCGCACATTCCTTCGGTGCCGAAGTCGATCGCCAACACGACCAATCTCTTCGATGCGATCGATCAGGGCGATATCCTGCTGCATCATCCTTACGAGAGTTTTCAGCCGGTGCTCGAACTGCTGTTGCAGGCGGCGAAAGATCCGCAAGTGATGGCGATCAAGCAGACCATCTACCGGACCGGCACCGATTCGCCCTTGATGGATGCGCTCATGCAGGCCGCGCGCAATGGCAAGGAAGTGACGGTAGTGGTCGAGTTGCTGGCGCGTTTCGATGAAGAGACGAACATCAACTGGGCGTCGCAACTCGAAGCGGTGGGCGCGCATGTGGTGTATGGCGTGGTTGGCCACAAGTGTCACGCGAAGATGATGTTGATCGTGCGGCGCGTCTCGCAGGGCGGCAAGATGGTGCTCAAGCGTTATGCGCACTTGGGCACGGGAAATTATCATCCGCGCACGGCGCGTCTTTATACCGACTTCGGTCTCATGACCGCTGATCAGCAGATGTGCGAGGACGTGCATCATGTCTTTCAACAGCTGACTGGAATTGGCGGAGAGATTCCGCTGCATCTTTTGTGGCAATCGCCTTTTACCTTGCACGCGAAATTGATCGATGCGATTCGCGCCGAGGCGGAGCATGCGCGCGCGGGCCGGCGGGCGCGGATCGTCGCGAAGATGAATGCGTTGCTCGAGCCTACCGTGATTGCTGCCTTGTACGAGGCATCGCATGCGGGCGTGAAAATCGATTTGATCGTGCGTGGGGTTTGTTCGCTCAAGCCTGGTGTGGAGGATCTTTCGGAGAATATTACCGTTCGGTCTATTGTCGGGCGCTTCCTCGAACATCATCGCATCTTCTATTTTTATGCGAACGGGCAAGAGGATGTGTATCTGTCGTCGGCGGACTGGATGGATCGGAACTTCTTTCGACGCGTCGAGGTGGCGTTTCCGATTCGCGATCGGCGGCTTAAGCGTCGGGTGATTGCTGAAGGGTTATCCGTCTGTCTTGGGGATAATCAGTCTGCCTGGGTCATGCAGAGCGATGGGCATTATCGTAAGCGGCGGTCGGGGAAGTCTATTCGCAATGCGCAGTTGGGGTTGTTGGCTAAGTTTTGTTCTTAGGGTGTTGGTTTTGTGGTGGGTTTTTCGGTGGGTTTTTTCCTGGGAGATTGAGCCGTTGTCGCGCGGTTTGTTTCAGTAGCCGCCTCCCCGGCGGAGGGGTAACTTTCTTTGCGGCTGCAAAGAAAGTCACCAAAGAAAGCAGCTTTAGAACCGGCTTCTGAAGCACAACTGGTTCCTCGCTATTCACCACAAGCCCTTTGGGCACTTCTCATCGCTCATGCTCGTGGTGAATGCTTTATCTAGCACCGGCGCCTTCTGGGAACTTGAGCCGTTGTCTCGCGGTTTGTTTCAGTAGCCGCCTCCCCGGCGGAGGGGTAACTTTCTTTGCGGCTGCAAAGAAAGTCACCAAAGAAAGCAGCTTTAGAACCGCCTTCTGAAGCACAACTGGTTCCCCGCTATTTACCACAAACCCCTTGACCACACCCCCTTGCTGATGCTGGCGGTAAATCTACGTTAAGCACAGACTTGTCAGTAGACAGCGTTAAGGAAGACTTTTGTCTCGTTGTTCTTTGCTTGGGGTGTAGGTGAAAAGTTAACCATTAGGGCGTCATAATCTATTTTTCGTTGTGGTCGGCCACCGTATGTGTGTTCTACTCCTGGCACATGTAAAACACGCATGCGCTTTTTCGTTAGGCGGCGCGAAGGCTCTACTCGCTTGTGCGTGCTAACGATTTACCACGAGCGTGAGCGACGGGGAGTGCCCAAGGGGCTTGTGGTAAATAGCGAGGAACCAGTTGTGCTTCAGAAGCCGGTTCCTAAGCTGCTTTCTTTGGTGACTTTCTTTGCAGCCGCAAAGAAAGTTACCCCTCCGCCGGGCAGGCGGCTACTGAAACGAAACGCGAGACAACGGTACAACTTCCTAGCAAGCGCTAAACAAAGATCTCTAAGCGGCCAAAGGCTTCCTCGAAGCGGCCTAAAAGAGAAGCGTGCGCCTGGAAATTGACCTACGACGAACGTTAGCAATGGGAAGTGCCCAAAGGGCTTGTGGTAAATAGCGAGAAACCAGTTGTGCTTCAGAAGCCGGTTCCTAAGCTGCTTTCTTTGGTGACTTTCTTTGCAGCCGCAAAGAAAGTTACCCCTCCGCCGGGAAGGCGGCTACTGAAACAAATCGTGAGAAAACGGCTTAACTTCCCAGAAAGCTAAACAAAACCCCTAAGCCGCCAAAGACTTCCTCAAAGCAGTCCTTGAAGAAGGAAACCGAACAACAAACGTACTCCCCTTCCCGACTTCACTTTTGACATCGAGCTCCGCATGATGCCGCTGCAGCACATGCTTGACGATAGCAAGCCCGAGCCCGGTGCCACCCGTATCCCGCGACCGACTCCGATCCACGCGATAAAACCGCTCGGTAAGCCGCGGAATATGCTCGGCGGGAATCCCATACCCGCTATCACGCACAGTGAAAACCGCCCGATCCGCCACACGTTGCCAAGAGACTTCAATCGCCCCGCCATCCGGCGTATAACGCACCGCATTGGTAACGAGATTCCCCAGCGCACTGACGACCTCGGTCTCCGCGCCTGCGATAGTCAACGAATCATCGATATGAAAGGCAATCCGATGACGCCCGCCAGAAAGATTCACTGCGTCGTCTTCGAGATGCCGCATCACCGCGCGCATATCGAGCAACTCGTCGCCAGGCGGACGCACATCGCCTTCCAGATTCGCAAGCACCAAAAGATCACGCACGATATTCTGCATGCGCGAAGCCTGCTGTTCCATCATGTCCAGATAACGCATGCGGTCCGCCTCGCTGAGCGGCAACTCACGCATGGTCTCAAGAAAGCCCGATAACACCGTCAGCGGCGTCTTCAATTCATGCGAGACATTGGCGACGAAATCGCGTCGCATCGAATCGGTACGCTCGAGTTCGGTAATGTCCTGCGTGAGTATCAGCTTGCGATGATCGCCATAAGGAAATACCTGCACCGATACCGTGTGCTGCCGGTTCACGCCCATGCCGCGCATCACAAGCATTTCCTCGTAATGATGCGAGTTCAAATAGCGAATGAAGTCCGGGTGCCGCACGAGATGCGTGATGTGCTGGCGCAAATCGCGTTTGGCATCGAGCCCGAAATGCTTCTCGGCGATAGCGTTGCACCACTCGATCTGATCGTGATCGTCGAGCATCGCCACGCCATTCGGCGAAGCCTGGATCGCCTGAATGAAGCGCGAATGCTGTTGCTCGACCTGCCGCACTTGCGCATGCCAGCGCTTCGCCAGCTTGTGCAAGCGGTAATAGATTTCGCCCCAAATGCCGAGCGCGCTAGGCACTTCACCATACACGGGCGCTTCGAGCAGACGCCAGAGACGCTGTGTGTGATAGGTGGCGAAAAAGCCCTGCAGAACCAGCATGACGACGGCGACAGCCAGCGCCACGCGCACGCCGGCAAACGCGCCGATCGCCGCACAGAGCGCGGCGAGCAGTACGAGGGACACGACTGACCGCGTCCAGATGATATTCATGTTGTCGGCGAGTCCAAGCGACGAACGCGCGGTTCGTCATAAACATGCGGCAGAGACTAGAGCACGCTTATCAGGCGCTCTTCGCGAGCCGATATCCGCTGCCGCGCACCGTTTCGATCATAGCATCGCAGCCTGCGGGCTTGAGCGCGGCGCGCAGGCGCTTGATGTGAACATCGACCGTGCGCTCTTCGACGAATACGTGATCGCCCCACACCTGATCCAGCAACTGCGTGCGGCTATGCACGCGCTCCGGATGCGTCATGAAAAAATGCAGCAAGCGGAATTCGGTTGGGCCGAGATCGAGCTTGATGTCGTTGCCGGAATGGCTCGCCGCCACGCGATGCGTCGCCGGATCGAGCCGCAAACCATTGATGGCAACCACATCTTCCGTCAGCTGCGGGGCACGCCGGCGCAACACCGCCTTGATGCGCGCCATCAGTTCTTTCGGCGAAAACGGCTTGGTGACGTAGTCGTCCGCGCCGATCTCGAGCCCAAGCACCTTGTCCTGCTCGTCGCCGCGCGCGGTCAGCATGATGATCGGAATATGCTTCGTGCGCTCGTTGTTGCGCAAGTCGCGCGCGAACGCAATGCCGGACTTGCCGGGCAGCATCCAGTCGAGCAGCACGAGATCGGGCAGCACGTCGCTGATCAGGTTTTGCGCCTGCTCAGCGTTATACGCGCGAATCGGGCAATGTCCCGCGTGTTGCAGATTCACCGAGATCAGTTCGGAGATCGCGGGTTCGTCTTCGATGACGAGGATACTGCTGGGCATCGGCACCTCTTGACCTTTTGCTTTGAGAGAAGATTAACTGAGCGCTTCGCGTTCGAGCTGGTCGCGCGAGATATGCCGCACGTCCGTACCCTTCACGATGTAGATGATGAACTCGGCGATGTTCTTCGCGTGATCGCCGATACGCTCCACCGCCTTCGCAATGAACAGATAGTCGAGGCCGGCCGAAATGGTGCGCGGGTCTTCCATCATGTAGGTGACGAGCTTGCGCACGAAGGCGCGGAATTCGTCGTCGATGGCTTTGTCGTCGCGCACGATCTGCGCGGCGGCCACCGTGTCCAGACGCGCGAACGCGTCGAGCGCGCGGCGCAGAATCGACACGGCCATCTCGCCCGAGAGCTTGATCTCCGCGATATTCACCGCGCGGCCCGCGCCGTCTTCGTTGATGCGTTTCACGCGCTTCGCGATCTTTTCAGCTTCGTCGCCGGCGCGTTCGAGGTTCGTGATGGTCTTCGAGATCGCCATGAGCAGACGCAGGTCGCGCGCGGCCGGCTGGCGGCGCGCGATGATGTTGCTGCACTCTTCGTCGATCTCGACTTCCATCGTGTTCAGACGCACTTCGGCGGCAATCACCTGATCGGCGATCGCCATGTCGAATTCGTTGAGTGCCTGCATGGCCGCGATGATCTGCGACTCCACGAGACCGCCCATTTGCAGCACTTTCGACGACACCGCGTTGAGATCGGCGTCGAACTGGCTCGACAGATGTTTATCGGACATATGTGCTCCTTAAGTCCTTTTATGTTTCAGTTCGCCTGATCTGGCCGGATCAGCCGAAACGGCCCGTGATGTAGTCTTCCGTTTCCTTGCGCGTGGGCTTGATGAAGATCTTCTCCGTATCGCCGAATTCGATCAGCTCGCCAAGGTACATGTATGCAGTGTAGTCCGAGCAACGGGCTGCCTGCTGCATGTTGTGCGTGACGATCACAACCGTATAGTCACTTTTCAGTTCCGCGATCAGTTCCTCGATACGGCCCGTGGAAATCGGGTCGAGCGCCGAGCAGGGCTCGTCGAGCAACAGCACTTCCGGACGAATGGCGATGCCGCGCGCAATGCAAAGGCGCTGCTGCTGGCCGCCCGACAATCCGTAGCCGCTTTGCTGCAGCTTGTCCTTCACTTCGTTCCAGAGCGCGGCCTTGGTAAGCGCCCATTCGACGCGGTCGTCCATCTCCGAGCGCGACAGTTGTTCGAACATCTTCACGCCGAACGCGATGTTGTCGTAGATCGACATGGGAAACGGCGTAGGCTTCTGGAACACCATGCCCACGCGCGCGCGTAAAAGCGAGATGTCGCGCGTCGTGTCGAGCAGGTTGACGCCGTCCATCAGAATCTCGCCTTCGCCACGCTGCTCGGGATAAAGCGCGTACATCTTGTTGAAGGTGCGCAGGAGCGTGGACTTGCCGCAGCCCGAAGGTCCGATGAACGCCGTCACCTTCTTCTCGGGAATGCGCAGGTTGATATTCTTCAGCGCGTGATACTTGTTGTAGAAGAAGTTGAGGTTCTTCACTTCGATCTTCGGCTTGATCGAATCGGCGGCTTGCGAGCCGTGCTTCGGACGCACGCTGCCAGGAACGGGACCACGCTCGACGGGCGCCGCATCCGCTTTCGAATCAAGGTGGTTGACACCACTTTCGACCATGTTCATGGAATCACTCCGCCTTTATTTCTTCGAGATAATCGTGCGCGCGAGGATATTCAAACCCAGCACGCCGAGCGTAATAAGGAACACACCGGCCCACGCGAGCGTCTGCCATTGCGGGAACGGGCTCATCGCGAACTTGTAGATCGTGACCGGAAGGTTCGCCACCGGCTGATTCATGTCCCACGAGAAAAACTGATTCGACAGCGACGTGAAGAGCAGCGGCGCGGTTTCGCCGGCAATCCGCGCGACCGCCAGCAACACGCCCGTGACGATGCCGCCAATCGACGCCTTCAGCGTGATCGACATCACCATCTTCCACTTGGGCGTGCCGAGCGCGAAAGCCGCTTCGCGCAGCGCGTTCGGCACGAGCTTCAGCATGTTTTCAGTGGTGCGGATGACGATCGGAATCTGCAGCAAGGCGAGCGCGATCACGCCGGCCCATCCCGAGAAGCGACCCATCTTCGCGACGACGAGCGCATACACGAACAAGCCCACGACGATGGAAGGCGCCGACAACAGAATGTCGTTGATGAAGCGCGTGACGCTCGCAAGCCAACGCTTCTGGCCATATTCCGCGAGATAGACGCCCGCCAGAATGCCGAGCGGCGTGCCGATGAACGTGGCGATGATGACGAGCATCAGACTGCCGACGATAGCGTTGGCAAGACCGCCGCCATCGGTGTTCGGCGGCGGCGTCGACTGCGTGAAGAGTTCGAGCGACAGGCCCGCGACGCCGAGCTTAAGCGTCGTGAAGAGAATCCACACGAGCCACAGAAGGCCGAAAGCCATCGCGGCCAGCGAGAGCGTCAGCGCGATCGCATTGGTGCCGCGTCGACGGCTCTGCAGCTTCTTGCGCGTGGCGTCCACGCGGTCGGGGTCCTGATTGAAGGTGGCGGGACGGCTCACTTGACTCCCTCCCCGCGTTCCATGCGCAGCAGCATCAGCTTGGACAACGCGAGCACGACGAACGTGATCACGAACAGGATGAGCCCGAGTTCCATCAGCGCCGACGTATGCAGGCCGGGGCTTGCTTCGGCGAATTCGTTGGCGAGCGCCGAGGTGATGCTGTTGCCCGGCGAGAACAGCGACACGTTGTCGAGCAGATTGGTGTTGCCGATCACGAACGTCACCGCCATGGTCTCGCCGAGCGCGCGGCCGAGGCCGAGCATCACGCCGCCGATCACACCGGCGCGCGTGTACGGCAACACGATCTTCCACATCACTTCCCAGGTCGTGCAGCCGATGCCGTATGCCGATTCCTTGAGAAGCACGGGCGTGACTTCGAAGACGTCGCGCATCACCGAGGCAATGTACGGAATGATCATGATGGCGAGGATCACGCCCGCGCACAGAATGCCGATACCGATAGGCGCGCCCTTGAAGAACATGCCGATGACTGGCACGTCGCCGAGCAGATGGCCGAGCGGCTTTTCGAAGTATTCCGCGAAGATCGGCGCGAACACGAGCAGACCCCACATGCCGTATACGATCGAGGGAATCGCCGCGAGCAATTCGATGGCGACACCGAGCGGCCGGCGCAGCCACGCTGGCGAGAGTTCCGTGAGGAAGAGCGCAATGCCGAAGCTCACCGGCACGGCGATGATGAGCGCGATGATCGACGTGGCAATGGTGCCGTAGATCGGCACGAGCGCGCCGAAGCTATCGGTCTGTGGGTCCCACTCCGCGCGCCAGAGAAAGCTGAGTCCGAACTTTTCGATGGTCGGCATCGACGCAATGACGAGCGAAACGATGATGCCGCCAAGCAGAAGCAACGTCACCACGGCCGCGAGCCGCGTGATGCCGCCGAATATGATGTCGCCGAAACGGCTCGGCGCGCGCTGCGTATGCGCGGCCGGCGGTGCCGACGCTAAGTTGATGTCCGACATGGGAGCCTTGGTTGTGCTGCTTGTCAGAGCGCGCGGCACGTCATTCGACGTGCCGCGCGGCATTGCCTGCACTGCATTTCCGTCCTGACTTCAAGAGCTTAGGACAGTTTCAGACCATGGTACCGCTTACTGCGCAACCGCCTTGCCCGACGCGTCCTTGACCTTCGCCTTCCATTGCGTGCGGATTTCGGCGACGACCGAATCCGGCAGCGAGATGTAGTCGAGATCGTTCGCGGCTTGGTTGCCGTTCTTGAACGCCCAGTCGAAGAACTTCAGCGTTTCCGTGCCTTGCGGCGCCTTGTCCTGCGTGGCGTGCAGCAGAACGAACGTTGCACCGACGATCGGCCATGCGTTCTGGCCCGACTCGTTCGTGAGGATCTGGTAGAACGACTTCGACCAGTCCGCGCCGGCAGCCGCCGCCTTGAAGGTTTCCGTCTTCGGCTCGACGACCGTGCCAGCCGCGTTCTTGAGACCCACGTAGGTCATCTTGTTCTGCTTGGCATACGCCCACTCCACGTAGCCGATCGCGCCCGGCAGACGCTGCACGAACGCCGCGACGCCGTCGTTGCCCTTGCCGCCCGTGCCCGTCGGCCAGTTGACCGTCGAACCTTCGCCGACCTTCGACTTCCACTCGGGATTCACTTTCGACAGATAGTTCGTCCAGATGAAGCTCGTGCCCGATCCGTCGGCGCGGCGCACCACGGCGATGTCGGTATCCGGCAGCTTGACCTTCGGGTTCAGCGCGGCGATAGCCGGGTCGTTCCACTTCTTGATCTTGCCCAGGTAGATGTCGCCGAGCACTTCGCCCGACAGCGTCACTTCACCGGCCTTCACGCCCGGCACGTTGATGACCGGCACCACGCCGCCGACGACCGTCGGGAACTGGAACAGGCCTTCCTTCGTGAGTTCTTCATCTTTCAGCGGTGCGTCCGAGCCCGCGAAATCCACCGTCTTCGCGATGATCTGTTTGACGCCGCCCGACGAGCCGATGCCTTGATAGTTCACCTTGCCGCCGCCCGTTTTTTGGTAGGCGTCAGCCCACTTGGTGTAGATGGGAGCTGCGAAGGTGCTGCCCGCGCCGGTGATATCCGTGGCGAATGCGGAGACGGCGAACATTGCGCCGATGACGCCGGCCAGCGCGGATTGCATCAATTTCATGAGACCTCCAGAGTGTGTGAGCGTGTAGCGAGAGAACCGACACGGCGAAATATAGGCACTCTTCGTGACAGTACCGTGACGTTTGATGAACGCCGCGTGTCATTGCGCTTACGCACTGAAAGTCGAACGTGCGTTGGCTTGTAACCAAAGAAAAAGCGGACCGTAGTCCGCTTTTGGTGAGACGTGACGCGCTTTAGGGATCGTCTACGAAGTTGCGTCCTTCACGACCTGAGCAATCGTTTCCGCGTGTCTAACCGCATCCTGATGCGCCGCCGCTTCCACCATGACGCGCAGTACCGGTTCGGTTCCCGAGGCGCGAATCAGTACCCGCCCGTGCGATTCGAGGGCCCGCTCGGCATCTTCGATCGCGCGGCGAATGGCCGCATTATTTTTCCAGTCCGCGTTCGGACTCATGCGCACGTTGATCAGTTTCTGCGGAAACAGGCTGACGCCGTCGAGCATGTCCGCGAGGGATTTGCCACCGCGCTTGATGGCGGCGAGCACAAGTAGCGCGGACACGATGCCGTCGCCCGTGGAATGCCGGTCGAGCGAAAGAATGTGGCCCGAGCCTTCCGCACCGAGTTGCCAGCCGTTCTCGCGCAGCTTTTCGAGCACGTAACGGTCGCCGACGGCCGCGCGCACGAACTTCACGCCCGCCTCTTTCAACGCCACTTCCACGGCCATGTTGGTCATCAGCGTGCCGACCGCGCCATCCACCTTGCCGTCCGTCGCAATGCGGTCCTTGACCAGCACGTAGAGCAGTTCGTCGCCGTTGAAAAGCCGGCCGGTGGAATCGACGACTTGCAGGCGGTCAGCGTCGCCATCGAGCGCGATGCCGATATCCGCCTTGTGTTCGAGCACCGTGCGCACGAGCGCATCGGGCGCGGTGGCGCCGACTTTATCGTTGATATTGAAGCCGTTCGGCGACACGCCAATAGGCACGACTTCCGCGCCCAGTTCGTGGAACACGTGCGGCGCGACGTCATAGGCGGCGCCGTGCGCGCAATCGAGCACGATCTTGAGGCCGCGCAGATCGAAGCTCGCCGGGAAAGTGCTCTTGCAGAACTCGATATAGCGCCCGCCCGCGTCGTCCAGACGCTTCGCCTTGCCGAGACGCTCGGAGGGCGCACAAGCCATCGGCTGGTCGAGCTGCGCTTCGATTTGCAGTTCGACTTCGTCCGGCAGCTTGTTGCCGTCGGCGGAGAAGAATTTGATGCCGTTGTCGTCGTACGGATTGTGCGATGCGCTGATCACCACGCCCGCCGAAAGCCGCAGCGCGCGCGTGAGATACGCGACGCCGGGCGTGGGCATCGGGCCTGCGAGCATCACGTCGACGCCCGCGGCGGAAAAGCCCGACTCCAGCGCGGCTTCGAGCATGTAGCCGGAAACCCGCGTGTCCTTGCCGATAAGCACCGTCGGACGGTTGCCCTTTTGCGGCGAACGGTCCGCTCCCGCGAGCACCTTGCCGGCCGCGTAACCCAGCCTGAGAACGAAATCCGGTGTGATCGGCGCCTCGCCGACGCGCCCGCGAATTCCATCAGTTCCAAAATATCGACGTGCCATTGTTGCTGACCCTCCTCGCGGACATATGGCGCCTGTTCTTGGCCCGCGACATGTGTTGATCGATTCGGCGCGTGCGCCTTCGCCGAAGTTCTTTCAATGCTTCTCGTGATGCGTGGCGTCTCTCGTGGCTCGCCAGATTTTCAGCGCATCCACGGTTTCCGCGACGTCGTGCACGCGGATGATCGCCGCACCGCGCTCCGCCGCGCAAACCGCCCCGCTCACGCTCGCCGCAAGCCGTTCGTTCGCCGCGCGCCCGGTGACTGCGCCGAGCATCGACTTGCGTGACATTCCCGCGAGCAGCGGATACCGCTTGCCTACCGGCAGCGTCGCGGCGAGGTTCGCCAGCAGCGCGTAATTATGCTCGACGGTCTTGCCGAAGCCGAAGCCCGGATCGAGACTTACCCGCTCCAGCGCGATCCCCGCCTGCGCCAGCGCCGCGACTCGTTCGGCGAAAAACGCACGGACGTCCGCGATGACGTCGGCGTACACCGGCTCGCGAAGTTGCATCGTGCGCGGTTCGCCGAGCATATGCATCACGCACAAGCCGCAGTTACTGTCTTTAACGGCATCGAGCGCGCTTTCCTGACGTAAACCCCAAATGTCGTTGATCATGTCCGCGCCTGCATCGAGCGCGGTGCGCATCACGGCGGGCTTGTAGGTATCGACCGAAAGCGGAACGTTCATGTCCCGCAACGCTTCGACGATCGGCACCACGCGCTCCAGTTCTTCAGCAAGCGGAACCGGCGGCGCGCCCGGACGAGTCGATTCGCCGCCAATATCGATGATGTCCGCGCCGTCGGCAAGCATGCGCTCGGCGCGCGCCAGAGCGGCATCGCGCGGAAGGAAGCGGCCGCCATCGGAGAACGAGTCAGGCGTGACGTTGAGAATGCCCATCACGAGCGGGCGTTCGAATGTCAGCGTGAACCGACCGCATTGCAGCGGCTGCGCTGAAAGCTGGGAGGGAGATGGAGTGATCAAGCGTGTCGGAAAAAAGCTGGATTGCTGCAAGGGGCGTAACGCACGCGCGAAGTGTGATCCGATGTGTGCGCCGTCGTGAGCCATAAAGCAAAAATGGGCCGGAGTGCGATGCACACCGGCCCATGATCGGACTAGGAGAGCTTAGGCCGGCGCGGTTGCGCTGCCCGGCTTGACTTCCGTGCCGCTGTTGCCGCCCGGAGGCGTATCACCCGAAGGCGGCGGCAGGTTCTTTGGCGGACGCGGCGGACGATCCTCCATGATGTCCGTGATCTGGTCTGCGTCTATGGTTTCCCATTCGAGCAGCGCCTTCGTCATGGCTTCCACGCGCGCGCGGTTGTCTTCCAGCAGCTTGCGGGCGAGCTGGTACTGCTCGTCCAGGATGCGGCGGATTTCCGAATCGACCTTTTGCAACGTGGCTTCCGAAACCGTCTTCGCGCCCAGCTTGCCGAACATGCCTTCGGGTTCGGTGTCGACGTAGACCATCGTGCCAAGCGTGTCCGACATACCGTAGCGCGTCACCATGTCGCGGGCCATCTTGGTCGCGCGCTCAAAGTCGTTGGACGCGCCGGTGGACATGGAATTCAGGAACACTTCTTCCGCTGCTCGGCCGCCAAACAGAATCGCGATTTCTTCCAGCATCTTGTCGCGATACAAATTCACGCGGTCGTGTTCAGGCAATTGCCAGGTGACACCCAATGCCCATCCGCGCGGCATGATCGTAACCTTGTGCACCGGATCGGCATGCGGCAACAGCTTCGCCACCACGGCGTGACCGGACTCGTGGAAAGCCGTGTTGCGACGTTCTTCCTCGCGCATGACAGCCGACTTGCGCTCCGGACCCATGAAAATCTTGTCCTTCGCGTCTTCGAAGTCCTGCATCTCGACGATCCGCTTGCCGCGACGCGCCGCAAAAAGCGCAGCTTCATTGACGAGGTTTGCGAGATCGGCACCCGAGAAGCCCGGCGTACCACGCGCGATGACCGAAGCGTCGACGTCGTTCGCAATCGGCACCTTGCGCAGATGCACCTTCATGATGTGTTCGCGACCGCGAATGTCCGGCAGACCGACATACACCTGACGGTCGAAACGACCCGGACGCAGGAGCGCCTTGTCGAGCACGTCGGAACGGTTCGTCGCAGCGATCACGATAACGCCGGAATTCGCTTCGAAGCCGTCCATTTCCACGAGCATCTGATTGAGCGTCTGCTCGCGTTCGTCGTTACCGCCGCCCATGCCGGCGCCGCGATGACGACCGACCGCGTCGATTTCGTCGATGAACACGATGCAAGGCGCGTGCTTCTTTGCTTGCTCGAACATGTCGCGAACGCGAGCCGCGCCCACGCCGACGAACATTTCCACGAAGTCGGAACCCGAGATGCTGAAGAACGGCACCTTCGCTTCACCCGCGATAGCGCGAGCCAGCAGCGTCTTACCCGTGCCAGGAGGCCCGACTAGCAACACTCCTCGCGGGATGCGGCCGCCCAGCTTCTGGAATTTCTGCGGGTCGCGCAGGAAGTCGACGAGCTCGGACACTTCTTCTTTCGCTTCGTCGCAACCCGCGACATCGGTGAAATTGATAGCGTTATTGTTTTCGTCGATCAGCCGCGCTCGCGACTTGCCGAACGAGAAGGCCCCGCCTTTGCCGCCCCCCTGCATCTGCCGCATCATGTAAAACCAGAAACCGATGATGAGAATGGTCGGTCCAAGATAGTACAGCGCGGAAACCAGCGCGTTGGGTTCATCGTCAGCCTTGCCGCTAACCTGAACGCCGTATTTCATCAGATCGCCGACCATCCAGATGTCGCCAGGCGACACGATTTGGTATTTCTGGCCGTCTGCCGGAGTGACCGTCAGATTCCGCCCTTGAACGGTGACATTCTTCACCTTGCCGTTCTTCGCGTCGTCCATGAACTGCGAATAGGACACACCTTCCTGGACGCGGGGCTTATCGAACTGCTTGAACACCGTAAACAGCACCAGTGCGATCACGAGCCACACTGCCGCTTTAGAGAACATATTGTTGTTCAAAGCACCACTCCTCACTCATAGACGGGCGCCTACATAAACCTTGCGGCGCCACCAAAGCATTCTAATCCAGACCGCAAACCCCTGCCATAAGGTTTATCTACCGCGCAAATAGCGGAAGACAGGGGTTTTTCGGCATATTCGGCGAAAATATCGCTATTTTTCGCCGAAATGATTTACTCGTGTTCCACAGTCGGATGTTTGAGCCGCCGCCCGAGTACAAAAGTCTCCGACGATTTGTCGCGAGACGCCTTGGGCTTGCGCGGCGCCACCACTTTGAACTGGTGCTTGAACTTCTCGACGATTTGGCTGTAACCGCTGCCGTGAAAACATTTGACCAGCAACGCACCGTCCGGTTTCAGATGGTTCTGCGAGAACTCCAGCGCCAGATCGCAAAGATGTTCGATACGCGCTGCATCCGCGCTCGCCACGCCAGACAGGTTTGGGGCCATGTCGGAAATAACAAGGTCTACCTGACGCTCGCCAACAATTTCCGCGAGTTGCGCAAGCACGGCGTCTTCGCGGAAGTCGCCTTGAATGAAGGTGACATCGGCAATGGGGTCCATCGGCAGAAGATCGAGCGCGATGATCGTGCCGTCTATACCGCCTTCGCGCTGCGCATCGCGCTTCGCGCCCTGAGCGAGTTTGTTACGCGCGTACTGACTCCACGAGCCGGGCGTCGAGCCGAGGTCGACGATCACCTGCCCTGGCTTGATGAGCTTGTCCTGCTCGTCGATCTCCTTGAGCTTGTACGCCGCGCGCGCGCGATAGCCCTCGCGCTGCGCCATCTTCACGTAAGGGTCGTTGATGTGGTCATGCAACCACGAATGATTAAACCGGTTCTTTGCCATTCAAACTGAGCCCATGCTGCGCGCCGGGGACTAACCTCTTGCGCGCGTGCTTATTCTTGCTGTATCGCGCAATGCTTTTAGCGGATAATACGCGTCTTGTCGGCCGGACCGGTTCCCGTGCGCTGCAAAGCGCTCGAAATTTGCGTTTCCGGCCTATTTGTTTATTCGGGCGGCTTGCCCAGCACTTCAGGTGCTTTTCATCTGATCGGTCCATGACGGCGCCGCGTGTCCATACCGCCCGCGCTTCGTGCGTCCGACAGCGCTGCAACGCCCAGCCGACGCCAAACCCGCCGCCCACATTTTAGTCGAGTCCCTTATTCCACATGCCAGCTCTTAAACTTTCCCCGGCCCAGCGCGCCGATCTGCGCTCCCAGGCTCACGCCCTCAATCCGGTCGTGCTCGTCGGCGCCGAAGGCCTGACCGAGGCCGTGCTGAAAGAAATCGGCGTGCACCTCGAAGCGCATCAGCTCATCAAGATTCGCGTGTTCGGCGACGAGCGTGAAGCACGCGTTGGCATCTACGACGAAATCTGCGATCGCCTGGATGCCGCACCTGTTCAGCATATCGGCAAGCTGCTCGTGATCTGGAGACCGGAAGGCGCCGCGCCCGCCAAGACCCGCACCGCCCGCACCCGCAGCACCATGCCGCCGAGCGCTGGTGAAATTGCCGAGGAGCGTTCGACCAAGGGTCGCGCGCCGCGCATCGTCAAGGCCGTCAAGATCACGCGCGACGCACCCGCCGTCAAGAAACCCCGCAAACAAACGCTCAAAGTGCTAGGTAACGAACGCGTCACCGCGGGCGGCAACGTCAAGCGCGCGAAGAAGCGTCAGGCTGGCTCGAAGCGTCAACATCAGGCCGTCAAATGATGAGACGGCGCGGACGATGATTCAAAACGTCCGCGCCGTCTCTCGCAGCATCTTCTTCAGCTACGCGCGCGCTTGGCCGCGACCTTCGCGGACTTGCCCTTCGGCACGATCTTGACAGGCGCCGCACCGGGCAAACGCCACACGAGCGCAATACCGCACAGGCATTCGATCAAATAAATCGCGCTCGAAATGCCATGCAGAACGCCGAACTCCTTCGCATAAGGCGAATTCGCGAGTTCCATCCCCGCTTCCTGCGCCGAGATGCGCAGCGAATTCATGAACGGCTGCAACGCGAAGTATCCGACGAGCACGCACACCAGCATGACCGCGACGAGCCACCGCACGCGCTTGTAGTCGACGATGCCGCTCTTCACGAAGCGATTGCCGATCAGGATCAGAATCAGCGCGCTGACCACGCCGATATACGCTTCGATGCGAAAGAGCTGCGCCGCCACCGATCCCGCCGACGTACGGTCGAGCACCGAAAAGAGCACGGGCGCGGCGACGAGACCGAGGGTCAGCAAGCTGCCGACCCAAATCATCGTCACCGTGCGAAAGAGTCGATGCTCCATCAGACGTATCGAACAGCGATGATTTCGTACTCACGCGCGCCGCTCGGGGCCTGCACCGAGGCGACGTCGCCCTCCGTCTTGCCGATCAGCGCGCGCGCAATGGGCGAGCTGACGGAGATGAGACCGTGGTCGATGTCGGCTTCGTCGTCGCCGACAATCTGATACGTCACCTTATGACTCGACTCGAGATCTTCCAATTCGACGGTCGCGCCGAACACCACGCGGCCTTCCGCTTCGACCGTTTTCGGGTCGATCACTTGCGCGGCGGCAAGCTTCGATTCGAGATCCGCAATGCGGCCCTCGATAAAGCCCTGCTTTTCTTTCGCGGCATCGTACTCCGCGTTTTCCGACAGATCGCCCTGCGCGCGTGCTTCCGCGATCGAGTTGATGACCGCGGGACGCTCGACAGCCTTCAGGCGTTGCAATTCGTCGCGCAGCAACTCCGCGCCGCGCTTCGTCAAGGGAATCGTGCTCATAGACAATCCACAAACAAAAACAGCCGTAAAAAAATTACCGCGGTTAAGCGCATCTCCCCAGAACGAGAAGACGCCGCTTAACCGCGGCTCGTGATACTTGGACCGGTAATCGAAGCCTTAGTTTAGGCGAGCGTGGAGGCCTTGTAAATCATAGACTTCCAAATCGCGCAGATAACGCAGACCTTCGACCGCCGCGCGCGCGCCGGACATCGTCGTGTAGTACGTGACCTTGTTGGCCTGCGCGCTCATACGGATGGAACGCGAATCGGCGATGGCCGCGCGCGTTTCATCGACGGTGGTAAAGACCAGCGCGATTTCGCCGTTCTTGATCATGTCGACGATATGCGGACGCCCGTCCTTCACCTTGTTCACGACCTTCACGGGCACACCCGCCGCCGCGATGGCCGCGGCCGTCCCCTTGGTCGCGACGATCGGGTAGCCGAGTTCGTGCAGCATGCGCGCCACTTCGACGGCCTTCGGCTTGTCGGCATCCATCACGGTCAGAAGCACCGTGCCGGATTCCGGCAGACGCGAACCCGCCGCGAGTTGCGACTTGAAAAGCGCTTCGCCGAAGGTGCGGCCCACGCCCATCACCTCGCCCGTCGAACGCATCTCGGGCCCGAGCACGGGATCGACCGCCGGGAACTTGACGAACGGGAACACCGCTTCCTTCACGCTGAAGTACGGCGGAATCACTTCCTTCGTCACGCCTTGCTGCTTGAGCTTCTGCCCGACCATTGCGCGCGCCGCGATTTTCGCGAGCGGCAGGCCCGTCGCCTTCGACACATACGGCACCGTGCGCGATGCACGCGGGTTTACTTCCAGCACGTAGATGACATCCTTCTTCGAGCCATCGTCTTGCGGAACCTGCTGGATGGCGAACTGCACGTTCATCAGACCGACCACGTTCAGCGCCTTCGCCATGGCGGCGGTTTGCCGCTTCAGTTCGTCGATGGTGTCTTGCGCGAGCGAATAAGGCGGCAGCGAGCAAGCCGAGTCGCCGGAATGCACGCCCGCCTGTTCGATATGCTCCATCACGCCGCCAATGAAGACGTCATCGCCATCGGAGATACAGTCCACATCGCATTCGATCGCGTCGTTCAGGAAGCGGTCGAGCAACACCGGCGAGTCGTTCGATACCTTCACGGCCTCGCGCATGTAGCGTTCGAGATCGCGCGGCTCGTGGACGATTTCCATTGCGCGGCCACCCAGCACATAAGACGGACGCACGACCAGCGGGTAACCGATTTCTTCCGCGAGCCTGAGTGCTTCGTCTTCGGCGCGCGCGGTGCGATTCGGCGGCTGGCGCAGATTCAGATCTTTCAGCAATTGCTGGAACCGCTCGCGATCCTCGGCGGCATCGATCATGTCCGGCGACGTACCGATGATCGGCACGCCGTTCGCTTCGAGGTCGAGCGCGAGTTTGAGGGGCGTCTGGCCGCCATACTGCACGATCACGCCGACCGGCTTTTCCAGCTCGACGATTTCGAGCACGTCTTCGAGCGTCAGCGATTCGAAGTACAGACGATCGGATGTGTCGTAGTCGGTCGAAACCGTTTCAGGATTGCAGTTGACCATGATGGTTTCGTAACCATCTTCGCGCATGGCGAGCGCGGCGTGCACGCAGCAATAGTCGAATTCGATGCCCTGCCCGATCCGGTTCGGGCCGCCGCCGAGAACCATGATCTTCTTCTTGTCGGTCGGATTGGCTTCGCACTCGTCCTCGTAGGTCGAATACATGTACGCCGTCTTGGTCGCGAACTCGGCCGCGCAAGTATCGACGCGCTTATAAACCGGCCGCACCTTCAACTCGTGACGACGGCGGCGCACGTCTTCCTGCTTCGAACCGGTGAGCTTCGCAAGACGCCGGTCGGAAAAACCGCTCTTCTTCAGATACAGCAATTCGTCCTTGCCAAGGCTTTCGATCGTGCGGCCTTCGAGCGCCTTCTCCTTCAGGATGATCTGCTCGATCTGCGCAAGGAACCACGGGTCGATCGACGTTTCCTCGAAGATTTCCCGAGCCGTCAGACCAAGGCGGAACGCGTCGCCGAGATACCAGATGCGGTCCGGTCCCGGCTCGCCGATTTCGCGGATGGCTTCGTCGCGGCTCGTGGTCTTTTCGTCCAGACCGTCGACGCCCACTTCGAGACCGCGCAGCGCTTTCTGGAACGATTCCTGAAACGTGCGGCCCATTGCCATGACTTCGCCGACGGACTTCATCTGCGTGGTCAGGCGCGAGTCGGCTTCGCGGAATTTCTCGAACGCGAAACGCGGCACCTTCGTCACGACATAGTCGATGGTCGGCTCGAACGACGCCGGCGTCTGACCGCCTGTGATCTCGTTCTTCAACTCGTCGAGCGTATAGCCGCACGCGAGCTTGGCCGCGACCTTGGCGATAGGAAAACCCGTTGCCTTCGATGCCAGCGCGGACGAGCGCGACACGCGCGGGTTCATCTCGATCACGACCATGCGGCCGTCGTCGGGGTTAATCGCGAACTGCACGTTCGAGCCGCCTGTGTCGACGCCGATTTCGCGCAACACGGCAAGCGACGCGTTACGCAGAACCTGATACTCCTTGTCGGTCAGCGTCTGCGCGGGCGCGACGGTGATCGAGTCGCCGGTATGCACGCCCATGGGATCGAGGTTTTCGATCGAACACACGATGATGCAGTTGTCCTTCTTGTCGCGGACAACTTCCATCTCGTACTCTTTCCAGCCGAGAAGCGATTCTTCGATCAGCAGTTCGCGCGTCGGCGAAAGATCGAGACCGCGCCGGCAAATTTCCTCGAACTCTTCCTTGTTATACGCGATGCCGCCGCCCGACCCGCCCAGCGTGAACGACGGGCGAATCACGGTCGGATAGCCGCCGCTGCCAGTGGCCTCGGCGATTTGCGCCTGCACGGTCAGCGCTTCTTCCATGGAATGCGCGATTCCCGACTTGGCCGAACCGAGACCGATCTTGGTCATCGCGTCCTTGAACTTCTGGCGGTCTTCGGCCTTGTCGATGGCTTCCGGCGATGCGCCGATCAGCTCGACGTCGTACTTTTCCAGCACGCCGTGATGGAACAGATCGAGCGCGCAATTGAGCGCGGTCTGTCCGCCCATGGTCGGCAAGATCGCGTCCGGCCGCTCCTTCGCGATGATGCGCTCGACCACTTCCCACGAGATCGGCTCGATGTAAGTGACGTCGGCCGTGTTCGGGTCGGTCATGATCGTCGCGGGATTGCTGTTGACGAGGATGACCTTGTAGCCTTCCTCACGCAACGCCTTGCAAGCCTGCGCGCCCGAATAATCGAACTCGCACGCCTGGCCGATGATGATCGGACCCGCGCCGATGATGAGGATGCTCTTGATGTCTGTGCGCTTCGGCATAACTGCTCTCGATGTTTTGTGTTGCGGTGTTCCGTTCTGTGCTCTCGACTGTCAGGCAGTGACCTTCTGCGTCTCCATCAGCTTGATGAAGCGGTCGAACAGATATGCAATGTCGTGCGGGCCGGGCGACGCTTCCGGATGACCCTGGAAGCAGAACGCGGGCTTGTCGGTGAGCGCGAAGCCCTGCAGCGTGCCGTCGAAAAGCGATACGTGCGTGACCTTTGCGTTAGCGGGCAGCGTGTCGGCATCGACCGCGAAACCGTGGTTCTGCGACGTGATGACCACGCGGCCGTCTTCCAGGTCTTTCACCGGGTGATTTGCGCCGTGGTGGCCGGTCTTCATCTTCATGGTTTTCGCGCCGACCGCGAGGCCCATGATCTGGTGTCCTAGACAGATGCCGAAGGTCGGAATGCCGCGCGCGATGAATTCACGCGTGGCCGCGATGGCGTAGTCGCACGGTTCCGGGTCGCCGGGGCCGTTCGAGAGGAAGACGCCATCCGGATTGAGCGCGAGTGCGTCAGCCGCGCTCGCTTGCGCCGGCAGCACGGTGACCTGGCAACCGCGCTCGGCGAGCATGCGCAGAATGTTGTACTTCACGCCGTAATCGAACGCCACGACGCGAAACTTCGGGGCTTCCTGCGTGCCGTAGCCGCTGCCGAGGCGCCATTCGGTCTGCGTCCAGTCATAGGACTTGTCGGTCGACACGACTTTTGCCAGATCCATGCCCGCGAGGCCGGGAAACGAGCGCGCGAGTTCGAGCGCCTTTGCTTCGTCGTCGCTGCCCGCGAGAATGCAGCCGTTCTGCGCACCTTTGTCGCGCAGAATTCGCGTGAGCTTGCGCGTGTCGATGTCCGAAATCGCGACGACGCCTTGGGCCTTCAAATAGTCGGAAAGCGACTGCTCAGAACGGAAGTTGGATGCGAGCACCGGCAGGTCGCGAATGATGAGACCGGCGGCATGGACTTTGGTGGCCTCGACATCTTCGGCGTTCACGCCGACGTTGCCGATGTGCGGATAGGTCAGCGTGACGATCTGGCGGGCGTAGCTCGGATCGGTCAGAATTTCCTGATAACCGGTGATGGCGGTGTTGAATACGACTTCGCCGATCGTCGAGCCGGTTGCACCGATCGATTGACCACGAAAGACCGTGCCGTCGGCAAGTGCGAGTAGTGCTGGGGAGAATGACGGCAACACGGAAGGCTCCTTGGGGGACACCCTGTTACCGACCTGTCTGTCCGAAATTCAGGCTTGGTTCCCGGCGTTCATTGCGATGAACGGGGATATCCTTTGCGCTTTTGTCAGCGGCGGCTCGTCAGGCGCGCGTCGCGGCTTGGATTAACGCGCTGGGTGGACCCAACGGGATAACGAAGCAGGCGATCGGCGGCGTGCGGCGCGCACTGCAAGGCGCAGCGAACGACGGTGAATGGGGGTAGGCGCTAGGGTGCGGGTTGATATGCTCAAACCTTCGAATTATAGCTTGAAAGCGGTCTTTTAGCCAAATTTGGGAATGGTCTGCTTGTTGTCACGCGCCTTTCGCCCGACGCGGCGCGCCCGACTTCAGTGCACGGCCTGCTTGCCCTTATCGAGCGCGGCGCTCGGCCACGCATACCATACGGCGCTTGCCACCTGCAGCGCGATGAGCGAAATCCACACGGTGAGATGCGCCGACACGGGATAGCGCCCGCCCACGGACGGCCAAAACGACAGCGCGGCGCCGACCCCGACCTGAAAACCAAAGATGAGCAAGAAAATGACGAGCGTGAGAGTCGTATTGGTGCGGCCAATCATGTGCGACGGGAAGTACTCCGCCATTATCGCGTAGCTCAGAATGCCTGTGCCGCCGAAAATGCCATACGCCGCGAGCAGCACCGCCGGCGGCAGCGGCGCGCGCAGCACCATGAGGATTTGCGTGATGACGAACAACACCATGCCGCCGCCGCAGAACGCATAGACCGATATGCCGCGCCGCTCGATACCGCGCGCTGCCGCGCCGAAGCCGACGCTGCCGAACATCATCGCGAGGCCGAGCACCGAGACGAGCGCGGAGGCGTGGGCAGGCGTGAGGTCCATCACGTCGAGGAGATAGGGCTTGATCCACAGGGATTGCATCGCGTAAAACACGCCCTGCGTGACGACGGAAAACGACGCGATCTTCCAGAACGCGCCGCTCTTCAAGATGTGCCAGGTGCCTTTGAACTGTGTGACGATGTCGGCCTGATGGCGCGCGTCGCTCTTGCGCGGTGCAAATAGCAGGATGGCCGCGGACACGATCAGCGTGAACACGCCGAGTCCGACGCAAACTTGCCGCCAGTTGGCAACCTGCAGAAGCGATGCGAGCGGCGAGCCGACCGCGACGCCGCCGAGACCGCCAACGGCCATCGTGAAGCCATTGACGAGCGGCAGTCGCGCGACAGGGAAATGCTGCGCCGACGCCTTGAACGCTGCGCTCAGACAGACCGAAACACCGACGCCGATCAAAAGCCGCCCCACCATCAGCCCGGCCAATCCTTGCGACGCCCCGAAAACCCAGATTCCAACCGCCGCGAAAACCAGCATGCCGGCCGTCACCGTGCGCGGCCCGAAGTGATCGAGCAGCACGCCGACCGGAATCTGCGCGAGCGCAAAGCCTATGAAGTAAAGCGAAGTCAGCAGACCCAGGTCTGCCGCCGACAAACCGAGGTCGTGCGTGATCAGCGGCGCGAAGCCGAGATTCACGCCCCGGAACAAGTACGAGACGAAATACCCGGCGGCGAACAGAAAAAAGACGCGAAGACGAACTGAGGACGACATGCGATGCGAGCGCTTCATTGTTTTTTTGAAATGCCAGTTTAACTGGCGCACCAAAAGAAAACGCCGTCACCTTGGTGACGGCGTGGAATAAACCGAGAAGCGCGATGCTTAGTGTTTCGTGGTCTTCTTCGTGGTAGCGCGTTTGGCGGGTGTGGCTGTTTTGGCGACGGCCGGCTTCGCTGTGTAGGACTTGCTGGAACTCGAAACCTTCGTGTATTTCGTCGCCGAATGCGCCGTGGCCTTCGCCGATGCGTTCTTGGCAACCGGAGCGCGCGTACCGATCTTCGTCACGCCGCCCGACGAACGGCTCGACGCCGAAACGGTTTCCAGACGAACCGGACCCGGCTCGGCCGGCACTGCCTTGCCATACGGCACATGCAGAACAACGACTTGCCCCGGCATGAAGACTTCGCGATGCGTGCGGTTCCAGGCCCTGATCTGCCCGACCGACACGTTGTAGCGATCCGCCAGCGTCTCGATGGACTGTTTGCGGCGCACGCGGATGGCCATCTTGCGCGTGTCGGGCACGTCGCGTTCGACGGCCAGCATGGCGTTCGAGGCGACATCGGCGCTGATGTCCTCGTCGTCGTCGTCATTACGCGGCACGACGATGGTCGAGCCCGGCTTCAGACGCATGCCAGCCGGAATATGGTTCACCGACATGAGCGTGTCCGCATCCACGCCGATCTTCTCGGCAATAGCGGCCGGACGCGCACGCTCGGACACCGTGTAGGTCGTCCAGGACGACAGCGCGCCCGTGTACGAACTCAGATTGCGCTGGAACGTCGCTGCGTTGTCGAACGGCAGCAAGATCTGCGGATTGGTCGCGCCGAGAATGACCGGCTTCGAGAACGACGGATTCAGCGAGCGGAATTCCTCGACACTCATGCTGGCCAACTTCGCGGCCATGGTCACGTCGATGTCGCGCGCGGTCGTGACCGTCACGAAATACGGGTGATTCGGAATGTCGGGCAGCGCAAGGCCATATTGCTGCGGGTTGCTGACGATATTCTTGACCGCCTGCAGCTTCGGCACGTAATTGCGCGTCTCGTTGGGCATGCGCAGGCTTTCGTAGTCCGTCGGTAAACCTGCGGCTTCGTTGCGCGCGATGGCGCGCTGCACATTGCCCTCACCCCAGTTGTATGCGGCGAGCGCGAGATGCCAGTCGCCGAACATGTCATGCAGACGCGAGAGATAGTCGAGCGCGGCGCTGGTCGATGCCAGCACGTCACGGCGCTCGTCCTGCCACATGTTTTGCTTGAGGTTGTAGTCGCGGCCAGTGCCCGGCACGAACTGCCACATGCCAGCGGCCTTCGCGACCGACAGCGCCTGCGGGTTATATGCCGACTCGATGAACGGCAGAAGCGCCAGTTCCGTCGGCATATGACGTGCTTCGAGTTCTTCGACGATGTGATATAGATACTTCTGCGAGCGCGCAGTCATGCGCTCCACATACTCTGGGCGCTGCGCGTACCAGTTGACCTGCATGTCGACCAGGTCGGTTTGCAGATCCGGAATCTGGAAGCCCGCGCGAATGCGGTTCCACAGGTCCGACGACCCGACGAGCGAAGTGACAGGCGTCTTGTCGACGTCAATGGTTTCCTTGGCTGCGGCAGTGCGGCGAATGGTGTCCGCGACCTTTTGCTGCGAGGCTTCGGTGGGTGTTGCTGTGGTATTGGAGGTGAGCGCTGTCGGACCTTGACTGGCACACGCGGCCAGTGTCAGGACGGATAGCGCACTAAGTGTTAGTCGCATGAACGTTCCGGCTTCCAAAGAAGACGCTTGGAAATTTGAAGCCGATGGTACGGAACCGCACTTGCAACGTCAATAAGAATGCACGTAATTCCCCTGCAAAATCCTGCATCTATCGGCGTTTCCAAAGTTTCGGATTAAGTTCGCCCTAATTATGAGACATCAGCGGAACTTATCTTTCCAGCCGCGCATCACGCGAAATGCGTCGAGGCGGTCGGAAATCGGCTGTCCGAACTGAGTGGAAAGTGTTGCCTGAATGGCCTTGTCGTCCACGCGCAGAAAGGGGTTGACGCACTTCTCATGGCCGATGGTCGTCGGCAGCGTGGGCTTGCCGGCCGCTCGCAACGCGACGGCGTCGTCGTTCCAGCGCGCAAGCGCCGCGCTGTCCGGTTCGCATGCGCGCGCAAAGCGGATGTTCGAAAGCGTGTATTCGTGGGCGCAGTGCACTAGCGTATCGTCAGGCAGCGAGGCGAGCGAATCGAGCGAGGCGAGCATCTGCTGCGGCGTGCCCTCGAAAAGCCGGCCACAGCCGCTTGCAAAAAGCGTGTCGCCGCAAAAGAGATGCGGTGTGCCACGCGGGTCATGTGCCTGAAAGTACGCGATGTGACCGGCCGTATGGCCAGGTACATCGAGGACGCGAAACTCCAGGGCAGGCTGGTCCACGCGCACGATATCGCCTTCGGATAAGCGCGCAGTCAAATGCTCGATGCGCTCGCCGGCCGGTCCGTAGACCGGCACGCCACCCTCTGCCGTTCGGCTATCGAGCAGTGCTTTGACGCCGCCGACGTGGTCTTGATGATGGTGCGTGAGTAAAATAGCGGTCAGCCGCCAACCGCGTTCGGCGAGATACGCCTCGACGGGCGCGGCGTCGCCCGGATCGATCACGACCGCGTCGCGCGAGTCCGACACGAGCCAGATGTAGTTGTCCTCGAACGCCGGAACCGGAACGTATTCGAGCGAACCCTTAGCATGCGAATCCATAGCGATCATCTAGCGGCAACCCCAACATGTCAGACCGAGTGATTATAGACTGGCCCGCCTGGACAAGCTCCGCACCCGGACGTTATGTGCTCGAGTGGGAACAAGCGCAGCTCGATCGCGTGGTATCCGACATCTTCGGCTATCACGCGCTTCAGCTCGGCATGCCGCAACTCGACGCGCTGCGCGAAAATCGCATGACCGGCCGCGGGCTCGTGCTCGACGCGGAAAGCGGCGCGAGCGCGCCCTACACGATGCCGCAAGCGGCCTCGCGCAGCGTGAGTCCGTTGCCTGCCGCGAGCGCGCCGGAAGGCCGCGCCACGGTCTGGTGCGATTTGCTCGACTTGCCTTTCGAAGCGCAGAGCGTCGATTTGCTCGTGCTGCCGCATACGCTCGAATTTTCGCGCGATCCGCACAGGCTTCTGCGTGAAGCCGAGCGCGTGCTCGTGCCTGAAGGCCAGCTCATTATCCTTGGCTTCAACTCCTTGAGTCTGTGGGGCGCGCGCCAGTCGTTCGGCAAGGTCACGGGACGGCCGTTCGTGCCGGCGGCGCACGAGATGATCGCGTTCACGCGCATCAAGGACTGGATCAAATTGCTTGGATTCGACCTTGAACGCGGACGCTTCGGCTGCTATCGTCCCCCGCTCGTCACGGACAAGTGGCTGCAACGCTATCAATTCATGGAGCCCGCCGGCGACCGCTGGTGGCCCATCTTCGGCGCGGCGTACATGATCACGGCGGTGAAACGCGTGCGCGGCATGCGGCTCATCGGCCCGCGCAAATTGAAGAAACCCGCGCTCGCGCCTGGCCTTGCACCAGTCGCCGCACCGCACACTCGCAACGAGCATTGATGACTGACGAATCCGCATCGACGAACGCATCGAACAAAATCATCGACATTTACACGGACGGCGCGTGCAAGGGCAATCCGGGCCCCGGCGGCTGGGGCGCCCTGCTCCGCTTCGGCTCGCTCGAAAAGGAACTGTTCGGCGGCGAAGCCGCGACCACCAACAACCGCATGGAACTGATGGCGGTGATCGCCGCGCTCGAAGCCTTGAAGCGGCCCTGTCAGGCCGTGATCCACACCGACTCGCAATACGTGCAGAAAGGCATCAGCGAATGGATTCACGGCTGGAAGAAGAAGAACTGGATGACGGCAGCGAAGACGCCCGTCAAGAACGCCGATTTGTGGAAGCGGCTGGATGCCCTCGTCGCGCAACATCAGATTGAATGGCGCTGGGTCAAGGGGCACGCCGGGCATCCCGAAAACGAACGCGCCGATGCGCTCGCCAATCGCGGCGTGAGCTCGCTCGCCGATAGCTGAAACATGCACGAACCAACGACACACATCTCATGCGCCAACTGATACTGGACACCGAAACCACCGGCCTGAACGCTCGCACGGGCGACCGGATCATCGAAATCGGCTGCGTCGAACTGGTCAATCGCAGGCTTACCGGTAACAACCTGCATTTGTACGTGAACCCCGAACGTGACAGCGACCCGGGCGCGCTCGCGGTGCACGGCCTGACGACGGAGTTCCTGCGCGACAAGCCGAAGTTCACTGAGATTGCCGCGCAGTTGCGCGACTTCATTAGCGGCGCGGAGTTGATCATTCATAACGCGCCGTTCGACGTCGGCTTTCTCGACATGGAGTTCGCGCTACTCGGCTTGCCGAAAGTGTCGACGATGTGCGCCGGCGTGATCGACTCGCTCGCGCAAGCGAAGCAGATATTCCCCGGCAAACGGAACTCGCTCGACGCGCTCTGCGACCGCTTCGGCATCAGCAACGCGCACCGCACGCTGCATGGCGCGTTGCTCGACTCGGAGTTGCTCGCGGAAGTCTATTTGGCGATGACGCGCGGTCAGGAAAGCCTCGTCATCGACATGCTCGGCGACCAGCCCGCGCAAGGCACGACAGGCACACAGCGTATCGCGCTCGACGACCTCGATCTCACGGTCATCGCGGCAAGCGCGGACGAGCTCGCGGCGCATGAAGCCGTGCTCTCCGACCTCGACCGAGCGATCAAAGGCACGAGTGTGTGGCGCACGGAACCCGCGCCCGCGGAAAGCGATACGCTCGCCGCCTGATTTTTTCGAATTTGTTCAAAGAAGAGCTTTACGAATCGAGAACGTCCTGACATAATCTCAATCTCTTCGGGTGGTTAGCTCAGCGGTAGAGCACTGCCTTCACACGGCAGGGGTCACTGGTTCGATCCCAGTACTACCCACCACGACAGAGGCAAGCAGTTGCAGTCTGAACTGAATGCCATAAAAAACGGCGCCTTCGGGCGCCGTTTTTTTTCGTCCGCGCGCTTCGCCAGCCGAAGCTAAGACGCCCACACGCCGCGCGCCATTCCGCTTGCGGCAATCACCATCACGATCACCAGCGCCGCTTCCAGATCGCTCATCCACGCGAAGCGCCGGGCGCGCGTGAGATCGATCGGTCCGCCCTGCGCGAGCGTCACGCGCCAGCGAATCAACGCGAGCATCGGTGAAACTTCGATCAGCAAGATCAGCACGAGCGCGGTCATCTTCAGATGAAAAAGCGGCTCGTGCAAATAGTACGAGCCGCCTTTCTCGAAGCCGCCAAACGCGCGCATCAGCCCGGTGACGATCAGCACAATTGCAGTGATGCCCCACACGGAATCGGAGCGGAACACATCGCGCAGACGCACATCGTTCGCCTGCACCGACTGCGCGACATCGAGCCGCCGCAAGGCGCGCGCTCGCGCGAGCACGGCGCCCAAGGCGAAACCGAAACCAAGCAAGTGAAGCGCAGCGAGCAACCAGCGTATCAGCATCCTTTCCTCCATCGAAAACGAGAAGCAAATTCTGCGTTGCCGGCGACCTCGTCAGACTTGCCGCAAGGTCGTGTCGAGTGCGCGCGCCGCGTTGCGGTCACCGACGCTCGCCAACGGCGCGCGAAATACCGTCTTGCGATTGTGCCCCGCCGCTGCCGGCGAATCCCACAACAACTCGACCTTCGGACGGCGCGCGAACCAACTCTTCCTGAGGGTGCCATTGCGATGGATCGTCGATGCCGGCGCGGCCGGTTCCGTCGACGGCGCAAGAATCGAGATTTGCGCGGCTTCGTCGGCGACGGGCGCGGGCCACTTCACCGACAATTCCCGCGCATCGTACTGACCGAGCTTGCGGCTTTCCGCCCAGACCATTGCGGTGCGCGTGACGGGATCGAGCGAGATTGCAAAGCGGCCGATGGCAAAGCGCCGCGCCGCGATATTGGTACGCCAGAGCGCACGCGGACGGCATATCCACATCACGACTGCGTAGAGCGCCGGGCCGACCGCGAGCCAGCCGTTGGTCTCGGCGAGCGTGTGTACGAAACGGCGCCAGCCCGAAGCCCAGACGAACGCGCCCACGGAGAACATCGCGAAGGCAAACGCGAGAAGCGCAAGGAAGCGCAGCGCCTGCCGCAGCCATTGTGGCAGCGGATGCAGCGGCCGCTCGATGCGCGCCTTCGCACCCGGCAGCGCGATCAGCAAAAAAATCAGCACGAGATTCAGACACGCCCACGGCGACGATGTCATGGCGCGCAGCGAGGACAGATAGCCCATTTGCGACATCGACAACGCCCAGCGCGCCGCGAGTATCAGCCCGATGGCCCGCAGCGCGAATACCGTGCCGGCGCCGGGCGCCGGGCTCGCGCTGATTTGCTTGGGTATCGCCAAAAGTTGCGCTCCTGTCTTTCATTCGATGCACGCCGTCGCGCACTATCCACGCTAACGGCAATTTCGCTTCGCACTTGACGAAGCCCGGACATTATAGGGAGATTACGATTTTCCTCAGAGGTTTCGCGGACGAAAGCGGCTTAGCGCTCAGATGCGCCATTCAAGTGTGCCATTGCGACAACGCCCCGCGAGCCTTGCGGCGCGCGGGGCGTTGTTCGATACGAAAACAGCGTGCGAAAACTTAGCCTGCGTTCACTTCGCGCAGCACCGTGCGACGCTTTTGACGCAGCAGTTCCTCGTAGTTTTCGACATAGCGCGCGGCCATGACCTTCGACGAGAAGCGCGTTTCGAACGCCTCACGCACCTTCGCGCGCGACAGCGTGTCGAGACGCTTCACTGCGGCGATCGCCGAGAGTTCGTCTTCGACAACGAAGCCCGACACACCGTTCTCGATCACTTCCGGCACCGAGCCGCGGTTGAACGCGATCACCGGCGTGCCACACGCCATGGCCTCGATCATGACGAGACCGAAGGGCTCCGGCCAGTCGATCGGGAACAGCAGCGCGTGCGCGTTGCCGAGGAACTCGGTCTTTTCCGCTTCGCTGATTTCCCCGATGTATTCGACATGCGGCAGCGCGAAGAGCGGCTTGATTTCTTCCTCGTAGTAAGCGCGGTCGGCCTTGTCCAGCTTCGCGGCGATCTTGATCTTCATGCCGGCGGCCTGTGCGATACGGATTGCACGGTCCACGCGCTTTTCCGGCGAGATGCGGCCGAGAAACGCCAGGTAGCCGGGCTTGACGTTCGGGATCGGCGTGAGCAGATTTTCCGGCAGGCCGTGATACACCGTCGACAGCCAGTTCGCTTGCGGCAGCGGCTGACGCTGATTGTCGGAAATCGAGACAACCGGCACGTCGTTGAACGTCGAGAAGATCGGCTGCAATTCCGGCAGATCGAGACGACCGTGCATGGTCGTCACGAACGGCACCGGCTGACGTGCGAACAGCGAGAACGGGTAATAATCGATATGGAAATGCAGCACGTCGAATTCGTCAGCGCGGCGGCGGACTTCTTCGAGCAGCAGCATGTGCGGCGCCATCGTGTCGCGAATGGTCGGATCCAGACGCAGCGCTTGCGGCCAGAACGCTTCGAGCTTCGCGGACGTTTGCGAATCACCGCTCGCGAAGAGCGTGACGTCGTGTCCGGCCTCGACGAGAGCCTCGGTCAGATAAGACACCACGCGTTCCGTGCCACCGTAGAGCTTTGGCGGAACAGCCTCGTGGAGGGGCGCGATTTGAGCGATTCGCATGTCGGAAACTCCAAATAAAAAATCAGGCTAAGTACTTCAGTCGTGGACAAGGGGCGAATCGCTCGGCTCGGGCGGGAGCTGCTGCGGTGAATTCACCGCGTTGCAAAGCTGATGCACGAGAAAGAAAAGCGTGGTCGCCGGTCACTTGGGTTTTGCGCGAGACCTTCGAACGGATCGCATCAAAGCAAAAGCGATTCCATGTCTCAAAATAATCCGCACACCAGCAATAAACGCGTAACGGCTTTCGAGGTTGACGACATCCTACAAAAAGCTGTCAAAAAAACTTAGTGAAAACCCGGAGCGAATTATGGAGCTTTTTACAGAGCACGCAGGCAGGCATTTCAACTTATTTACCTTGTTACACGGGGGAAACATTTTGCAAGCCCCTGTTTATTAAGGCTGTTCTACATTGGACCCACGCGCTTGAACGATGCACGGGCGACGCCACGCTCTCGATGCTGCGAAGTCGATTTCGACCACCCATCAACCTACGCTGGCGCGACACGTGCTTTGGCATGGCGGTGCCACCGGTCTGAAATCGAACCCGTATAGCGTGGCTGCGGCAGGCGAGCTTAATTTGAGCGCTTGCTCCATCGCAAAAAGTTTCGCAAAGTGCTTACAATGCGCGCCGATGCCGCAAGGCGCTCGAATCGCGGTGGCGCTAGGCCTAGGGTTCGGTCCACTGCGGACGATGTCGAGGCGGCAAAACTGCCGCCCAGCATTAAACGCCCGATTGACGCCTGAGGCTTGAGCGATAGTGGCTACAATTCAGGCAATAGAGACGGCGCCGCGTCGCCGAAACGCTTTTCGCCCGGAAATCCGAAAGCGCAACACACGCTCAACCGCTCTACGACGAAAAAAGACCATTGGACCAACTTACCGTCTCTCAACGTAACGCACACAACGCCAAGCTCGCGAGCTATGCACATCGCCCGCTGGCGTTCCTTCTGCGTTACATACGCCGGCATCCGGTAGCGCATGCCATCGTCCTCTTCAGCGTGTTTGCCGCAGTTGGCTGCGCGCTCGCTTCCCAGTACGCGATCAAGCATCTGATCGATGTGCTCGGTCAGGGCCGGGGGCATCCCGGTCCGCTCTGGGGCGCGTTCATGATCCTGGTGGGACTGATCGCCGCCGACAACCTGCTTTGGCGGGTCGGTGGATGGGTCGGCGCGCACGTGTTCGTGATCGTGACGGGCGACCTGCGCAAGGACTTGTTCTCGTACTTGAGCGGCCATTCGCCGACTTACTTCTCCGAGAAACAGCCCGGCATGCTCGCGAGCCGGATCACGGCGACCTCGAACGCGATCTACACCTCCGAAAACGTGATGGCCTGGAACGTCCTGCCGCCGTGCATCGCGGTGCTGGGCGCGATCATCATGATCGTCGCGGTGAATCCGTTGATGGCGTGCTGCCTCATGGGCGCGTCGCTGATCCTCGCGTTCATTCTGTATCGGCTGGCCAAGCGCGGTTCTGCGCGGCATCACAGCTTCGCGTCGAAGGCCGCTTCGGTGGATGGCGAACTGGTCGACGTGATCGGCAACATGGCGCTCGTGCGCGCGTTCGGCATGACCTTCAACGAGCAGAAGCGTTTCGGCTCGACGGTGAAGGCCGAGATGGTCGCGCGTCAGCAAAGCCTCTTGTACCTGGAAAAGCTGCGCCTCTTCCACGCGGTCGTGACGGCGATTCTCTCCGCCGGGCTGCTCGGCTGGGCACTGTGGCTTTGGTCGAAAGGCCAGGCGACCTCGGGCGATATCGTGCTCGTCAGCTCGCTCGGCTTCACGATCCTGCACGGCACGCGCGACCTCGCCGTGGCGCTCGTGGATGTCACGCAGCACGTCGCGCGTCTGGCCGAAGCCGTGCAGACGCTGCTCGAACCGCATGGCATGCCCGACCGTTCCGACGCCACCGAACTCGTGCCACAGGGCGGCCGCGTCGATTTCGATGGCGTCACGTTCGCGTATCCGCGCCGTCGTCCGATTCTCGACAACTTCCATCTGCATATCGAACCGGGCCAGCGAGTCGGTCTGATCGGCAAGTCGGGCGCGGGCAAGTCAACCGTGCTCGCGCTTCTGCAGCGCTTCTACGAGACGCAGAAGGGCAGCATCAAGGTCGATGGCCAGGATATCAACGGCATCACGCAGGACAGCCTGCGACATTCGATTGCGCTCGTGCCGCAGGATATTTCGCTGTTCCATCGCACGGTGTTCGAGAATATTGCGTATGGCCGGCCCGAAGCGACGCGTGAGGAAGTCATGGCCGCCGCACGCGAAGCCCGCTGCACGGACTTCATCGAAGCAATGCCGGAAGGCTTCGATACCATCGTCGGCGATCGCGGCGTGAAGCTGTCGGGCGGTCAGCGTCAACGCATCGCGATCGCGCGCGCGATCCTTAAAAACGCGCCAATTCTCTTGCTCGATGAGGCGACGTCCGCGCTCGACAGTTCATCGGAAGAAGCCATTCAGCAGGCGCTCGACCGGTTGATGGTCGGCCGCACGGTGGTTGCCATTGCGCACCGTTTGTCGACGTTGCAGAACTTCGACCGCATCATCGTGATGAGCGCCGGCAAGGTGATCGACGATGGCTCGCCGCAAGAACTGCGCGACCGGCCGGGGTTGTATCGCGAGTTGCTGTCGAAGCAGCACGGCAAGTTGCCATCCATCGTTGCCACGCCGCATAAGCAGCCGGCCTAAGTTTCGACGACGACGTAAAAAAGCCGCGCTTTCCGAAAGGGAACGCGGCTTTTTACATCTGCGTTGGTTTGGCGTGATCGTTCGCCGCTCTACCCCGCCTTCAAGTCCCGCAAAAAGTTATCCCGCCACACGGAAACGTTGTTGTCGCGCAGTTGCGCCATCATCTCCGTGTAACGCGCCCGGCGCTCGTCGAGCGGCATTGCAAGCGCGGTGGCGAGTGCATCGGCCATATCGTCGATATCGAGCGGATTCACGATGAGCGCGGCAGTCAGCTCACGCGCGGCGCCAGCGAATTGCGACAACACAAGCACGCCGGGATCGTCCGGGTCTTGCGCCGATACATATTCCTTTGCCACCAGATTCATGCCGTCGCGCAATGGCGTGACGAGGCCGACATGCGCCTCGCGGAACAGCGCCGCGAGCACCGGCCGTTCATATTGCCGATGGATATAGCGAATGGGAGTCCAGTCCAGCTCGGCGTAACGCCCGTTGATGCGCCCCGACTCCGCTTCGAGTTGCAGGCGAATGTCGCGATAAGCATCGACGTCCGAGCGCGTCGGCGGCGCGATCTGCAAAAACGAAACGTTGTTTCGCTGCTGCGGCCGATGCTCGATCAGACGCTCGAACGCCCGAAATCGCTCGACCAGACCCTTCGAATAATCCAGCCGATCCACGCTCATCACGAGCTTGCGCTGATGCAGCGTCGCTTTGACGATCTGCACGTCGCGGCCGCTCTCGCCGTCTTTCGCGAGCGCCGCGACTTCGTCGGGATAGACGCCAATCGGATAAGCCGCCGCGCGCGCCGTCTTGCCGCACGCGCTGACCACGACCGGCTTCGCGCCGTCTTTCGCGAGCGTGCCGCCCGCCTCGGTTTCGATGTAATCGCAAAACGCGCGCAGATCGGGCTCAGTTTGGAAACCCAGCAGATCGAAGTCGCACAACGCTTCCACCAGGTTCCGATGACGCGGCACGCTCAAGAGAATCTGCGACGCTGGAAACGGTATATGCAGAAAGAACCCGATGCGATTTCGAACGCCCTGCGCCCGCAACGCCTGCGCAAACGGAATGAGGTGATAGTCGTGCACCCAGATCACGTCGTCGGGCTTGAGCAGCGGCGCGAGCTGCGCGGCCAGCCAGCGATTGACGCGGCAATAGCCTTCGTATTCGTTGCGGTCGAACTCGATCAGATCCGGCCGATAGTGAAACGCCGGCCACAACGTCGCGTTGGAAAACCCGCGATAGTACTGATCGTAGTCTTGCCGCGAAAGTCCGATGGTCGCGAACGTCACCGGCCCGTGCTCTTCCAGCTTGATGCTTTCCGGCGGCGCGTTCAGCACGTCGCCGCTCCAGCCGAACCACATGCCGCCGGTTTCCTTGAGTGCGTCGTAGACGCCGACCGCGAGGCCGCCCGCGGCCGGGCCGCCTTCGGAGATCGGCGCCACCCGGTTCGAAACGATGATCAGCCGGCTCACGCGTGCTTCCCCGCCGTGCCCGCGATCACCTGCAGCCAGTCGAGCAGCAGTTCGACGGATTCGATTCGCGCGCGCGCCACGGTGTCGCCGGGACCGACTTTGATCGACAGACCGTCGAATTCGTTGACGACCGCGAAGCCTTTCTCGTCCGTAATATCGTCGCCGATGAAGACGGGCTTGCGTCCCGTGAACGGCGGCTCGCTCATGTACGCGCGCACCGCGCGGCCCTTGTCGACGTCCTTCGGCTTGATCTCGTAGACCATCTTGCCGGGCTGAAGCACGTAGGCATCGGCGTATTGTGCGACGAGCCGCTCGGTGGCCGCACGCGCGGCCGGTTCGCGATCCGGCGCATTGCGATAATGCAGCGCGAGCGCGGCGCCCTTGATTTCGAGCAGCATGCCGGGATTCGCGCTGACGACGCCTTCGAGCGCGTGCTCCATGCGCAAAAGCCGCTCGTCGTTGAAACCTATGCGCTGCACGTCGCCATTCGAATCGCGCCGCTCGGCGCCGTGCATGCCGGCGACGGGCAAATCGGGCATCTGCAAGAAGGAATCGATGTTGTCGATACCGCGCCCCGACACAACCGCGACCGCGTTATTGGTGGCGCGTCGCAAGGCGGCGAGAATGTCGGGCACCGAGCGCGGCACGAAAATGCCATCCGGCGTGGAGGCGAGTTCGACCAGCGTGCCGTCGAAGTCGAAGAAGAAAGCGGTCTCGGCAAGAGACAGGGAATCGGGAAGAATTTGCATCGATCGTTGACCTGTGGTTTGCCTGTGATGGGCGCGTGCGTATCGCATGTTACTGCCGCAGGCTTTCCGTCTGGAAAGGAGCGGATTGACGATCGCATGGCGTCTTGCTTACGGAAGAGCAGGCGCGCGCGGCAAATTGTCTCAAAAATGTGCTTAAAGCTAAATCATGCGCCTCACGCCCATGAAAAGGCGTGTATTTTGCGGGCTTGATACAGCCGTTACAGTCCAAAGCAACCTTTCGATGCCCGTACCCTTCCGCCGCCTGCTTGTATCTGTTCTGCTCACCGCGCTTGCTGCCTGCTCGCGTCCCGCCGAGCCCTGGCATCTGACCGATGTTTCCGGCCATCTGCCCGATCTCGATTTTTCACTCGTCGATGACAGCGGCGCGCATGTGTCGGGCCAATCGTTGAAAGGCCGCGCGACGCTCGTCTATTTCGGCTATACGCATTGTCCGGATGTGTGCCCGGAAACCATGGCGCGTCTCATGCAGGTTCTGGCGCGCGTGGGGCCTGACGCGGACCAGACGCGCATCGTATTCGTTTCGGTCGATCCCGCGCGCGACACGCCCGCGTTGCTGCGGACTTACGTGCGCGCTTTCGACGGCAAACACGCCGTGGGCATGACGGGCTCGGATCGGCAAATCGAAGCCATCGCGAAGCGGTACCGCGTGGCGTATCAGATGGAGAAGCGCGATCCGAGCGGCGCTTACGAGGTCACGCACAGCTCGGCCGTGTACATCTTCGATCGCGATGGTCACGCGCGCCTGCTCGCCACCGACCGCGATTCCATCGACGCCATTGCAGCCGATCTCGAACGCGTGATCCACGGGAAGAGTACGTAGGAACGCGCTCGCAGGCGTTATGCGCCGAAGCCGGGACGGCGCATCCACACGTGCGGAATGCCGTCTTCGTCATGTACGCCCGACGACGCGACGAAACCGAACGCGCCATAAAACTTCTGCAGATGGGCTTGCGCGTGCAGACTGATCGGCTGATCCGGCCATTGCGCGATGATGTGATCGAGCGCGCGTTCGAGCATCGCGTTACCGAGTTTGAAGCCGCGAAATTTGACGGTCGTCAGCACGCGGCCAATGCGGACATCGGTTTCGCTTTCTTTCGGGAACCCTGGCAGCAACACACGTAGATAGCCTGCGAGTTGCTCGTCTTCGCCGTAGGCGAGCAAATGCCAGGCATCGACATCGTAGCCGTCGATATCGCCATAAACGCAGTTTTGCTCGACGACGAAGACCGCGCTGCGTGCCGCAAGCATGTCGTAGACCTCGGTCGTCGTGAGATCGTCGAAGCGCTTCCAGCGCCACTGAATGTCGGAGAGTCTGTCGGTCATGGATTTGGCATGCGGCGCGGCGGATGCTGCGCCAATGGAAAGTGCCGCAATTATGCCGCGCCGGCGCCACGCGGCGTATCGGGAGCTTCCTTGCAGCAATCGAGAATCGGCAGAAGCGCCGAAGATCCGACGTTGTAAAAAGAAAAAGCCCTGACGAATCAGGGCTTTTTTTTGGAGGCGCGAACCGGAGTCGAACCGGTCTAAACGGCTTTGCAGGCCGCTGCATAACCGCTTTGCTATCGCGCCATAAGCGGTGTGGTGGTCCCGGCCGAAACGCCGGCAAGTCCACCAAACAAAAAGGGAAGCGTTGCTTCCCCTTTGATTGGAGCGGGAGACGAGGCTCGAACTCGCGACCTCAACCTTGGCAAGGTTGCGCTCTACCAACTGAGCTACTCCCGCATTGATCTTTCCGTGCTGCGTTACTGCTTACACTTGCTTGCTGCTGTTTTCGTTGCCGCTTCGCTTGATACCGCTGCGCTGCATGCCTCGAAAACTTGAATCTGGAGCGGGAGACGAGGCTCGAACTCGCGACCTCAACCTTGGCAAGGTTGCGCTCTACCAACTGAGCTACTCCCGCGTTGCTGATGCTTTCTGCCGTCTTCGCGGTGCCTTCAGCTCTTTACTTCCTTGCTGCTGGCGCTGCGTGTTCGACAGAAACGAGATTATGTAGAAGCGAAGAAAAGGTGTCAACTGTTTTTGCGCGCCCTTTTCGTGTTTCGACGCAATTTTTAGCAAACTGAAGAACGGCTGCAAGGAAGGCTCAACTCACAGCATGCCGCCCCGCTCACGAATCTGCGGCCACGCGAGTTTCATGTAGTACAGCATCGACCAAACGGTGAGGAACGCGGCGACATCGATGAGCCACAAGCCCCACACGCGCGTATCGATCACCCATTGCACGCCGGGGATGCGCAACTGCCCATAGAACAGCAGCATAGGAATGGCGACCATCTGACATACGGTCTTGAACTTGCCCAGCGAATTCACCGCGACGCTCTTCGATGCGCCGATCTGCGCCATCCATTCGCGCAGCGCCGAGATCGTGATCTCCCGCCCGACGATCACGAGCGCGATCACCGCGTTCAAGCGCATGAGCTGCACGAGCACGAGCAAAGCGGCCGTCACCATGAGTTTGTCCGCGACCGGGTCGAGAAACGCGCCGAACGCGGACGTCTGATTGAGCTTGCGCGCGAGAAAGCCGTCGAACCAGTCGGTGAGCGCGGCCAGAACGAAGATGACCATGGCGAGCAAATTACGATGCTCGAGGCTCAACATCATGTCCGGCAAATAGAACACGCCCACGACGAGCGGAATCAGCACGATTCGCAGCCACGTCAGGAAAATCGGTAAGTTGAACGGCATGGACGAGAGCGAGAGCCACATGAAAGGGAGGTGCCATTGTGCCGCGTCGACCCGTCGCTCACAAGGCGGCGGGCCACGCGGCGCGGCCATTGCGAGCCGCGCCGCGCCGTGCGTCCGGCTCAATGCAACTGTCGATAAATCTGCTGCGCGAGTGCCAGCGAAATGCCTTCGACGCTCGCCAGATCTTCCACGCTCGCCGCCTGCACGCCGCGCAAACCGCCGAAACGCGACAAGAGCCGCTGACGCCGTTTCGCGCCGACGCCTTCGAGTTCTTCCAGGCGCGACGTTTGCCGCGTCTTGGCGCGCTTGGCGCGCATGCCGGTGATCGCGAAGCGATGCGCTTCGTCGCGAATCTGCGCGACGAGCATCAGCGCGGCGCTTTCCTTGCCGAGTTCGAGCGCGGAACGGGCATCGGCGAAGATCAGCGTTTCGAGCCCGACCTTGCGCCCTTCGCCCTTCGCGACACCCACCAGCATGCCATGATCGAGCCCGAGCTCCGAAAACACCTGGCGCGCGATCTCGACTTGTCCCTTGCCGCCATCGATCAGCACGATATTCGGCAGCGTCCCGCCAGCGGATACGGGCGATGCGGCATCCGGCGTGACGTTGGGATCGGCGGCGTCTTCGGTTTGCAACGTCGTGGCTTCGTCGCTGGCGTTGGCGGCGGCAAGCGCGACCATTTTCTCGTAGCGGCGCGTGAGCACTTGACGCATGGCGGCGTAATCGTCGCCGGGCGTGATGCCGGTGATGTTGTAGCGTCGATACTCGCCCGACTGCATCTTGTGATGGTGATACACCACGCACGATGCCTGCGTCGCCTCGCCCATGGTGTGACTGATGTCGAAGCACTCGATGCGCAGTTGCGCCAGGTCTTCCATGTCGAGGCTGAGCGTCTCGGCGAGCGAGCGCGTGCGCGCTTGCTGCGAACCTTGTTCCGATAGCAGACGCGCGAGCGCGAGCTTCGCGTTTTGCTCGGCCATGGAGAGCCACACGCGTTTCTGGCCTTGCGGCTGACGCAGTAGCGTGACCTTGTGTCCCGCCTGTTCGTTGAGCAGATCGATGAGCTCGCGGCTCGCGGGCGCGTGGCTCACGACCAGCACCGGCGGGATGCGATTGCCGATGTAGTGCTGTGCCATGAACGCTTCGAGCACTTCGGCTTCGAGGGCGCCTTCGCGGGATGTTTCGGTGGCTTCGATGGCGTCTTCCGAGTCGATCTCTTCGTTGGCATCGAGTGCGTCGTTGGCTTGCGTTTCGTCGTTGGCCTGGGTTGCATCGGCGGCTGGCGTCATGTTGTCGGCTGTGCGCGCGTCGTTGGCTTCGAGCACACCGCCGCCGTCCATTGCATCGTCCGCTCCGGCGACACCCGCAAGCACCGCGACACTCGCACGAGCGGCACCCGATTCGCTCAATGCTTCCGTCGCTCCGACCGCGTCCGGCGCGTGCTCTTCCAGGTCATCCCCAAGCGCATCCTCATCGCCCAGCGCGATCGCGCTTTCGACATGCGCCGGGAAATACGCCTTGTCGCCGAGATGCCGGCCGCCGCGCACCATCGCCAGATTCACGCACACCTTGCCGCCGAGCGCCACGACCGCGAGGATATCGACGTCGCTCTCGCCGCCGACTTCGATCGCCTGCTGATGCAGCACCGTCGACAGCGAACTCATCTGATTGCGCACGGCCGCCGCCTGCTCGAAGCGCAGATCGGCGGCGAAGGCGTGCATCTTCTGCTCGAGTTCCTTCATCACTTCGCCCTGCCGGCCGAGCAAAAAACGCGACGCGTTCGATACATCGCGCGCGTAGTCGTCTTCGTTGATGAGTCCCGTGCACGGCGCCGTGCAGCGCCCGATCTGATGCAACAGACACGGCCGCGTGCGATTGCTGAACACCGAGTCTTCGCACGTGCGCAGCTGAAAGACGCGCTGCAGAATCTGGATGCTCTCGCGCACGGCCCACGCGCTCGGGAACGGCCCGAAATACTGGTTCTTCTTGTCCACCGAGCCGCGGTAGTACGCCATGCGCGGAAACTTGTGCCCGGTCAGCTTGAGGAACGGATAGGACTTGTCGTCGCGAAAAAGAATGTTGTAGCGCGGCGCCAGCGCCTTGATCAGATTGTTTTCGAGCAGCAACGCTTCCGCTTCCGAGCGCGTCACGGTCGTCTCGATCTTGCGGATGCGCGTCACCATCATCGCGATGCGCGGCGAGTGCAGCGTCTTCGTGAAGTAGCTCGACACGCGCTTCTTCAGATTGCGCGCCTTGCCGACGTAGAGCACCTTGCCGTCGCCGTCGTAATAGCGGTAGACGCCCGGCAGATTCGGCAATTGCCTGAGCGTTTTCTTCGGGTCGAAATCCGGTGCGGGAGCGTCGTTGTCAGTCATGCAGCGAGTAAGCGTGGAGCGCGAGGAGGCATCGGCACGGCGCGAGGACGCTTTACGTCCGGGCGCGACCGGTATCTTAGAATCGCCAGTTTAGAACATTACGCCGCCGTCCCGCCGGCCGCCTTCGACGCCCATGTCAACGACACATCATCGGCAACAAGCCGGCCACGAGCCCCACAGCCAGCTCGCTTGCGACATCTTCTGCGCGGTCGTCGACAATTTCGGCGACGTCGGCGTGTGCTGGCGGCTCGCGCGCCAGTTGCGCCGCGAGCACGGCTGGCGCGTGCGGCTGCTGGTCGATGATCTCAAGGTTTTCCACGCACTGTGCCCGGAAATCGATGTCGCGCTCGCGCGGCAGGAAGCGGCGGGCGTCGTCGTCGAACACTGGCGCGATCCGGCGCACGCGGGCGATACGCTTCAGATCGCCGATGTCGTGATCGAAGCGTTCGCCTGCGAAATCCCGCACGCGTATATCGCCGCGATGGCGCGTCGCGCGCGCAAACCCGTGTGGATCAACCTCGAATACCTGAGCGGCGAAGACTGGGTCGCGGACTTTCATATGCGGCCGTCGCCTCATCCGCGCTATCCGCTCGACAAGAGCTTCTTCTTTCCCGGACTCGGCGCGGGAACCGGCGGCGTCATCAAGGAACGCGATCTGGACCAAGCGCGCCAGCGTTTCGACGCGTCCGCCTGGTGGCGCGAGCGCGTGGGCATCGAAAAGCCCGCGCCCGATCGGACGGTCGTCTCGCTCTTCGCCTACGAAAATCCCGCCGTCGATACCCTCCTCGCTCAATGGCGCGACGGCGACGCGCCCGTCACCTTGCTCGTGCCCGAGGGCCGCATCTCCGGCGCGCTTGCGCGTTTTTTTGGACTGACGGGCTTTGCGGCGGGCGCATCGGCGCGGGCGGGCGCGCTCGAAGCACACGCGCTCGGCTTCGTCGAACAACCGCGCTTCGACGAGCTTTTATGGGCCGCCGACATCAACTTCGTGCGCGGCGAAGACTCGTTCGTGCGCGCGCAATGGGCCCAAAAGCCTTTCGTATGGCACATCTATCCGCAATCCGACGACGCCCATCTGCCCAAACTCGACGCGGCGCTCGACCATTACACGCAGCAGCTTTGCGCCGACGCGCGCGGCGCGGCGCATCGCTTCTGGCATGCCTGGAACGGCGTTGGCACGGTGGACTGGGCGGACTTCTGGGCGCATCGGCGCGAATTCGAGGCGCGCGCGCGGCAATGGGCGGCAGAACTCGCTCAAGTCGGCGATCTCGCCAGCAATCTCGTCGCGCACGCCACTGAGCGGATGGCGAAATAACATCTACCGAAGGCGTCGCGCTGCCTCCAATCCAGTGGCCAAATCGGCAAAAACTCAGTTAAAATAAGCGGTTATCCGAGGGACGGCATTGTTCAGCCAAAAGATTTCGCACCCTACGCCTTACGCTTGGGTTCGGAAACCGAAGCCCTGAACGCCGATCAGAAAAAAAGCCGGAACCTCGTAGCACAGAATTCTCGCGCGGTGGCCCGCGTTCGGACCTTACGGTCGAACACGCGACGCAACACAAAGACACCGCTGCCGATTTATTCATTCCGCAGCAATTCAAGCCAAACATTCGTACAGGACTAGTTTTTATGAAGACCGCACAAGAACTCCGCGTCGGCAACGTCGTCATGATCGGCAGCGATGCCATGGTCGTTCAACGCGCCGAGTACAACAAATCGGGCCGTAACTCCGCGGTCGTCAAGATGAAGTTCAAGAACCTGCTGACGGCCGCAGGCATGGAAACCGTCTACAAGGCGGACGACAAGTTCGACGTCGTCGTGCTGGATCGCAAGGAAGTGACGTACTCGTACTTCGCTGATCCCATGTACGTTTTCATGGACGCCGACTACAACCAGTTCGAAGTCGAAGCCGAAATGATGGGCGACGCGCTCAACTACCTCGAAGACGGCATGACTTGCGAAGTCGTGTTCTACAACGAGAAGGCCATCTCGGTTGAACTGCCGACCACGCTGGTTCGTGAAATCATCTACACGGAACCGGCCGTCAAGGGCGACACGTCGTCGGGCAAGGTGCTCAAGACCGCCAAGCTCAACACCGGATTCGAACTGCAAGTGCCGCTCTTCTGCAACATCGGCGACAAGATCGAAATCGACACCCGCACCAACGAATATCGCAGCCGCGCGTAAGCCACGCCCGGAACTGCTCGCGGCAATGACGTTTTAAGCGTCGTTTTACACCGCACAAGAAAGCGCCCCTTCGCGGGCGCTTTTTTCTTTTGCATGAAGTTTTTGACAAATTCAGGCAAACTTTACCGGTCGCGACCTAATTAAGCGATTAGCGACCGGCCGCAGAGGCTCATCCGCGCTTGATTCGTAAGGATCTAGTCCAAAACTTACGCGGTGGCACGCATTCTGCTCCGTCCGCTTAATACGGACTTAACAATAACGACATGCGTAGAAAGCCCATCATCGGCAGTCATCTGCTGCTCGCCGCGATGCTCGCGCTGCCCGTTTTCGCACTCACGGCGGGTTGCCAGTCGACACCGTCGCGCGAAGCGGCAGGCGACTATGCATCCGACGCTTCGGTGACGGCTCGCGTGAAGGCCGCATTGATCGCGGAGCCGGGGTTCAGATCGCTCGTGGTAAGCGTGGCGACGTATCGCGGCGTCGTGCTGTTGTCCGGGTATGTCAATTCGGAGGATCAGATCCAGAAGGCAATCTCGATCACCCGCAGCGTGTCGGGCGTGCAATCCGTCAATAACGATCTGCGCGTCAAGACGCAACAGTCGCAATAGCCGCAACAGTCGCACTAACGAGAACCAAGAAGAAAGCGCAGGACGAACAAACGCAGCGGGACCTGTACGCAGCACGCCGAAAAAGGGCGCGCATATCCCGCCCATGACGTGCCGGAGCCCTCGCATCGCTTCGAAGGCCATGCTTGCGGCGACGGCGAATCACAGTCCATTTAATACGTTGTGTCCGCCATGCCACACGCACTGATTGTCGAAGACGATCCCAATAGCTTGTCCGGCCTGTCCGCGATCCTGACGGCCGACGACTTCACCGTCGACACCGCGACGACGCTTGCAGAAGCGCGCGCTGCCTTGTCGCGTTCCATTCCCGATGTCGTGCTCATCGACTTGAATCTGCCGGACGGAAGCGGTCTCGACCTGCTGCCGAGCCTGCCTTCTCATGCGCCCGACGGCGCGCTGCCCGTGATCGTGATGACCGGCAACGCAACCGTCGAAAGCGCGATCGAAGGCCTGCGGCACGGCATCTGGGACTATCTGCTCAAGCCGGTCAACATTCCACGCTTGCGCAGCCTACTCGCGCGCATTCCGCGTCCATACGAGCTGACCGAGGAAGTGCAGGCCCTGCGTTCGACACTACGCGAACTCGGCCACTTCGGCGAGATGCTCGGGCGCAGCGCGGCCATGCAGCATGTCTACGATCTCATCGAACATACCGCGCCAACCGAAGCCGCCGTGCTGATTTGCGGCGAAGCGGGCACGGGCAAGAAGATCGCGGCGCGCACGATTCACGAACTGAGCCGCCGTCGCAAGGGGCCGTTCGTCACGTTCGATTGCTCGGCGGCGCGCGATGGCGCGCATCGTTCGATGGAAAGCGTGCTGTTCGGCCACGAGCGCAACGCGTTCGCGGGCGCGGAGAATCGCGAGCCGGGGCTGCTCGAGCAATCGGGCGGCGGCACGCTGTTCCTCGATCAGATCGATTCGCTTCCCGCCGCCCAACAAGAAGCGCTGTTACGCGCGCTCGACTCGCAGACCTTCATGCGCGTGGGCGGCAGCAACCGCATCATGACGGACTTCCGCTTGATCGCGGCGTCGCGCACGCCGATCCGCGATGCCGTTGCGAACGGCGCGTTGCGCGAAGATCTGTTCCAGCGTCTTGCGGGTTCGTCGATCAATCTGCCGCCGCTGCGCGAACGCGACGACGACATCGCGCTGGTCGCCGAGCAATTCGTCGACGAGCTGAATCGCGAGAACCATATCGCGGGCATCACGAGCGGGTCGCCTAAACGCATCAGCCCTGCGTTCCTGCGGGAATGTATCGCGAACGAATGGCCGGGCAACGTGCGCGAGTTGCGCGAACGCGTGCGCCGGGCATATCACGCGTCGGGCGAAACGATCGAAACCTTGCGCGCCGATGAACAAGGCGGCAGCGGTCGCGGTCTGAACGGCAGCAGCGTGCAGGTCACGGTTGGGACCGCGCTCGCCGATGTCGAAGACATGCTGATTCGCGCGACGCTCGAAGCGGTTGGTGGCACGCGGCATCGGGCTGCGACGCTGCTTGGCATCAGCCCGAAGACGCTTTACAACAAGTTGCAAAGAATGAAGCTGGAATCGTCCTAATGGTCGGCGCCGCCGGGCAACGCTCGGCGCGCTCCAATCACACAAGCAAAAGGCCACGGTTTGTCTGCCGTGGCCTTTTGCTTGGCGCTCCGCCGTGGCGGACGTTGACTTGCTTTCGCCGATCGCCTCAACCCAACGCGCTCTTCACCAGCTCCCGTGCCGCCCGATATTCCGCCTGCCCCTGCAACTTGCTCCAGCGCGGCGCCTTGCCACGCGGACGCATCTGCTTGAGACGCTGCTCGGATGCTTTCGTAGGCGTATAGCGCAACTGGTTCAGCACCTTGCCCGCCTCTTTTGGCTGATTGCAGATAAGCACCATGTCGCAGCCCGCGGTGAGCGCGGCGCTCGCCGCTTCGGTGAGCGTGCCGCCGGCGCGCGCGGCTTCCATCGAAAGATCGTCGCTGAAGATCGCGCCATTGAAGCCCAGCTTGCCGCGCAAAATGTCCTGCAGCCAGATACGCGAGAAGCCCGCGGGTTTGTCGTCGACTTGCGTGTAGATCACGTGCGCCGGAATGACAGACGCCAGCGACAAGCCGAGCCAGTCGTAAGGACGGATATCGGCGGCGAGGATCTCTTCGAGCGAGCGATCGTCCGTGGGCAACGCGACGTGAGAATCCGCCGAGGCGAACCCGTGTCCAGGAAAGTGCTTCCCGCAATTGGCCATGCCGGCAAGCGCAAGCCCATGATTCAGGCTCTTGGCAAGCAGCGTCACTACACGCGGATCGCCATGCAACGCACGATCGCCAATGACCTGCGACTGACCGTAGTTCAGGTCGAGCACCGGCGTAAAACTCATGTCGATGCCGCACGCGCGCAATTCCGAAGCGAGCACGTAACCGAACGCCGTCGCCACCTTGGTGGCCGCGAGCACGTCCTTGTCCCACAGCGCGCCGAGCTTGCCAGGCGCGGGCAGCACCGTGAAGCCATCGGTGCGAAAGCGCTGCACGCGTCCGCCTTCGTGATCGACTGCGATAAGAATGTCTTCGCGTACCGCGCGAATCGCATCGGTCAATGCGACGAGTTGCGCGCGATCCTTGAAGTGCCGCGCAAAGAGAATGATGCCGCCCGTCATCGGATTCGAGATGCGCTCGATATCCGCGTCGTTGAGCGTCGTGCCCTCGACATCGAGCATGACTGGGCCGGGAGTGCGTTTCATCGAATTCAATTGGATCGTTACCGTCGTTGTTGGAGTGATGCCCTGCCCTGAAGCGCGCATGTCGCCGCGCTATCACGCATCCGGCGTTTCGGCGATGACGAACGACACCGCGTAATCGCGCTCGTCGCTGATCGTCACCTGCGCCGTGATATTGCGCTCGGCAAGCCATGTGGCCAGTTCGCCCGATGCCTTGACGACCGGTTTGCCGCTCGCCTCGTTGAGCGTCTGAAGCGCGCGCCAGGTCATCGGCCAGCGCATGCCGAGGCCGATCGCCTTCGAGAACGCTTCCTTGGCGGAAAAGCGCGTCGCGAGAAACGCGAGGCCGCGCACTTCGGACCGCGCGCGCCGCGCATGATAGATGCGCAACTCGTCCGGCCCGAGCACTTTTTCGGCGAAGCGCCCCTTGGTGCGCTCCATCACCGCCGCCACGCGGCTCACCTGCACGATGTCCGTGCCGATTCCGTAGATCGCCATGATGTGCTCAGCGCTTCGTCTGCGCGGCGAGGCGCGATGCGACCATGATCGCTTTCATCTCGCGCACCGCGTTGTCCCAGCCCGCGAAGATCGCGTGCGCGACGATCGCGTGGCCAATGTTCAATTCGACGATGCCATCGAGCGCGGCGATTGGCTGGACGTTGGTGTAATGCAGACCGTGGCCCGCGTTCACCTTGAGCCCGAGCGAGTTGCCGAAATCGACGCTCGTCGCGACGCGCTCGAATTCGCGGCGCTGTGCGGCTTCATCGTGCGCTTCGGCATAGCTGCCCGTATGCAGTTCGATGACTGGCGCGAGCGCTTCCTTGGCCGCGCGAATCTGTGTCTCGTCAGGATCGATGAATAGCGATACGCGGATGCCCGCATCGGCCAACTGCCTGCACGCGGCCTTCACGGCTTCGAACTGGCCGGCGACATCGAGACCGCCTTCGGTCGTCAGTTCCGAGCGCTTTTCGGGCACGAGGCAGACGTCTTGCGGCTTGATCTCGCACGCGATGTCGAGCATCTCGCGCGTCACGGCGCATTCGAGATTCATGCGCGTTCCGAGCAGCGGTCGAAGCGTGCGCACGTCGGCATCGACGATATGACGGCGATCTTCGCGCAGATGCAGCGTAATGCCGTCCGCGCCCGCTTCTTCGGCGGCGAGCGCGGCGCGGATAGGATCGGGATAGGTCGTGCCGCGCGCCTGGCGCAGCGTGGCCACGTGATCGATGTTCACGCCGAGGTCGATCACACTGGCAGGCGATGAGAGAAAGAAGCTCATAGATTTTGCAGGTCTAACAGGATCTGACGAGTGGCGAGCGGCGTGCCGCCCAGATAGACGTTGAGCAAAAAGCGCATCAGCGTCTTGCTTTGCGCGGCGGTTTGCGCGCTGGTGTAATCGTCGCGCTCCATGTCGATGAGTGTCTGACCGAAGATGACCGGCCATTGCGCGGGCAAGTCGTCGGAGGCTTCGCGTACGCCACGCTCGGGATCGAACATATAGCGGCCTTCGGGCACGACGCTCTGACGCGTCACGGTGCGCGTGAGCGCCATGGCGTAGCCGGTTTCCTTGAGCAAGACGCGCTCGAAGGAACGCAGCACCTGCACGGCGGGTTCGTCGTGCGCGAGGCGCGAAAGCGTGAGCACGTAATGATTGAAAAGCGCCGGATGCGCGTCTTCACGCGCGCAAAATTTGACCAGCAGCTCGTTGACGTAGAAGCCGCAGAGAAGCGCGTCGCCGGTCAGGGGCAGCATGCCGCCGACCCATTCTGCCGTGGTCAGCGTGCGGACTTCGCCTTTGCCCGTCCATGAAAGACCAAGTGGTTGGAAGGTTTGCAGCACACCGCGCAGCGCGGAATGCGGACGCTTTGCGCCCTTCGCGACCAGCGCGATACGGCCATGATCGCGCGAGAAGACATCGATGATGAGACTGGTCTCGCGATACGGATAGCTATGCAGCACGAAGCCCGGCTGCTCACTGACGCGAAAGTCGGAACGCGGACGCGGCGACGGCTTGTCTTGCGAGGAGTTAGACGAAGAAGAAGCGGGCGCGCGTTTGCGTTTGGGCGCGGCGCGCGTCGGGCGTTCGGTTGCGTCGAAATCATCCTCGCGTGCCGGACGGCTGCTTGCTTCGGATTGGCTCGCGCGCGCGGGACGCTCGCTCGCCTCGAACTCGTCCCTGGCGGGATCATCAGCGGGCGCGGATATCCGGGCGTCGTTCGTGCCGTCGTCCATGGATCATTCGCAAAAGGTCATTCGTAGCCGTAAGCGCGCAGGCCCGCTTCGTTGTCGGCCCAGCCGCTCTTGACCTTGACGAAGGTTTCCAGATACACGGGACCGTCGAAGAGCTTTTCCATGTCGAGCCGCGCCTCGGTGCTGATCGTTTTGAGCTTCGCGCCCTTCTGGCCGATGATCATTGCCTTGTGGCCGTCGCGATCGACGAGAATGGTCGCGAAGATACGGCGCAGGCGCCCTTCCGTCTCGAACTTGTCGATCAGCACCGTGCTCGTGTAGGGCAACTCGTCGCCGGTCCAGCGGAACACTTTCTCGCGCAGAATTTCGGCCGCAAGAAAGCGCTCGCTGCGATCCGTCAGATCGTCTTCGCCGTAGATAGGCTCGCCTTCAGGCAGATACGGCTTGATGACCGCCATGAGTCGCGTGATGTCGTCGGTATTCTTCGCCGACAACGGCACGATCTCGCGGAAGTCGCGCAACGCGGACATCTGCTGCATGAACGGGAACAACGAGGCCTTGTCGCCCACGCGGTCGAGCTTGTTCGCAATCAGAATGGTGGGCGTGCCGGTCGGGATCAGGTCGAGCACGCGCTGGTCGTCCGGACCGAAGCGGCCTGCCTCGATCACGAAGAGAATGGCATCGACCGAGGAAAGCGTGGACGTCACCGCGCGATTCAGCGAGCGGTTGAGCGCGCCGCTATGGCGCGTCTGGAAGCCGGGGGTATCGACGAAAATATACTGCGCGTCGTCGAGCGTGTGAATGCCGGTGATTCGGTGCCGCGTCGTCTGCGCCTTGCGCGAGGTGATGCTCACCTTCTGGCCGACGAGCGCGTTCATCAGCGTGGATTTGCCGACGTTGGGGCGGCCGACGATCGCGACCATGCCGCAGCGGAAACCGGAAGATGTGGGAGCGTTCATAAGATGTGTTCGTTATGCGCAGATGCGCGTGGCGCCTGGTGATGCGCTTTAGTGACCGGCGTCGGCGGCGCGCACGACGCGGGGCGCGGGCGCTTCCGGGCTCGCGCTGCTACGGCTTTCGTTGCTGCTTTTGTCCGCGGGCGAATCTGCCTCGCTCGTGACCGCATGACTGCCCTCGGCAACCGGCGGCGCTTCGCTCTTGCTCGAACGTTCCGGCCGATGGATCACCACGCGCTCCGGCTTGTCCGACGCCGCGAACGACGCCGCCGATGGCTCGACATGCGTTGCGCGAATCACGGCGAGTGGCGCGGTGGACGGCTTGTCTTCACCCTGTGCATGCGAGCCGTGATGTACTCGGTCGCGATCCCGCTCGCGCCGGTCCGGCGAGCGCAGATCGAGCGCAGCCTGCACGCCTGTCACGCCCGGAACGACTTCGGCTTCCGCCAGCTTCGCGGCCCGCGCGCCCTTGCGTTTGGGCTTGACGGCGAGCGTCGGAGCGGCGGCCATGACGTCGTCGAGCGCTTTCTTCGCCGCAGCCTGCTCCGCCGCACGACGGCTCGCGCCCGAACCGGACACTTTCACGTCCAGTTTCGGCACCGAGCATTCCACTTCGAATTGCTGATTGTGGGCCGCGCCGTGCGTGGCGACGACGGTGTAAGTCGGCAGCGCGATCTTGTGGCCCTGAAGATATTCCTGCAGCAGCGTTTTTGCGTCTTTGCCGATGGTGCGCGGATCGATGTGATCCAGCACCGCCGTATAAAGCCGCTTGATGACGGTGTACGCGGCGTCGAAACCGCCGTCGAGGAAGATCGCCCCGAAGATGGCTTCGAGCGTATCCGCGAGAATCGACGGCCGGCGAAAACCGCCGCTGCGCAGTTCGCCTTCGCCGAGACGAAGACATTCGGACACGTTCAGCGCCTGCGCGATTTCATACAACGACTGCTGTTTGACGAGATTCGCTCGCACGCGCGAAAGATCGCCTTCGTCGAGCTTGCCGAATCGCTGGAACAAAAGCGCGGCCACCACGCAATTTAGAACGGAATCGCCGAGAAATTCGAGCCGTTCATTGTGCGTGGCGCTGTGACTACGGTGTGTCATCGCCTGGCGCAGCAATTCCGCATTGCGAAATTCGTACCGCAACCGGCTTTCCAACGGAGAAGAGGGCATGGACAGAGTATAACGCGCCCGCGCGGACGGTCGATTCCGCCCGGCGGGCCAGGAAAACACGTGGCGAGACGGTGTTAGCCGCGCTTCTTCACGCCGTTTCGAAGCATTGTCGGGGCGCGTTACGCGCGAACTCGCGCCCGATCAATCGAACGAACCGATACGCTTCAGATTGCTGAAGTTCATCCAGATGAAAAACGCGCGACCGACGATATTCGCGTCCGGCACGAAGCCCCAGTAGCGGCTGTCGGCACTGTTGTCGCGGTTGTCGCCCATCATGAAGTAATGGCCCGGCGGCACCTTGCACGTCACGCCTTGCGCGTTGTAGTTGCAGTTGTCGCGAAACGGGTAATCGTCTGCGCCCATGACGAACGGCGGCACTTGCGGATTGTTCAGGATGGCGTTCTTGCGGCCGTCGAGGTCTTCGACGAACTGCTTCGCGTAACCAACCCGCTCTTCGTCGAAGTAATCGGGCAGCGGCGTTTCGGGCACCGGTTTGCCGTTGATCGTGAGCTTCTTGTCTTCATACGCGATGGTGTCGCCCGGCAGGCCGATCACGCGCTTGATGTAGTCGACCGACTCGTCCTTCGGATAGCGGAACACGACCACATCGCCGCGCGACAGCGGCTTGCCGCTGGTCAGCTTGGTATTGCTGATCGGCAGACGCAGGCCGTATTCGTACTTGTTCACGAGGATGAAGTCGCCGACGAGCAAGGTTGGCACCATGGAGCCCGACGGAATCTTGAACGGCTCGACGACGAACGAGCGCACCACGAACACCGCGAGGATCACGGGGAAAAAGCTCGCCGTGTATTCGAGCCACCACGGCTGACGCAGCTTGTCGTCATGCAGACGGGCGCGCGTCTGCGCGGCATTTTCATCGGCGAAACGCTCGCCCACGCGTTCCTGTTGACGGTCGAACTCGGCGACCGCGGCATCCGCCGAACGGCGGCGCTGCGGCTGGAACACCAGCTTGTCCAGCACCCATGCAATGCCCGTCAACACGACGAGAATCAGGAGAATCAGTGCGAAATTCATTCAATCGCTTCCGGTTGTTATCTTCAGTTCTTGTTATTGGCGTTCAGGCGCACCAGGCGGGACTTAGTCGTCCACACGCAGGATTGCGAGGAAAGCCTCCTGCGGGATCTCGACCGAGCCGACCTGCTTCATGCGCTTCTTGCCCGCCTTCTGCTTTTCAAGCAGCTTCTTCTTACGTGAAATGTCGCCGCCGTAACACTTGGCGAGCACGTTCTTGCGCAAGGCCTTGATGTTCTCGCGCGCGATGATGTTCGAGCCGATGGTCGCTTGAATTGCCACGTCGTACATCTGGCGCGGGATGAGTTCGCGCATCTTCGACGCCACTTCGCGCCCGCGATGCTGGCTTTGCGAACGATGCACGATGACCGAGAGCGCATCGACCTTGTCGCCGTTGATGAGCATGTCGACCTTCACGACATCCGCCGCGCGATATTCCTTGAACTCGTAATCCATTGACGCATAGCCGCGCGAAGTGGACTTCAGCCGGTCGAAAAAGTCGAGCACGATTTCGGCCATGGGAATTTCATAGGTGAGCTGCACCTGCCGGCCGTGATACTGCATGTTGGTTTGCTGGCCGCGCTTGTTCGTACAGAGCGTGATGACCGAGCCGACATATTCCTGCGGCATATAGAGGTTCACGGTGACGATAGGCTCGCGCACTTCCTCGATCTTCGGCGGCTCAGGCATCTTCGCCGGATTCTCGACCGAGATGGTGGTGCCGTCGCGTTGCAGGACCTGATAGATCACCGTGGGCGCGGTGGTGATAAGGTCCATGTCGAATTCGCGCTCGAGCCGCTCCTGCACGATTTCCATGTGCAGAAGGCCGAGAAAGCCGCAACGAAAACCAAAGCCCAGCGCTTGCGAGACTTCCGGCTCGTACTGCAACGACGCGTCGTTCAGCTTCAGCTTTTCGAGCGATTCGCGCAGCGCGTCGTACTGGTTCGCTTCGACCGGATAGAGACCCGCGAACACCTGCGGCTTCACTTCCTTGAAGCCCGGCAGCGGCTCGGCGGCGGGACGGTTCGTGAGCGTGACGGTATCGCCCACTTTTGCCGCCGTCAGTTCCTTGATGCCCGCGATGACGAAGCCCACCTGCCCCGCCGACAACTGCGAGAGGTTGGTCGACTTCGGCGCGAACACGCCGAGATGCTCGACCGGATACTGCGCGCCGGTCGCCATCATCTTGATCTTGTCTCGCGGACGCAGCGTGCCGTTGACGATACGCACCAGCATGACCACGCCGACGTAATTGTCGAACCACGAGTCGATGATGAGCGCCTGCAACGGCGCTTCCGTGTCGCCCTTCGGCGGCGGCACTTTGAGAATGAGCGATTCGAGCACGTCTTCCACGCCCAGACCGGTCTTCGCGCTGCAATGCACGGCGTCCGTCGCGTCGATACCGATCACGTCTTCGATCTCGGTGATTGCGTTCTCGGGGTTGGCGGCCGGCAAGTCGATCTTGTTCAACACCGGCACGACTTCGACGCCGAGCTCGATGGCGGTGTAGCAGTTCGCGACTGTCTGCGCCTCGACGCCCTGGCTGGCATCGACGACCAGGAGCGCGCCTTCGCATGCGGAAAGCGAGCGGCTGACTTCATAGGAGAAGTCGACGTGTCCGGGGGTATCGATCAGATTGAGGTTGTAGACCTTACCGTCGCGCGCCTTGTAGGTCAGCGCGGCCGTCTGCGCCTTGATGGTGATGCCACGCTCGCGTTCCAGGTCCATTGAATCGAGCACCTGCGCTTCCATCTCCCGGTCGGACAGACCGCCGCACAACTGGATGATGCGGTCAGCGAGCGTGGACTTGCCGTGATCGATGTGCGCAATGATCGAAAAGTTACGAATATGATTCATTCAGTGCCGATCAAGCGAAAAAGGCGCGCCCTCGAATAACGCGGAGCACGCCTTGAAAATTTGGGGAAAACTTCAGCATTTTAGCCGAAATAGGGATGGGCCGGCGCTTTTCGCCTTTAGCCCTGATCGAGCGCCGCCCTGACCGCGTTTGCGTCGAGCCGATACTGGCATAGTTCGACGCCTGCCAGCATCAGCACCGGCACGCGCTCGTCGTAACGCGCTTCGAGCGCCGGATCTTCGTCGATATCGATCCAAAGAATTGCTCGGCCAAACTGCTCTGCGATGGGTTCGAGCTCGGCGCGCATGTCCTCGCAGAGATGACACCAGGCGCGACCATACAGGATAAATGGCCCGCCCGGTGACTGGCTCATGTCGATTACTTTTGCGCCGGCACGCGCGGGCGCAACGGCACGAACTGTGTGTTGTCGCCGCGCCGCACGAGCACCGCGATCATCTTGCTGGCGTCGAGATTCTGCGCCACGGCCTCGAACTGCTTGGAACTCGTGATATCGGTATCGCCGACGCGCAGGATGATGTCGCCCTTCTGAAAGCCCGCGCGCGCGGCCGGACCTTCCACTGCATCGACCTGCACGCCGCTCGTCAGCTTGAGCGACTTCTTCTGATCAGCCGTGAGGTCGCTGACCGCGAGTCCCAGGGAATTGCTGGCGCGTTCCTTCGGCTGCGTCGGCTTCTTCTGCTCGGTCTTCGCGACCTTGTCCGGCTGCATCTCGGCGATCGTAATAGGCAGATCGCGCGACTGACCCTTGCGCCAAACCGTGATGGTGGCCTTGGCGCCCGGCTTCGTGTCGCCCACCATGCGCGGCAGATCGGTGGCCGTCTCCACGTTCACGCCATTGAACTTGAGAATGATGTCGCCCGGCTGCACGCCCGCCTTGTCCGCGGGACCGCCCGATTCCACGCTCGACACGAGCGCACCCTGCGCCTTCGGCAGACCGAGCGAGTCGGCGACGTCCTTCGTCACTTCGCCGATCGCCACCGCGATACGTCCGCGCGTGACCTTGCCCGTCGTCTTCAACTGGTCCGCGACGCGGATGGCTTCGTCGATCGGAATGGCGAACGAGATGCCCATGAAGCCGCCGGTGCGGCTGTAGATCTGCGAATTGATGCCGATCACCTCGCCCGCCATGTTGATGAGCGGACCGCCCGAGTTGCCCGGATTGACCGCCACATCGGTCTGGATGAACGGCAGATAGTCGCCGGTGTCGCGGCCCTTCGCGCTGACGATGCCCGCCGTCACCGTGTTGTCGAGGCCGAACGGCGAGCCGATAGCGAGTACCCATTCGCCCACGCGCACCTTGTTCGAGTCGCCGATGGTGATCGCCGGCAGATTCGCCGCGCTGATCTTCACGACGGCCACATCCGTGCGCTCGTCCACGCCCACGAGACGCGCCTTGAACTCGCGCTTGTCGGTGAGCGTGACGTAGATGGTGTCCGCGTCGTCCACGACGTGGGCATTGGTCATCACATAGCCGTCCGTGGACAGGATGAAGCCCGAGCCTACGCCACTGCTTTGTTCCGAGTTGTCCTGGCTGTCGTCGGGCGTGCGGCTGCCGCCCTTGCCCTGATCGCCGCCGCTGCCGCCACCGCCTTGTCCGCCGCCGCCACCCTGGCCACCGCCACCGCCGCCACCGCCGTTTCCGCGCGGCGAGCCGGGCTGACCGGGCATCGGAATACCGAAAAAGCGCCGGAAGAATTCGGACATGTCGCCTTCATCGAGGCCAGGCGGCAAACCACGCAGGTCGCTGCTCGACCCGACACGCGACGTCGTGCGGATATTGACGACCGAAGGCCCCACCTTGTCGACCAGCGTGGTGAAGTCGGGCAGATTCACCGTTGGCACTGCCGCTGCTGTCTGCGAGAGGAACGGCAGGCACACGGCGAGCGCCGCGGCCGCGAAGAACTTGCGCAGCGAGTAGTTGCTCATATGTCTAAGGCCGAGGGATTACTTGGAAGGCTTGTATTCTATGGCAGAAGCAAATTGCTGCAACGTGGATTGCGGCACCTCACCCAGCAAGGTAATCCAGAAATCGCCGCGGCGCTTGACGAGCACATGAGTCGCGCCGCTATTACCGGCGCCTTCCTTGCGCGCGCTTTTCTCCACCGGTTCGATAAAAACCGAGATGGCGGCGAGGCCGTCGGAGAACACGGCCTGATCGACCGGGATGGCCGGCTGGCCTGGCTGGCTCGACGCCATCGGACGGCGCAACTCGCGAATCTTGCGAAAGCCCGCGATATTCGGCGTGAGTTGCCAGCCTTGCGCTTCGATATCCACCGGCTGCACGGGAGGCCGCACCGTGGTCCAGCCCGCCGTGCTGCGCATGCCGCTTGCAATCGACGCCTTGTCGATCGCCCCGCCTATACGCACCTGAGAGAATGAAAGCTGTTCCAACACCTGGCCGTCCGGATCGAGCGTCTGGGCGCGCAACAGCAAACCAGTCTTGGCATCCGCCCAAAGCTTGTACGCGAACCGGTAAGAATCTCTTGGATCGAGTTCGAGCACTTGGCTTTCGAGCCCCGCCACGCGGTCGGTGCCCAAGAGCTTCGGTTCGTAGACGGACAGAACCTGATCGCCGCTCGTCGATAACAAAGCGGGAAAAGAATCCTTGCTCTGCCGATGTTCGACCACGAGCAGATGGCGCTCCGGGACGAACGTGTACATGTCGTCGTCGTGACGAAGCATGCGGCGCGGGGCGCCGTCGAGACTTTCGAGCGATTCGTATTCGCCGTCGCCGCGCGTGGCGACATGCGTGATGCGCGACGACTGCACCGTCGCACCGCGCTGATAAACGAAAGTACCCTCGTAATTCTGCTGCTGGGCCGCTTCGTGAATGCGGTTAAGCAGAGTGGCGGCTGTCTTGCGCTGCGCGGCGGGGTCGTCCCCCTGAGCGAAACTGCTCGATGCCGCCGCGAACAACGCGGCTGCGCAAAGCATCAACGCCGGCAGCCGCCCCCAATATCTAGTTTTATTCAACCGCACACTCGCCATCAGGTTATTGGCCCTGCGTCGTCACCGCCGCGCGAATCAAAGGCATGGAGCCGGGCATGGCCGGCTGCTGGGAGAACTGTTGATGCGCTTCGAGGTATTGATCGAGGCTCGCGTCGCGGATGATGTTCGCCTCCACCAACGGCGCGCGCGTGCTCACCGCCGGCACGGACGCCATGGCGACGCGCTGAACCGAGTCGCCCTGCGTGCTTGCCACTGGCGCGCCCAGACGGCTGTCGACGCCCTGCAACTGCGGCACGACGATCCACGTGAGCGTGGCAGCCGCCGCGGCAACGGCGAAAGCCGGCACGACACGACGGCGCAACATGCCGCCACGCGCCTTCTGTGTCTGTGCCACCGCAGCTGGCGCCAGCACATGCGCCTCGGCCTCGAAACGCGCTGCAAACGCTGTCATGAACGCGCTGCTCTTCGCCGGGCTTTCTGCCAGATCGTCGGAACGCAGCGCGTCGCCGATCAGGTGATAGTCCGACCATGACGCGCGGTCACGGTTATTGAGTTCAGCAAGAAACTGGCTGATATTTCCGAGTTCGTCGAGCGACTCGCCATCCACAAACGCGGAAAGGCGCTCACCGCGCGAACTGTTATTCGATTGCACCGGAACCGACCCCATGATGCTCCCCATCTCTGACACCACCCCGTAGTGACACCACCTAACCCAGATATTGCGTCCCTGCCCCGGGGCGACGCGCTGCTTACCAGCGCTTGCCTTCAGGAGTGTCCAACAACGGACGCAATTTTGCCGCAATGGCTTCGCGAGCACGGAAAATTCTTGATCTGACGGTGCCGATTGGGCATGCCATCATTTCGGCGATTTCTTCGTAACTTAAACCCTCGATTTCCCGGAGCGTGATGGCGGTGCGTAATTCCTCGGGTAGCAGCGCCATCGCAGCATTGACCGTCTGGGCAATCTGCTTGCTCATCAACATCGACTCGGGCGTGTTGATATCCCTTAGTTGGTCTGCATCGGAGAAAGTTTCCGCTTCTTCTGCATCGGCTTCGGTAGAAGTTGGAGCGCGGCGTCCTTGAGTGGCAAGGTAATTCTTTGCCGTGTTGACCGCAATCCGGTAGAGCCAGGTGTAGAAGGCCGATTCGCCGCGAAACTGCGGCAGCGCGCGATAAGCCTTGATGAAGGCGTCCTGGGCGACGTCCTCGACCTCGGCGGGGTCGCGCACGAGGCGCGAGATCAGTCGAATGATCTTGCGGTGGTATTTGGCGACCAGCAGTTCGAACGCGGCCTTGTCACCTTTTTGGACACGCTCGACCAGCAATTGGTCGATTTCTTTTTCGCTCACCTGGGAAATCCGTTTCACTTTGGGGAGTTGCGCGGACGGCTATTGTAGCCTCCCAGCCTTCGCGTTATCCCGGATGCTCATCGACCGTTACAGTCTTTACAGACAAGAGCTGGCCGCGCGGCGGGCGCTGACTGAAAGCTGGCGGAAAGTATCGGCGTCGAGGGAATCGGCGGCGATGAGCAGTGCTTCGCGGCGTTTTATTTCCGTCGATACGTCGAGCGCGAGCAAGCGCCCGCTCCACTGCGCGCAGCCGATGATGCGCCAGTAGCGCGCGTTCCCGGCACGGTCCCAGACGGTCAAGCCCTCCGCATGCAGACCGATGGCCGCCGGTTGCCGACGCGCCCAGCGCCGCGCAGCAAAACCGAGCGTAGCGACGCATACCGCAGAGGCGGCGAAGGCATCGAACGCGCCGGCGTGCCCGTGTACGCACTGGAACACCGCGAAACCGGCGACGACGATGAACCCGAGCAGCGCGGCCTGCAGAAAACGCGACGGCCGCAGCGCGATGCGCGGCGGCGTGCCGGCATCCCGTTGCGGCCGATCGACAAACGCGCTCGTCATTCCGTTCCCGTCCCAACGAGCGCGCGTGCTCAGTGACGCTTGAAGACGAGCGAACCGTTCGTTCCGCCGAAGCCGAACGAATTTTTCACCGCGACGTCGATCTTCATTTCCCGCGCGGTGTTCGCACAGTAGTCCAGGTCGCACTGCGGGTCCTGGTTGAAGATGTTGATGGTCGGCGGCGAAATCTGGTTATGGATCGCGAGCACGGTGAAGACCGACTCCAGCCCGCCCGCGCCGCCCAGCAAGTGGCCGGTCATCGACTTGGTGGAATTGACGACGACGCTCCTCGCGTGATCGCCGAGCGCGCGCTTGATGCCCGTGGTTTCCGCGATATCGCCGAGCGGCGTGGACGTGCCGTGCGCGTTCACGTAGTTCACTTCGTCGACATTGACCTTCGCGTTCTTCAACGCGTTGACCATGGCGCGACGGCCGCCGTCGCCGTCTTCGGGCGGCGCGGTCATGTGATATGCGTCGCCGCTCATGCCGTAGCCGAGCACTTCCGCATAGATCTTCGCGCCGCGCGCCTTCGCGTGCTCGTACTCTTCGAGCACCATCACGCCCGCGCCTTCGCCAAGCACGAAGCCGTCGCGGTCGGTGTCCCACGGACGGCTGGCCGTGGCGGGGTCGTCGTTACGCTGCGAGAGCGCGCGCGCCGCCGCAAAGCCGCCGATACCGAGCGGAGAAACCGTGGCTTCCGCGCCGCCCGCGATCATCACGTCCGCGTCGCCGTATTCGATCAACCGCGATGCTTCGCCGATGCAGTGCAAACCGGTCGTGCAAGCCGTGACGATGGCCAGATTCGGACCCTTGAGACCGAAGCGGATGGACAGATGACCGGAGATCATGTTGATGATCGACGCCGGCACGAAGAACGGCGAAATACGGCGCGGACCGCGATTGAGCAGCTCGGTTTGGGTGACTTCGATCATCGGCAAGCCGCCGATGCCCGAACCCACCACCACGCCCACGCGCTCCGCGTTTTCCTCGGTGATTTCGAGGCCGCTGTCCTGCATGGCCTGCACGCCGGCCGCAAAGCCGTAATGGATGAAGGTATCCATGTGGCGCGCTTCTTTGGCGGGCATGTAGTCTTCGATGTTGAACCCCTTCACTTCGCCCGCGAAACGCGTGGAGAAGTTCGTGGCATCGAACTTGGTGATGTTGGCGATGCCCGACTTGCCCGCGACCAGATTCGCCCAGCCGTCGGCAACGGTATTGCCGACAGGCGAAACGAGCCCAAGGCCTGTAACAACAACTCGACGACGGCTCACGATAACCCCTTATCCATAGAATGACGAAAAACAAAAGCCACAGCGGCCACAGGAAACCGCCCTGTGTGCCCTGTGGCTGTTAAATCGGTCTGAGCAGCGACAAAACATCTGGCTCGATGAGCGATGAGTCGCTGGCGCGTCCGGCCTTAGGCCTTGACGTTGGCGCGAGCGTAGTCGATTGCTTGCTGAACCGTGGTGATCTTTTCTGCCTCTTCATCGGGAATTTCCATGCCGAACTCGTCTTCCAGTGCCATCACCAGTTCGACGGTATCGAGCGAGTCAGCGCCGAGATCGTTGACGAACGAAGCTTCGTTCTTGATTTCAGCTTCGGCCACGCCAAGTTGTTCGGCGACGATCTTCTTCACGCGCTGTTCGATATTGTCCATGCAGCCCTCCGAGGGATAAAAAGTTCAAAAATACGAGTGCGCGCATTTTATCAGGTTTGGACCCGCAAAATACGGCGCGTCAGTTCCATGCTGCGCTGCCCGACGCGCTCCTACAAGAGGGCTTGCCGGGCTTCACAGCGATTTTTTCTGCCACCGAGTCCGGCGGTGCGCGCCATGCCTTGAGCATTTTGCGCGCCCGTCTCGGCGCGGATATTAAGCGAAAAACGGCGAAATGCCTATTGCGCCCTTTCCTCGCCTTTACAGCTTTACATGTACATGCCGCCGTTCACGTGCAAGGTCGTGCCGGTGATGTATCCAGCGAACGGCGACGCCAGGAACGACACAGCATGCGCGATATCTTCCGGGCTGCCCAGTCGGCCAAGTGGTATCTGCGCGGTGAGCGCGGTGCGCTGCTCTTCGGGCAAAACCTTGGTCATGTCGGTATCGATGAAACCCGGCGCGATGCAGTTCACCGTAATGCCGCGGCTGCCGATCTCGCGTGCGAGCGCCCGCGTCATGCCCGCCACGCCCGCCTTCGCCGCCGCATAGTTGGCCTGGCCGGGATTGCCCGACGAGCCGACCACCGACGTGATGTTGATGATGCGCCCGCCACGCGCCTTCATCATCGGGCGCAGGACGGCGCGTGATAGACGAAACACGGCGCGCAGATTGGTGTCGATGACGGCGTCGAATTCGTCGTCTTTCATGCGCATGGCAAGCTGATCTTTGGTGATGCCCGCGTTGTTCACGAGAATGTTCAGGCCACCGAACTCCTTGACCGTGGACTCGATGAACGAGTCCGCGGCGGCTGCGTCGTTGACGTCGAGCACCGCGCCGCGACCCTTGCCGCCCGCTTGCTGCAACGCTTCGCCAATGCCGGCCGCGCCGCTTTCGCTCGTCGCCGTGCCGATGACCGTCGCGCCCTGCCGCGCGAGTTCCAGCGCGATTGCCCGGCCAATGCCGCGCGACGCGCCCGTGACGATAGCTACCTGATTGTCCAGATTCATTGTTCCACTCCGACTATGCAGCGATCAGTTTGCGCGTTTCTTCGAGCGATGCCGGATCGAAAATCGATCCGCCGACGAGGTTGCCGTCGATCCGCTTCGTGAGACCCGCGAGCACCTTGCCCGGACCGCATTCAATCACGTGCGTGACGCCTTCGCGCGCAATCGCCTGCACGCATTCGACCCAGCGCACCGGGCCTGCTGCCTGACGCACGAGCGCGTCCTTGATAGCGGCGGGATCGGAGACGTTTGCCACGTCGATGTTATTGATCAGCGGAATCCGCGGCGCCTCGATGTCGACCTTCGCGAGGTAATCGCGCAACTGGTCCGAAGCGGGCTTCAGCAGCGACGAATGAAACGGCGCGGAAACCGGCAGCGGCAGCGCGCGCTTCGCGCCCTTCGCCTTTGCGATTTCGCATGCCTTTTCGACGGCCGCCTTGGAGCCCGCGATCACGACTTGCGCCGGCGCGTTGAAGTTGACGGCTTCGACCACGCCCGCCGACGACGCTTCGGCGCATACGGCGCGCACGGTGTCGTCGTCGAGACCCAGGATCGCGGCCATGCCGCCGACGCCCACCGGAACCGCGCTCTGCATTGCTTGCGCGCGGAATCGCACGAGCGGCACGGCATCCGCGAAAGCCAGCGCGCCGGCCGCGACGAGCGCGGTGTATTCGCCGAGGCTATGGCCTGCAACGATCGCCGGCTTCAGACCGGTTTGTGCTTCCCACACGCGGTAAATGGCATAAGCCGCCGTCAGCATGACGGGCTGTGTGTTGGTCGTGAGATTCAGCTCTTCGGCCGGACCTTCGGCGATCAGCTTGCCGAGATCCTGGCCGAGCGCATCGGATGCCTGCTGCACGGTGTTGCGCACGACGGCGTGATCGGCGAATGCGTTGAGCATGCCGATCGACTGCGAACCTTGGCCGGGGAAAACGAACGCAAATTTCATATCGTCCTCGTTGGATTGGAACGATCCGCCTCTCTGCGCCGGCCGGCAAATGGCCGACGCCGGCTGTGCTTGCGCCGCGCGCGCATGGTGTGGCCGCGGCGGCCTTTTCAGCGGATCGAATTCAGATTGATGGGGATCGAGAAGATTGAGGAAGAAAGCGAGTGGCTTGAGCGATCAATAGCGGAAGACCGACGCGCCCCACGTGAAGCCGCCGCCCACGCCTTCGATCAGCACGTTCTGGCCACGCTTAATACGCCCGTCGCGCACGGCGACATCGAGCGCGAGCGGAATCGACGCCGCCGACGTATTGCCATGCTCGCCCACCGTCACGACCATGCGCTCCTGCGGCAGATGCAGCTTGCGGCAAGTGCTCTGCATGATGCGGATATTGGCTTGATGGGGGATCAGCCAGTCGATGTCGTTCGGCGTGAGCTTCGCTTTCTCAAGCGCTTCGATAGCCACTTTTTCGAGCACGTTGACGGCGAGCTTGAACACCGCCTGGCCATCCATGTGCAGGAACGCGCTGCCGGAAATCACACCGCCGTTCACGTTGCCCGGCGTGCAGAGAATGTCGGAATAGCTGCCGTCCGCATGCAGCGCGCTCGACAGCACGCCCGCTTCCTCGGACGCCTGCAGCACGACCGCGCCCGCGCCGTCGCCGAACAGCACGCAGGTCGTGCGGTCCTTGAAGTCGAGAATGCGCGAGAACGTTTCCGCGCCGACGACGAGCGCCGTGCGATTCAGACCGCTGCGAATGAAACTGTCCGCCGTCGCGACGCCATAAGCGAAACCGGAACAGACGGCCTGCACGTCGAACGCCGCGCCGTTGTTCTTGATGCCGAGCTTGTTCTGCAAGAGACACGCCGTGCTCGGAAACACGAAGTCCGGCGTGGAGGTTGCCACGATAATGAGATCGATGGATTGCGGGTCGATGCCCGCCGCCTCGATGGCTCGTTGCGATGCGACCAGCGCGAGATCGCTCGTGGTTTGATCAGGAGCCGCAAAGTGCCGTGCGTGAATGCCGGTTCGCGCGACGATCCATTCGTCGCTCGTCTCGACGCCTTCTTTAGCGAGACGGTCCGCCAATGCCTGATTCGTAACGCGCTCGGCCGGCAGATAGCTGCCTGTGCCGAGCACTCGAGCGTAAAGATTGGATTGAGCCATTATGCCTTCGAGTGTAGCGCAGTCCCCGAGGCGTCCGGCGGATTCGGACGCGAGTTCGGCTGCGGGTTCAGTTCCGTCGCGACGCCGCTTGCGGCATCGGTGGCGGAAGTGCTCGCGGCGCCTTCGCGCGCGGCAGGCGCATTCTCCTCCATTGCGCGCACGAGACGTTCGAGCACACCATTTTTGACGGCATCATACCCGCGTTTGATGGCCCACTCAAACCCGAAGGCTTCGGCCGATCCGTGGCTCTTGATCACGAGGCCGCGCAATCCCAGCAAGGCGGCGCCGTTATATTGCGCGGGATCGACGCGCTTCTTGAAACGCTTGAGAACGGGCAGCGCCACGAGCGCCATCAGCTTGCTCGGCAGGTTGCGGCTGAACTCTTCCTTGATGATGTCGGCAAGCATTTTCGCGAGACCTTCGGAAGTCTTCAACGCGACATTGCCGACGAAGCCGTCGCAAACCACGACATCGGTCGTGCCTTTATAGATGTCGTTGCCTTCCACGTTGCCGTAGAAGTTGAGCGTGCTCGCACGCAGCAGTTCGCCCGCGCGCTTGATCGTTTCGTTGCCCTTGATGACTTCTTCGCCGATATTGAGCAAGCCGATGGTCGGCCGCTCGCGCCCTTCGATCGCCGAAACGAGCGCGTGGCCCATTTCCGCAAACTGCAGCAGATGCTCGGGTTCGCAGTCGACATTGGCGCCGAGATCGAGCACGGTGGTGTAGCCCTTCTGGCTCGGCATGGCGAACGCGATGGCCGGCCGCTCGATACCGGCGAGCGTTTTCAGCACATAGCGGGAGACCGCCATGAGCGCGCCGGTGTTGCCGGCGGAGATGCAGGTTTGTGCCTCGCCCTCTTTGACGAGGTTGAGCGCGACGCGCATCGACGAATCTTTCTTCTTGCGCAGCGCGACTTCGACGGGGTCGTCCATGGCGACGACTTCGGTCGCGGGAACGACAGTCAGGCGTGGTTCGTCCAGCGCCTTCAATTTTTTCAATTGCGCGCGAATGGACTGCTCGATGCCGACGAGCATCAGATGCGCGTCGGGATGCGCGCGCACGAAATTGACGGCAGCGGGAACGGTCACGGCCGGACCGTGATCGCCTCCCATGCAGTCAATGGTTATCTTTACGGTCATGGGAAGCGACGAATTTCAGGCACAAAAAAGCGGCAGTGAAATGCCGCCTTCTTGTCGTACCGGGAAAGTGTCAAAAGCGTAGCAGGCGCGAGCGTCCGCTGTGCGGTGACGCATCAGGCCAAGCGCGAAACGCTTAGTCGTTCTTCGTCTTGACGACTTTCTTGCCACGATAGTAGCCATTCGGGCTCACGTGGTGACGCAGATGCACTTCACCCGTGCTCGGCTCAACTGCCAGCGGCGCTGCGTTGAGGAAGTCGTGGGAACGGTGCATGCCGCGCTTCGACGGCGACTTCTTGTTTTGCTGAACTGCCATGATTACTCCAGAAAAATTTTGCGAATTCTAACACAGCCCGAACCGCCGACAGCCCTCGACCTGCAGGCCATCGGGTTGATCGTGAGCGCTTCGCGCCACCAGTTTGTTGCGTGCTGCCGATCCTGCTAGAGCTTTGCCCCGGCTCATTGCCAACATTGCCAAGGCTCGAGCTTTGAGTCCGTTCAATGCTTCTTGTCGTCCTTGAGCTTCTGCAGAACGGCAAACGGATTGGGCTTGTCCGATTTTCCGGAAGCGCCCGGTTCGCCGTCCGCTTCGCCTGCTTCGTCACCGTCTTCGCCCTGGAGCAGACTTTCATGCACCTTCGGGCAGACGTTGTGCTTCGGCACGAGCGGCAAGGCCAACAACAACTCTTCTTCGATCAAGTCGATCAGATCGAACTGATGCGAGCCTACGATCACATCGACTTCATCGTCATCGAGCGGATACTCGTCCGCTTCTTCTTCCGTCGCCACGATCCGATCAGTCGCATCGACATCGAGATGCTGCGAATACGGCAAAAGACAGCGCTGGCACATCAGATAAACCGAGCCGTGCACCGCGAGGCGCAAATAAGGCTGCGGCGCTTCCGTGCCGTTGTCCTGCAATTCCGGCTGGGTCGATCCCTCGGCCTGCCAGGTGAACACCGTGTCGCGGTCTGGCGCATCTGCCGGCACTTCGGCTAACATGCGCGGCAGTTGCGAAACGCGGACCGCGCCCGCTGCCTGCCTGCCGCTCTTGGCAAAATCGTAAAGATCGAGCGCGCGCGGATTGGCGGGGCTCGCAGGTTTGCCAGGATTCTGAGTCATGTGCGCTCCTGCTATGTGCCGTGCGTTGTTCGTACGTGTTTCGTTCGGGTGCGGTCGGCGCTTCGGTTAGCGCTTGAGTCTGCACTTGGCTACGCGCCCGCTGCTACAGTCCGGTACTGCTACGAGTCAGTATGCACCGCCCGGTGCCAAAAGGCAGGCGTGGCTTGCCCGGATTTGCAGCATGACGTCAAACGTGCTTTGTTTGCGTCACCTTGGTTTGCGCCACCGCTGTTAATTCCGCGGTACTAGTTATCTCTTCCCTATTCACCGGCTAGAGCGCCCAAGCACCATACCGATGAAAAGCCCAAAACTATAACGGCTTTGTTCTTTCGAGTCAAACACTTAAGGACTCGTTCGCAACCCGTCGTTTTTCACCCATTTTTGCTGATTTCCGTTTATGTCCGACGTTTTTGCTTCGTCTTCGCCCACGCGGCGCCTGGTTCTGGCGTCGGGTTCGCCATATCGGCGCGAGTTATTGGCGCGTTTGCGCATACCTTTCGATGTCATCGTGTCCGGTGTCGATGAAACGCCGCTTGCCGGCGAATCGCCCGAGGCAACGGCCGTGCGTCTTTCCATCGCCAAGGCGCGCGCGGCGGCCGTCGAGGCGCCGGACGCGCTCGTGATCGGCTCCGATCAGGTCGCGACCTTCGACGGACGTCAGATCGGCAAGCCCGGCACGCACGACAACGCCGTCGCGCAACTGCGCGCGATGCGCGGCCGCGGCGTCGACTTCCACAGCGCGCTGTGCGTGTTCGACAGCGCCACGGAAAACGTGCAATCGGCCGATATCGTCACCCGCGTGCAGTTTCGCGATTACACAAACGCCGAAATCGAAGCCTACCTTCGCGCCGAAACGCCCTACGACTGCGCGGGCAGCGCCAAGTCCGAAGGGCTCGGCATCGTGTTGCTCGATGCGATCGACTCCGACGATCCCACCGCGCTCATCGGCCTGCCGCTCATCGCGCTGAGCAAGATGTTGCGCGCGGCCGGTTTTCCCCTTCTCGGAGCGGCAGCATGAGCGGCGTCCTTTATCTGATCCCCAATACGCTTGGCGAAGGCGATGCCGAAGCACTCGCGCAAGTGCTGCCCGAGCCGGTGCGCGCGCAGGCAGCCGCGCTAGGTTATTACATCGGCGAGAACGCCAAGACGACGCGCGCATTCCTCAAGAAAGTAGGCACGACGCGGCCGATTCAGGAAATCGAGGTTCGGGAGCTGAACGTCAATACGCCGCCCGGCGAAATCGACAAACTGCTCGCGCCGATTCTCGCCGGCGCCGACGCGGGACTCGTCTCGGAAGCCGGCTGCCCCGCCGTCGCCGATCCGGGCGCGCTGCTCGTGCGGCGCGCGCATCAGCGAGGCGTGAAGGTCGTGCCGTTCGTCGGACCGAGTTCAATTCTGCTCGCGCTCATGGCGTCGGGCATGAACGGCCAGAGCTTCGCGTTCAACGGCTATCTTCCCGTGGATGCCGCCGAGCGCGGCAAGCGCCTGCGCGAGCTGGAACAACTGTCGCGCAAGGCGAACCAGACGCAGATTTTCATTGAGACACCGTATCGCAATCGGGCGATGCTGGACACGCTCATCGCGATCTGCGCGCCGTCGACGCTGATCTGCGTCGCGGTGGATTTGACGCTGCCCGGCGAAACCATCGTGACGCGCACGGCAGCGGACTGGAAGAAGCAAGCCGCGCCGGAATTGCACAAACGGCCGGCGATTTTTCTGTTGCTGGGGGCTTGAGGTCGGTGCGGTCAGGCGTGGGTTTGTGCGCCGCTCGCCCTCACGCCCTCACCGCACCTGCACCTTCCCGCCAAGCGTCAACGCCCGCACCGCCGCATCGCCGACAGAAGCGCCAAAGCGCTTCACCACCTTCTCGCCGATGCTTTCCTTCTGCGTGTAATCGACGATATCCGGCTGCTTGATGATCTCGCGCGCGACGTAGCTGGCGTCGCCGAAACCATCCGCGAGTCCAAGCTGGACGCTCTTCTCGCCTGTCCAGAACTCTCCCGAAAACAAGTCAGGATCGTCCTTCAGACGCGTGCCGCGCCCCTGTTTCACCGCGTCGATGAACTGCGCGTGGATCTGGTCGAGCATGTCCTGGGCGTGCGCGGTCATCTGCGGCGTCTCGGGCGAAAACGGATCGAACGAACCCTTGTTCGCGCCCGCCGTATGCATGCGGCGCTGGATGCCGAGCTTGTCCATCAGCCCGGTGAAGCCGAAACCGTCCATCAGCACGCCAATCGAGCCGACGATGCTCGCCTTGTCCACGTAGATCTTGTCCGCCGCCGCCGCGACGTAATAGCCGCCCGACGCGCACATGTCATCGACGACGACGTAAAGCGGCGTCTTCGGATACTTCGCCCGCAAACGCTTGATTTCGCGATAAATAATGCCCGCCTGCACCGGCGAGCCGCCCGGACTGTTGATGCGCAAAATCACGCCCGCCGTGCCGTCGTCCTCGAACGCGCTTTCGAGCGCGCCGCCGATGTTGTCGGCGCTGGCATCGCCATTACTCGAAATCTCGCCCTGCAAGTCGATGAGCGCGGTATGGCGCGTACTCTTGGCGACGTGGTCGCCGGTCAGATCGAACACGCGCCAGGCGATCACGGCAATCACCGCGAGAAATACGAAGCGAAAGAAAATGCGCCAGCGCCGCGCCGCACGCTGCTCGCGAACGGATGCCAGCGCGATGCGTTCGAGCGCCTCGCGCTCCCAATTGTCATTGCCGCGATCGTTACCGCGCGGGTTTTGAGGAAAGTTGTCGGACATGCGTTTGCCTTCTGGTCGTCAAACCAGCTCAAGGAAAAATGGGGATTCAGGCCGGGCGCAGCGTGTCGTCGGGCAGCCAGAAGACCGCGCGGCCTTCGGGCGTGTCGCGTTCCTCGACGGCGAGTGCGCGCAGACGCGCGCCGCGGCACGGACCGCCGACGCACTTGCCCGTGTCGGGCTCGTAGATCGCGCCGTGCGTCGCGCACATCAAGTATAGGCCCGAGCTTTCGAAGAACTGGCCTTCGACCCAGTCGAGTTCCATCGGGACATGCGCGCAGCGGTTGAGGTAGCCGAAAGGTTTGCCGTCGTAGCGCACGAAGAACACCACCGCTTCGCCGCTCGCGTCCGCCGCATTCAGGCGCCGGCCCGCGCCGCCGTCGACGAGTTCATCGGCGGCGCACACGCGCACGGCGTTCGCGGCTTGCGTCGGCTCGCTCATGCGTGCTCCCGCAGCCAGCCCGCCAGAGACGCGATGCTATCCGCGCAGAACTTCGGTTCCAGCTTCGTCAGCGAATCTGCCGGATGCGCGCCGTAGCCCACGCCGATGCCCGCCGCGCCCGCGTTGATCGCCATCTGCAGGTCGTGCGTGGTGTCGCCGATCATCACCGTGCGCGACAAATCCTGGCCGAGTTCGCGCGTGAGTTCGTGGAGCATGGCCGGATGCGGCTTCGAAAAGGTTTCGTCGGCGCAGCGCGTGGCGTCGAAATGGCTCGTGAGGCGCGACTCGTCGAGCGCGCGGTTCAGTCCGACACGGCTCTTGCCCGTCGCCACCGCGAGAAAATAGCCCTCTTCGCGCAGTTCCCGAAGCAACTCGCGCACGCCAGTGAAAAGTTCGGTCGTCTGGCCGGTCGTCAAAAAGTGATAGCGATAACGCTCGGCCAGACGCGGATACTCGGAAGGATCGAGCGTGGGCGCGCAAATCTGCAGCGCGTCCCTGAGGCCGAGGCCGATCACGTAGCTCGCGGATTCATCGGCCGGAACTGGCAGCCCCAGATCGCGGCATGCCGCCTGAATGCTGCGCGTGATGTGCGCGGTCGAATCCATCAAGGTGCCGTCCCAGTCGAAGACGATCAAATCGAATTGCTGCCGCGCCATGTAACGTGTCTCACTGTTGATCTTGGTTTAAGAGCTTGAGCTGGTCGATGCAGCGCCGGCATTCCGCCGGCAGCGGCGCTTCGAGCTGCAGCGGCTCGCCGGTCGCCGGATGCGTGATTTTCAGTCGATAAGCGTGCAAAAACATGCGTTTGAGCGACGGTTTCGCGTTCGGACGCGCGAGCTCCTTGTTGAGCGCGAAATCGCCGTATTTGGCATCGCCCGCAATAGGCAGGCCGAGACTCGCCATATGCACGCGAATCTGGTGCGTGCGGCCGGTTTTAAGTTCGGCCTCGACCCAAGCGTAGTCGTCCCAGCGCTCGATCAGATTGAAAACCGTATGCGATGGCAGACCGTTCTCCTGAATCCGCACGCGCCGCTCGCCGTCCGCCGCCACGTACTTGTGCAGCGGCTCCTTGACGATACGCCGCCGTCCCCAGTCGCTTGGCCAGTCGCCATGTCCGAGCGCGTAGTAACGTTTGTCGATGCGATTCTCACGAATCTGCTCGTGCAGATTGACGAGCGCCGCGCGCTTTTTGGCAAGCATGAGCACGCCGGACGTCTCGCGATCCAGCCGATGCACGAGTTCGAGAAATTTCGCGTGCGGGCGCGCGTTGCGCAATTGTTCGATGACGCCAAACGCCACGCCGCTGCCGCCGTGTACCGCGACGCCCGACGGTTTGTCGATGACGATCAAATGGTCGTCCTCGAAAATGATGGGGAATTCAGCGGCCGGCGCGTTCGACGACAGCGGTTTTTCATCCGGCTGCGCGATACGAATGGGCGGCACGCGCACGAGATCGCCGATTTCGAGCCGGTACGCGGAATCGATCCGGCCTTTGTTCACGCGCACTTCGCCACTGCGCAGAATTCGGTAAATATGGCTTTTGGGCACGCCCTTGCAGACGCGCAACAGAAAATTGTCGATGCGCTGACCGGCAGCGGTTTCGTCGATTTCGATCATCGACACCTGCTCGCTTGCGACCTGTTTATGGGATGTTTTGCCTAACTCATTCATTCTGAATATAATTTGCGAGCAGTCTGAAAAACAGCGTGACACGAAAACCGTGGCTGCGAACTATCAGACTGTACAGGTGCAAGCAATAAACCATCATTTTACTTGTGCCCAGGGCCGGTTGCTCGCCCGGAAAATCGAGCAACAAGTTGCACGCACGGCGATATCACCGGCAGGGACGGGGCCCACAGGCGCGTTCGGTCGAGTGATCGTCGATCGGTAACGGATTTTTGGTCAAAAAGAATTTTTATCGGCGAGAAGCGATGGCGCCCGGTCGTTGAAGCCGGTCGCCCGCCCAGATTTTCCCCTGCCATCGAGCAACGGGACGAACGGCAAATCGAAGCTCGCCGATTGCGAACAACTCGCGACGACATCGCGGCTGCGCTGATTCCGGCGAAGCGCGATAGCAGTTAAAAAACGTCGCAGTGAGGCGAGACATGCGGCACGCCAGCGGAGCTTTCGGGTCTGCGGCCGTGCCAGCGCGGTCAGGCAAGGGTCGAGGTCGGCGAAGAAGCATCGCGCGAATTACGCGAGGCCGCCCTCCTGCATTGCCGCCGTCGGAGGAGAAGGCTCTGTTCGAAGAGCGCAGCGGGTTTGGCGCGTCTAATTTGAGACGCGAAACCCCCGGCGCCGCCGTTTTTCCTCGACGCGTTTTACCGCGCAGCGCACCGTATCGGCGCGCCTCCCAGTTGTCGCAAGGTGCCCCACGGCCCGGCCCGCTCATGCGCCCGTGCCCGCTTTCGGCAATTCTCCCGCCAGAAGTCCCGCTCCAGCGTGCTTTGTGACAACACACAAAAAGCGCGGCACGCTCGCCCTCCCGCTTCGCCCGCCGATGTTCGACCACGGGTTCGAACTCCGCGCCGATTCGCAAGATGAGGGACGGCAGGGCCGCTCTGGAGCCGTTCAATGAAACGCATGCTGTTTAATGCGACGCAGCAGGAAGAACTCCGCGTCGCCATCGTCGATGGGCAGAAGCTCATCGATATCGACATCGAAACCGCCGGGCGCGAACAGCGCAAAGGCAACATCTACAAGGGAGTCGTCACCCGCATCGAGCCGTCGCTCGAAGCCTGTTTCGTCAACTACGGCGAGGACCGCCACGGTTTTCTGCCGTTCAAGGAAGTCGCCCGCCAATATTTTCGCGACGGCATCGAGATGCGCTCCGCGCGCATTCAGGACGCGCTGCGCGAAGGCCAGGAACTGATCGTTCAGGTCGAAAAGGAAGAACGCGGCAACAAGGGCGCGGCGCTGACCACGTTCATTTCGCTCGCCGGACGCTATCTCGTCCTGATGCCGAACAACCCGCGCGGCGGCGGCGTGTCGCGCCGGATCGAAGGCGACGAGCGGCAGGAACTGCGCGAAACCATGGCGCAGCTCGAATTGCCGGAAGGCATGAGCATCATCGCGCGCACAGCGGGGATCGGACGCTCGGCCGAAGAACTCCAGTGGGACCTGAATTACCTGATGCAACTGTGGCGCGCGATCGAAGCCGCGTCGCAGAGCGGTGTCGCCGGCCAGCCCATGCTGATTTATCTCGAATCGAGCCTCGTCATTCGCGCGATTCGCGACTATTTCCAGCCGGATATCGGCGAAATTCTCATCGACACGACCGAAATCCATGATCAGGCGCGCGCCTTCATGGACATCGTGATGCCCGACAACCTGCAAAAGGTGAAGCGCTATCACGACGACGTGCCGCTGTTCTCGCGTTTCCAGATCGAGCATCAGATTGAAACCGCGTATTCGCGCACGGTGCCGCTGCCTTCGGGCGGCGCGATCGTGATCGATCACACCGAGGCGCTCGTCGCCATCGACGTGAACTCGGCGCGCGCGACCAAGGGCGCCGACATCGAGGAAACCGCCACGCGCACCAATCTGGAAGCCGCCGACGAAGTCGCGCGCCAGTTGCGTCTGCGCGATCTGGGCGGGCTGATCGTGATCGACTTCATCGACATGGAGTCGGCAAAAAGCCAGCGCGAGGTCGAACAGCGCCTGAAAGACGCGCTCAAGCACGACCGTGCGCGCGTACAAATGGGCAAGATTTCTCGCTTCGGGTTGATGGAACTGTCGCGTCAGCGGCTGCGTCCGGCACTCTCCGAAGGCAGCCACGTCACCTGCCCGCGTTGTAACGGCACGGGCCATATCCGCGATACCGAGTCGTCCGCGCTGCAAGTGCTGCGGATCATTCAGGAAGAAGCGATGAAGGAAAACACCGCGGCGATTCATTGCCAGGTGCCGGTCGAAGTGACCGCCTTCCTATTGAACGAAAAGCGCTCGGAAATCAACAAGATCGAGTCGCGCTTCAAGGTCAACGTCGTTCTGATTCCGAACAAGCATCTGGAGACGCCGCATTACAAGCTGGAGCGTCTGCGTCACGACGATGCCCGTCTCGACGAACCGCGCGCCTCGTGGAAGATGGCAGTGGAAGCGGCAACCGAGATGGAATCGGAAACCGGCTACAGCAAACGCACCGAGGAAGTAAAGCCGAAGCAGGAAGCGGCGGTCAAGGGCATCACGCCCGAGAAGCCCGCGCCGAGCGCGCCGGTCAAACCGGCGCCGGTCGAGGCCGCGCCCGTTGCAGCGACGCCGGAGCCGGCGAGCGGCGGGTTCATCGCGTGGATCAAGAACCTGTTCGGCATTCAGCCTGAAGTCAAACCGGCGCCCGCGCCGGTCGAAGCGCAACCCGCCACGCGCGCGCCACGCGAGCGCCCGGAGCGCGGCGAACGCACGGGCGGCGGCGATCGCAACCGTAATCGCCGTGGCGGTGCGAATCGCGATGGCGCGGCCGTGGGCGCCGCTGCCGGCGCAAACGGCGTGAATGGCGCGGTTGGCGGCGGCAATGGCACGGGCCGTCAAGGCGCACGCCGTGAAGACCGCGAGGCGCGTCCGGGTCGCGAAGGCCGTGAATTGCGCGAAGTTCGCGAGCCGCGTGAAGCACGCGAAGGACGTGAAGGACGCGAGCCCCGCGAGGCGCGTGAGGCACGTGAGCCGCGCGAACGCAATCAGGACCGAAACGCCGAACGCGCACCGCGCGCCGAGGCTGCGGAGCGTCCGGAACGACGCGAGCGTGCGGATCGCGGCGAGCGTGGTGAACGTGGCGATCGTGCGGAACGCACCGAGCGTCCGGAACGTGGCGAGCGTCGCAAGCCGCAAGCCGAAACCGCCGTCGAAGCACTGACGCCAAGCGAAGCGGTGCCGTCGGAAATCGTCGAAACGGCGCAAACCGACGACGACTTCGCGCAGCAAAACGGTCTCGACGCGGTATCGGCGGAACAAGCCGCGCGTGATGGCGAAGAGCGTCGTCGCCGCCGTCGCGGTCGTCGTGGCGGTCGTCGCGAACGTGAAGATGACGGCACGACGGTGAATCACGCCGCCGATGTCGCCGAAGCGGAAGGCGCAGCCGAAAGCATGTCGGCGCAAGCTGGCGTGTTCGACGCGGAAGCCGCGCAAGAAGCCGCCGCGCGTCGCGAACCGCGTCCGGCCGTTGCCGCGCCGCAGCCTGTCGCCGAACGCAGCGTGGAAAAGGCGCCCGAGCAAGCCGTCGCTGCACCGGTGCAAGCGCCTGTGCGCGTCGAGCAGCCGTCGCAGACCGAGGCTATCGAAGCGAACGCGCAGTTGAAGGCGACGACGCCCGAACCGGCGCCGGAGTTCTTCGCGAAGTCGGATGCTTCGCTCGCGGTCGATAACCCGTTCGGCCCGACGCCGAAACTCGCGGAAACGAAGCCCGCCGATCCTTTCGCGCCTGCCACGCCTGCTGCTCCCGCGGCCGTGGAAGAAGCGAAGCCTGTCGAAGTGGCCGCGCCTGTCGAAACCGCGAAGCCAGTGGAAACGGCCAAGCCGGTCGAAGCTCCGGCTGAGGCAATCGCGGAAACGCCGTCCGCCGAAGCCGCGCCGGTACGGGCCGAACCCGCCGAACCCGTCAAGGTCGCCGCGGTTGCAGCGACGCCTGAGGCGACTTCGGTTCCGCCCGTGCAGGTCCAGGCCGTGGAAACGGTGACAACTGAAAGCGTGATTGAAACGGCAGTGGCTTCGCAGCCCGTCGCAGTGGAAGCGGAACCGGTGAAAGCCGCCGCGCCCGCGGCTGCACCGGCCGCGACGCCGGTATCGACGGAAGCGTTGCAGCCGATGCTCGAATCCGCCGGCCTCGTCTGGGTCAACACGGACGCCAGCAAGCTGCGCGACGCCAACGCCGCAGCCGAGCGCGAAGCCGCGCCGGCACGCGTGCCGCGCGAGCGCAAGCCGCTGCCGCCTGTGAGCGCCGCGCCGATGCAGCAAGTGGAAACCGGCAAAGACGCGCAGTAAGCGTAGTGCCGCAACCGGGCGTTCCACGGAACGCCCGGTTGCGCAGGAAAAACGCCATCGGCTAACGTCGATGGCGTTTTTTTTGACGCCTAGGTATGGAAAGCCTGTACCAAAGGGTAAGACGACTGGTTCGCCGCGTTCCGCTAAAATGACTGCGTGCTTCTACTATTCGAACAAGCCTCCGAGCCGAGCAAGACCGCCGCCATGTCCCGACGCATCATCCCCTTAGCCGATGTCAGCGCCATTCCGGATTTTTCCGGCGCGGTGGCATTGCCATCCGGGTTGCTGACGGACACGCTCGCGCGTCCGCTGCGCGATCTGCGCATCTCGGTCACGGATCGCTGCAACTTCCGCTGCGTCTACTGCATGCCGCGCGACGTGTTCGACAAGGACTACCCGTTTCTGCCGCATTCCGCCCTGCTCTCGTTCGAGGAAATCGAGCGGCTGGCGCGCGTCTTCGTGGCCCACGGCGTCGAAAAAATCCGTTTGACGGGCGGTGAGCCGCTACTGCGCAAGAACATCGAATTTCTGATCGAACGACTCGCGCTTCTGCGCACGCCCGAAGGCCGTCCGCTCGATCTTACGCTGACCACCAACGGATCGCTGCTCGCGCGCAAGGCACGTTCGCTCAAGGAAGCGGGGCTGTCGCGCGTCACGGTCAGTCTGGATGCGCTCGACGACACGCTTTTTCGCCGCATGAACGACGCCGATTTCGCCGTGGCCGACGTGCTCGACGGCATCGAAGCCGCGCAGTCGGCGGGCCTTTTGCCGATCAAGGTCAACATGGTCGTCAAGCGTGGCACGAACGATCAGGAAGTCGTGCCGATGGCGCGTCACTTCAAAGGCAGCGGCGTGGTGCTGCGCTTCATCGAATACATGGATGTCGGTGCGTCGAACGGCTGGAACATGAGCGAGGTGTTGCCGTCCGCGCAAGTTGTCGAGCGGATCGCCGAGCACTTCGCGCTCGCGCCGCTCGAAGCGCATACGGCCGCCGAAACCGCGCAACGCTGGGGCTATCTCGACGGCAGCGGAGAAATCGGCGTGATTTCGAGCGTCACGCGCGCGTTCTGCGGCACTTGCACGCGCGCGCGGCTCTCGACCGAAGGCAAGCTGTACCTCTGCCTTTTCGCCACGTCCGGCCACGATCTGCGCGCGCTCATTCGCGGCGGCGCGAGCGATGCCGACGTCGCCAACGCCGTTGCGCACATCTGGCACGCGCGCGGCGATCGCTACTCGCAATTGCGCGGCAGCGCGGCGGGAAACGCGCGCCGTGAAGCGCCGCGCGTCGAGATGTCGTACATCGGCGGTTGATGCCCGTGGCCCCGGAAAATCAGACTACCGGACTCGTGCTCGCGGGCGGACGCGGCTCGCGCATGGGCGGCGTCGACAAGGGACTACAGCTCCTGCGCGACGAACCGCTCGCGTTGCATGTGCTGCGCCGCCTCGCGCCGCAGACGGACGCCATGCTCATCAGCGCGAATCGTTCGGGCGACGACTACGCTCGGCTCGCTACGCGTTTCGATGCACGCGTCATCGCCGATTCGCTCGCCGATTATCCCGGCCCGCTTGCCGGCATCGCCACTGCATTGCGCGCGGCGCACACCGAGTTCGTGCTGACCGCGCCTTGCGACGCGCCCTTCGTCGATTCGCAACTCGGCACCACGTTGCGACGCGCGCTCGACGAACATGGCGCGGACATCGCTTATGCGGCGACCGTCGATACGGACGAAACGCGCATCGCGCATCCGGTTTTCGCGCTGATTCGAACCTCGCTCGCCGACGATCTCGACGCCTGGCTTGCCGCCGGCGAACGCAAGGTCCGTGCGTGGTACGCGCGCCACAAGGCGGTGCAAGTGCCATTTCACGATGATCGCGCGTTTTACAATATCAATGATTTGCATCAGCTAGCTGAACTGGCGCGTCGTTAGCCACGCGCATTCGTTCAGGTTCAGCCGGTTCCAGCATCGCTGTCCTTCCCGACTTCGGTCGCGACCATTCCGATTCATGACCACGTCCAGGCCCTTCTCCGCTTGCGTCACTTACTACGATCCGAACGCGCTGCCGGTTGCGGCCGCGCAGGAAATCGTTCGTCAGTGGGCCATGCCGCGTGGAACTGCCGGGCGTGTCGAACGCGTAAGTCTTTATGAAGCGCTCGGCCGCGTGCTCGCCGAAGACGTGATCTCGCCCATCGATGTCCCGGCATTCGACAACTCCGCAATGGACGGCTACGCGTTCAAGAGCGCCGCGCTCAATGCCGCGCGCGATGCCGTCGAACTGAACGTCGCAGGTATCGCGCTCGCCGGACGTCCCTTCAGCGCCGAACCCAACGCGGCTCAATGCGTGCGCATCATGACGGGCGCGCTGATTCCGCCAGGCTGCGACACCGTCGTGCCGCAAGAACTCGTCACGCGCGCTGACGACGTCATTCGCTTCCCATCAACCGTCGTAAGCGAAGGCCAGAACCGGCGGCTCGCTGGCGAAGACTTGGCTCGCGGAAAGGCCGCTTTGCAAGCAGGCCGTATCGTGCGGGCGTCCGACCTCGGTTTGCTCGCGTCGCTCGGAATTGCCGAAGTCGCGGTTCGGAAGCGTCTCGTCGTCGCGTTCTTTTCCACGGGCGACGAGTTGCGCTCCGTCGGCGAACCGCTTGCGCCCGGCAGCCTCTACGACAGCAACCGCTACACCCTTTTCGCGATGCTGCGCCGCCTCGACGTCGAGACGGTCGATCTGGGCATCGTGCGCGACGACCGGGCATCGTTGGAGAAGGCGTTGCGCGAAGCGGCGCAAGCAGCGGATGTCGTCATCAGCTCGGGAGGCGTCTCCGTTGGCGACGCCGATTTCACGCGCGAACTGATGAACTCGCTCGGCGACGTCGCGTTCTGGAAGATCGCCATGCGTCCCGGCCGCCCGCTCGCATTCGGCCGCTTGTGGTCGGGACCGCGCGCGGGCACGGGCGAATCGGCGCTCTTCTTCGGCTTGCCGGGGAACCCCGTTGCCGTGATGGCCACGTTCTACTTCATCGTCCGTGAAGCCTTGCTGGCCATGTCGGGCGCCGCACGCCAGCCGCTCATCGAGATTCGCGCGACCTGCGCCGAGCCGATCAAAAAGCGCGCGGGCCGCACGGAATTTCAGCGCGGCATCGCAAGCCGCCGCGCCGACGGACAATGGAGCGTCGTGACCACCGGGCCGCAAGGTTCAGGCGTGCTGAGTTCCATGAGCCGGGCCAATTGCTTCATCGTGCTCGAACACGATCGCGGCAATCTCGAAACGGGCGATTCCGTGGATATCGTGCCGTTCGACGGCCTCGTTTGAGCGCGCCAAAAAGCAGGGCGACGCGATCACCACCATTTTTTATCGATAGACGGGTTTTTAGTCCATGAAAAAGCAGATCTCATCCATTGCACCCGGACAGACGGCCAAGGCCCTGATCCTCGTGTATCTGACTTTCAGCGTGCCGATCGTGCTGCTCGGCGTGGTAGTCGCGTTCGTGCGATACGGCTCGGTGGAAGTGAGCACGGTCACGAGCGCGCTGCTGCTCAACGCAATCCTTGGCTTCGTGCTGTTGTGGATTGCGTGCCATGCTTATAACTGGGTGGCGTCGCGTTTCGGCGGCATAGAAATCGTGTTGTCCGACGCACCGGAGGAAGCGTGAGCGGCGCGTCGATTCGCCCCGCCACGCCCGCCGATATCGGCGCGATCTACGCGCTGATGTACGAACTCGCGGAATTCGAGAAGCTCACGCATTTGTTTATCGCGACCGAAGACGGCGTGCGCGATGCGCTCTTCGGCGCGCGTCCGTCAGCCGAAGCGCTGGTCGCGGAACAGGCGGGCGAAGTGGTCGGCTATGCGCTCTTCTTCCATAACTTCTCCACGTTTCTCGGCAAGCGCGGGCTGTATCTGGAAGATCTCTACGTGCGCCCGACGTTGCGCGGCAGCGGCCTCGGCACGCAGATGCTCAAGCGGCTTGCGGCACTTGCGGTCGAGCGTCAGTGCGGCCGCTTCGAATGGTCGGTGCTGGACTGGAATCAGAACGCCATCGACTTCTATGAAAAGATGGGCGCAACCGTATTGCCGGACTGGCGCATCGTGCGTATCACCGGTGAGTCGCTGGAGCGGTTGGCGTCTTAGACGCGGTTGCATCGCTGACGCGCAGGCCGCTTATCATCTGAAGCTCGTCAAAGCTCGTCGTCCCCGTCTCGCGGCAGCGCGGCCTCGTCATCCCCGAGCAGACCGCGCGCTTCCTCACCCGGAAGCGCTTCCACATCGCGCAGGCGCTTGCCCATTTGACGCGTGCGCGTCTGCGCCGCTTCGATCGAGCGCGTGACGGTTTCGAGTTGCGACTTCGTTTTCGCGAGTACATCGCCGAACTTGTTGAACTCGGTTTTCACCGCGCCGAGCACCTGCCACACCTCGCTCGACCGCTTTTCGATAGCGAGCGTCCTGAAGCCCATTTGCAGACTGTTGAGCAGCGCCGTGAGTGTAGTCGGACCGGCCACGCTCACGCGATGCTCGCGCTGTAGATAGTCGGTCAGACCCGGACGCCGCAGCACTTCGGCATACAAACCCTCGGTCGGCAGAAACAGCAACGCGAAGTCGGTCGTATGCGGCGGCGACACGTACTTCTGCGCGATGGAGCGCGCCTCCGCGCGCAAGCGTCCTTCGAGCGCACGCGCGGCTTCTTCCACACCGACGGGATCTGCGCGATCTTGCGCATCGACGAGACGCTCGTAGTCCTCGCGCGGAAACTTGGCGTCGATAGGCAGCCACACCGGCGTCGCGGCATCGCCCGGCGCGCCCGGCGTGTCGTGACGGCCCGGCAACTTGACTGCAAACTCCACGCGTTCGTTGCTCTTGGGCACGGTCGCGACGTTCTTCGCGTATTGATCCGGCGTGAGCAACTGTTCAAGCAACGACTCCAGTTGCACTTCGCCCCAAATGCCGCGCGTCTTGACGTTGGTCAGCACCTTCTTCAGATCGCCGACGCCCGCCGCGAGCGTCTGCATCTCGCCTAAGCCCCGATGCACTTGTTCGAGCCGGTCCGACACCAGCTTGAACGATTCGCCGAGCCGCTGCTCCAGCGTGGAATGCAGCTTTTCATCGACGGTGCGGCGCATTTCATCGAGCTTCGCCGAGTTGTTCGCCTCGATGTCCTTGAGGCGCGCTTCGAGCGTCGCGCGCACTTCGCCGAGCCGCCGTTCGTTCGCTTCCGATAGCTGGCCGAGATGCAAAGTCATGGAGTCGGCGAAGCGCTTGAGCGCGTTGCCCTGATCGTCGCGCGCCTGCTGACTCTGCTGCGCGAGTTGCTGCGCAAGCGCGTCGAACTGCGCGTTCTGCACGCTCGACGTGCTCGCCAACTGCGTCGCGAGCGTCTGATGAAACTGCGTGAAGCCGCTTTGCGATTCCATGCGCGAGACGCGCGTGCTCTCCGCGATATCGCCACGCAAGCCGCGTTCGAGCCGCTCCTGCGCCCGCGTCTGCGCCTCGCCCATGTCGTTCACGCGGTCGGTGAGCGCGACGAATTCCTCTTCGATATCGACGCGGGACGTGCGCCGCATCGTCGCAAACAGGACGACGAGCGCAACCAGAAGCGCAATCGCCAGGAGCGCGATCGCGCCGTACAACAGTTCGATCATTTTTTCAGCACGTCCGGGTTGATCGGATTCGGCGGATTGCCGGCGCGCGGTCCTTCACCCAAACCGGCGATGAGATTGTCCGCGGCGAGATTGGCCATCGCGCGGCGCGTCGACTCGGTGGCGCTCGCGATATGCGGCGTCAACGCGACGTTATCGAGCAACAGGAAATCGGGATTGAAGTCGGGTTCGCCTTCGAACACGTCGATCCCCGCGGCCGCGATACGCTTCTCGCGCAGCGCGGCGATCAACGCCGAATCGTCGACGATTCCGCCGCGCGCGATGTTGGTAAGCGTGGCCGTCGGCTTCATCAACGCGAGTTCGGCCGCGCCGATGGTGTGATGGTTCTCCTTGGTGTAGGGCAGCACGAGCACGACGTGATCCGCGCGCTTCAACAAGTCTTCCTTCGACGCGTACTCCGCGTTGAGTTGCGACTCGATCTCCGGCGCGACGCGCGAACGGTTGTGATAGATCACGCGCATGTCGAAGCCCACCGCGCGGCGCGCCAGCGCTTGCCCGATCCGGCCCATGCCGATCACGCCGAGCGTCGAGCCGTACACGTCGGTGCCGAGGAACGAATCGAAACTCCACTTCTGCCATTTGCCCGCGCGCAGAAAGTGCTCGGATTCGGTGACGCGCCGGGCCGCAGCCATCATGAGCGCCCAGCCGAAGTCGGCGGTGGTTTCGTTCAGCACGTTGGGCGTGTTGGTGCCGAGCACCTTGTGCGCGTCGAAGGCGTGCATGTCGAAGTTGTTGTAGCCGACCGCCATGTTCGCGACGACTTTCAGGTTCGGCGAGCCCGCCAGTTCCGTTTCGCCGACCATCTCGCCGGCAGTGAACGCGCCGTCCTTGTCGGCCAGACGCGCGCGAAACTCCTCCTGGCCAAGCACGTCGCCCGGATTCAGATCGACTTCGAAATACTGTTTCAGACGTTCGACCACATCGGGAAAAGTGGGACGCGCAACAAGCACCTTCTTCATCGAATTGCTCCTAGAAAAATAGCCAGCCCAAGACGGCGAATAACGGCAACAGGACGATGCCAGACCATCCCATATAACCGAAGAAGCCCGGCATGCGAATGCCGCGCGATTCGGCGATTGCCTTCACCATGAAATTCGGCGCATTGCCGATATACGTGTTCGCGCCCATGAAGACCGCGCCCGCCGAGATTGCCGCGAGTGTGGACGCGCCCGTGGTCATGAGCGTGGGAGCGTCGCCGCCCGCGAGATTGAAGAACACGAGATACGTCGGCGCGTTATCGAGGAACGAAGACAGGATGCCCGTGGCCCAGAAATAGGCGAGATCGTGCGGCTTGCCTTGGTCGGACACCGCGTGCACGATGCCCGCGAACGCGCCCGACTCGCCCGCGCGCAGAATCGTAATGACCGGCGCGATGGTGATGAAAATAGCCGCGAAAAGCTTCGCCACTTCTTCGATAGGCGCCCAGTCGAACGCGTTGCCCTTGCGCGCGCTTTTGGGCGTGAGGACGAGCGATGCGAGCAGCACGATCACCAGAGCCGCGTCGCGCACGACGTTCTGCAAATGCAGATGCGTGCCGTACACATCGAACACGACGCCCGGCTTCCAGATGCCGCTCATCAGCACCAATGCGACGACCGCCGCGAGCAGCAAAAAGTTGATCCTGCCGTCGATGTGAACTGCAATCGTCCTGACCGAGCCGAGCTGCGTTTTTTCTTCCTTGCGCCAGAAATAAGTATCCAGCGCGTAGAAGAGCGCGAGGAGAACGACGGAGACGAGGAGCATCGGCAGAAAGAGATGCGTGGTCGTCCAGAAGAAACCGACGCCGTTCAGAAAGCCGAGGAACAAAGGTGGATCGCCGAGCGGCGACAACGAGCCGCCCACGTTCGCCACGAGAAAGATGAAGAACACGACCACATGCACGACATGCCTGCGGTTTTCGTTGGCGCGCAAGAGCGGGCGGATCAGCAGCATGGCCGCGCCGGTCGTGCCCATAAGGCTTGCCAGCACGGTTCCCAGCGCGAGCAACGAGGCATTCAGACGCGGCGAGCCGCGAAGATCGCCGTGCACGCAAATGCCGCCCGCGACCGTGTACAAGGAAGCCAGCAAAACGATGAACGGTATGTACTCTTCGAGCATCGCGTGAACGAATACGCCGAGCGCCGTGCCGCCGCCGAACGCAGCCGCGAAGGGTACGAGAAACGCAAGCGCCCAGAGCAACGCGATCTTGCCGAAGTGGTGATGCCAGAGCTTCGCCGCGACGAGCGGAAACACCGCGATGGAAAGCAGCATGCCGAAGAACGGAACGCCCCACGCCGCCGACAAGCTCGCGCCATCGACCGTGGCCGCCGACGCGTTCGACATCGCGCCGAGCAATGCCATGCAGCCGAGGAGAAGAGACCGCACTGCGCTCACGCTTCGGTCACGACGATTACATGCACGCGATACGGCCCATGCGCGCCCAGCACGATGGTCTGCTCGATATCGCCGGTGCGCGACGGCCCGGAAACGAAGTTCACCGCACGCGGCAGTTCGCCCCGTTCGGCGCGAATCAGAGCGAAGGCGTCTTCATGCGCCGCGACGATGCGCGAAGCCGGCACGACCGCGATATGCGTCTGCGGCAAGAGCGCGCCGGACGCGGGCGTATCCGGGCCGGACAGCAACACGAGCGACCCGGTTTCCGCCGTCGCGCAAAAGCAGCCCGTGATGCCGACGAGATCCGCGTCTTCCGGCTTGCGTAACGACGCCTGAATGCCCGCCTGGGTCCACGGCAACTCAGCCAACGCAGGCCATGCGACGGCATCGGTGGCAAGATTCAACGAGCGGAGGTAGCGCGCGGCTTCGGCGGGAGCATCGTCGAGCGCGGCGACTTCGGCGACGGTGGTCGAGAGCCGTTCGGCTTCGAGCCGAAACCGCGCGATGAGCGCGTCGCGGGTGTCGGGCAACGGCGGGCGCGGACCTTCGGGATGACGCGTCAGATAGTCGTTCGCGGTGGCACGCTCGGCTTCGGTCGGCTCACCGCGTCTGCCCTGCGCGCTGCGTATGCGCGCGAGAATATTGCGGCGCGCCGCCGATGTGTCCATGGTGCCGTCCTTACGAGTGCGAGAGTGTTCCGGATGCGTGCGCGCCACGAGTCCTGGCGGCACGATCGAATTATATCGAGCGGTCTTGAGCGCGCGCACCTCGGCCGAAAGGCATAGGCCGCGCGCGGGAACAAAGCACGAACCAAGCGTCAGTCGGTCTCGCCCGCTTGCTTCTCGATGCCGAACACTTGCCTCAGATAAGCAAGATATGCCTTGTCGTCGCACATGTTCTTGCCGGGGGAATCGGAGAGTTTCGCCACCGGCTGACCATTGCAGCGAACCATCTTGATGACGATCTGCAATGGCTGATAGCCCAGGTCATTCGTGAGATTCGTGCCGACGCCGAACGCGAGCTGACAGCGCCCGCGGAAACGCTCATACAGTTGCAGCACCTTCGGAATATCCAGCGCGTCCGAGAACACGAGCACCTTGGTGCGCGGATCGCAGCGGTTTTCCTCGTAATGCCGGATGAGGCGTTCGCCCCAGTCGAAGGGATCGCCGGAATCGTGACGCGCGCCGTCGAAGAGCTTGCAGAAGTACATGTCGAAGTCGCGCAGGAACGCCTTCATGCCGTAGACATCCGACAGCGCGATACCCAGGTCGCCGCGATATTCCTTCGCCCACATCTCGAAGCCGAAGATCTGCGAGTCGCGCAGACGCGGGCCGAGCGCCTGACACGCTTGCAGGTATTCATGCGCCATGGTGCCGAGCGGACGCAAACCATGCTTCATCGCGTAGAACACGTTGCTCGTGCCCGCGAACTGTTCGCCGAGCCGCTCCTTGAGCGTTAGCACGACTTCCTCGTGCCATTGGCCCGAAAAGCGGCGGCGCGTGCCGTAATCGGCAATCTTGCAGTCCGAATATTCGGGCGGTGTGGCGAGCAGTTTGATCTTGTCGCGCAGACGTTCGCGTCCGGTTTCGTATTCCGGCTTTTTCTGCATATTGCGGAAATACACTTCGTTGACAATGGCCAGCACCGGAATCTCGAAGAGAATGGTGTGCAGCCAAGGCCCTTCTATTTCGATGTCGATCTCGCCGTTGCCCTTCTTCGACGGCGCGATGCGAATGGACTTCTCGTTCAGATGAAAGAGCGCGAGAAAGTCGATGAAGTCGCTCTTGATGAAGCGCATGCGCCGCAGATAGTCGAGCTCTTCTTCCTTGAAGCGCAGGTTGCAGAGTTGACGCACCTCGTCCCGAATCTCGTCGATGAACGGCACCAGATCCACTTCCGGCGTGCGGCAGCGAAACCGATACTCGACGTGCGCCGCCGGGAAATGATGCAGGACCACCTGCATCATGGTGAATTTGTAGAGATCGGTATCGAGCAGCGAATTGATGATCATGGTTCTGGCTTGTACATCGATGCAAGGATGCCCGCGCGCTGTATAGGCCGCTACCGACCGCTATTGACGAGACGCGCCGCGCGCTGTCCGTTCATGTTACCCGAATGCGTGCACGGCATCCTGCCGCCCCGGCCCTTTTAGGAAAGCCGCATACATTAATCACGAATCGATATAAGGCGCATGGCGCGGCGCTCGCGTCGCCTTTTACCGTTACGCTACAATATGCGTTTTGGCGAGCGAGCCGCGCACGGCCCTGTGCCGCTGCCCATATGGTCATCTAAAAACGCCGCCCTCCCCCGAATTGCGCATGCAGGAGCCTGAATGACTCACGTTGTGACCGAAAGCTGCATCAAGTGCCGCTACACCGATTGTGTGGACGTGTGCCCGGTGGATTGCTTCCGCGAAGGTCCCAACTTTCTCGCGATCGATCCGGACGAATGCATCGACTGCGCCGTGTGCGTGGCTGAATGCCCGGTGAATGCAATCTATGCCGAAGAAGACGTTCCCGGCGACCAGCAACACTTCACCGAACTGAACGCGGAACTCGCGCGCAACTGGCCGAGCATCACGAAGACCAAGGCGCCGCTGCCGGAAGCCGACGAATTCAAGGACGTGAAGGAAAAGCTGGATCTGCTGGAGCGCTAAGCGGCTGTATTTGCCGCCCTGTCATTTGTCGGACGCGCAGGATCAATCAATTTCGATGCAAAAAACCGTTATTGAATGAAGATTGAGCGTTGACAGCGCAGAAAGCGCTCCCTATAATTTCGTTTCTCTGCAGTAGATGTTCCCCGATAGCTCAGTTGGTAGAGCGCCGGACTGTTAATCCGTAGGTCCCTGGTTCGAGCCCAGGTCGGGGAGCCACTCAGTATTGAGCAGGTTCCAGACAGAATCAAAGGAAAACCCAGCCGAGTTGTGAGCTGGGTTTTTTGTCTCATCAGAGACTCGTTTCAAGCGTAGTAGCTGTTCCCCGATAGCTCAGTCGGTAGAGCGCCGGACTGTTAATCCGTAGGTCCCTGGTTCGAGCCCAGGTCGGGGAGCCACCCAGTTTCGTACAAAAAGCCCAGTCATTCGACTGGGCTTTTTTGTTTGCGCAAATAGCAGTAGCGCTCTTCTAAAGCATCTAAGCAGCAAGCCAGACAACCGTCAGCGATCGCACGCCCTGTGCGCCGCGAATCAGCACGCCCTCGATATCCGCAGTGGCCGAAGGCCCCGTCACCAGCACCGCATAACGGGCCGACTGAAAATCGGGTCGTCGATAAACCTGCTGCAAGCCTTCGACGAGCTGCGAAGGATCGAGCAGCACGACGAGATGCTGCACGATATAGCCGATTGAATTGACGACGTACTCCTTTTCGCTGAACCACACGGAGCCAGTCTCCGCCACGCCGAAGCGCCCTCTCACGACGCCCACATCGACATCCTGAAGCGACGACGGAACGGTATCGACCGTAATCGGCCGCGTGCCTTCGATTCCCGCCACCGCCGACGCCACCGCTGCGCCATCGCCGAAACGTTGCGCGATCATCGCGCCGACTTCGTCGAGGCTCTGCGCTTCCACGCATGTTCCACCCATGGCGATGAGCGCGGTTTCGAAGCGCGTGCGCAGATCGCCCTCGGGCGTCGCGAAGACGGGCACATCGGGAAGCGGACGCGAAGCGGGCTGCGCCGCGCGGATCTTCGACAGAAAAGCTTCGCGAGTCGTCATTTGGCGATCTTCCGGTTTTTCTTGTACCACTCGTGGAAGGTCTCGGCGGGCGCTTCGGGCAAGTCACGCTGCCGGCCCCAGATGTTGAGCGGGTTGTACAGCACGAAGTTCGGCAGCCGCTTGAGCGCGCCGCCAAGCGATGCCACCGTCGCGCGATAAAGCGTCGGGCTCGCGAGCAGCCGTCCCGCCATCTTCAACACTTCCTGTTTCACGAACGGCACTTCGTGGCGTTCGGCGATCACCTCGCGCCACTTGTAAATCTGTTCATGAATATTCACCTTTACCGGGCAGACGTTGGTGCAACTGCCGTTCATCGTCGAGGCAAACGGCAGGCTGCTGTAGCGCTTGAGATCGTGCGTCGGATTGATGATCGCGCCGATCGGCCCCGAATAGGTGCCGCCGTACGATAGCCCGCCGCTTCGCCGATACACCGGACACGTATTCATGCACGCGCCGCAGCGAATGCACTTGAGCGAGAACCAGAAGTCGTCGAGCGCGAGGCGTTCGGAACGGCCGTTATCGACGAGGATGTAATGCATCTCCGTGCCCGGCCGAGGCGCGCGAAAGTGCGACGTGTACTGCGTGATCGGCGAGCCGAGCGCGCTGCGCGAAAGCATGCGCACGAACACGCCGAGATCGGCAATACGCGGAATGATCTTCTCGATGCCGATGGACGCGATATGCAGCGGCGGCACGTTCGCCGAGAGATCCGCGTTGCCTTCGTTCGTGCAGACGACGACCGTGCCCGTTTCCGCCACCGCGAAATTGCAGCCCGTCATGCCGGCCGTCTTCTCGCGCACGAAGTACGGCCGCGTGTCCATGCGCTGGCTTTCGGCGAGATAGTGGATGTCGCTGTTGTCCGGATCGGTGCCGATCGTGCGTCCAAAAAGCTCGGCCACATCCGCGCGCAGCTTGTGCACGGCCGGCACGACCATATGGCTCGGGTCCTGGTGATCCAGCTGCTGAATGCGTTCGCCAAGATCGGTTTCCATCACCGTGATGCCACGCGGTTCGAGATAGTCGCGCATGTAGCATTCGTCGGTGAGCATGGATTTGCTCTTGACGAGCGTGGTCATGCCGCGTTCGCTCATCAGCTTGTGGACGAGCGCGTTGTGCTCTTCCGCGTTGGCCGCGAAGTGCACCACGACGCCGTTCTTCTCCGCCTGATCCGCGAACTGCGCGAGGTATTCGGAGAGATTGGACAGCGTATGTTCCTTGATGCCCGACGCGAGATTGCGCATCTCCTCCCATTCGGGAATACCGTGCGCCTGCGCGTCGCGCTTGCTGCGCAAGTCCCACAGCCGCTTGTCGTGGAACGCGACGTGATCCGGCTTCTGCAGAAATGCGCCCGCCGCCTTCGCGTGATCGATTCTCACCGACTTGCCCGAGGTCTTGCTCATGCGCGCGCTCCGTTGAGAACCTGCGCGATATGGATGAAACGCGCATCGAGTTTGAGACGCTCGGCGCATCCCTGCTGATGCATGAGACACGACATGTCGCCCGACACGATGTACTGCGCGCCCGCGCCGACGTGATCGCGTACTTTGTCCTGACCCATGCGCACGGACACGGCTTCCTCGGTCACGGAGAACGTGCCGCCGAAGCCGCAGCATTCGTCGGGTCGCGCGGGCGTGACGAATTCGATGCCCTTCACGCCTTCGAGCAGCGCGCGCGGCTTGGAAAACGGCGCCGCCGCCACTTCCGAATTCGACGTTTCGCGCAAGTGCCGCACCGCGCTGCAACTGTTGTGCAGCCCGACGCGATGCGGGAATTCGGCCCACGGAAACTCGCGCACCTGCAAGACGTCGTGCAGGAATTCGACGAGCTCGTAGGTGTTTTTTCTGACCTTCGATACCGCGCTCGTCTGTTCGATGGCCGTGAAGTGCTCGCGCACGTGATGCACGCAACTCGCCGATGGTCCGACGACGTAGTCGTAATCCGCGAAGTTGCGCGCAAACACGCGCTCGGCGCCGGCGGCTTCCTTGTGAGCGCCGCTATTGGCCATCGGCTGGCCGCAGCAGGTTTGATCCTGCGGGTAATCGACATCGAGTCCGAGGCGTTCGAGCAGTTCCAGCGTGGCGACGCCGATCTGCGGATAGAAGGCGTCGATGAAACAGGGCACAAACAGGGCGACTTTCATGGGATCCGAAACGGCGACTTGAGGATTGGGGGCCGGTTTTTGGTAAGCTTGGTCTGACCAAGACTTTAAAGAGATGGCTCTTTCGTGTCAAACTCCGAAAGTCCCGATTTACCTCCACTGCTCGAACGATGCCTTTTCAGCCCGTCCACTCGCATTCCTACGCCCGCGTGCGCTTGTCGGACGTGGTGTCGGGGCAGATACGCGAGCTGATCTCGAACGGCACGCTCCTGCCTGGCCAGCGCCTTCCAGCCGAGCGCGATCTGGCGGAACAACTCAACGTTTCGCGGCCGTCGCTGCGCGAGGCGCTTATTCGGCTGGAGTCGGACGGCTTCATCCGCGCGGTGGCGCGCGGCGGCTTCGTCGTGTCGGATGTGACGGCGCCGCTCGTGTCGCATCCACTCGCCGCACTCCTCGAACAGCAACCCAACGCCAGCGCCGATGTCCTCGAATTGCGTCATGGCCTTGAAACGCTGTCCGCTGCCTACGCCGCCGAGCGCGCCTCCGAGGCGGATCTGACGCGCATCGCCGATGCATTCCAGGCGCTCGAAGCCGCGGTGGCCGACAAGAGCACGCGCATTGCCGAAAAAGACGCCGCGTTTCATCTGGCTATCGCCGACGCCACGCACAACGTCGCGCTGGCGCACGTCATGCACGGTCTCAACGAATTGGTGCGCGAGTCCATGCTGACATCGCACCGTCTGGTCGATTACGACGATGAAGTCGAAGCGAACTTGCTCGCCCAGCATCGCGCCATGTTCGATGCCATCGCCGCCCGCGACCCCGCCCGCGCCCGCGAATGCGCCGGAGCGCATCTCGATTACGTGCGCACGCTGTATCGGGATCAGCCAGCGCGCAGGATTCGCGTGATGGAATGACCAATCGTAACGTGCCGGTAAGAGAGCATAGGATTGCGCCTACACGTATTTAGGACACACGCGGCTAACGCCGCGCGCGCTTCCTCGCGATACTGGAATCGTCAAAAACAACACGCGAAGGAGGTCGACATGCCTTACCTACTCGGATGGCTGCTCGGTGTGCCGGTCGTGGTTCTGGTGATCCTGTATTTGATCTTCCATTGAATCGCCGATTGGCCGAATGCTTGCGGGAAAACAGCAAGGGCGTCGATACAATACGACGCCCTTTCTCTTTTTCCGAAGGATCACGATGAACCGCACTCTCCTCACCGCTACCGCTGCGGCGCTCGTTACCTTGTTCGGCGCGGCAATAGCGCAGGCCGAGGAAATCGCGAGCGTCAACACCAATTTCCGTTTCACCGGTTCCGACCGCGTGACCGTCGAAGCCTATGACGATCCGCTCGTCGCGGGCGTTACCTGCTACGTGTCGCGGGCGCGCACGGGCGGCGTGAAAGGCACGCTCGGCATCGCGGAAGATCCGACGGAATCGTCTATCGCCTGCCGTCAGGTCGGGCCGATCAAATTCACTCAGCCGCTCAAGCAGAAGACCGATGTCTTCTCCGACCGCATGTCGTTCATCTTCAAGACGCTGCACGTGGTGCGCGTGGTCGACGCCAAACGCAATACGCTCGTCTACTTGACCTACAGCGATCGCATTGCGACCGGCAGCCCGAAGAACAGCGTGACGGCGGTGCCGGTTCCCGAAGGCACGATCATTCCCGTGAAGTGAAGGAAGTGAAGCGATGCGCGCGCCCCGCCGCGCCCACAATGAAGTTGTAAACTGTACGACTTGCCGGCAGGCTGGTTGAAACCGTCACGCGAGCCACGAGCGCCGCACGATCGTACAAGCCCGATGCGTACTGCATGCCTTATCCTCCCGGCGACCGATATGAATGCCCAAGCGCTCATATTGGCTTATAACGGAGGCACGATTTGAAAGCAGTATCCAGCCCCGCGCTGCGGGAATTCGCCGCCGGCGCGCGCGACACCATTCCAATGATGGTCGGCGCCGCGCCCTTCGGCGTCATCTTCGGCACGCTCGTCACGGCGAGCCCGCTCACGCTCTGGCACGGCCAGTTGATGTCGCTCGCGGTGTTCGCGGGCTCGGCGCAGTTCATCGCCATCGGCATGATCGCGGGACACGCGAGCTTCATCGTGATCTGGGCCACGACCTTCGTCATCAACTTGCGGCACGTCCTTTATTCGGCGACGCTCGCGCCTTATGTCGCGCATCTGCCCGCGCGCTGGCGCTGGGCGCTGTCGGGTCTGCTCACCGACGAAGTGTTCGCCGTCGCTTACGCGCATTACCAGAAGCGCGCGCCGGGCGAAATCGGCCCGCACTACTTCTTCGGCTCCGGCCTCTCGATGTATCTGAACTGGCAGCTGTGGACGCTCGTCGGCTTGCTCTTCGGCGCCGCATTCCCAGGGCTCAAGTCGCTCGGGCTGGACTTCGCGATGGTCGCGACGTTCATCGCCATCATCGTGCCGCAACTGGTGGCCGTGCGCTTCGTCGCGGCGGCGATTGCATCGGGCGTGCTGTCGTTCGCGTGGCAGGACTGGCCATACAAGCTCGGCTTGCTTGCGGCGGTGCTGGTGGGAATCGGAGTCGGCATGGCGATCACGCTGATGGAACGACGCAAGCGTGAATCGAACGGCGACGACCGCAAGGAGCGCGCACGATGACCACATCGAACTATGTGCTGCTGATTCTCGGCATGGCGCTCGTCACGTATCTGATCCGCGCGGCCGTCTTCGTGCTGGGCGAGCGGCTGCCGTTTCCGCCCATCGTGCGCACGGCGCTCGGCTTCGTGCCGGTGACGGTGCTGACCGCGATCATCGTGCCGATGACCGTCTCGCCGCATGGCAACGGCGCGGAAATCACGTGGCGCAACCCGCAACTCATGGCCGCCGTGGTTGCGGTGGCCGTGTGCGCGTGGACCAGGCGGCCCTTGCTTACCATCGGGGTGTCGCTCGCGGTTTTCTTCGTTTGGCAGTTCGTCGTCTTGCGTTAAAGGCTTCTTCGCGCAACGGCTTTCAGAGCACCCTCAAGTTCCCGGCTGTAACGCCGTTATCAGAAACGAATGGACTCCGCCGTCGAAGCGGACGCCAAAGGCATTTCCCGCCATCGGGCCATCCGAGCGCGGAACCGGGAACCAACATGCGTCAAATAACCCTATCGTTTCGCGACGAGACCATCGCTTCATTGCATCGCGACTATGAGGCGTTCATGCGCCTGTCGCTCAAGCTCGACCCGCAGTTCGTCACGCCGACGTTCGAGGACTTTCTGCGCGCCAAGCTGCTCGACAATCCGACGCCGCTGACCGAGCAGGCGGTGCAGCGCATGCTGTCGCAAGGCCAGTACGCGTGGGCCAAGCGCGCGCTCGACAAGGAATTTCCGGATGTCGTCGAGATTTTGATCCGACAGGCGGCCGAACACGGTTTCGCGTTCGCGATCCGCTCGGACTGGAACGCCGAGGATCTCGTGAAGGCATCGCGCGAATGGGCGACGGCCATCGTCACCGAGGCGAAGGGCGATGCTTCGCAAGTCGATGTGCTCGCCTCGCAGATCAAGTCGGCCGCCATGGATATCCGCGAAGTCGAGGAGAAGATGCAGACGCCCGCGTGGCGCCTCGCCGATTCGCTGCGTCAGCGCACCTATGAGACGAAGATCGCGGTGGAAAACAGCGTTGGCTCGAATGCGCGCGAGAAGCTCGGTGAATTGCGCTGTCTGCTGCGGCTCGGCATTTTTTATGGGTCGATTCAGAAACAGGAAGCGCAGCAGGTACTCGAATACATTCGCTCGCTGCGGCCGGAGTTGTTTGTCGATGAACCTTATGATGGGTTCACGCGGTTTGCCGCATGGCTGCGGAGCATCTTTGCGCCGGCGCCGCGCGTGCCGAAGACTTCGCGGGCGCAGCGTTAGGCGTGGACCGGGCGCCGCTTACCGCTAATCCCACATCCCCTTCAAGCGCGCCGCGATATCGATCTTCGCCTTAGCCGCGGCCGCGAGTCCCGCCGCCGTCGGCGCGGCGGCGACCGGAACCGGCGGCCACGCGGTGGCTTCGAAATTCTGCATCAGATGCTGCGGAATAAAGCGCGTGCGTTGCGCCCACACGTGCCGGTCGCCCAGATGCGTCTGGTTGTGCACGTAAAAGCGCTGCGGCGTGACGATATGCAGATCTTCCTTCGCGCGCGTCATCGCTACATAAAGCAGCCGCCGCTCTTCGTCGATTTCCTCGTCGCTACCCGTGCCCAGATCGGATGGAATGCAGCCGTCCACGCCGTTCAGCACGAAAACGTTGCGCCATTCCTGCCCCTTCGCCGAATGGATTGTCGAGAGAATCAAATAATCTTCGTCGATGAGAGGCACGCCGGACTCGTCGCTGGTCGCATCGGGCGGATCGAGCGTGAGTTCGGTGAGAAAGCGCTCGCGCGTGGGATAGGTCGACGCGATGCTCTCCATCTGCAATACGTCGCCAATACGAATGGCCGCGTCTTCGTGATTGCGTTCGAGATGCGGCTCGTACCATCGGCGGATCATTTCGAACTCCGCCGGCCAGCCGCTCTCGCGGCCGCAGAGCTTCGCCATCAGGCCGACGAAACGCGGCCAGTCTTCGCTGGCGCGGGCGGGCGCATGGAAGGCGGCAATCGCATTCGATGAACGTTCGGCTTGCGCCACGCTGTCCAGCAGCCGCCCGGCGATGGCCGGCCCGACGCCCGGCAGCAATTGCGCCACGCGAAAGCCGGCGACACGATCGCGCGGATTTTCCGCCCAGCGCAATACGGCGAGCACGTCCTTGACGTGCACGGAGTCGAGAAACTTGAGCCCGCCGAATTTCACGAACGGAATGTTCTTGCGCGTGAGTTCGATTTCGAGCGTCGCGCTGTGATGCGCCGCGCGAAACAGCACGGCCTGCGACTTGAGCTTCATGCCGCCCTCGCGCGCCTCCAGCACTTGCTCGACGATATAGCGCGCCTGATCGGCTTCATCGGCGACACTCACCACGCGCGGTTTTTGCGCCGATGCCTTGTCGGTCCAGAGGTTCTTCGTATAGCGCTCGGTGGCCATGCCGATCACCGCGTTGGACGCTTCGAGAATGGGCTGCGTCGAACGATAGTTGCGATCGAGCGTGACGGTCGCGGCGGGCGGGTCGAAGTGCCGCGGAAAATCGAGGATATTGCGCACCGTCGCGCCGCGAAACGAGTAGATGGACTGCGCATCGTCGCCGACGACGGTGAGGCCGCGGCCGTCCGGTTTCATCGCCAGAAGAATGGTGGCCTGAAGGCGGTTGGTGTCCTGATATTCGTCGACGAGCACGTGATCGAAGCGGCTCGACAGATCGGCGGCGATAGTCGGCTCAGCCGCGAGATGCGACCAGTAAAGCAAGAGGTCGTCGTAATCGAGCACGCTTTGCGTCTGTTTGGCCGCGACGTAGGCGGCGAAGAGACGCTTCAAGTCCGCCTCCCACTCGCGGCACCACGGATACGACTGATCCAGCACGGCGGCAAGCGAGGCGCCCGTGTTGACCACGCGCGAATAAATGCTGAAGCACGTGGACTTGGCGGGAAAGCGCTTCTCTTTCGACGATAACCCGAGCTCGTGGCGCACGAGGTTCATGAGATCGGCGGAGTCTTCGCGGTCGTTGATGGTGAACGACGGCGCGAGTCCGACGAGATCGGCGTAATCGCGCAGCAAACGCGCGCCAACGCTATGGAACGTGCCTGACCACGTGAGACCTTGCGCGATGGCCGCCTTGGTGCCAAGCGCGTTCATGGCGATGCGCGTGACGCGACGCGTCATCTCGACAGCGGCGCGGCGCGAGAAAGTAAGCAAAAGGATGCGATGCGGGTCGGCGCCTTTCACCAGCAGATGCGCGACGCGGTGCGCCAGCGTGTTGGTCTTGCCAGACCCCGCGCCCGCGATGACGAGAAGCGGTCCGCCGCAGCGGTTGGGTTCATCGACGCCGAATTCGACGGCGTGGCGCTGCGCCTCGTTGAGCTTGGCGAGATAGGCGGCGACCTGGGCTTCGGCTGCGTCGGCGGTGGCGGTTTCTTCAGGGAGCGTCAGCACGGGAAGAGGCGCAAAAAAGTGTGACGTGTACTGTATATCCATACAGACTGGAGACGCAAGGGTTTGCGCTCACCGGTTGGTTGGGCAAAAAAAAACGGCCCAGCGGGTTGCACCCGACTGGACCATTCGCACTACCCGAACAACCGTCCTGCTAATCCGCCTTTTTCGCGTTCTTGAGCTTCGCATCCGCAGCCGCTTCGTTCGCTTCCGACTGCGCTTCGGTTTTCTTCTTGTCGGCCTTGGCCTGAGCGACGGCCGCGTCCTTGTTGGCTTCGGCCTGCTTTTTCGATGCCTTCTTGTCCGCGCTGCTCGGCTGCTGATCGCTCGTCGTCTGCGCGAACGAAACCACTGAGACGCTCGCAAGCGTCCCGGCAATCACGGCGGCCAACACTGCATTCTTTGATCGAGTCATGGTGTGTCCTCCCTTTCTCAAGCCTCATGAAGCGCGCGCCACGGCACTGCGGCGCGCGTCCAACGCATCGAAATCAATGCTGCAAGCCCGTGTCCTTCGGCGTGTTGGATTCCGTCGCGTTCAACTCATCCTTGGCGGCGTCCTTATCCGCCTTGCGATTGATCTTCGCGTTACGCACCTGCTCCTTGTACTGCGCCTTCGCCTGCTTGTTCGCGGCCTTCAGGTCGGCCTGCGAAGCCTTCTTCGATGCCTTGTACTCCGCGTTCGCCTCGGCGTTCGCGTTGCGGCGCTGGACCAGCGGATCGGTCGGCGCGGGCGCGACGAGATTTTGCGGCGCAGGTGTCGCCGGTTGTGCCGGCACGGCGTCCGTGGTTTGGGCGAAAGCGCCCGAAGCGGCGGTCAGGGCGGCGAATGCGGTGCCGATCATCAGATTTCGAGTCTTAATCATGAGCGAGGTCCTCTCTTGGTTTAAGCGTCGGCGGCCATGAACTGCGATGACGCACGACTTTTGTCGATTGGAAAGATGACCGAAGCTGTATCGATCAAACTATCGGACTCGGCGATGCGCGTCCAAGTTCGACGAACCGAGTCGTTGTTACCGACCGTTTCATCTGGCTACAATTGCCATCGCGCCTGCTTTCAATACGATGACAGCGCGCGCCGAAGTCCGTCATGCACCAGCACGGCGCGTGCCCAGCTATTCGAGGGCGGCCACTGGTTTATCATTGACGCCTCCGCCCCGAATTCATCTCGAATCCACCTCGAATCAACCCGAGTAACCTCCGCGCCCGCCATGCCACCGCTTCAATTCACCCTTACGGGCGACTACGTCGAACTTCATAACTTGCTCAAGCTGATGGGGCTCGCCGACAGCGGCGGCTCCGCGAAAGCGCGCGTTGCCATGGGCGATGTCCGCGTCGACGGCAAAGTCGAGATGCGCAAGACCTGCAAGATTCGCGCGGGTCAGGTCGTCGCGCTCGATGGTCAGAAGATCCAAGTCCGCGCGCCGGAATAAACCGTCGCCACGAATGGCCGCTCAAGACATGCAATCCCATTTCACGCGCGCGGCGGCGCATCCGCCGAGTTTTTCGCGCCATGCCGTCGATACGGCGCGGCTCGCGGCGCCGCTCGCCATCGCGCAACTCTCGCAAATGGCGATGGGCGTCACCGACACCATCCTGCTCGGCTCGTTAGGCCCCGATGCGCTCGCTGCCGGCGGCCTGGGCGCGAACGTGTTCTTCGTGATCGTGACGCTGCTGCAGGGCGTGCTTACGTCCGTCAGCGTATCGGTGGCGCATGCGCGTGGCGCGAACGCGGAACATCAGGTGCCGGGCATCTACTGGACGGGGCTCGTGTTGTCGGTGCTGCTTGCGGTGCCCGCGTTCGTGCTCCTGAGCTACGCCGAGCCGATTCTCCTCGCGTTCCATGAACCCGCGACGCTGGCCCGGAATATCGGTGAGTATTGCGCCGTGCTGCGCTGGGGCACGCCGGGCAGCCTCATCGGCATTGGATTGATGCGCGCGTTTCTGCCGGCTATCGGCGCGGCGCGCAGGCTTTTGTGGGTGTCGATCGGCGGTGTGTTCGTCAACGGTTTCCTCAACTACGGGCTGATTCACGGCGCCTGGGGCCTGCCGCGCGAAGGGTTTCTCGGCTCGGCTGCGGCGACCACGATCACCATTTGGGGCATTGCGCTCGCGCTCGTCGCGCTGTTGCATCTGCGGCCGCGCTATCGTCATTTCGTCGTCGCGGCGCGTCCGCGCATGCCGCTCATGGGCGAACTCTTCGGCATCGGCTGGCCGGTCGCCATCACGTATGGCGTCGAATCCACGCTGTTTCTCGCCACCGGCCTCATGGTCGGCTTGCTTGGCGAAGCGCCGCTCGCCGCGCACCAAATCGCGATCAACGTGGCGTCGGTGGCCTTCATGGTGCCGCTTGCCATCGGACAGGCGGCGAACGTGCGCGTGAGCTATTGGGTCGGCGCGGGCGTGCCGCTCGCGGCGCGTCATGCGGGCTTCGTCGCGCTCGCGCTCGGCGTCGGCTTCATGGTGCTGTCGGGACTCGTGCTGATTACCGTGCCGCGCGCGATCGTCGGGCTGTATCTGCATCTCGGCGATCCGAAAAACGCGCAGACGGTTGCGCTCGCGGCCTCGCTGCTGGGTGTCGCCGCCGTGTTCCAGATCGTCGATGGCATGCAGACGGTCGGTTCCGGCTGCCTACGCGGCCTCAAGGACACTCGCGTGCCGATGCTCGCCGCCGCGTTCGGTTACTGGGGCGTCGGTTTTCCGACGGGTTATGTGCTCGCGTTTCACTTCGAACTGGGCGCGAAGGGCTTGTGGTGGGGCCTCGCGGCGGGGCTCGCGAGCGTTGCCATGCTGATGACGCTGCGTTTTCATCGAATCAGCCGGCGGATGGTCGAGACGGGAAGCGTGAAGGTTGCGGATGGCGCGACCGCGCCGGTTCACGGCCCGACCTGAGCGCGTGGTTCGAGCAAATAAGCATCACAACCGCTTCCCCACATACAAAGCACGAATCCTTGGTTGGAGAGACCAGCAGGCATTGTTAGGATGAACCCGTCTCCTCCTTGAGACTCCAGTGACAGGGGTTCAAGCCCGCTCCACCCGAGCGGGCTTTTTTTCGTCCGCGCTCTGGCGCCGATACGCGGGTTCGCATACTGCCTTTCCGGGCGAATCGTCCAATTTCCCATAGAATATTTTCGAGACCAGCACCGGCGAGAACGGTAATTGCTACGTCGCGAAACCGAGCATCGGCATCGTCATGAATGCCGGGCCGTATCGAGACCACGAAAAAGAGGAATGACAGTGTCGCGAAACCGGGGAATGGATGAAGCTGCCATCGGTGCAAGTGCAAGTGCAAGTGCAAGTGCGAGTGCAAATGCAAGAACGAGCAGCATGAGGAAGATTTCGAGTCGCACCGCGCGCCTCTTCGCAACGCTCGCGCTGACGGCACTTTGCGCCGCTTGCGCGACACGCCCGCCCGCCACGGCGTTCGATCGCCCGGTGAGCCAGGCATTGCCGGCTAGCGAAAGCACGCCGCTCGGCGACGCGCTCGCGCCGCTCGAACGCAAGCACCCGGACCAGTCCGCCGTGCGTCTCCTGCCAAGCGGCACTGAAGCGCTGCAGGCGCGCATTGCACTCGCGCGCGCGGCGACGAAAACGCTCGACATGCAGTACTACATCGCCGAGGAAGACAACACCGGCAAGCTGTTGCTCGCCGCCGCGCTCTACGTGGCGGACCACGGCGTGCGCGTGCGCATGCTCGTCGACGACCTGAACTTCAAGGACATCGACCGCATCATGGCGGCGCTGAACACGCATCAGAACATCGAGATTCGCGTGTTCAACCCATACGGCAGCGCGCGCGAGAGCTTCACCGAACGCACGCAGAACTTCTTCTCCAATGTCGATGGCTTCACGCGCCGCATGCATAACAAGGCGATGATCGCGGATAACCAGATCGCCATCGTCGGCGGCCGCAATCTCGGCGACGAATACTTCAGCGCGAGTCCGACGCTGCAGTTCCGCGATCTCGATGTCTTCACCGCCGGACCCATCGCGCAAAAAGTCTCCGCGAGTTTCGACGACTACTGGAACAGCGCGCTGTCGTATCCGCTGCGCGTGTTGAACAAGCAGAAATTCGACGCGTCCGAGCTAGACAAGACGCGCGACGATCTGCGCGCGCACTGGCGCGCGCAAGCCGAACCGCTCAATGCCAAGCCGCTGAACGCGACGCCGCTCGCGCAGCAGATCGCGCAGGAAGATCTGGAACTCGTCTGGGCAGAGACCGAGTTCTGGGCCGATTCGCCGTCGAAGATCGAGAACCCGAGCGAGGACTACAAGAGTCCGCCGATGACGCGTCTCGCCGACCTGCTGAAGAGCGCGCAAAGCGAATTCCTGATTCTGTCGCCCTACTTCGTGCCGCACGATGCAGGCGTGAAGGCGCTCGCCGATGTCACGCGGCGACACGTGCGCGTCGCCGTGCTGACCAACTCCCTCGCCGCCACCGATGCCGTCGCGGTCCAGGCGGGCTACGCGCCGTATCGCATTCCTCTGCTGCAAAACGGCGTGGAACTGTACGAATTCAAGCCGATTCAGATCCAGGGCGAAGGCCGTCCGCGCGCCGGGCTCTTCGGCTCGCAATCGCGCGCGAGTCTGCATGCAAAGGCGTATGTCATCGATCGGAGTATCCTCGTGATCGGCTCGATGAATCTCGATCCGCGCTCGGCGCTGCTCAACACCGAACTCGCGCTCGTGATCCATAGCCAGCCTATCGCCGATCAGACCGCGAAGCTGTTCGATCGAGGCATCACGCCCGAGGTGAGCTATCGCGTGGAACTGGCGAGCGCGGCGGTGATGGCGAGTCTGCAGCGCACCGGTTCGCCGCAATCCGGCCTCGTCTGGACGACGAAGGGCAAGGACGGCATGGTCACCTATAACTTCGATCCCGAAGCGGGCTTGTATCGAAACGTGATGACGGGCCTCTTCATGCTGCTGCCAGTCGACAAGCAGTTATGAAGCGGGCGGCTCGCATCGGCACCGAATCTGACTCTCGTAAGGAGCTTCAAGCAATGACACAGAACGCAAAGGGCGATGTACGCATGGAGAAGGACACGTTCGGCGAGATTGCCGTGCCGAACGACAAGCTTTGGGGCGCGCAAACGCAGCGCTCCTTGCAGAACTTCAAGATATCGACTGAAAAGCAGTCGCCCGAGCTGATCACGGCACTCGCTATCGTCAAGCACGCAGCCGCCGACGTGAACGAAGAGCTGAAGGTGCTCGACGCCAAGAAAGCCAAGGCGATCAAGGCAGCCGCGCAGGAGATCATCGACGGCAAGCATCCGGACGAGTTTCCGCTCGCCGTGTGGCAGACGGGCTCCGGCACGCAGACCAACATGAATCTCAACGAAGTCATCGCGAATCGCGCAAGCGAGCTGCTCGGTGGTGAGCGCGGCGAAGAGCGCCTCGTGCATCCGAACGACGACGTGAATCGCGGACAGTCGTCCAACGACGTATTTCCGACGGCCATGCATGTCGCCGCCGCATTTGCCATCGTCAGGCATCTCGTGCCGGCGCTCAAGACGCTGCGCGACACGCTCGACAAAAAATCGAAGGCCTTCGCGGATATCGTGAAAATTGGCCGCACACACTTGCAGGACGCAACGCCGCTCACGCTCGGCCAGGAATTCTCAGGCTATGTCGCGCAACTCGATCAGGGCATTCGTCACGTCGAGGCAACCTTGCCGCATCTGTATCAGCTTGCGCAAGGCGGCACGGCCGTCGGCACGGGGCTCAATGCGCATCCGCAGTTCGCGGTGAAGGTCGCGGCGGCCATCGGCAAGCTGACCGGCCTGCCGTTCGAAACCGCGCCCAACAAATTCGAAGTGATGGCCGCCGCCGACGCGCTCGTCGCCGCGCACGGCGCGTTGAAGACAGTCGCCGCCGGGCTCATGAAGATTGCCAACGACATCCGCTGGCTCGCGAGCGGTCCGCGCTGCGGCCTGGGCGAACTTTCGATTCCGGAAAACGAGCCGGGCAGCTCGATCATGCCGGGCAAGGTCAATCCCACGCAGTCCGAAGCCGTGACCATGCTCTGTTGTCAGGTTTTCGGCAACGACGTGGCGGTGAACTTCGGCGGCGCGAGCGGCAACTTCGAACTGAACGTGTTCCGGCCGATGATCGCGCATAACGTGCTGCAGTCCGTGCGTCTGCTCGCGGATGGCGCGCTCAGCTTCAACGACAACTGCGCGGTCGGTATCGAGCCGAACGAGAAGCGTATCGAGAGTCTCCTGAACGAATCGCTGATGCTCGTGACGGCGCTCAATCCGCATATCGGCTACGACAAAGCCGCGCAGATCGCAAAGAAGGCGCACAAGGAAGGCACGACGCTGAAGGAATCGGCGCTGGCGCTCGGACACGTGACCGAGCAGCAGTTCGATGAATGGGTCAAGCCGCAGGATATGGTCGGCAACAAGTAGCTTGTCGATCGATCACGAAGCCCGCGTGCGCATGCGCGGGCTTCACCGGTCAATGCGCTTCAAACCTTCCCCGCCGCGACCTCTTCCGGCTTCAGTTCGACGATAGCGTCGAGCGCATCTTTCACGTCCATCGCGTAGCGCGCGAGACGCTTCTCTTCGTCCGATTCCGGCACGAACGCGGGCACGGGCGTCGGTTGACCTTTTTCATCGACGGCGACGAAGACCATCAGGCAATCGGTAGTCTGTTCGAGCTCGCCGACTTTCGGATCGCCCGCGTGCACGGAGATATGGATATGCATGCTGGTGCGCCCGGTTGCCACCACGCGCGCGCGTAGCTCCACGAGATTGCCGACGAGAATCGGCCTGCGAAAGCGGATATTGCCGACGCTCACCGTCACGGCATACCTCCCGGACCACATCGCCGCGCATGCGTACGCGGTTTCGTCGATCCACTTCATCAACGCGCCGCCGTGCACCTTGCCGCCGAAGTTCACCGAAGTCGGTTCGGCGAGAAAACGAAACGTGGTTTCGGCGCGGCCCGCGCGAAGGGCGCCGGGTTCGGCGGGAGCGAAAGTGGAATTGGGCGTATTCATGGGCGTTCCGTTTTATCGAAGTTGCACGCGCTCTTCAAGGCGCATACGCCCGATTATAGGGTCGGCAAAAAGCTCGGCTAATTGTGCACGGTCACGCCTTCGTCGATGGTGCCGTACATCGTGATGCTGCCGCCGCCCGCGCCCGCCGAAGACGGCCCGCCCGCGCATCCGGCGACAAGCGCGATCAACCCGGCGACGACGGTGACTGTGATGAATCTGATCATGCGAACTCCTTGCTGCCGCGAATACCGATACGAAGGGCCATTCTAGCGCCGGCTGCGGATGCATCGACGTTTCACCGGGCAGTGAAACATCGCGTGCGATCGCGCGCTAGAGTATCTGAAACGGTTCCGGAGAAGCGCCATGAACTCAAGCCCCGAAGACTCTCGTTCCCGCCACTTTCCCGGCCTTTCGCGCATTGGGGCGTTGCTCGCCGATCCGGGCCGCGCGGCCATGCTCTGGTCGCTGATGGACGGCACCGCGCGCCCCGCCGGCGAACTCACGATGATCGCGGGACTCTCGCCTTCGGCGGCGAGCGGACATCTCGCGCGTCTGACCGAAGGCGGGTTGCTGGCGCTGGAAGTGAGCGGGCGGCATCGCTATTACCGGATCGCAACCGCCGATATCGCCGCCGCGATCGAAGCGCTCGCCAATCTCGCGCGCGCGAGCGCGCCGGAGCGCGAGCCGCAGCGGCCGCCGAGCGCGGTGCCACTCGACATGCGCTACGCGCGCACGTGCTACGACCATCTGGCGGGCGAACTGGCGGTGCGTGTCTTCGATACGATGATCGCTCGCGACTGGCTCGCCGCAGACGGCGCCACCGAACTCGAAGCCACGAAAGACGGCGCGCAGGCCTTCGCGCAACTGGGTATCGACCTGACGGCACAGCGGGCGCGCCGCAGACGTTTTGCGTGTACGTGCATTGACTGGAGCGAGCGGCGGCCGCACTTAGGCGGCGCGCTTGGTGCGGCGTTTCTCGACGCTTGCGAAGCGCATGGCTGGATCGAACCGACGTCGAAGCGCCGTGTGCTGCGCGTAACGCCCTCAGGACAGCAACACTTCCAACAATTTCTGTCGATGCGCTGAGCCAAACAAAAACGCACGGTTTTGAGCCGTGCGTTTTTGCGTCCTGCGTGAGAAAACGATAATCAAACCGCCATCGGCGCCTTCAAAGCTTCATGGTGTTTATAACCTTCGAGCGCAAAGTCTTTCGGCTCGATTTGTTCCAGCCATTCCGGTTCATAGCGTTTCGTGACAGCGTAATCCGGCACGCGATCCGAAATGATGAGCTGGGGACTCGGAAAAGGCTCGCGCTTCAATTGCTCGTTCAGCATATCGAGTTGATTCTCGTAAATATGCGCGTCACCGATGAAATACGTGAACCAGCGCGGCTTGAAACCGGTCAGCCGTCCGACGAGATGCAGCAGCGCCGCGCCTTCGGTCAGATTGAACGGCGTGCCGAGCCCGACATCGTTACTGCGGATATAAAGACACAGCGAAATCTCGCGCGTCGTTACGTTCGGGATGAATTGATACAGCAAATGACACGCGGGCAAAGCAATCTCGTCGAGCTTGGCCGGATTCCACGCATGAAAAAGAATGCGCCGGTCGGTGGGACGCTCGATGATCGTATCGAGACATTGCCTCAACTGGTCGATCGCCTTATACAGCAGCACCTGCTCGCGGCCGTTTTCGACGAAGCTCGTCACCAGTTGATAACCGCGATTGGTGGCATCGGCGATCTGGTCGCCCGCGCAGGCATCCACGAGCTTGTAGGCCGGCCATTTGCGCCATTGCACGCCATACACGTCGCCGAGATCGTCCTCGCCCTGGCGATACGGATTCTCGAGCCACTGCGGATTTTCATTGGCGTTCGCGTCCCAGACCTTGCAACCGAGCGCGCGGAAATCAGCGGCGCTCTTCGAGGCGCGCAGAAAGCCGACCATTTCGCCGATCGCCGACTTGAACGCGAGCTTCTTCGTCGTAACGGCAGGAAAGCCTTGTTGCAAGTCGAAGCGCAACATCGCGCCCGGAATGCCGATAGTGCGGATGCCCGTGCGGTTTTCCTGCCACGTGCCGGTATCGAGAATCGTCTGGACGAGCTCGAGATACTGTTTCATTCGATGATCCTTGGAGGCGCGACGCGCCTAAGCGAATGCCGGCGCAAAGAAGCAATTTTACCAAGCGCAGCGCGCGGACGCTCTTCGTGACACAAAAGAAACGGGCGCTTGAAGCGCCCGTTCGAATGTCCTGCCAAGCCTGAGTCTTAGCCGCGCGTGGCGTGCTCCGGCGGCGCATCCACCTCGATATGGCGCATGCCATGCGCACTCAGCAACCGATACAGCGTGACGCGCGAGATGCCGAGTTCGTGCGCGGCATCGCCAAGACGCCCGCGATGACGCAGCAATGCGAGTTCGATGGCCTGACGCTCCGCCGCCTCGCGCGCTTGCGCAAGCGACACCGGCGCCACTTCGACGTATTCGCCCAATTCGAGATCGCGCGCGGTGATCTGCCGCCCTTCCGACATGACGATGGCACGCCGCACGCGGTTGATGAGTTCGCGCACGTTGCCCGGCCAGCCGTAGTTGTGGATCGCGGCGATGGCGCACGGCGAAAAGCCGCGCAGACGCCGGCTTGCGTCCTTCTTGAAGCGATCGAGCATATGCTTCGCGAGCAATTCGATATCTTTACCGCGCGCACGCAGCGGCGGCTCGTCGATCTGCAACACGCACAGGCGGTGATACAAGTCGGCGCGAAAACGCCCTTCGATCATCGCGGTTTGCATATCGACGTGAGTCGCCGAGATGATGCGGACATCGACGGGCGTCGAACCGTGACCGCCCAGACGCTCTACCTTGCGCTCCTGCAGGAAGCGCAACAGGCTGGCCTGGCTTTCGAGCGGCAGATCGCCGATTTCATCGAGGAACAGCGTGCCGCCGTTGGCCGCTTCAACGCGCCCGATCTTGCGCTGATTTGCGCCCGTGAATGCGCCGCGCTCGTAGCCGAACAGCTCCGATTGCAGGAGATGCGCCGGAATCGCGCCGCAGTTGATGGCCACAAACGGTTGATCGCGACGCGCGGAGCGCTCGTGAATGGCAACCGCCGTCAGTTCCTTGCCCGTGCCCGATTCGCCCGAAATGAACACGGGCGCGTCCGTCATGGCGACTTTGCGGATGGAGCGAAACAGCGCCAGCATGGCGTCGCACGATCCGACCATTTCGCCTTCGGCGCGGCCTTCGCTGCGCGAATCGTTCGATGCCGCGTCATGCAGCGCGACCATGCCGTAGGCGTGTCCCACGGAATCGACGATGCGATCGTTCGAAGTCGGCATCGTGACGTAGTCGAAACAATAGTCGCGAATCAGCCGGCGCACGGCGGCGTCTTCCAGTTGTCCGGAAACGGTGGCGGCGACCCAGCCGACGTTCGTCATGGTCAACGACGACTCGAACGCCGCCAATTCGTGAGACTCGAAGTGACTCGACAAGTCCAGCAGACCACCGATTGCCATATCGCTACGCAGGGCTTTCTTCGTGTCGCGCGCGCTCGCCACGATTTCGATTTGCCAGCCGCGTTCTTCGAAGCGCGCGCATAGCATCTCGCTGGGATCGCGAGTCACATAGATAAGTTGCCGCCGAGCGACGTCCATTATTCAGATCCTTTCTTCAACATTCGTTGAAAAGGTCGCGTAGTTCAGGCTCTCGCTGCATGCAGAAATCAATGTCCTCGCGCTGTGTGGCGAGCGGACTCGCGTTTCGATTCGTTGCCTCCGGGAACGACGCATCTGGCGCCGTGAACCCTTCCACGAATCCCTATTGACCGGTTCTGCGCCATTTTCGAGAGACTACTATAACCCATAAACCCCGCAAACAAATATCGTCAAGGCCCATTGGACTGGTCACAAAACCCTGACAGGACGGGGCTGGCAAGAATTTCTCAATGAATTATTAAAAGCAAATGAGACGTTTTAATAAGACAAAATCTTATACCTGATTCACAGGAAATTCATGTTTTTCTCCCTTCGCGTTTCACGTGTGAAACGTTTTCGTCCATTCGGCCGCGATGATTTTCTGCCGTTTTCATCATGATCTTTGCACGGTAACGGATTGCGACTGTTGGCATGTATCTGGCTATATTCGACGCATGCGGACAGGTAAGAAATGCAAGCCGCATTTCGTTTCGTCAGCAGATTTTCAGCCTGGTCGCATCTCAACTCGATATACCAGCCGCCTGACTGTTTTATTCCCGAAACACTTCCGGGAATACTTACTCGGATATGTCGCCACGATGGCTTTCGATCATTCTTTACCGGATTGCGCGCCGACTTCCCGTTCGTCGGACGAAGACGAGCGACGCGCCTTGTCGTGGACAAATGCGCGGGATGCAGCGAACACGAGCGACCCCGAATCGCACCAAAGGCAGTCTTCGAACTACGGCGTGAGCGTCACGCTATGGGACGAGTTCACGCCCGAGCGGCCGGGATTCGATCGGACCAAAGGCTGAGTCGAGGCAAGACAGCGGCGGGCGTCGGTTAAAATCGCGGCACGGTCGCGCCTCCTGCGCGCCTCACTCCTGCACGACTTTCCGACTACATGACGACGCTGACCCTGATCGTCGCCCGCGCGCGCAATGGCGTGATCGGACGCGACAACGACCTGCCCTGGCGCCTCCCCGAGGATCTCGCTTTCTTCAAGCGCACGACGATGGGCGCGCCGATCATCATGGGACGCAAGACGCATGAATCGATTGGCCGGCCGCTGCCCGGGCGGCGGAATATCGTCGTGTCGCGCGACGCCACGCGTCGCTATACCGGCTGCGATACCGTCACGAGCTTGGCCGATGCCCTCTCGCTCGCCATCGCCGACCACGCAAGCGAGGCCTTCGTGATCGGCGGCGCGCAGTTGTACGGCGACGCCATCGCGCAGGCGGACAAGCTGATCGTCACCGAGATCGATGCCGATTTCGAAGGCAACACCCATTTTCCGGCGCCGGACGCCGCGCATTGGCAGGAAGTCGCTCGCGATCCGCGGCGCGCCGCGCCACCGAACGCGTTCGACTTCGCGTTCGTCACGTATCGACGCCGGGCGGACGCATGAACGAAGGCCCCGGATAGCTCGCGCCATCCGGGGCCTTCTTCTTGAACCACCTCTGAGTTTTACTGCCCCGCGATGGTCATCCGCTCGATCAGCACCGAGCCGATTTCCTTCGTGCCGCGCACGACCGTATCCGCGCCGATCGCCTCGATGTGGCGGAACATTTCCTGAAGCGTGCTCGCGACCGTGATTTCCTCGACCGCGTGCTGAATCTTGCCGTTCTCCACCCAAAAGCCCGACGCACCGCGCGAATAGTCGCCCGTCACGTAGTTCACGCCCTGCCCCATCAGTTCGGTAAGCAAAAGGCCGGTGTCGAGCTTCTTCAGCATGGCCTCGAAGTCGTCTTCCGCCTTCGTATTCGAGCTTGTCATCGTCAAATTATGCGAGCCGCCCGCGTTGCCGGTGGTCTTCATGCCGAGCTTGCGCGCCGAATACGTGGACAGGAAATAGCCCTGCACAACGCCGTCATCCACCACATTGCGACGCTCGGTGCGCACGCCTTCCTCGTCGAACGGCGCGCTGCCCATGCCGCCCTTCACGTGCGGATCTTCGACGATCTGAACGTGCGGCGCGAACACCGGCTTGCCGAGGCTGTCGACGAGAAACGTCGTCTTGCGATACAACGCCCCACCGCTCACCGCTTGCACGAACGAGCCGAGGATGCCCGCAGCCAGCGGCGCTTCGAACAACACGCGGCACTTGCGCGTGTCGAGGCTCTTCGCGTTCAGACGCGCGAGCGCGCGTTCGGCGGCGTAGCGTCCGACGGCTTCCGGCGCGGCGAGTTCGGTGGCATTGCGGCGCGACGTGTACCAGTCGTCGCGCTGCATGTCGCGTCCGCTCGCGGCAATGGGCGCGCACGCGATGTAATGCCGCGAGTACGGATAGCCCGCGAGGAAGCCGCGCGAGGTCGCGAGCACGAACTGCGAATGCTGCGCCGATACGCTCGCGCCCTCGGAATTGGTCACGCGCTTATCCACCGCGAACGCGGCGGCTTCGGCGCGGCGTGCGAGCTCGGCGGCCTCTTCGGCGTCGATGACCCACGGATGATAAAGATCGAGGTCCTGAGGCGACTTTTCCAGCAAGTCTTCTTCCGCAAGCCCGGCGGCGCTGTCTTCAGCCGTGAAGCGCGCGATGTTGTAGGCGGCCGCAACGGTATCGCGCAGTGCTTCGCGCGTGAAGTCCGCGGTGCTCGCATTGCCGCGCTTCTTGCCGATGAAGACGGTCACGCCCACCATCTTGTCCCGGTTGTGCTCGATGGTCTCCACTTCGCCGCGCCGCACGCTTACCGAAAGGCCATCGCCTTCGGAGATTTCGGTGGCGGCATCGGTCGCGCCGAGTTCCTTCGCGTGACGCAGGATGTCGGAGGCAATCTCCTTGAGTTCGTCTTGCGTATGCGGGAAAAAGCGTTGCTTGACGTCCATGTCTGCTGCCATTTTGTGTGTGCCTTAGGAGGTCGGGGGCGCCGCGCGCCCGCGCGTGTCGTTGCAAGAGGATTCCCGCTTTCGTCCGGCCTTTCGATGAAGCAGACGGCGGGGTCGATTCGATCGACGCATGCTGCGATCATAGCAAGGACCGCGCACCCGCACCGCATGCACGATGCATCGCGCTTCGCGTGCGCGAGCCGAGCGCCGCGACGCGCAAGCTACAATATCGCCATGAACCGTAAAACCCGCATTCAACCGATCGAAGCCGAGCCGGAAGTCGACGAAAACGGCTACGATCGCCCGAGCAAATCCCAGCTCAAGCGCGACATGCACGCGCTGCAGGAACTGGGCGAGGCGCTGATCGCGCTGCCGAAAGACGCGCTCAAGCGCATGCCCATGCCTGAGAAGCTGAACGACGCCGTGCGCGAAGCGCGTCGTATCACCGATCACGAAGGCAAGCGCCGTCAGGTGCAATACGTCGGGCGCGTCATGCGCACGCTGCTCGAAGACGAAGTCGCCGCGCTGCGCACCGCGCTCGACACGCATCGCGGCGTGAACAAGGCGGAGACCGCGCGCCTGCATTGGATCGAACGCTCGCGCGACAAGCTGCTCGCAAGCGACGCCGCGCTGACCGATTTCATCCGCGAGCATCCGGGCGTGGACGCGCAGGAAGGCCGCACGCTGATCCGCAATACGCGCAAGGAGCGCGAGCTGCAAAAGCCGCCGCGCTATTACCGCGAATTGTTCCAGTGGATCAAGAACGCAGCGGGCGTGAAACAGGAAGACGAGAGCGACAGCGACGAGGAAAACCGTGACGACGACGAAGCGTAATCATCCGGACGAGTTGCTCGTCGGACTGGTTTCGATCAGCGATCGCGCCTCGCAAGGCGTGTACGAGGACAAAGGCGTGCCGTCGCTCGAAGCATGGCTCGGAGAAGCGCTGAGCTCACCCTGGCGCGCGCAAACGCGGCTGATTCACGACGATGCCGCCACCATCTCGGCCACGCTCATCGAACTGGTCGACACACACGGTTGCGATCTCGTGCTGACCACGGGCGGCACCGGTCCCTCGCGCCGCGACGTGACGCCGGAAGCGACGCTCGCCGTCGCCACCAAGCCGATGCCAGGCTTTGGCGAACAGATGCGCCAAATTAGCCTGAACTTCGTGCCGACCGCCATTCTCTCACGTCAGGTTGCCGTGATTCGTGAGACGGAGGATCACGCCGCGCTCATCATCAATTTGCCGGGACAGCCGAAGTCGATCAGGGAAACGCTCGAAGGCCTGAAGGACGCCGACGGCAAGACGCGCGTGCCGGGCATCTTCGCGGCAGTGCCGTATTGCATCGATCTGATCGGCGGGCCTTACATCGAAACGAAGCCGGAAGCGGTTGCCGCGTTCCGGCCCAAAAGCGCCATTCGAAAGTCAGGCGCTTCCAAACCTCAAGCCTGAGCCGACGATGCCGACGCCGCGGGAATCAGGAAGTGCTCGCGGTAGTACTTGAGTTCGTCGATGGACTCGTGGATATCGGCGAGCGCCGTGTGCATCGCGCGCTTCTGAAAGCCCTTGTAGATGGCTGGCTGCCAGCGGCGGCACAGTTCCTTGAGCGTGCTCACGTCCAGATTGCGATAGTGAAAGAACGTCTCCAGTTCCGGCATCCAGCGCGCCATGAAGCGGCGGTCCTGGCAAATGGAATTGCCGCACATCGGCGACTTGCCGGGCGGCACGTACTGACCGAGGAATTCACGAGTCTGACGGGTGGCTTCCGCTTCATCCACCGTCGATGCCTTCACGCGTTCCGTCAGCCCCGAGCGGCCATGCGTATTGCGATTCCACTCGTCCATGCGGCCAAGTGCTTCTTCCGACTGATGGATCGCAAACACCGGCCCCTCCACCAGCTTGTCGAGCGTCGAATTCGTCACGACCACCGCGATCTCGATGATGCGATCATTGTCGGGATCGAGCCCGGTCATCTCCATGTCGAGCCACACGAGATTCATGTCGCTGCGCGCGAGGACGGGTTCGGGTTGGTCGAGAGAATCGGTCATGGAAAGTACCTGGAAGAGGTTCGAGTAACGCTGATGTTAGTGTCTTGAGGCGCATGAAGCCCAGTTGCCGCGCGGGCTTTTCGGCAACCACGCGTTGTGGCAACGCGAGCACGGCCTAGAACCTATAATTCTCGCATAGTTCAATCGGAAGCCCTGCATGGCCAACCTCACACTCGCTTTTTCGACGATCTTCGTCGTCGCCCTCGTTGCGATGGTTTCAACGAAGCTCTGGCTGGCCTCGCGCCAGATTCGCTACGTCGCGGCGCATCGCAACGGCGTGCCGCCGCAGTTCACCGGCACGATCCCGTTGACGGCGCACCAGCGCGCGGCGGACTACACCGTCGAGCGCACGCGCCTCACGATGATCGAAGTCGTCACCAGCGCCATCGTGCTGGTCGCGCTGACCTTGCTCGGTGGCTTGCAGGCACTCGATATCGCCATTACGGAGTCGCTCGGGCGCGGCTATCTCGGACAGATCGCGCTGGTCGCGGCGGTCATCGCAATTACGAGTCTCATCGACCTGCCGTTCGACTATATCCGCCATTTCGTGATCGAGGAAAAGTTCGGCTTCAATCGTATGTCGAAGAAACTGTTTTTTCTCGATCTCGTGAAGGGCACGGTGCTGGGCGCGATCATCGGTGCGCCGCTTCTGCTGCTCGTGCTCTGGATGATGGATCGCGCCGGCAGCTACTGGTGGCTCTACACGTGGATCGTCTGGGTTGCGTTCCAGTTGCTCGCGATGATCATCTATCCCACTTTCATCGCGCCGCTTTTCAACAAGTTCGAGCCGCTCAAGGATGAGGCGCTGCGGGCTCGTATTGAGAATCTGATGTCGCGCACCGGCTTTGCGGCAAAGGGCTTGTTCGTCATGGACGGCAGCCGCCGTTCCGCGCACGGCAACGCGTATTTCACGGGCTTCGGCGCGGCGAAGCGCATCGTCTTCTTCGATACCCTGCTTGCGCGCCTTTCCGGCAGCGAGATCGAAGCCGTGCTCGCGCACGAACTCGGCCACTTCAAGCGCCGTCACGTGCTCAAGCTGTTGGTCGTGATGTTCGCCATCAGCCTCGCCATGCTCGCGCTCCTCGGCTGGCTCGTGCAGACCGTGTGGTTCTACGAAGGCCTCGGCGTGCATCCGTCGCTCGTCGGCGGCAACAACGGACTTGCGCTCGTCCTGTTCATGCTCGTGCTGCCGGTGTTCATGTTCTTCATCACGCCGCTCGGCAGCCTGAGCTCGCGCAAACACGAATTCGAAGCCGATGCCTTCGCGGCCAGCCAGACCGATCCGAAGGATCTCGTCAACGCGCTCGTCAAACTGTACGAAGACAACGCGTCCACGCTCACGCCCGATCCGCTCTACACCGCGTTTTATTACTCGCATCCGCCCGCTTCGCAGCGCATCGACCGCTTGATGCAACACACCGCATGACGGCGCGTGGCGTGTCATCGGGCCGCGGCGCGCGTCAGGGCGGCGCGGCTTCCGCGGAGGCCCGACTGGAAGGCACCGTGATCGCCGCGCATGGCCGGCACTATCTCGTCGCGCCGCACGACGGCGGCGCGAAGCTGCAATGCTTCCCGCGCGGCAAAAAGAGCGAAGTCGCCGTCGGCGATCGCGTGATCTACGAGCAGTCTTCGGCGGATCAGGGCGTGATCGTCGAAATTGGCGAGCGGCGCAACCTGCTTTACCGGTCCGATCAGTTCAAGTCGAAGCTCTTCGCGGCGAACCTCGATCAACTGCTGATCGTGCTCGCCACCGAGCCGCATTTCAGCGAAGACCTGCTCGGGCGCGCGCTGATCGCCGCCGAGGCGCACGGGCTCGAAGCGCTCATCGTGCTCAACAAGATCGACGTGGAAAGCGCGTTGCCCCTGGCGCGCGAGCGACTTGCGCCCTATCGCGCGCTGGGCTACACGGTGATCGAACTGTCCGCGAAGATGGCACCCGGCGAAGTGCATCCGCAACTGGATGAGCGCCTGAAAGATCGCTCGACGATCTTGCTCGGCCAGTCGGGCATGGGCAAATCGACGCTCGTGAATCTGCTCATCCCCGACGCCGACGCCGCCACGCGCGAGATTTCGTCGGCGCTCAACAGCGGCCGGCATACCACCACCTTCACGCGTCTCTACGAATTGCCAGGCGGCGGCTCGCTCATCGATTCACCTGGCTTTCAGGAGTTCGGCCTGCATCACTTGTCCGAAGGTCAACTGGAACGCGCCTTCGCTGACTTCCGGCCGTATCTAGGGCATTGCCGCTTCTACAACTGCCATCATCTGCAGGAGCCGGGCTGCGCTGTACTCGAAGCGGTCGAAGCCGGCAAAATTCGGCCGGCGCGGCATGCGCTTTATGCGCAGCTCGTCCACGAAGCAAGCCAGATCGTTCGATGAAACGGCTCACGCGCGCACCGAACCTCATCACGGCGCAACACTGGATGAACGTGCTCGCGACCGCAGGCGTGCCTTGCGAGCTACACAATCGGTATTTGAATGGCGCGCTGGGTGACATTCCGGCGGATCAATGTGCGCCGGAAATCTGGATCGTCGATGAACGCGACGAAGCGCTGGCCACTCGCCTTCTGGAGCGTGCAAAGCGCGGACCGGAAGCGAATGCCCGGCCCTGGCGATGCCGTCAGTGCGGCGAATGGCTCGAAGCGCAGTTCACCGTGTGCTGGCAGTGCCAGACGGACCGCGATCCGCTGGACGATTGACGCCTTGCTATGCCAGCCAGACGGCAATGGTCAGCATGAGCAGGATCAACATCCACAAGATCACCGCGCGCCACACCAAGCCAACCGCCGATTGGAGCGTGCGTGGCGTGCAGTCGTCGCCGACGGGCAGCGGGCTTGCATCGCCCACGGCGAGCGCCTCGACGCTCAGCGGTTCGGCGAGCGGTCCTGCGAGACGCGCGCCCAACGCGCCGCTGCCGGCCGCGAGCAACACGCCTTCGTTCGGGTCCGGCCACTGACGCGCGTGATTGCGCCACGCGTAGATCGCATCCTCGAAATTGCCGACGATTGCGAAGCCGAGCGCGGTGAGCCGCGTAGGAATCCAGTCGATCACGAAAAACGCACGCTGCGCGAACGATGAGAACGCTGCGGTCCGCTCGGGATTCGGCTCCGTCCACGCACGCGCCAGATACTCGGCGATCCGATAAAACACCGCGCCAGCCGGCCCGATGGGAATCAGAAACCAGAAGAACACGCCGAACACATGCCGATGCGACGCGATTACCGCGTGCACGAGCGTGTGGCGCACGATCTCGCTTACCGGCATGTCGACGGTATCGAGACCGGTCCACTCCGTGAGCACCTCGCGGGCGCGCGGCACGTCGTCGTTATTGAGCGCGAGATGGATATCGGTGAAATAGTGGCTGAACTGACGAAAGCCGAGCGTGAAGTACACGATCACCACGTTCCAGAAAAACGCCAGAACGAAGTTGATCCGATACAACACGTAATAGATGAGCCCGACCACGAGCGTCCACGGCAACACCACCACCAGCCACGCAACGATGCCGTGCTTTTCCTTGCCCGCGTCGAAGCCATGGGCGGTGCTTTCCGCATGATACTGAAGCAACGCCGAGATCGGATTGTGCGGCGATAACGCACGCACCTGCTCGAGGATAAGAGCCAGCAATACAGAGAAAAAAGTCATGCGGTGCGCCGAAACGGTCGGAGTAGTTCGAGTTTCGCGTAACGATAGCACAGCGTTCGATGCGTTCAGACGCGCTGACCAATCGCAAGGTCGCGTAACGTCGCACGTTGACGCGTCAGGCGGCGAGGAAGCGGTAGAAATTGCGCAACATGCCAGCCGTTGCACCCCAGATGAAATACGGAGCCGTCTTTTCATCGGGTTTGTAAGGCATGGCAAAAAAACGACGCTCGCCACCTTCCCATTGGAAAACGCGCACTTCGTGGTTTGCCGAGTCCATCAGAAACGCGAGCGGCACTTCGAAGATATCGGCGACTTCGCTCGTATCGGCTTTGAGCGCGAACGGCGGATAGACCAATGCAACGACAGGCGTCACGCGAAATCCGGTGCCTGTCAGATAGTCCGGCAGCGCGCCGACCACTTCGCAATGCTCCGCGCCCAGGCCGACTTCCTCGCGTGCTTCGCGTAGCGCGGTGGCGGCGGCATCGGCGTCCTCGGGTTCCTGACGGCCGCCGGGAAAGCTGATTTGTCCCGCGTGGTCGGAAAGATGGTCGGCCCGCTGAGTCAGGAGCACGGTCAGACCGCCTTCACGCACGACGAGCGGCACGAGAACAGAAGCCACGCGCGGATCGCCGCCGATGGCCTTGATGCGCTGTTCGGGCGCTTCCTGCGTCCATTCGAGCGTCTGTGCGAAACGCGCTCGCAGTCCTTCGGGCGTAAGGCGCGCGGGTGGTATGGCGGGAAGCGCGGCGCCCGTCGAGAGGACGGGCATTCGTTCAGGTTCGAGAATGCGGGGAGTCGAAGTCTTGCCGGTGGACACGGGTCGAAAGCCAGGATGTCGAAGATTCAATTTGAACACACCAAAGAAAAAAGCACCCGCGAGGGTGCTTTTTCAGTACGGCGCCTGGACGCTGAGTCTTTACTCTGCAGCGGCTGCGGCGGTACGGTCCTTCGTGAACAGCTTTTCCTTGATACGTGCCGACTTGCCCGAGCGCTCGCGCAGGTAGTACAGCTTCGCACGACGGACGTCGCCGCGACGCTTCACGACGATGCTCGCCAGCAGCGGCGAGTAGGTCTGGAACGTACGCTCAACGCCTTCGCCCGAGGAAATCTTGCGGACGATGAAGTTCGAGTTCAGGCCACGATTACGCTTGGCGATCACGACGCCTTCGTAAGCCTGCACGCGCTTGCGCGTACCTTCGACGACGTTCACGTTGACGATGACCGTGTCGCCCGGACCGAAGTCGGGGATCGATTTTTCGCCCAAAACGCGCGCGATCTCTTCGTTCTCGAGTTGCTCAATCAGATTCATTACTGACTCCTTGTGCCATCTTGCCGGAGTTGTGTGCCTAGATTTCGCTTGCGCGATTTCGTTGATAAGGCCCCGGTAGAGGATGGGTTCACTTCTGGCGCCGAGGTTGAATTCAGCGCCCCCATTTACCCCGCTCGTTGGCTCGAAGTCTATTCGGACTTCGACGCCGTCTTCGCGAGATCTGCGAGCCATGCCTCGTCGGCACGGCTCAACATCCTGCTTTTGCGCGCCCGGTGAATCAGATCGGGCCGCTTCGTGAATGTGTTGCGTAATGCTTCGCGCCTGCGCCAGGCGTCGATTTCCTTGTGATGGCCGCCGAGCAGCACATCGGGAACGCGCGCGCCTTCGTATTCTTCCGGACGCGTGTAATGCGGACAATCCAGAAGTACGTCGACGAAACTGTCCTGCACCGCCGATTGCGCGTCATTCAGCACGCCGGGCAACTGGCGCACGACGGCGTCCATCAACGCCATGGCGGGCAATTCGCCGCCTGACAGCACGAAGTCGCCGAGGCTTATTTCTTCGTCTACTTCACGATCGATCAGACGCTGGTCGATTGCTTCGTAACGACCGCACAACAGCACGAGGCCCGGCTCGGCGGCCATGCGCATCACGCGTTCGTGATCGAGCTTGGCGCCTTGCGGCGACATCATCACGACGCGCGTCGTCGCGATGCTTTGCTCGCGCTGCGCGGCTTTCGCTGCCGCGATCGCGTCTTCTAGCGGACGTGCCAGCATGACCATGCCGGGGCCGCCGCCGTACGGGCGATCGTCGACGGTGCGGTAATTGTCCGTGGTGAAGTCGCGCGGATTCCACGTACGCAAACCGAACCGCTCCTGCTTCACCGCCCGGCTGGTAATGCCCCACTCGGTCAGCGCGCGGAACATTTCGGGAAAGAGCGTTACGACATCGAACTGCATCGCTCTCTCCGTAACTTGCCGATGACGAGCACCGGGTTAATAGTCGGCGTCCCAGTCGACGATGATGCGTTTCGCCGCCCGATTTACCGTCTTCACATACACACCGACGAACGGAATGAGCCGCTCTTCGGTGACGGACTTGCCATCCTTGTCGTTACTCGGATACTCGATCCGCAGAATGGAATGCGCGCCGTTGTCGATCATGTCGGCGACACGGCCAAGCGCCACGCCCGCTTCGTTTTCGACATCGAGGCCGATCAGATCGACCCAGTAGAACTCGTCTTCGTCGTCGAGCTTCGGGAAGTCGCTGCGAGCGATGTAGACCGCGTGACCCTTCAGCAACAATGCGGCGTCGCGATCGTCACAGCCTGACAGGCGCGCGACGATGGTATCCGCGTGCACTTTAGACTGAACACAACGCGCGGACTTGAACTCGCGGCCTTTGACGAGCCACCAGTTCTTCGCGCCAAGCAGCGCGTCGCCGCCCAGCTTGCTGTTGGCGTGCGGAACGATCTTGATCCAGCCCTTCAGACCGTAGGCATCGGCGATAAAACCGATTTCCACCGCGTCTTCCGGAAGACCATCTACCGACTCGACCGCCGCCGATGCTTCCTGCGACCTGCCTTCGCCCGAAGCGTCCGCCGTCACGCGACGCGCGCCGGGTTTCCGGACGAACGCGCCAAACGTGCTGGCATTTTCTTCTTGCTTCGGCTTCGGCCGACTGACATTGCCAGCGACGTTGCCGGATTCGGAATCACGCGCGGGCATCAGCAGACCTTGAAGCGGAATACCTTGAACGACTGAACTTCAGTCGACAAACTAACCAGCACTTAAGCAGCCGGTTGAGCTTGCTGAGCTTGCTTGACCAGACGCTCGACGGTCGGCGACAGTTGCGCGCCAACGCCTTGCCAGTAGGTCAGACGATCTTGAGCGATTCGCAGCGATTCGCCCTTGGTCGCGACCGGGTTGTAGAAACCAACGCGCTCGATGAAGCGGCCGTCACGGCGGCTACGCGAATCGGTTGCGACGATGTTGTAAAACGGGCGCTTCTTCGAGCCGCCACGAGCCAAGCGGATGATGACCATGCTGAAATCCTTGAAAACCGGGGTTCGGAACTACCAGAACACGCGATTATAGCGGAAACCGACGCTCCAACAAACACTTAACGTGATTATTGCGCGCAGTTCGGGTTTGGAACGCTTAAAACGGCGCGCCACAAGGACAAAAGCCCCGCAGCGGCCAGTGCGGCATTGTGCCAGTGTGTGACCGCCGAAGCGAGCAGCGTAAGATGTCGGATTCTCGCCTGGCGCAATCAGAGCAATCCGCGATAAGACGGCGCGCGCGCCACTATTTTCACCACCGATACCACCGCTTTCGCTGATGACTTCTTCGTCCGTCGCTACCGAGACCGGCCCGAAACCGGCCGGCAACCAGAATTGCCCGTATTTCCGCTCGAAGACGCTCACGGCGGCGCTCGCGTTTTTCTTTGGCAGTATTGGACTGCACCGTTTCTATCTGTATGGAATGCGCGACAAATGGGGCTGGGCGCATATCGTCGGCATCGTGTTGGGCGCGGTGGGTTATCTGTTGCTCGCGGCGACGGAGCGGACTTCGATTCTGGGCTGGGTGCTGGCGTTTCCCGGCGCGGTATCGCTGCTGGCGGCGTTTCTTTCCGCGATCGTCTATGGTCTTCGACCCGACGCCAAGTGGGACGCGCAATTCAACGCGCATACCAACCGGCAAAGCGATTCGGGCTGGACGGTCATCTTCATCGTCATTTTTTCATTGCTGTTCGGCGCGTTCTTGCTGATGACCGGCCTCGCGCTGACGTTCCAGACTTATTTCGAAAGCCAGGTGGAAGCTGCGAAGACACTGTCGCAGTAGGCGATAGACGACGAGTGCAGGCGTTAGAACAAGTCGAGCTGGCCTTTGTCTGGCACCGGTTTGACGAACGCGGGTGGCTTGAAGTCCGACATGTCGAGAATGCCGCGCTGCCGGGCGTTCAATCCCAGACGCTTGGTTGCTTGTTGAAAGCGCTGCTTCAGCATGTCCGCCCATAATCCTTCGCCCTTCATGCGTTTGGCAAAGTCCGCGTCGTAGTCCTTGCCGCCGCGCATGTCGCGTACGCGGCTCATCACGCGGTCGGCGCGATCGGGAAAATGCGCCGCGAGCCAATCCTTGAAAAGCGGCGCCACTTCCCATGGCAGGCGCAACACGATGTAGCTGGCGGTCTTCGCGCCCGCTTCCGCACACGCTTCGAGCACCCGCTCCAGATCCGGCTCCGTGACGAACGGAATAACCGGCGCGATACTCACGCCCACCGGAATGCCCGCCTCGGCGAGCGTGCGGATCGTGCGCAGACGCCGCGCGGGGGTGGCCGCGCGCGGTTCGAGCGTGCGGGCGATGTCTGCATCGAGCGTAGTCACGGTGATGGCCGCCATGACCTGCCCGCGCTCCGCCATGGGCGCCAGCAAATCGATATCGCGTTCGATCAGCGACGACTTCGTGATCGCCGCGAACGGATGACCGCAATCGTGCAGCACCTGAATGACGCTGCGCGTGATCTTGAGATCGCGCTCGACGGGCTGATAGGCGTCCGTATTCACGCCGAGCGCAATGGATTCCGGCTCGTACTTCGGCTTTCCGATCTCGCGCCTGAGAAGTTCGGCGGCGTTGACCTTGGCGTAAATGCGGCTTTCGAAATCGAGTCCCGGCGACAGGCCAAGATAACTATGCGTCGGACGCGCGAAGCAGTAGATACAGCCGTGTTCGCACCCGCGATACGGATTGAGCGACACGCTAAACGGTATGTCGGGCGAATTGTTGTGCGTCAGAATGCTCTTTGCGCGTTCTTCGAACACCTGTGTGCGAAGCGGCGGCGCGCCCTCGTCGTCACCGTCCGTTTCGTGTAGCCAGCCGTCGTCCACGCGTTCGCGCGCGTCTTTCTCGTAGCGTCCCTGCATGTTCGTCACCGCGCCGCGCCCTTTCAGCGGCGCGGGCGGCGCGACAGGAAATTCACGGTCGGGTGTCGGCATTACGATGAGCGCAGCAGAAAATGTACTGTACAAATATACAGTATCGACACGTCATCGCAAGCAGAAAATCACACGTCCACCGGGATCATCAGCGTTTCCTTGATTTCCTCCATTACCACATAACTTTTCGACTGCACCGCGCCCGGCAGTTGCAGAAGGATGTCGCCAAGAAGCTTGCGGTAGTCGGCCATTTCGCCGATCCGCGCCTTGATCAGATAGTCGAAATCGCCGGAAACGAGGTGGCATTCGAGCACTTCCGGAATGCGCTGCACCTCGCGGCGAAACTGCTCGAACATATTGCCGCTCTTGTGATCCAGCGTGATCTCGACGAACACTAGCAGCGCCGCGCCGAGTTGAGCCGGATTAACACGCGCGTAATAGCCCGTGATCACGGCGTCCCGTTCCATGCGCTTCACCCTTTCGATACAAGGCGTGACGGACAGCCCGACGCGCTCCGCAAGGTCCTTCATCGCGATGCGGCCATCCGCTTGAAGAATGTTCAGGATCTTGTGATCGAGCTTATCGAGCGCGCGCACCGGATTTCGCTGTGTTCTCATGCGTTTTTTCCTGAAAATCCGCCAAATACATTAACTAAAACTATATCGACATCAATAGTATAGGCGATAACACTACACAAACTTCCGTCCGCGGCTCAGTTCCACTTCTTGCGCGCAAACGGGCAGTTTCATCGAATCCTGATGGAGAACTCATGCGTATCGTTATTCTCGGAAGCGGCGTCGTCGGCGTAACCAGTGCTTACTATCTGGCGCGGGCGGGTCACGAAGTCACGGTCATCGACCGCGAAGCCGGCCCCGCGCTCGAAACGAGTTTCGCCAACGCCGGGCAAATTTCGCCGGGCTACGCGTCGCCGTGGGCCGCGCCGGGCGTGCCGCTCAAGGCCGTCAAATGGATGTTCGAGAAGCACGCGCCGCTTGCCATCCGTCTCGATGGCACGATGACTCAGCTTCAATGGATGTGGCAAATGCTGCGTAACTGCACGCAAGATCGCTACATGGTCAACAAGGGCCGCATGGTGCGCCTCGCCGAATACAGCCGCGATTGCCTGCAAGCCTTGCGCGCGGATACAGACATTCACTACGAAGGCCGCACCGGCGGCACGCTGCAACTCTTCCGCACGCAGGCGCAACTGGACGGCGCGGCGAAGGACATCGCGGTGTTGAAAGACGCGAACGTTCCGTTCGAATTGCTCTCATTGGCCGAACTCGCGAAGGCAGAACCGGCGCTGGCAGCGGTATCGCACAAACTGACGGGCGGCTTGCGCCTGCCGAACGACGAAACCGGCGATTGCCAGATGTTCACCACGCGCCTCGCCGCCATGGCCGAAGCGTTGGGCGTCAAGTTCCGCTACAACACGCCAATCGACGCACTTGCCATGAGCCAGGGCCGGATTGCCGGCGTGCAATGCGGCAAGGAACTGGTGACAGGTGACTCCTACGTCGTCGCGCTCGGTTCATATTCGCCTAAGTTGCTCGGCGATCTCGTCAAGATTCCGGTTTATCCGCTCAAGGGTTATTCGCTCACCGCGCCCATTGTCGATGCGGCCCGCGCGCCTGTTTCGACCGTGCTCGACGAGACGTACAAGATCGCGATCACGCGTTTCGACGACCGCATTCGCGTGGGCGGCATGGCGGAGATCGTCGGCTACGACAAGTCGTTGAAGCAGGCGCGCCGCGAGACGCTGGAAATGTGCGTGAACGACCTGTTCCCCGGCGGTGGCGATACGGCCAGCGCCAAGTTCTGGACTGGCCTGCGCCCGATGACGCCGGACGGCACGCCGATCGTTGGCCGCACGCCGGTGCCGAATCTGTATCTGAATACCGGACACGGCACGCTCGGCTGGACGATGTCGTGCGGCTCCGGCCAGTTGCTCGCCGACCTGATGTCCGGCAAGCAACCCGCGATTCGGGCCGACGATTTGTCGGTGCATCGTTATATGGGCGAAGTCGGTGTGAAGACGCGTCCCGCTTATGCTTGAGAAGGCGATCACGCACGAAGAAAACCCCACGTTGCGAACGACGTGGGGTTTTTTCATGCGCGGGCGTCGGCTCGCGTTCGATGAGCTTCGGCGCTCACATCAAAACTGATCCTCGCTCAACGCGAGCACGCCTTCGCTCCCATTCGCGCTGACAATCGATGCCTCGATGCCCGGCGCCTGCGACAGAATGTGTTCCGCGTAAAACTGAGCCGTCGCGATTTTCGCCGAATAAAAGCGCTCGTCCTCGCCGCGCTTTTTTTGCGCGGTGAGCATCGCGCGCGCCATCTGCCAGCCGCACAGCACGATTCCCGCGAGCCGCAAATACGGCACGCTGCCCGCGAACACCGCGTTCGGATCGCTCCTGAACTTCGCGACGATAAACTCGACCGAGCGCGCGAGCGACAAGCTCCCCGCGCTCAAGTGCCGATGCATCGACATGAACGCCTGGCCCTCCGTATCCGCAAGAGCAGCGATGGTCTGATCGATCTGCGCGAGCAACGCCTGCGCCGTCGCGCCGCCGTCGCGCACTGTCTTGCGGCCGATCAGGTCGTTGGCCTGAATGGCCGTCGTGCCTTCGTAAATCGGCAGAATGCGTGCATCGCGATAATGCTGCGCGGCGCCCGTTTCCTCGATGAATCCCATGCCGCCATGCACCTGCACGCCGAGGCTCGCCACGTCCACCGACATCTCCGTGCTGAATCCCTTGATGATCGGCACGAGATATTCGTAGATCGACTGATGGCTCTTGCGCGTTTTTTCATCGGGATGACCATGCGCGAGATCGCGGTGCGACGCGGCGACATACGCCAGCGCGCGGGCGCCTTCGGTATAAGCGCGCATGGTGAAGAGCATGCGGCGCACGTCGGGATGATGAATGATGGTCACTGGCTCTTTCGATGAGCCATCGACCGGACGGCTTTGCACGCGGTCCTTCGCATACGCGACCGCCTGCTGATACGCCCGCTCCGCAACCGCGATGCCCTGCATGCCAACGGCAAAACGCGCGGCGTTCATCATGATGAACATGTATTCGAGCCCGCGATTCTCTTCGCCGATCAGATGCCCGACCGCGCCGCCGTGATCGCCGAATTGCAGCACGGCCGTGGGACTCGCCTTGATGCCGAGCTTGTGCTCGATCGACACGCAATGCACGTCGTTGCGCGCGCCGGTCGAGCCGTCCTCGTTGACGAGGAACTTCGGCACGATGAATAGCGAGATGCCCTTCACGCCTTCGGGCGCGTCAGGCGTGCGCGCCAATACGAGATGGACGATGTTCTTCGCCATGTCGTGCTCGCCGTAGGTGATGAAAATCTTCGTGCCGAACAGCTTGAAGGAACCGTCGCCCTGCGGCTCGGCGCGCGTGCGTACCAGCGCGAGATCGGAGCCGGCTTGCGGCTCGGTGAGGTTCATCGTGCCGGTCCATTCTCCGGAAATGAACTTCGGCAGATAGCGGGCTTTTTGTGCGTCGTTGCCTGCGGTGAGCAGCGCTTCGATTGCGCCATCGGTCAGCAAGGGACACAGCGCGAACGAAAGGCTCGCGGAGTTGAGCATCTCGATGCACGGCGTGGCGATGAGCTTCGGCAGGTTCTGTCCGCCGAACTCCTCGGGATGCACGACGCCTTGCCAGCCGCCCTCGCCGAATTGACAGAACGCTTCCTTGAAACCGGGCGTGGTCGTGACTTCGCCATTTGCCCACGCGCTCGGATTGCGGTCGCCTTCGACGTTGAGCGGCGCGACGACCTCGCCGCAAAAGCGCGCGGCTTCATCGACGACGGCTTGCGCGGTATCGAAGCTGCCGTCTTCGTGACCTGGCAACGCGGCGATGCCGTCGATACCGGCCAGTTCCTTGATGACGAACAGCATGTCCTTGACGGGGGCGTGATAGCTCATCGTTCTTGTCTCCTCATTCATCCGATACAAAAAGGGCGCAACGAATGTCGCGCCCTTTCGGTTCTAAGTCGGCGAGCGACGCGTGCTCAGCCGATTTCCTTCACCAGTTCCGGCACGAGCGAAAAGAGGTCGCCGACGACGCCGTAATCCGCGACGCTGAAAATAGGCGCTTCCGGATCTTTGTTGATGGCGACGATGACCTTGCTGTCCTTCATCCCGGCCAGATGCTGAATGGCGCCCGAAATACCAACGGCCACGTACAACTGCGGCGCGACGATCTTGCCCGTCTGACCCACTTGATAGTCGTTCGGCACATAACCGGCATCGACCGCCGCGCGCGATGCGCCCATTGCCGCGCCAAGCTTGTCGGCCAACGGTTCGAGCACCTTCGTGTAGTTCTCGCCGCTGCCGAGACCACGTCCACCCGACACGATGATCGAAGCCGAAGTCAGTTCCGGCCGATCCAGCTTCGTGACTTCGCGGCTGACGAATGACGAGATGCCAGCGTCGGCTGCCGCTTCGATCTTCTCGATCGATGCACTGCCGCCTTCCGCCGCCACCGGATCGAAGCCCGTTGCACGCACCGTGATGACCTTGATCGGATCGCTCGATTGCACCGTCGCGATAGCGTTGCCCGCGTAGATTGGACGCTCGAAGGTATCGGCGCTGTCGACGGCGGTGATGTCGCTGATCTGTGCGACGTCCAGATGCGCCGCGATACGCGGCGCGATGTTCTGCCATAGGCGGTCGCGGGCGCAAGGATGTGCGAATAGTCCTTTGCGATATTCAGCACCGTGCCCTCGACGTTCTCGGCCAGACCTTCGGCGAGTTGAGGCGCATCCGCAAGCAGCACTTTAGATACGCCTGCGATCTTGGCTGCCGCATCGGCCGCGCCCTGCGCGTTCGCACCCGCGACCAGCACATGGATATCGCCACCGATTTTTGCCGCCGCCGCTACCGTGTTCAACGTCGCGGCCTTGATGGACGCGTTGTCGTGTTCCGCAATTACCAGAATCGTCATCAGATCACCTTCGCTTCGTTCTGCAACTTCCCGACCAGCGTCTTGACATCGGGCACCACCACACCCGCCGAACGCTTAGGCGGCTCGACGACCTTCAGCGTCTTCAGTCGCGGCGCGACATCCACGCCGAGGTCGGCCGGCTTCACGACCGTCAGCGGCTTCTTCTTTGCCTTCATGATGTTGGGCAGCGTCACATAACGCGGCTCGTTCAGGCGCAGGTCGGTGGTGATGACAGCGGGCAGCTTCAACGACAGCGTTTCCGCGCCGCCGTCGACTTCGCGCGACACGGTGGCTTTGCCGTCAGCCACGACGACCTTCGATGCAAACGTCGCTTGCGGCAAGCCTGCCAGCGCGGCGAGCATCTGGCCGGTCTGATTCGAGTCGTCGTCGATTGCTTGTTTGCCGAGGATGACGAGTTCGGGCTTTTCTTGATCGACCAACGCCTTGAGCAGTTTGGCGACGGCAAGCGGCTGCAACTCATCCGCGGACTCGACGAGAATGGCGCGATCCGCGCCGATTGCAAGCGCCGTGCGCAGCGTTTCCTGGCATTGCGTGACGCCGCACGACACGGCGATCACTTCGGTTGCCACGCCCGCTTCCTTCAAACGCACCGCCTCTTCCACGGCGATCTCGTCGAACGGGTTCATGGACATCTTCACGTTGGCGATATCGACACCCGTGTTGTCCGACTTCACCCGGACCTTCACGTTGTAGTCGACCACGCGCTTGACTGGCACCAGAATTTTCATCCACACGCTCCAAAAGGGTCTCTCCGCGCTGGCGGAGGAAGCTTGTTCTTCCGATTCCTTGCGGATTCGGCGATCGATTGAGTCAACCCAGCCTCACATTATACGAGCGCTGCGTGTGCGCTTCCCCCGCCGAAACGGGTGGGCGAGGCGACGCACGATCGGCATACGCCGAATAATATCGAACGACCGTTCTATTAACTATCCCAAAAAACCCGCAGTCCGCTTTTCGCTGGATTACCAGGCGGCAATCACCGCGCCCGAGTATTTGCCGGCGATGAACTGCTTCACTTCCGGCGAGTGATACGCGGCCACCAGCTTCGCGACCCAAGGCTTGTCCTTGTCCACCGCGCGAATGGCGATGATGTTGGCGTACGGACCATGCGGATCTTCGATCGCGATGGCATCCGCGTTCGGCTTGAGACCCGCTTCCATCGCGAAGTTCGTGTTGATCGCGGCGGCGTCCACGTCGGCGAGCGAGCGCGGAATCTGCGCGGCATCGAGTTCGACGATCTTCAGCTTCTTCGGATTTTCGATGATATCGATAGGCGTCGCCTTCAATCCGGCATCGGCGCGTAGCTTGAGCAAGCCTTGCTTTTGCAGCAGCAGCAATGCGCGGCCGCCGTTGGTAGGATCGTTCGGAACCGCAACGCGCGCGCCGTTCTGCAACTCGCCAAGCGACTTGATCTTCTTCGAGTAGATGCCCATGGGGAACGTCACCGTGTCGGCGACCTTGATGAGCTTGTAGCCGCGATCCTTCACCTGTGCATCGAGATACGGCAAGTGCTGATAGCTGTTCGCGTCGAGGTCGCCCGCGGACAACGCGGCGTTCGGCTGCACATAGTCCGAGAACTCGATGACCGTGATCTTCAGGCCGTTCTTCGCCGCGACCTGCTTCACGACATCCATGATCTGCGCGTGCGGCCCGCCCGTCACACCGACCTTGATCGCGTCTTCGGCATGCGCGACGCCGCTGACCAGCATGACCGCGGACAACGCGGCGGCGAACTTCAGAATGAATCGACGTTGCATGAACTGACCTTTCGTTATGAGGTTGATGCGAACTTCACTTGTGACTGAGACGGCGCACGAGCCAGTCGCCGAACGACTGCACGAGCTGCACGAACACGATGAGGATGATGACCACCGTGAGCATCACTTCGGGCAAGAAGCGCTGATAACCGTAGCGGATGCCGAGGTCGCCCAGCCCGCCGCCGCCGATTGCACCGGCCATCGCCGAATAACCGACAAGCGAAACAAACGTGATGGTCAGCCCCGCCACCACGCCCGGCAACGATTCCGGCAGCAGCACCTTGAAGACGATCTGCCGCGTGGTCGCGCCCATGGCCTGAGCGGCTTCGATGAGCCCGCGATCCACCTCGCGCAACGCGGTTTCGACGAGCCGCGCGATGAACGGCGCGGCCGCGATGGTCAGCGGCACGACAGCCGCCGCCGTACCGATGGACGAGCCCACGACGAGCCGCGTAAAGGGAATGACCGCGACGAGCAGAATGATGAACGGCGTCGAGCGCACGGCATTGACGATGCCGCCGAGCACTCGATTCACGGCGAGATTGGGCAGCACGCCGTCGCGATCCGTCAGATACAGGAGCACGCCGAGCGGAAGCCCAAGCGCCGCGCCGATCAGCCCGGAGATGCCGACCATGATCAGCGTCTCCCAGAACGACTGCACGAACATGTCGAACATTTCACTCAACATGGGAAAGCTCCTCCACCACGACGCCTTGCGAGCGCAAATAAGTAATCGCCTCGGCGACCTTCACCGGCTGACCGCCCGCGAGCACCGCGAGCGAGCCGAACGCCTGGCCCTGAATCTCGTCGATCTGGCCATGCAGGATATTGAAGTCGAGCTCATAGCGGCGGATGGTCTCGGAGAGAATGGGCTGATCGACGCCCGAGCCCGTGAACGCGAGCCGCAGCAAATGGCCGCTGCCAGTCTTGAGACGTTCGGCCACGCGCACCTTGAGCGCGGGCGGCAACTCGTGCGCGATGACATCGCCGATCAGCGCGCGCGTGACTTCGTGATGCGGTTGCATGAAGACATCGACCACCTTGCCCTCTTCGACCACGCGCCCGGCATCGAGCACGGCGACGCGATCGCACACTTGCTTGATGACGTCCATCTGATGCGTGATGAGCACGATCGTGAGCCCGAGCTCGCGATTGATTTTGCGCAGCAGGTCGAGAATGGAACGCGTGGTTTCGGGATCGAGCGCGGAGGTGGCTTCATCGGAAAGCAGCACTTTCGGCTTGCTCGCGAGCGCGCGCGCGATGCCCACGCGCTGCTTCTGCCCGCCGCTGATCTGCGCGGGATATTTGTCCTTCTGCGTGGTGAGGCCGACGAGTTCGAGCAGCGGCAACACCACGGCCTCGATCTCCGCGCGCTTGTTGCCCGCGAGTTCGAGCGGCAGCGCGACGTTGTCGAACACCGTGCGCGACGACAGCAGGTTGAAATGCTGAAAGATCATGCCGATGTCACGGCGCGCGGCGCGCAAGTCGTGCTTGCCGAGCGTCATGAGATCGCGGCCATCGACCACGACGCTGCCTTCGCTCGGTCGCGTCAGCAGGTTGATGGTGCGCACCAGCGTGCTCTTACCCGCGCCGCTGCGCCCGATGATGCCGAACACTTCGCCGGCGGGAATCGTCAGATTGACGTTGTGTAGCGCTTCGACCCAGCCTCGTGGGCTCGCGAAACGCTGTGAGAGATTGCGGATTTCGATCATTCGACCAGGACGTGATTCATGCGTGGTCCGGAAAATACAAACGGCGGGAGGCTTTCGCGGGCACTGTAGCGCCCGCGCAGCCAGCCGCCGCTCGTTCTAACTTCGTTGCTGTTCAGCCGCAGGATTTTACCGGAGCATCAACATTCTGTTTAATAATGAATTTCGATGATTTAATTACTGAATCGAATTTGCTTGATGCCTGGCCGCAGCCGATCACTTCGAAGCTCACCGCATGCCAACCAACGTCTACTCCACCAGCACCGTCACCACACGCCAGGGCGTCGAACTCTTCCTGCACCGCTGGCAGCCGAAGCCCCCACTGGAGCCGACAGCGCGCATCGCGCTCGTGCATGGCCTTGCCGAACACGCCGGCCGATACGACGCGCTGGCGCTAGCGCTCAACGCGGCGGGCATCGAACTGTTCGCAATCGATCTGCGGGGTCACGGCAAGTCGTCGGGCGAGCGTGCGTGGGTGCGCGTCTTCACCGACTATCTGCTCGATGCCGAAGTGCTTCTCGAAGCCTGCGCCACGACACCGCCCGCCGACACGCCGCTCTTTCTGATGGGCCACAGCATGGGCGGCGCGATTGCCGCGCTCCATGCCGCCGAACGCGAGAGCGAGAAGAAGTTGGCTGGATTGATTTTGTCGAGCCCGGCATTGCGCATTGGCAGCGGCACGCCGCGTTGGAAGACGACGCTCAACCGCATCGTCGGCACGCTGATGCCGCGCTGGCCCGCGTTCTCGATCGATCCCGCGCTGCTCTCGCGCGCGCCCGGCGTCGTCGAGGCGAACCGGCGCGATCCGCTCGTGCATCACGGTCCGGTTCCTGCTCGCACGGGCGCGCAGATTCTCGCGGCGATGGAGCGCATCGCGGCAAAGCGCGATCTCATCAAGTTGCCGCTTCTGGTGTTTCATGGCACGGCGGATGTCATCTGCGATCCGGCCGGCAGCCGTGAATTCGAAGCCAACGCGGGCTCGACCGACAGCACGCTCGAAATGGTCGACGGCAGCTATCACGAGACGCTCAACGACCTGGACCGCGATCGCGTGATTCGCGCGCTCATCGACTGGACGCTCGTGCGCGCCGACTATGCGCGCACGCATCCGTGACAGGCTAGATTTCGGCCAGCGCTCGCAGATGCGCGACGACGCTGCGCCCGAGCGCCGAGAGGTTGTAGCCGCCTTCGAGACAACTGACGATGCGCCCTTGTGCATGACGCTCGGCCACCGCGCGAATCTTTTCGGTGATCCACGCGTAATCGTCCTCGACGAGTCCCATGTTGCCGAGATCGTCTTCGCGGTGGGCATCGAAGCCCGCCGAGACGAACAGCATCTGCGGCTTGAATTCCTCAAGGCGCGGCAGCCACATCAGGTCGACCACTTCGCGTACTGCCATGCCCTTGGTGCGCGCGGGCAGCGGCACGTTGACCATGTTCGACGCGTGATTGTCCGCGCCCGTGAACGGATAGAACGGATGCTGGAAGAAGCTGCACATCATGACGCGCGAGTCGCCCGTGAACGCAGCTTCGGTGCCGTTGCCGTGATGCACGTCGAAATCGATCACGGCGACGCGCTGCAGACCGTGCACTTCGAGCGCGTGCCGCGCCGCAATGGCCACGTTATTGAAGAGACAAAAGCCCATCGCGCGCGCGGGCTCGGCATGATGACCCGGCGGACGCACGCTGCAAAACGCGTTTTCGTATCGGCCTCCGATGACGGCATCGGTCGCCGCGATCGCCGCGCCCGCCGCACGCAAGGCCGCGCGATACGACTGCGGACACATCGACGTATCCGGGTCGAGTTCGCTTCTGCCATGCTCGGGTGTGCGGCTCTTGATGTAATCGATATGCGACTGCGTGTGCACGCGCGCTAGGTCGGCTTCCCCGGCGAGCGGTGCTTCCTCGCGCTCGACGAGCATGTCGATGCGGCTTGCGATCAGTTGATCTTCAATCGCCTGCAAACGCGCCGGGCATTCGGGATGCCACTCGCCGTTGTCATGCTTGAGGCAGTCGGGGTGGGAGTAAAAGCCGGTGGCCATGATGTCTCGCAGTGCCGTCGGGGTCGGCTCTCGTCTCGTGTTTTTTCGTCATACGCGTATCCCGCACCGCGCATTTGACGTTAAGTTACCACACCGTTCGAAACGGCCGCCTTCTCGCTCTCCACGGCAGTCCGGGCTCCATGCGTCGGTTATACTGCCCCGAGCCGAAGGCAGCCTTGCATGCGTGCACGGCATGTCGCCGGCCGCTGCGTTCCGTTGAGAAACGTTGCGGATCGTTGCACCGTTCAGCAGGCGTCTGACCGTTCGAACATCCGGCTACGCCCCTTATCGCACAACCACGCAGACTATGACTTTTCAGTTCGCCCCGTTCGTCTCTCCTGTCTCGCTCAAGCGCGCCCTTCTCGCCTCGTTCGTTTGCGCGATCGCCACGTTTGGCGGCAACAGCGCGTGGGCGCAGTCGCAGCAACCGCAAACCGCAACGCCGCAAGGACAGGATTTCGAGGAAGAGATCGTTCCGCAGCGCTACGCGAATAACCCGAATGTCGATGCGTTCATCAACGACATGGTCGCGCGCTACGATTTCGACTCCGCCGCGCTGCACGACCTCTTCAATCACGTCAGTTATTCGGCGACGGCAGTCAAGCTAGTGCTGCCTTCGCCCACGCCGTCCGCCAAGAACTGGCGCGCGTATCAGGCGCGCTTCATCGAGCCGGTGCGCATCAACGCAGGCGTGAAATTCTGGCGCGCGAATCAGGCGACGCTGCAGCGCGCCTCCGAGCAGTTCGGAGTGCCGCCGGAAGTGATCGTCGGGATCATCGGCGTGGAGACGATCTACGGCAAATACATGGGCAACTTCCGCGCGCTCGACGCGCTGACCACGCTCACGTTCGACTACCCCAATGTGCCGAATCGCGTGGACCGTCAGGCGACCTTCCGCAAGAATCTCGAAGACCTGCTGGTCTGGACGCGCGACGCGCAAATCGACCCGACCACCGTGCTCGGCTCGTACACGGGCGCGATCGGCATTCCGCAGTTTCTGCCAAGCAGCATCGTGCAATACGCGGTGGATTACGACGGCAACAGCCGTATCGATCTGCGCACGAGTCCGGCGGATGCCATCGGCAGTGTCGCGAATTATCTGAAGCAGAACGGTTGGGAACCCGGGCGACCGGTGGTGTGGAAAATCGCGGGCGATGTCGGCAGTCAGGGTATCGCGGAAGCGGCCGCGAACGGTCAGCCGGAGCCGCGCTGGTCGCTCGCGCAACTGACGAAAGCGGGCATGATAATCGACCAGCCGGGCCTTAATGTCGATGCCGAAGCCGGCACGCCGCTTACGGTCGTCGATTTGCCCACACCGGGCCGCGCCACCGAATACACGCTCGGGCTCAGGAACTTCTATGCATTGACGCGCTATAACCGCAGCTTCTTTTATGCGCTCGCGGTGTATCAGCTTGGCGAGGCCGTGAAGGCGCGCATGGCAACAGGCGCGCAGTAAGGGCTTCTTTGGCACCAAGCAAAAACCCCGGCGCGCCGGGGTTTTTTCATTGCGGCCGCGGAAGGACTCACGCGGGAAACACGCCTGTAGACAAATAGCGGTCGCCGCGATCGCACACCACGAACACGATGGTCGCGTTCTCGACCTGACGCGCCACGCGCAGCGCGACTTCGCACGCGCCGCCCGACGAAATGCCCGCGAAGATGCCTTCGACCGATGCCAGCCGGCGCGCCATCGCTTCCGACGCTGCCTGACTCACGTTCTCGACGCGATCCACGCGGCTACGATCGAAAATTTTCGGCAGATACGCTTCCGGCCATTTGCGAATGCCCGGAATGCGCGAGCCTTCCTCCGGCTGCGCACCGACGATCTCGATCTGCTCGTTCTTCTCTTTTAGAAACTGCGACACGCCCATGATCGTGCCCGTGGTGCCCATCGACGAGACGAAGTGCGTAATGCGTCCTTCCGTCTGCTTCCACAGTTCCGGCCCGGTGGTTTCGTAGTGCGCGAGCGGATTGTCCGGATTGGCGAATTGATCGAGGATGATGCCGCGGCCATCGCGCTGCATCTGGTCGGCCAAATCGCGTGCGTATTCCATGCCGCCCGTGACCGGCGTGAGGATGATCTGCGCGCCATACGCGCCCATGCTCTGCCGGCGCTCGATGGACAAGTCCTCCGGCATGATCAGCACCATCTTGTAGCCGCGCACTGCCGCAGCCATGGCAAGCGCGATACCGGTGTTGCCGCTCGTCGATTCGATCAGCGTGTCGCCCGGCTTGATGCGGCCGCGTTCCTCAGCTTTCTTGATCATCGACAGTGCCGGACGGTCTTTCACCGATCCCGCCGGGTTATTGCCTTCCAGCTTGCCGAGAACGACGTTGTTGCGGCTGCGGATTTCATCGTCCACGACGCGGACGAGTTGCACGAGCGGCGTGTTGCCGATCGTGTCTTCGATAGTCATGTAAGCCATAAGCGGACCGGATTCATATCCCGCCGAAAAGGTCACACCGCGTGCGATCTTCGTGGGGATTTGGTATGGGAATCCGTCGATTGTAGCCCAGCGGTCCTTTCCATGTTCTTCACCCCTCTTGCACGGATGGAATGCCGGGCGCATCGGCGTTCATGCAAAAACCCCGCGACGAGACAGACCGCGGGGAGCCCAAACCATCCGAGGCTGAAGGAGCTTTTTTGATGCGAGGAAAGAGCCGCCGGCTATTTCTTGACGACCACGGGCTTCGCCGCCGTCGATGCCGAGACCGGCGTCGCGTTCACGGAATTGGGCGCTGCCGCTTTCGGTGCCGCGCCGATGCTCAGTCCTTCGGCCTCCAGGCGCGATACGGTCTTGCCGCCCATGCCCTTCACGCGCGAGCCGAGATCGGACGCGTCCTTGAAGGGGCCGTGCGCCTGACGTTCATCGAGGATGGCTTTCGCCTTGGCCGGGCCGATGCCCTTGATGCCGCGCAGGGCGTCGGCGTTGGCGGTGTTGACATCGACCGCCGCGAGCGCGGAACCGATGGAAAAGGTGAGCGCGAGCGCGACGATCGTTGAGAATGCTTGCTTAAACATGACTGAGTCTCCAGAAGAACCGGCCGGCGAACAGTGCCGACCGCGAGACCCAGTGTAGAGAGACTTCGATTGCCTTTATAGCTGGCCGAATAGCCAACGCACGTAGCGATCGACACCCTCTTGCACCGTCAGAAACGGCGCGTCGTAACCGGCCGCGCGCAGATGCGACTGGTCCGCCTGCGTGAAGCATTGATACTTGCCGCGCAGCGCATCCGGGAACGGCACGTATTCGATCAAGCCGCGCTGCACGAGCTCCGCCAGCGAGAGCGCGGCCTCGCCATTCAGTGCGCGCAACGAGTTGACGACCGTCGAGGCGATGTCGTTGAACGGCTGCGCGCGGCCCGTGCCGAGATTGAAGATGCCCGACTTCTCCGGATGATCGAGAAAGTACAGATTCACCTTGACCACGTCTTCGACGGAGACGAAATCGCGCGTCTGCTCGCCTGCGGCATAACCGTTGTATTCGCCGAAGAGCTTGACCTTGCCTTCCGAGCGGAACTGATTGAAATTGTGGAACGCCACGGACGCCATGCGCCCCTTATGCGTTTCGCGCTGACCGTAGACGTTGAAGTAGCGAAAGCCGACGATCTGGCTGCCCGCCTTCGGCAACACCTGACGCACGATCTGGTCGAACAGCAGCTTCGAATAACCGTAGACGTTGAGCGGCTTTTCGTATTCGCGCTCTTCGACGAAGCGGCTCGAACCGCCATACGTCGCAGCCGAGGACGCGTAGAGAAACTGCGCGCCCTGTGCGAGACAGATATCCATCACGTCGCGGCTGTAACGGAAGTTGTTCTCCATCATGTAGCGGCCGTCGGTTTCCATCGTGTCCGAACAGGCGCCTTCATGGAACACCGCGCGCACCTGACCGAAGTCGCCGCGCCTGAAGCGCTCGACGAATTCGGTCTTGTCGAGGTAATCGTCTATCTCGCAATCGACGAGATTCTTGAACTTGTCGGCACGCGTGAGGTTGTCCACTGCGATCACGCGATGCTCGCCGCGCTCGTTGAGCGCCTTGACGATATTGCTGCCGATGAAGCCAGCCGCTCCGGTAACGATGATGGTCATGATGGCGTTGCCCGAGTTGCCCGAAGAGTCAGGCGAAGAGTTCGTTGTAATCGACGGTCGCGGTGCCGAGCTTGCCAACCACGATACCCGCCGCGCGGTTCGCATAAGCCACGGAATCGACGAGCGGCACACCCGCGCCGAGCATGGTCGCGACGGTCGCGATGACGGTGTCGCCCGCGCCCGAGACATCATACACTTCGCGTGCTTCGGCCGAAGTGTGCAGCACCTGGTTCTCGGTGAAGAGTGTCATGCCCTCTTCCGAACGCGTGAGCAAGAGCGCGCTCAGGTCGAGTTCCGCGCGCAGCTTGCTCACGCGCTCGTGCAAATCTTCTTCCGACTTCCACTGCCCGATCACCTCGCGCAACTCCGCGCGATTCGGCGTGATGAGTGTCGCGCCGCGATAGCGGTCCCAGTCGTCGCCTTTTGGGTCGACCAGCACCGGCTTGCCTGCTTGCCGCGCTTCGCTGATCATCTGCGTGACGTGCGTGAGCCCGCCCTTCGCATAGTCCGACATGAGGATGACGTCGTGCTGCGGCAGCAGTTCCGCGAAGCGCGCGAGGCACGCGGCCAGCACTTCGTGATTCGGCGTGTTTTCGAAATCGACACGCAGCAGTTGCTGCTGCCGCGACAGCACGCGCAGCTTGATGGTCGTCAGCAGTTCGGGATCGCGTTCGAGATGGCCCGCGACCCGGCTCTCGCCCAGCAATTCGACGATGCGCTCGCCCGGTTCGTCATGCCCGACCACACACAAGAGGCCAGCCTGCGCGCCGAGCGCCGCCGCATTGCGCGCGACGTTGGCTGCGCCGCCCAAGCGGTCTTCCTTGCGCTGCACGTGCACGACAGGCACGGGCGCTTCCGGCGAGATGCGATTCACGTCGCCGAACCAGTAGCGGTCGAGCATCACGTCGCCCACTACGAGCACGCGCGCCGCAGAAATGCGCGCGCGCGGCACCACCGGAATGTCGGCGGAATCAGCTGCGCTTGCCGTTACTGTCGAGAGCGACATGAGGACGTCCTATTGCGTAGTAATCGATGCCCATCTCGGACATCGCTTCCGGTTCATACAGATTGCGGCCGTCGAAGATCACCGGCATTTTCAACGCGCTCTTCAGATGCGCGAAGTCCGGGCTCTTGAACTCCTTCCATTCGGTCACGATGACGAGCGCATCCGCATCCGTCAGCGCTTCCTGCTGCGAGCGCACGAAGTGCAGACGCTTGATGTCGTCGGGCCGCTCGGCCAGATCGAGCGCGAGTACGCGTTCGGCTTCCTGCAATGCGACGGGATCGTAAGCGCGCACGGTCGCGCCGCGCGCGAGCAGCGCCTCGACAATGCGCCGGCTCGACGCCTCGCGCATGTCGTCGGTATTGGGCTTGAACGCGAGCCCCCACACGGCGAACGTGCGCCCGCGCAGATCCTCGCCCATGCGCCTGACGATCTTGTTGACGAGCACTTCCTTTTGCGCGTCGTTGACTTCCTCGACCGCTTCGAGAATGCGCAGCCGATGGCCGTTTTCACGCGCGGTCTGAACGAGCGCCTGCACATCCTTCGGGAAACACGAGCCGCCGTAGCCGCAGCCCGCATACAAAAAGTGATAGCCGATGCGCGGGTCCGAACCGATCCCGCGTCGCACCGCTTCGATATCCGCGCCGACCATGTCCGCGAGATTCGACAGGTCGTTCATGAAAGAGATGCGCGTGGCCAGCATGGCGTTGGCCGCGTACTTGGTGAACTCGGCGGAATGCACGTCCATGTAAAGCGTGCGCTCGTGATTTCGGTTGAACGGCGCGTAGAGCCGCTTCATCTTCTCGCGCGCGAGCTTGCCGTTCTCGTCGTCGTCGATCCCGATCACGATGCGATCCGGCCGCATGAAGTCGTCCACGGCGGCGCCTTCCTTGAGGAACTCCGGATTCGACACGACCGAGAAGCCGTGTTCGTCCGAACCTTCCAGTCCGCGCGCCTTTAGTTCGGTTTCGACCACGTTGCTGACCTGCAGCGCCGTGCCGACTGGCACCGTGGATTTATCGACGATCACCTTGAAGCCGTTCGAATAGCGGCCGATATTGCGCGCCGCCGCGAGCACGTATTGCAAGTCGGCGGAACCATCCTCGTCGGGCGGCGTGCCGACCGCGATGAACTGGATCTCGCCATGCTCGACGCTTGCCTGCACGTCGGTGGAGAACTGAATACGACCCGCCGCGCGCGTGCGCCGGAGCATTTCCTGCAAGCCCGGCTCGTGGATCGGCACGCCGCCGTTGTTGAGAATATCGATCTTGCGCGGATCGACATCCACGCAAAACACGTCATTGCCGATTTCGGCGAGACACGCGCCGGTAACCAGACCGACGTAACCCGTGCCGACGATGGTGATTTTCATACGCTTTTAACTGATTCCTGAAATGCCGGTGGCGGAGACGACGCCTCGCGCTCTCGAGCGCGTCCGCCCTCAGGCGGAACTGGTGATCGGCTCCACGCGGCGCGGCGCGTAGGTTTCCCAGCCGCTGCAGCCGGGGCATTGCCAATAGAATAGACGCGCGCGGAAGCCGCAGGTCTGACATGTATAGCGCGGCAGATTCTTCGTGCGCTGTTTGACGAGCGTGCGCATGAGTTCGAGCTCGCCGCGGCGCGGCTCCTCGGCGGTCGCTTCCTGCGCTTCGAGCAGACGCGTCATGCCCGCGAGGTTCGGCGCGCTTTCCATTTGCTTCCTCGCAAGCGCGTGCGCCGCGTCGAGTCCGCGCAACTCCTGAACATGCTTGTACGCGACATCGAGCAAATCGTTCGATGGATAACGGCTCGCGTAATCGATCAACAAATCGACGCCCTCTTCCTTGCGGCCAAGCGTGCTGTACGCCTTCATCAGCTTTTCGGCGACGAGCGGCAGATACGCTTCGTTCTGCGCCTCCACGCGCTTCCAGCTTTCGATGGCCGTTTCGACATTGCCGGCGGCGGCTTCTACATCGCCCGAGAGAATGGTCGCGCGCACGTTATCCGGATTCGACGCCAGCGCGAGCTTCAACTCGTCGCGCGCGCCTTCCGGATTCTTGCGCTGCAAAGCCTCCTGCGCAAGCTCGCAGTGGAAATGCGCGATCTCCATATGCAGCGACGGCGCGCCCATCTTTTCGATGCGCTCGGCGGTCGCGATCGACTTCGGCCAATCTTTTTCTATTTCGTAGATGGTCAGAAGCGCACGTTGCGCGCCAAGCGAGTATTCGCCGGCTTCGAGCGAGCGGAAAGTTTCCTCGGCGCGATCGAGCAGCCCAGCCTTCAGAAAGTCCTGACCGAGTTCATAGAGCGCGTGATCGCGCTCGGCCACGGGAAGATCGGCACGGCTCAAGAGGTTCTGATGCACGCGGATCGCGCGATCGGTTTCGCCGCGCCGCCGAAACAGGTTGCCGAGCGCAAAGTGCAGTTCGATGGTTTCGGGATCGAGCTTGGCCACCTCGATGAACGCGTCGATCGCCTTGTCGTGTTGCTCGTTGAGCAGGAAATTCAGGCCGCGAAAATACGAGCGCGGCAGGTTCGCATTTTCGGATAGCAGCGTTTTCAGGTCATAGCGGGACGCCATCCAGCCGAGAGCGAAGGCAACGGGAATGACGAGCAGCCACCAGAAGTCTAGATCCATGCGCTTTTGTCGAAGAGTCGGTTAGGTGTCTGCTTTTTAACAACCCTCACGGCGCTCGCCGGGACAGTTGCGAATGATTTCTTTAGATGAGTGGCGGCATGGGCGGCTCTTCCTTCACCACCGGCGTCTCGCGTGCGACACGCAACTCGCGCTTGAGGCGCCCGTTTTCCATGCGCAAACGCAGCATCTTCGGCACAGCCGAAACCAGTCCCGCCAGCAAGCCCACGAGGAAGAATGCAAGGCCGATCAGGATCAACGGCGCTTGCCATTGAAATCCTCCGGGCGCGTTCAGCGTGACGGGGTCGCGATTCGCGAGCGCCAGCACGAGCAGAAGCACGAATACCAGGACACGGATCAGCCAGACGATGAATTTCATGTACGGTTTTCCAGGAGCGGTCGCGCGTGTCAGTGGTTGGCATGATGCCAAGCCCGCGCGGATGATAACCAGGTCAAAGTGACCGGTATTGTAATGGATGCCTTCGCGCGCCAGCACCTGCGGCGCGCCGACCCTCAATTGGAACGCATCGGGCGCGAAAGGGCTATCACCAATCGTTGAAATTGATCAGCAGGCGATGGTCGAGCAAATGCCGCACCCGTAACGTGCCGCTTTAAGGCCGCGCAAGTTCGGCCGGCAATAAAAAAAGCACCCCGCAGGGTGCTTTTCTGGTCGATTGCCTCGTGGCCGGACGCCGCGAACCTGAGATCAAGTTGATCACGGGGACGATGGGCGCCGATCAGAGATCGTCCGCATCGTCGTCATTCGACTCTTTCAGCGGCTCACCCGCACGACCATCCACGCGTTCACGCAACTCCTTGCCCGGCTTGAAGTGCGGCACGAATTTCTCCGGTACCAGCACTTTCTCACCCGACTTTGGATTGCGCCCGACGCGCGACGGACGGCGATTGAGCCCGAAGCTGCCGAAGCCGCGAATCTCGATACGATGGCCGTTGGCCAAAGCCTCCGACATCGCATCGAGCATCGTCTTCACCGCGAAATCCGCATCCTTGAGGACAAGTTGCGGAAATCGCGACGCCAACTGGGCGACCAATTCCGATTTGGTCATACTGCAGCAGTACCGTTAAGGCTTAGCTGTTCTGGCCGTCAAGCTTGGCCTTGAGCAGCGCGCCGAGGTTGGTCGTGCCGGTGGCGGCGGCGTTCGAGTCCGAAGTCTGCAGACCACGAATGGCTTCCTGCTGTTCGGCCGAATCCTTCGCCTTGATCGACAGGTTGATGCCACGCGACTTGCGATCGATGTTGATGATCATCGCGTTGACCTTGTCGCCTTCCTTCAGCACGTTGCGAGCATCTTCCACGCGATCTTGCGCGATTTCCGAAGCACGCAAATAACCTTCGACGTCCGCCGTCAGGGTGATAACCGCACCCTTCGCGTCCACCGACTTCACCGTACCGTCGACGATAGCGCCCTTGTCGTTGATCGCGACGAAGTTGTTGAACGGATCGCCTTCGAGCTGCTTGATGCCGAGCGAAATACGTTCCTTGTCCACGTCGATGCCCAGAACCACGGCTTCGACTTCGTCGCCCTTCTTGTACTTGCGCACGGCTTCTTCGCCGGTTTCGCTCCACGACAAGTCGGAGAGGTGAACCAGGCCGTCGATGCCGCCCGGCAGACCGATGAACACGCCGAAGTCGGTGATCGACTTGATGGCGCCGCTGATCTTGTCGCCCTTCTTGAAGTTGCGGCTGAAGTCATCCCACGGATTCGGCTTGCATTGCTTCATGCCGAGCGAGATACGGCGGCGGTCTTCGTCGATTTCCAGAACCATGACTTCGACTTCGTCGCCCAGCTGCACGACCTTCGACGGTGCAACGTTCTTGTTCGTCCAGTCCATTTCCGACACGTGAACCAGGCCTTCGATGCCCGATTCCACTTCGACGAATGCGCCGTAGTCGGTGATGTTGGTGACCTTGCCGAACAGGCGCGTGCCCGACGGGTAACGGCGCGAGATGCCTTCCCACGGATCGTCGCCCAGTTGCTTGATGCCGAGCGAAACGCGGTTCTTCTCTTGGTCGAACTTGAGGATCTTGGCGGTGACTTCCTGGCCAACCGACAGAACTTCGCTCGGGTGACGCACACGACGCCATGCGATGTCGGTGATGTGCAGCAGGCCGTCGATACCGCCGAGGTCAACGAACGCGCCGTAGTCGGTGATGTTCTTGACCACGCCTTCCACGATCGCGCCTTCCTTCAGCGTTTCGAGCAGCTTTGCGCGCTCTTCGCCTTGCGTCGCTTCGATGACAGCGCGGCGCGACAGCACGACGTTGTTACGCTTGCGGTCGAGCTTAATGACGCGGAATTCGAGCGTCTTGCCTTCGTACGGCGTCGTGTCCTTGACCGGACGCGTGTCGACCAGCGAACCCGGCAGGAATGCGCGGATGCCGTTGACCATCACGGTCATGCCGCCCTTGACCTTGCCCGTGATCGTGCCGGTCACGAGTTCGTTGTTGTCGAGGGCCTTTTCCAGCGACAGCCACGAAGCCAGACGCTTCGCCTTGTCGCGCGACAGGATGGTGTCGCCATAGCCGTTTTCCAGCGCGTCGATTGCGACGGAAACGAAGTCGCCCGCCTGCACTTCAACCTCGCCCGCGTCGTTCAGGAATTCTTCGAGCGGAATGTAGGCTTCGGACTTGAGACCAGCGTTCACGACCACGAAGTTGTGGTCGACGCGCACGACTTCGGCAGAAATCACTTCGCCGGCGCGCATGTCCTGCTTGGTCAGCGACTCTTCGAACAGAGCCGCGAAAGATTCGGTATTCGGGGTAGAGGTTTGCAGGTCGGACATAAAAATCGATATTTGCACGGCTTTTGCGCGATGGCCTTTGAAGTTTCCGAAGAGCCGGAATATGGCCGGGTAAATGCGCGAGGCGATGCGGGGTTAAGGGGTTGAAACACGCTCCGCCACATGGAAGAGCACCTTGCGTCTACAGCTGACTACTGTTCTTCACAACTCGCTAAAAACGAACCGCTATACACGAACCGCTATACACGAACCGCGCTGTACCAACCGATGATTTGTTCCACCGTCTGATCGACCGACAAACCGGAGGTGTCCAGCGTCTTCGCGTCCGCCGCGGCTTTGAGCGGTGCGGTGGCCCGGTTGGAGTCCCGGGCGTCGCGCTCACGCAAATCTCGCAGCAAGTCATCCATATTAGCAGAAAAACCTTTTTGCATCAATTGCTTATGCCGGCGCGCCGCGCGTGCTTCGACGCTTGCGGTCAGAAACACTTTCAACGTGGCATCGGGAAAGATGACGGTGCCCATGTCGCGGCCATCGGCGACCAAGCCCGGACGCTTGCGGAACGCGCGCTGCCGCGCGACGAGCGCCTGCCGCACTTGCGGATGCACGGCGATCGCCGACGCGCGGTTGCCGACTTCCTCGGCGCGAATCTCGCTCGATACATCCACGCCGTCGAGCTGCGCGCAGCCCTCGCGGAAGGTGATGTGAAGCGCACCGATGAGCTTTGCGAGCGCGGCTGCGTCGTCCGTGTCGATGTCGTAGCTCAGGCTTGCCAACGCCGTCAGCCGATAAAGCGCGCCGCTGTCGAGCAGGTGGAAGCCGAGCGTGGCCGCGACGAGCGCCGCGACCGTGCCCTTGCCCGAAGCGGTCGGCCCGTCGATGGTGATTACTGGTGTAGGGTCGAATGGACGGGTCGGTTTCATTGCTCTCGGCCTTTCTGGCCCGTTATTACTGCTTTCGTTGAAGTCGAAATGGTCGCGTTTCATGTTGCGGCGTTCGTTGGCGTTTGAGTCTTGGGCGTCTCTTTCAGGCGTGGGCGAGCGTCGCGAAGCGATCGAAATAATCGGGGAACGTCTTGTTCACGCACTTCGGATCGTTGATGCGAACCGGCACGCCGCCCAGACTCACGAGCGAAAAACACATGGCCATGCGGTGATCGTCGTAAGTATCGATCGCGGCGTTCGGCGTGAGTTCGGCGGGTGGCGTGACGACCAGATAATCCGCGCCCTCTTCCACCGTCGCGCCGACCTTGCGCAACTCGGTTGCCATCGCGGCGATGCGGTCCGTTTCCTTCACGCGCCAGCTAGCGATATTGCGCAGCGTGGTCGTGCCGTTGGCAAAGAGCGCGGCGACGGCAATGGTCATCGCCGCGTCGGGAATCAGGTTGAAGTCCATGTCGATGGGCGCGAGTTTGCCGTCGTCGGACTCGACGCCGCGCACTTCGATCCAGTCTTCGCCCATCATCACGTTCGCGCCCATGCGATTGAGCGCGTCGGCGAAACCGACATCGCCCTGGATGCTCGCCCGGCCCACGCCTTCCACGCGCACCGGACCGCCGCCGATCGCGCCCGCCGCCAGGAAATACGACGCGGACGATGCATCGCCTTCAACCATGATCGCGCCTGGCGACCGGTAGCCCGCGCCGGCCGGCACGGTAAAGCGCGCCCAGCCGTCGCGCTCGACCTGCACGCCGAAACGCTCCATCAGCCGGATGGTGATGTCGATGTACGGCTTCGAAATCAGCTCGCCTTCGACTTCGATGGTCACCGGCGCGTCACGCCCCTCGATCACCGGAAGGCTCATCAGAAGCGCGGTCAGAAACTGACTCGATACATCGCCGCGTACGCGGATGGGTTTGTCGATGGCGATTTTCGCCGCATGAATCTTGAGCGGCGGGAAGCCGTCGTTGAGCTCGTAGTCGATTTTCGCGCCGATCTGACGCAAGCCATCGACCAGATCGCCGATTGGCCGTTCGTGCATGCGCGGCACGCCATGCACGCGATATTCGCCGCCGTTGACCGCGAGCGCCGCCGTGAGCGGCCGCACCGCCGTGCCCGCGTTGCCGAGAAACAGCTCCGCCTTCTTCGACGGAAACGCGCCGCCCGTGCCGTTCACGATGACGCGTTCGCCGTCGTTTAGAAGCGTAACGCCGAGCGTTTGCAGCGCGGCGAGCATCACGCGTGTGTCGTCGGAATCGAGCAGATTCGTGATCTGCGTTTCGCCGCTCGCGAGCGCGGCGAGCAAAAGCACGCGGTTCGAGATGCTCTTCGAGCCGGGCAGCCGCACCGTGCCGGACGCGCGGGAGAAGGGTCCGAGATCGAGATGTTCCATGGTCTTTCCTTATTTCGCGGCGGGATCGCCGGACGTCTTGATGCTGCCGCGTTCCTGCCATTCTTTTCTGGCGACACGCGAACGCGCGAACGCCGCTTCGAGCGCCGCGCCGTCCGACGCATCGATGGCCGCGCGAAACCGTGCGAGCACGGCGGCGTAATCGTCGAGTTCGGCGAGCAGCGCGGCGCGATTCGCCACGCAGATGTCGCGCCACATTTCCGGACTCGATGCCGCGATGCGCGTGAAATCGCGAAATCCGCCCGCGGCGAACGAAAATTTAAGCTCGGCGTCGGGCGCTTCCAAAATCTGCTCGACGAGCGCGAACGAGAGCACGTGCGGCAGATGGCTCACCGACGCGAACACGCGATCATGCTGCGTCTCGCTCATGCGATGCACCGCCGCGCCGGTCGCGCGCCACATCGCGGCGATGCGGTCGACATCGGCCGGCGCGTTTTCGGCGAGCGGACAAAGCACGACGTTGCGATCCACGTAAAGGTCGGGCAAGGCGGCATCGACGCCGCTCGATTCGCGCCCGGCGATCGGATGCCCGGGCACGAACTGCGCGAGCTTTACGCCGAGCGCCGCGCGCGCCGCCGCGACGACGTCGCTCTTGGTGCTGCCTGCGTCCGTGACGATGGTCCGCGCTTCGAGCAAGGGCGCGATGCGCGCGAGCAGCGGTTCGGTCTGCGCGACGGGCGCCGCGATCAAGACGAGATCCGCGCCGTGCAACGCGCGTGCGAGCGCCGCGTCGTCGTCGAGCGCGACGGCTTCGTCGATCACGCCGAGTTCGAGCGCGCGTTCGACCGAGCGCAGCGAGCGTCCGACGCCGACCACGCGGCCTTCGATTCCCGCGCGCTCGCGCAACGCGCGCGCAAGCGATCCGCCGATCAGGCCGACGCCGAAAATAACCAGTTTATTGAAAGAGAATGCGTCCACGGAACATCGATAAGTGCGCGCCGTTCGACGCTGGAAAAATCGGCCGCTGCCCGAATCGAGCGGCGGCCCGCGAAAACTCGGGTCAACGCGCGCGCGGATAGGACCCGAGAATCTTCAGAAACGCGGCCTTGCGCCCGAGTTCATCGAGCGCGGCGGCGACGAACGCATCGTCGCGATGCCCTTCGATATCGATATAGAAGTAATACTCCCACGTGCCGGCGCGCGCGGGCCGCGATTCGAAGCGCGTCATGGAAACGCCGTGCTTTGCGAGCGGCTCCAGGAGCTTGAACATTGCGCCCGATTCATTGGTCACCGTCACGATGAGCGACGTTTGATCGTGACCGCTCGGCCCCGTCGGTTCGCGACCGATGATCACGAAGCGCGTGCGGTTGTGCGGGTCGTCCTGAATCTGCGAATAAACGACGCCCAAGCCGTAATGCGTGGCCGCGCGGTCGCCAGCGATGGCCGCGACGGCCGGGTCGCCCACCGCGATACGCGCCGCTTCCGCGTTGCTCGACACCGCCTGCCGTTCGAGCTGCGGCGCGTTCGCGGTCAGCCAGTGCTGGCACTGCGCGAGCGCTTGCGGATGCGCATAGACGCGCTTCACGCCTTCGAGCGTGCCAGACGCGGTCAAAAGATTGTGGTGAATCGGCAGCGCGAGTTCACCGCCAATCAAGAGCGACGTTTCCAGCAGCAAGTCCAGCGTGCGCGACACCGCGCCTTCCGCCGAATTCTCGACCGGCACGACGCCATATTGCGCGGCGCCCGCTTCGACCGAGCGAAACACTTCGTCGATGGACGGACACGCGAGGCCCTCGATCGAATGACCGAAGTATTCGAACATCGCCTGTTCGCTATACGTGCCGACCGGGCCCAGGAACGCTGAACGGATAGTCTGTTCGAGCGCGCGGCTCGCGGCCATGATCTCGCGCCAGATCGCGGCGATGTGCGCGTCGGCGAGCGGGCCGTCGCTCATTTCCTGCAGACGCGCGATGACTTGCAGTTCGCGCTCCGGCCGAAACACGGGCGCGTTGAAATGCTTCTTCACTTCGCCGACTTCGAGCGCGACGGAAGCGCGCTGATTCAAAAGCGCGATGAGTTGCGCGTCGAGCGCGTCGATGCGTTCACGCAGCGGTTTGAGTCTTGAATTGAGATCGTCGTCCATGCGGTGCTTGGGGCAGATGCAGTTAAAGGAGCGATGAGGCTTACGCGCTGGTCCGCTCGAATTCCTTCATGTACTCGACGAGCGCTTTCACGCCCTCGACCGGCACCGCGTTGTAGATCGATGCCCGCATGCCGCCGACGGACTTGTGGCCCTTCAGTTGCAACAGACCGCGCGCCTTGGCGCCGGTCAGGAAATCGGTATTGCGCGATTCGTCGGCGAGGAAGAACGGCACGTTCATGCGCGAGCGCGCGTTCCGGTCGACCTTGTTGACGTAGAAATCGCTGGAATCGATGGTGTCGTAAAGCAGCATCGCCTTTTCGAGATTGCGCGCTTCCATGGCTTCCAGGCCGCCCTGTTTCTTCAGCCACTTGAAGACGAGGCCAGCGACGTAGATCGCGTAAGTGGGCGGCGTGTTGTACATCGAATTGTTCTCCGCGACGATCTTCCACTCGAACGCGGACGGGCAGATAGACAGCGCGCGGTCGAGCAGATCCTCGCGCACGATCACGACCGTGACGCCCGCCATGCCGATGTTCTTCTGCGCGCCGCCGAAGAGCACGCCGTACTTGGCGACGTCCATAGGACGCGAAAGAATGTGCGACGACGCGTCCGCCACGAGCGGAACGTCGCCGAGATCGGGAATTTCGAAGGCCTCGACGCCGTCAATGGTTTCGTTCGTGCACAGATGCACGTAAGCGGGATCGTCCGAAAGCTGCCACTCGCTCAACGCAGGCACGCGCGTGAAGCCCTGCTCGGTCTTGCCAGTCGCCGCGAGATGCGGCGTGCAGTACTTCTGCGCTTCCTTGAGCGACTTGGTCGACCATGAACCGGTGACGACGAAATCGGCGGTCTTCTTCGTGCCGAGCATGTTCATCGGCACGATGGCGTTTTCGCCAATGCCACCGCCCTGCAGAAACAATATGCGATGCGACGCCGGCACCTTCAGCAATTCCCGCAGATCGGTCAGCGCCGCTTCATGGATCGACGTGAACTCCGCGCCGCGGTGACTCATCTCCATCACGCTCATGCCGCTGCCTTGCCAATCGAGCATTTCATCGGCGGCTTGCTTCAACACTTCTTCTGGCAAGGCGGCCGGGCCGGCGGAGAAATTGAACACGCGCATCTGGAGATCCCGATTTGTCTCGTTCGACAGACGCGGAGCCTGAAACGATGAGCCGAAAAGCTCGTTGTCCGCGCCTAAAAAAGAAATGGCTGCTTGCGCTTACGCGCAAACAGCCATTATCGCACTGTCCTGAAAACCCGCCAATGCGCGAGCCTTCCGGACTATGCCACCGTGCTTACTTGCCCGGCTTGACGCTTGCCACTTCCTGGTCGGCTTGCGTGCGCGTTGCCTTGATGGCTTGCGGCATGTACTTCTGCATCAAACCATTGACCACGTCGCGACCAACCTGGTCTTGAACCTGAATGAACTTGCGGCCCGTCGTGCTCTTGTAGAACGAGGTCAGGTCCTTGATTTCATCGGTCGTGTAGTACTTCGCGTATGCGTCGTACTGAGCTTTCATCGCGTCTTGACGGAAGCTGTCAGTTGCGAACACCTGCCCTGCCGAGTCAACCAGCTTCGGCACTGCGTTCTTTTGCAGCGTCGGAACGGCAGCTTGCTTCTGCTTGTCGTTCAGCGACTTGTTTTCCGACAGCGCGTCCGACAGGATTGCCGGGACGAGTTGCTTCGACTGCATTTGCGCGCTGTTGCCGATCGCGCCGACCAGCTTCTGCGCGTCGATCGCGTCGAGCAGGTCCTTGATCGCGGCTTGCTTGGCCGGATCAACCGGGGCTGCTGCGGCCGGTGCCGGAGCTGCCGCCTGGTTCGGCGCCTGGTTCTGAAGCGACTGAGCCATCGCGAAAGTCGGCACGAAAGCGGCCAGCAACATCCACTGCTTGAAACGTCCTTGCATCATTACTCCCTGTAAAAAATATCCAGTTCTGCACCGGCGACGAGCCTTCAGATTTTCGACGCTGGCTTCGCACATAACGAAGCACAGCGCCGACAAAAGGCCCGAGTCGCGCAGCTTAACCAATTCAGGCTTTCAAAAGCGAATACGAGAAGCTTGCGTCACAAAAAATATCAGGCGTCTTCGCCGTTTTCATCATTTTCTGAGTCGCCCGGCGCGGCGGCGGAGCCGTTCGTGCCGGTGTCGCCTTCGTCGAGTGCTTCAGCTTCTGCTTCCACTTCGGCTTCCGCCTCCGCGATATGCTGCAGTCCCGACAACTTGGTGCCCTCGTCAAGGCTGATGAGTGTAACACCTTGAGTTGCACGCCCCATTTCGCGGATTTCGGACACGCGCGTGCGGATGAGCACGCCCGATGTCGTGATCAGCATGATCTCGCTTTCAGGCTCGACGAGCGTCGCGGCGACCACGCGGCCGTTGCGCTCGGAAGTCTGGATCGCGATCATGCCCTTCGTGCCGCGGCCATGGCGTGTGTATTCGTTGATCGGCGTGCGCTTGCCGTAACCGTTTTCCGTCGCGGTGAGCACCGACTGGATTTCGTCGCCGGCCACGAGCATGGCGATGACCTGCTGACCGTCTTCCAGTTGCATGCCACGCACGCCGCGCGCTTCGCGGCCCATGGCGCGCACGTCGTTCTCGTCGAAACGTACCGCCTTGCCTGAATCGGAGAACAGCATGACGTCATGCGCGCCGTCGGTAATGGCCGCGCCGATGAGAAAGTCGCCGTCATCCAGACCGACCGCGATGATGCCCTTCTTGAGCGGACGGCTGAACGCTTCGAGCGGCGTCTTCTTGACGGTGCCGAGCGAAGTGGCCATGAAGACGAACTTGTCGGCCGAGAAGTCCTTAATCGGCAGCACGACGTTGATCTTCTCGCCTTCCTGCAGCGGGAACATGTTGACGATTGGCCGGCCGCGCGAGTTGCGCGAGCCTTGCGGCACTTCGTAGACCTTGATCCAGTACACGCGACCGCGGTTCGAGAAGCACAGCATGTGATCGTGCGTGTTCGCGATGAAAAGCGTGTCGATCCAGTCGTCTTCCTTCATTTGCGTGGCCTGCTTGCCGCGCCCGCCACGCTTTTGCGCGCGGTACTCGGAAAGCGGCTGCGACTTCACGTAGCCGGTATGCGACATGGTCACGACCATTTCCTGCGGCGTGATCAGGTCTTCGGTGTTCAGCTCGGTTGCATTCAACTCGATACGCGAACGACGCTCGTCACCGAACTCGGCGCGTACCTGGCCCAGTTCTTCGACGATGATCTGACGGATACGCTCCGGCCGCGCGAGGATGTCGAGCAAGTCGGCGATCTGCGCCATCACGTCGCGATATTCGGCGACGATCTTGTCTTGTTCGAGACCCGTCAGGCGTTGCAGGCGCATCTGCAGAATTTCCTGCGCCTGAACGTCCGACAGCTTGTAAAGCCCATCTTCCTGCAGCCCGTAAGCCGGATTCAGTCCTTCCGGACGATACGCAATACGCCCGCCCGTCGCCTCGGTCTCCGTGCGCGTGAGCATTTCGCGCACGAGCGACGAATCCCACGGACGGTTCATCAACTCTTGCTTCGCCACAGGCGGAGTCGGCGCGGCCTTGATGATCGCGATGAATTCGTCGATATTCGCGAGCGCCACCGCGAGGCCTTCGAGCACGTGTCCGCGATCGCGCGCCTTGCGCAGTTCGTAGACCGTGCGCCGCGTGAGCACTTCCCGCCGATGCGACAGGAAGCATTCCAGCATTTCCTTCAGGTTCAGCAGCTTGGGCTGGCCGTCGACGAGCGCGACCAGATTCATGCCGAAAGTGTCCTGAAGCTGCGTCTGCTTATACAGATTGTTCAGAATGACTTCCGGCACTTCTCCGCGCTTGAGTTCGATCACGACACGCATGCCGCTCTTGTCGGACTCGTCGCGAATGTCGGAGATGCCCTCGATCTTTTTCTCGTTGACGAGTTCGGCGATGCGCTCGAGCAGCGTGCGCTTGTTCACCTGATACGGAATCTCGTCGACGATGATGGCCATGCGCTGGCCGCGGTCGATCTCTTCGAAGTGCGTGGTCGCACGCATGACGACGCGACCGCGCCCCGTGCGATAACCGTCGCGCACGCCCGCGACGCCGTAGATGATGCCGGCCGTCGGGAAGTCCGGCGCCGGCACGATCTCGATGAGTTCGTCGACCGTCGCCTCAGGCGTGTTGAGCAGATGCAGACAGGCGTCGACGATTTCGCGCAAATTGTGCGGCGGAATGTTCGTTGCCATGCCGACCGCGATACCGGCTGAGCCGTTGATCAGCAGATTCGGGATGCGCGCCGGAAGTACGAGCGGTTCGCTTTCGCTGCCGTCGTAGTTCGGGCCAAAGTCGACGGTTTCCTTGTCGATGTCGGCCAGCAGTTCGTGACCGATCTTCGCCATGCGGATTTCGGTGTAACGCATGGCGGCGGCGTTGTCGCCGTCGACCGAACCGAAGTTGCCCTGGCCGTCCACCAGCATGTAGCGCAGCGAAAACGGCTGAGCCATGCGAACGATCGTCTCGTACACCGATGCGTCGCCGTGCGGATGGTACTTACCAATCACGTCGCCGACGATACGCGCCGACTTTTTATACGCGCGATTCCAGTCGTTGTTCAGCTCGTGCATGGAATAAAGCGCGCGACGGTGTACGGGCTTCAGTCCATCGCGGACATCGGGAAGCGCTCGCCCGACGATCACGCTCATCGCGTAATCGAGATATGAGCGGCGCATTTCCTCCTCTAGGGAGATTGGCAGAGTCTCTTTGGCGAATTGATCCATTATCCGTGTCTTGAACTGTGCAGCAGCGACACAGCAGCGCGATCCGACGATTCGAAAACATTACCTCGAGTTTCGCCCTCGCCCGCCGGCCGCGCGACCCGCGCCGGCCAGGCGCGTAAGCCATACGCTGCGGCGCTGCGAACGCAGCGCATCCAAAGATTCTAACATGCGCGACATCCGCGTCCGGAGGCTCGGCGTATACATAGTGTATGGGACGCTCAACCGCCGTTCCCGATCTTGAGGAATGAGGGATAGATGCACTTGTTCCAATTACTTACAAAAACCAGGGAACGTTTCACTGATTTCGTCACTTAGGCGGGCTATGATGCCGCCTCGTCGTTTTGCTAAAGCAGTACAAACCCGACGATAAAGATACGCAGATATTGGCTCGCGGGCACATAAAGTGCGCACGTTTCGCGCCTTCCGCGGCCAAGACCGGCTCCTGTCCCTTTCTTGTTGCGCATGCACCACATAAGGTTGCGGGCGCAGAGGGTGCGGGGATATTTTTATCGTTGCAAGGGAACGATATGGCAAAATGCCAACGCACAAAGTTAGACACTGCTCGAAGTCTACACAGCCGCGTTTTGTTCCGTAGGGAATGTTATACTCCGAGCAATGTATGACTTGTCTTTGTCTACAGGCTCGCAGTAAACCTGCGGTAATCTCAATTTCGAGAGGAGAAATATGAATAAACTTTCAAAGCTCGCGTTCATTGCAGCTACCGCAGTTATGGCTGCATCGGCCTCGGCGCAATCGGTGCCGGCCTCGCGACAAGCCGTGAACGACAACTGGGTGAACGGCACGGGCGAGTATGTGTGGATGAACGGCACGAACGAACTCTGCTGGCGCGACGCATTCTGGACCCCGGCCACGGCCAACGCAAAGTGCGATGGCGCTCTGGTCGCAGTCGCGCCGACGCCGCCCGCACCGGTCGCTCCGCCGCCCCCGGTTATCCAAAGCCAGAAGGTCACCTATCAAGCTGACGCTCTGTTCGACTTCGACAAGGCAGTTTTGAAGCCGGCTGGCAAGACCGCGCTTGACGATCTCGCATCGAAGATCGGCGCGCTGAACCTGGAAGTCGTGGTCGCTACCGGCTACACCGACCGCATTGGTTCGGACAAGTACAACGACCGTCTGTCGCTGCGCCGTGCGCAAGCTGTCAAGGCTTACCTGGTCAGCAAGGGCATCGAAGCCAACCGTATCTATACGGAAGGCAAGGGCAAGCGCAACCCGGTCACCACGGGCTGCAACCAGAAGAACCGCAAGCAACTCATCGCCTGCCTCGCACCGGATCGTCGCGTGGAAGTCGAAGTTGTCGGCACGACGCGTCAGCCGCAGTAATTGCGCTGATTGCCGCAGGATCGAACCCCCGCTTCGGCGGGGGTTTTTTTATGTCTGCGATTTTCGTGAATCTCCGCGAGATGCCCGCATCGAATAAAGCGCAATAACCGTGGCCCCGGCGCAGGCGGCCTCGAAGGCTATGGCACGGAACGAGCGAGTTGTCGGCGACGCGTCACTTCAGCTTTTTGCCGCCCTTTTCCCGCGCCTATATACTCGATCCTTAACGATTCACGACTTAGAAGGGCAATTGAGAATATGACCAACGTCGATCCCCACGAACTGCAGAAATTTAGCGAGCTTGCGCATCGCTGGTGGGACCCGAACGCCGAGTTCAAACCGCTTCACGAATTGAACCCGGTGCGGCTCGACTGGATCGATGCGCACGCGCATCTGATGAGCAAGCAAGTGCTCGACATCGGCTGCGGCGGCGGCATTTTGTCGGAATCGATGGCGGCGCGTGGCGCGAAGGTCAAGGGCATCGACTTGTCGTCGAGTGCGCTTGGCGTCGCGGATCTGCATAGTCTGGAAAGCGGCGTGGAGGTGGCGTACGAGGAGATCGCAGCCGAAGCGCTGGCCGCGCGCGAACCCGCTTCCTACGACGTCGTGACCTGCATGGAAATGCTCGAGCACGTGCCGAATCCGGCGGGCACCGTTGCCGCGTGCGCCGCGCTGGTCAAGCCAGGCGGCTGGGTCTTCTTCTCTACGCTGAATCGCAACGCGAAGGCGTATATGTTCGCCGTGATCGGCGCGGAGTACATCGCGCGCATGTTGCCGCGCGGCACGCATGACTATGCGCGCTTCATCAAGCCGTCCGAACTCGCCACCTTCGCGCGCACGGCGTCGCTCTTGCCGGTCGACATCAAGGGCATCACCTACCGTCCGTTCTCGCGCCACTTCGGGCTGTCTACTGACACGAGCATCAACTACATGATGGCCTGCCGCCGGGAAGCCTGACGCCATGACCCAAGAAGACCAGAACGGTGTTGTCCAGACGACGCCCCTGCCCGATGATCCCACCCCGCTGCCCCAGCGCGCCGCCGAGGGCGATTCGCTCGGGCTTTGCCAGGCCGTACTGTTCGATCTCGACGGCACCATCGCCGATACCGCGCCCGATCTCGTCGCGGCCGTCAACAAGATGCGGCACGATCGCGGACTCGAAATGCGCCCGCTCGAAACTCTGCGGCCTTACGCCTCGGCGGGTGCGCGCGGGTTGTTGGGCGGCGCGTTCGAGATCAGCCCCGAGCATCCCGATTTCGCGGCGATGCGCGATGAGTTCCTCGCCAACTACGAAGCGGATTTGTGTATCGAAACGACGCTGTTTCCCGGCATCACCGAGTTGCTCGACCAGCTCGATGCACGCGGCGTGCGCTGGGGCATCGTGACGAATAAGGTGACGCGCTTCGCCGAACCGCTCGTCGCCCTGCTCGGACTGGATAAGCGGGCCGGTTGTCTCGTTTGTGGCGATACGACGGCGCATTCGAAGCCGCATCCCGCGCCGCTGCTGCACGCGGCCGAATTACTGGATGTGGCGCCGGAGCGAATCGTCTATGTCGGCGACGACTTGCGCGACGTTCAGGCAGGCTTTGCAGCCGGCATGATCACCGTGGCGGCGGCCTATGGCTATTGCGGCGACGACATTCCGCCGCACCGCTGGCACGCGACTCACGTAGTGGACACGCCAGAAGAACTGCAGCAATTGCTGCGCGATATCGCTTGAAAGTGGCCGCGGTTCGCCTCACATGGCTTTTCATGGGATAATCCCCGTTCTGCTTGGGGGCGACCTGGTTTCGACAGGGGTTGCGAAGCGGTCAGGGCATACCGAGGACCCGTCACCTCGTTAATCAATGGGAAAAACGTAACTGCAAACGACGAAACGTTCGCACTGGCAGCCTAAGGGCCGCCGTCCTCTCACTAACTTACTGACGGGTTAGGGTAGCAATACCACGAGAGGTCATATACGTCAGTTAAGCTTTGTCGGCGTCACGACGCCAAAGTCGAAAATTCAGTGAATCGCTGTAGCGAAGCGTGTTCGTCCGCGTTGCTACGGTTAAATCAAAAGATAGAACTAAGTATGTAGAACTGTTCGTAGAGTGCTTCTGGACGCGGGTTCGATTCCCGCCGCCTCCACCACCCCATTTGAAACCCGCGCATGCGAAAGCACCGCGGGTTTTTTCTTGCCACGGCTCGCCAACCCGCGCGAATAAGCGCATCCGCGAAACCCGTAGGCAAAAAAAAGCCCCGCGCGGGGCGGGGCAAACATCCTTGAGAGACGTAGCTCTGGCAGAGACAACCTCGGCTACGGACGAGAGAATAGTCGGCGGCCAGTACTGTTCGTATCAGAGCGGTCCTAAAACGCTGCTTTACAGCAGTTATCTTGATGCACGTAAGCCCGGCGCAAGGCGATGCCTTTCTGTGTCGCAAGATTGGACGCGTCAGCCCCATTCATGTTCGCTCGGCCACTGACCGATTTCTCGTTCGCACGGCAATCTTCTGCTTTATTCTGTCGACGATCGGCGCGTCGATAAGCGCTTACGGGGAAAGCATGCGCAGAAGCATAGCGAGACGGTGGATCGGCAATCTGATTCTTTCTTTGATGTGGGCGCTATGCGGCGCCCTCCTTCCGGCTGGCGCTCGCGCGGCCCCGCCCGTCGCCGATTGCCACGCGGGCACACTCATCACGGTAGTCGCCCACCTGGACGACGATCTCCTCTTCGTGAATCCTGGCATCAGCGACAAGCTCGACGCCGGCTGGTGCGTGACGACGGTTCACCTGATCGGCGGCGCAAACGGTGCGAAGTTCGATTACGTCGTGCTTCGCGAGACCGGCACGAAGCTCGCCTACGCACGCATGGCAGGCGTGCCGGACAAATGGCAAGAATCGACAGTGATGATTGCGGGGAAGCCCGTGCATCAGCTCGTGCTTACGCAACAGCCGCGCGTGAAGCTGCTCGAATTGCGGTTGCCTGGCGGCGGGGTGCGCGGCGGCAAGGTGCCGCTCGGTTTGCTGTGGGATCGCGGGCAGACGCTCAATACCTATCCGCTGCAAGCGGACGGCACCGGTTCGACCACTTACGACCGCGCCGCCCTTTCCGCGACGCTGCGCCCGATCCTCTCGCAAGCTACGGAAATCTACACGCTCAATCCGGATACGGTCGCCTTCATGGAGCATCCGGATCACATTCTCGCGGCGCGCATCACGCGTGTGGTTGCGCAGAGCCTGAAGCGCGATGTGCCGATCGGCTATCACGTCACCTATCCGACGGGCGGCTTGCCGAAGAATCTCGACGCCGCGCAAACGCTGCGAAAGCGCGATGTCGTCGGCAGCTATTTCGCGATCGATGGCAACGACGCCGGTCACGTCTTCGGCGAGTACATGTGGGACGGCAACTGGGTCGCGCGCCGCTACTGGAGCATGGCCCATGCGAACGACGCCGGTCCGGAGTTCCAGCTGCGCCCGTTCCAGCTCGTCAACGAATACTCGAGCCGCTGCCTGACATCGGCCGGTGCGGGTAAGGCACCGACGCTCGCCGCATGCACAGGCGCCGCGACGCAAAACTGGTTCTGGCAACAGTTGCCCGCCGCGCCGGGCGCTAAAAACGATGCGCTCTTCGTGAGCGCGGCGACGCGCGGGTGTATCGCGGAACGGGAAAACGGGCTTGTCGAGGAAAGCTGCAAGCCGGAAAGCGCGGCGCAGCACTGGACGCCGTGGGACTTCGGCTTCGTGTACACGCCGCTCGATCACTGTCTTGGCGAGAAAAACGACTCACTGACGGCAAGCCGCTGTTCGATGCTGACGGCGCAGTATCGATGGTCGCCGTCATCGCAAACGGTGTGGACGGACACGCGGCAGGAAGGCGCCCTCTTCGGCGACGTTCGTGGCGAAGGCCGCGACAGCACCGTGTATGTGCAGCGGCGCAAGGACGGGCCCGGCTTCAACGTCTGGGTGGCGGAGATGTCGCGCTTCGACCGGGCGTCGCCGTGGTTTCTGAACGCCGTGCCGTTCGACCCGCAAGCCACCGCGCCGACCTGCAATGCCGATGCGCTTTGCTTCGACAGCGCGCGCTTTCTGTTGGGCGATTTCGATGGCGACGGCCGCGCCGATCTGATGGCGATCACGCCGCGCAACGGCGGCACCGCGTTCTGGCTTTTAAAAAGCGCCGGCACGCATTTCGAGGCGCCCCGTTTGTGGTTTCAGACGAGCGCGGCATGGACGCCCGAAATCGCGCAGCAATACGTGGCAGGCGATTTCAACGGCGACGGCCGCGCCGACGTGATGATCGCGCAGAAAAGCAAGGACGCGGGGCTCGACCTCTGGGTGCTGACGTCGGACGGCGCGACGGCGAACGGGCCTGCGCTGTGGTTAAAGGCGAGCCAGTTGAGTCAGAGCGCGCGTTTCATGCCGGCTCGCGTCGCGCAATCGAAGCACGTGGGGCTTCTCGCGATCGAGAATATCGACTGCGCGCTCGCGCTCTCGCAATTCGCGAGTGACGGAAGCGCCTTCGCGCCGAGCTATCGCACGAACGTCTATGCGCAGTTGCGCGCGCCGTTCGCCAAGGTCGTGGCGGGCGATATCGATGGCGACGGCATCGACGATCTGGCCGTGCTCGAACCGCGTGGGGACAGCGCGAGCACGCGCGTCTTCACGATGAAAGGCGGCAAGGCGTTCGGCCCGGCCATCGAGACGACGACGCTCGCCGATACGTCCTACGCGGATTCAATGCCCGCAATCGCGCGCGTCACCGAACACGACGATCACGCCACGCTGGTGCTGTTCAAGCGCGCGAACGCGTTGCTCGGCGAGTTCTATTACACGGGCGGCGCGCCGAGTCTCTACGGCTACGAATTCGATACGGCGTTCAAGCTCGGGCCGGTGAAAATTTGGGGCGAATTGCCAGGGCTGTTCTCCGAGTCGCTGTGGCTCAAGACGCTGGCTTACTGGGGGCAGTGAAAGCGCGTTCGCCGTCACCAAATCAAACGCGCCGACCGGGCAACCGATGCGGCGCGTACTTGTTCAAACAAGCCGACGCTCAACTTAGGCCCACGCGCAAGTTCAGAACGTCCCGCGCGATCGCCAGATACTTGTCCGCCGTGCTCTGCAGGGTCAGGCCGTTGAGCGGGCGCGTCGCGCGCGGCTGATTGAGCGCATCGAGCAAGGCGTGGCCGTAGGCGTCGCTGTCGGCGGTATCGAGTAATTGCACGCCGGGAAAACCACCCGCGAAGGCGAACGATGCAATCGCGCTCGCGACCACCGGAATGCCCGACGCCAGCGCCTCCAGAAAGCCGATGCTATGCGCCTCGAAGCTCGAAGGCATCGCAAACACGCTCGACGCCTTCAGAATCTGCGCCACGTTCATCTGCGGCCCTTCGATCTTCACGCGATCGCCAAGTCCGAGCTTCGCGACCAGATCGACGACCGCCTTGTGATAGTCGAGATTTTCGATGACGCCGCACAGCAGCAGTCGCGCATCCGGCTCGGCGCGCGCGACGCGCGCGAACGCTTCGACCGTCTGCAACTGATTCTTCTCGGGAATGTAGCGGCCCACCTGCACGATCTGCTTGGCGGCCACGGGAATGGACGGTTGCGCGTCGTCGGCGAAACGGGAGACATCGACGCCGTTGGGCACGACGATCATCGAAGGATGCAGCCCGATTTCCTGCACGTAGTTGTCGATATTCTTCTGCGACACGCCAATCACCGCCTTCGCCCGGCTCGACAGCAATCGCTCGGCGCGCAAAAGCGCCCGGTTCGCGAAGTCGTTCGCGCCGGAGTGCATGACCCAGACGATCGGCACCCGCGTCGGCAAGGCGCGAACGTAGAGCGCGGGAATGGTGGCGTGCGCGAAGATGATGTCGGGCTTGAACTGACGGATCGCGCGATGCAAGAACAGCAAGCGTCCGAGCTTGCCAGGGTTTTTCGTCGGGAAAAGGCAGATCACGCCGTGCGAACCGAGTTCCGCGCTGATGTGTTTGAAGTCGTCGTGTTCCGGCATCAGCGATGCGATGCAGACGTCGTGGCCCGATCGCTGATGCCCGATCGCGACGCCTTTGGCAAGCACTTCGGCCCCGGATAGTCGGGGCGCCAGTATGACCTGGAGAATACGCATTTTGCAGTCCCTCGGCTGATCCGAAGTGCGCTCAGTGGCCACACGCTTTGCCCAAAGTATCGTGGTCCCCGTCGCCGCCCGCCGGTTCGCATCATCCGGCGGCCAGCGCACTTCCTGTTTTTTGTGTTTTATGACTAATGAGCCATGCCCACGCAAAACAGCACACGGGAGCACGCCGTCATAAGGTACTCCGGAGGTCATACCAAACGCCCGCCATCACATAGCGTTTTTCAGTCGATGCGTAAGACGTTGAAAGTGCATGTGTGACTGCGCGCACACGTCCTGCCGCGTCGCGTCAGTGCAAAGCGGTTTTGGCACGAAGTAAGAGGAAGATTTTGCTGCAACCGCACACGCTGTTCGGCATTCGGCAATGCGGTCGCAAAAGTGAAACGGCGATCAGTTGGTGCCGTCCTTCGGGCACTTCAGATTGCAGCCGTCCGGGTCGCCGAGGTCACCGCGACGGCGCATGGGCGAGCTGCCCTTTTGATACTTATCGGTTGGCGCGGAAGCCGCAAACTGCATTTGCGGATGTTCGTTGAGGCGGAACTGGTCTTGCAGCACGCCGCCCGGCACGCCAGGCGAATTCTGGGCAAACGCAACGGGAATCAGATAGAACGCACCGGCGACGAGCGCAGCGGTGGTGGAAGCGAGCAACGTAAGTTTCATGGCGGAATTTCGCGCGGGACAGCCGCGTCTGGAACAGGGTTGAGTCGACAGCAAAGCGTTAGGTTAACCCAATTCACCGCCGCCAGCAGTTTCTTCCAGGTTGGCGTCTTCTTACCGTTCGTTTCTCCCGCGCGCGTCGGCGAGTGTCTCAGCCGCGCAAACCTTCTTCGATATCGACGAGCGAGCCGCAACGCGCCGGGTCGTAACCTTCCAGATGCGCCACGCTGTCGTTGAACGCGTCGCTGCGTAACACGCGCAATACGGTGGCAAGCCGCGCCTCGTTGAGCCGCGCGCGTTCGCATGCGAAGAAGTAGTCCTCGTCGATGATCGGAATGAAGTCGAGCGCGAAGTGCTGCGCGGCGGGCTGCACGCCAAAGCCCAAGTCGGCCATGCCGCTCGCGACGAACGCGGCGATGGCCGAATGCGTGAGTTCGGTGGTCGCGTAACCGTTGATCTGATCGGGATCGACACCGACGCCGCGCAAGGACAAATCGAGCAGCATGCGCGTGCCCGAGCCCGGCTGACGATTCACGAAGCGCACGTCGCTGCGCGCGAGATCGCGCAGTCCCGTCACGCGCTTTGGGTTGCCCTTCGGCACGAAGAGGCCCTGCGTGCGCCGCGTGAGCCGAATGAGTTGATGCTTGCCCGCATCGAGATAAGGACGATAGCTCTCCGCACACGTCGCGCGAAACGGGCCGATCGGCAGATGAAAGCCCGCCAGTTCGCACTCGCCGCGAGCCAGCGCACTCACGGCTTCGTAACTTTCGCGGTATTTGATGTCCACCGGCACGCGCTGTTCGCCGAGCGCGTGCACGAGCGTCGCGACCGCGTAGCCGTGCGATGCATGAATACGCACTTGCGCGAGACCACTGGCGAGTTTGCGATTGAGTTCATTGGCGACATCGCTTGCGACGGACTGCAGCGGCGTTTCGAGCCGGTCGCCGCAAACGCGCTGCGCACGCAACACGGACTCGCCAAGTTCCGACAATACCGACCCGCGTCCGCGCGATTTTCGGATCAGCGCGCCGCCCAGCCGCGCCTCGATTTCGCGCAACAAACCCCACGCATGCCGATAGGACAAACCCTTAGCGCTCGCGGCATTCGCGATGCTGCCAGTTTGAGAGACGAGCTTCAAAAGCGGCACAACCGCGCTCAGGCTGGTCTCCCGGCCATCGGCCTCGCGAAGGATGAGTTCGGCGCGGCATTCGACATCGACCATATGCATTGCCCCTTCCTATTGCCAAGATATATCACGACGCCTATTGTTCTTTTACCTGCTCGGTGCTTACGATTATATGATCGAAATATGCACTAATAAAACATATACCGAGCGTTGGAGGAGCCCCATGACACACACGCAGCCGTTGTCCGCCGCTGCCGCTGAAGACCTCGTGCGCCGCCATGCCGTGCACGACGCCACCTTGATGACCATCCTGCATGCCATCCAGGACGAAACCGGCTTCGTGCCGGAAGAAGTCGTCGCGCCGCTGGCGCGCGTCCTGTCGCTGTCGCGTGCGGAGGTTCACGGCACGATCACGTACTACCATCACTTTCGAAGCGCGCCGCCCGCGCGCGTGACCGTGCAGTTGTGCCGCGCGGAAGCGTGCCGCAGCATGGGCACCGAAGCGCTGAAGGATCACATCGAAGGGCATACCGGATGCCGTTTCGACAGCGGTCATGCCGAAGGCACCGAGCTCGAATCGGTGTATTGCCTCGGCCAATGCGCGCTGTCGCCGTCGATGATGATCAACGGCGAGATTCACGCGCGCGTCACGCCGCAGAAGTTCGATCGTCTTTACAAGGCAGCGAGCGAACAAAGCCAGAAGACAGAGGTGGCGGCATGACGCGCATCTACGTTCCCTGCGATTCCGCCGCGCTGGCATTGGGCGCGGACGGCATTGCGAAGGCCATCGAAAGCGAAGCGGACAAGCGCGGCATCGACGTGCAGATCGTGCGCAACGGTTCGCGCGGCCTCTTCTATCTCGAACCGCTCGTCGAAGTGGAAACGCCGCAAGGGCGCATCGGCTATTCGAATGTCGAAGAAGACGATATCGCCGCCCTCTTCGATGCCTCTTTTCACGAAGGCGGCGTCCACGCGAAGAACGTCGGCCTGGTCGACGACATTCCGTACCTCAAGAAGCAGCAGCGGCTGACGTTCGCGCGCATCGGTATCACGGACCCGCTTTCCGTCGACGATTACACCGCGCTCGGCGGACTCGCGGGCCTTCGCCAAGTGCTCGACATGAACGGCGACGCGGTGTGCGAAGCGCTCGTCGATTCCGGCCTGCGCGGACGCGGCGGCGCGGCATTCCCCGCCGGCATCAAATGGAAGACCGTGCGCGGCGCGTATGCGGACCAGAAGTACATCGTCTGCAATGCGGATGAAGGCGACTCCGGCACCTTCTCCGACCGCCTCGTCATGGAGAGCGATCCGTTCATGCTGATCGAAGGCATGATCATCGCGGGCGTGGCGACGGGCGCGACCAAGGGCTACATCTACGTGCGCAGCGAGTATCCGCATGCCATCGCCACCCTGAATCGGGCGATCGAGCGCGCGCGCGATGCCGGCTGGCTAGGCGCGAGCGTGCTCGGCACCTCGCATGCGTTCGACCTGTACGTGGCGAAAGGCGCGGGCGCGTATGTCTGCGGCGAGGAAACGGCGTTGCTCGAATCGCTCGAAGGCAAGCGCGGCATCGTGCGCGCGAAGCCGCCGGTGCCCGCGCTCGTCGGTTTGTACGGCAGGCCGACTGTCATCAACAACGTCATCACGCTCGCCACCGTGCCGATCATCTTTGCGAAAGGCGCTGCGTTCTATCGCGACTTCGGCATGGGACGCTCGCGCGGCACGCTACCCTTCCAGCTCGCGGGCAACGTCAAGCAAGGCGGACTCGTCGAACTCGCGTTCGGTGTGAGCCTGCGCGAACTGATACATGAATACGGCGGCGGCACGGCGAGCGGCCGTCCGGCGCGCGCGGTGCAGGTGGGCGGTCCGCTCGGCACGTATCTGCCGGAAAGCCAGTGGGATATTCCGCTCGACTACGAGGAATACGCGAAGGTCGGCGCAGTGGTCGGCCACGGCGGTCTCGTGATCCACGACGACACTTCGAACCTCGCCGAACTGGCGCAATACGCGATGCACTTCTGCGCGCTCGAATCGTGCGGCAAGTGCACGCCGTGCCGCATCGGCTCGACGCGCGGCGAAGAGGTCATCGGCAAGATTCGCGACGGCGATACGTCGGTGAAACAGATCACGCTGCTGCGCGAACTGTGCGACACCATGGTCGCCGGCTCGCTCTGCGCAATGGGCGGCATGACGCCGTTCCCGGTGCTGTCCGCGCTCGATCACTTTCCCGAAGATTTCGGGCTGCCCCGCACGCCCGCCCGAAAAGCGGCCTAAAGCAAGGGAGACAAGAACATGTCCAACACCATCAACGGCTGCGGCTCGGGCAATTGCGCATGCAAGAGCGCGGCCTCGGTTCAGCGCCGCGACCCGTTCGACGAAACCGATTACGGCACGCCGCTGCGTCACGCGGATATCGACGTGACGCTGGAAATCGATGGCCAGGCGGTCACGGTGCCGGCGGGAACGTCGGTGATGCGCGCGTCCATCGAAGCGGGCATCAACGTGCCCAAGCTCTGCGCCACGGATTCGCTCGAACCGTGGGGTTCGTGCCGCCTGTGTCTCGTCGAGATCGAGGGCAAGCGCGGCTATCCGGCTTCGTGCACGACGCCCGTGGAAGCGGGCATGAAGGTCCGCACGCAGACCGACCGGCTGCAGTCGCTGCGCCGCAACGTGATGGAACTCTACATTTCCGATCACCCGCTCGATTGCCTCACCTGTCCCGCCAACGGCGATTGCGAACTGCAGGACATGGCGGGCGTGGTCGGCTTGCGCGAAGTGCGTTATGGCTACGAAGGCGCGAACCATCTGAAGGACAAGAAGGACGAATCGAATCCGTACTTCACTTACGATCCGTCGAAGTGCATTGTCTGCAATCGCTGCGTGCGCGCGTGCGAGGAAACGCAAGGGACGTTCGCGCTGACCATCGCCGGGCGCGGTTTCGAATCGCGCGTGGCGGCAAGCGAAAACGTGCCGTTCATGGAGTCGGAGTGCGTGTCGTGCGGCGCGTGCGTCGCCGCGTGCCCGACCGCGACCTTGCAGGAAAGGACCGTCATCATGCTCGGTCAGGCGGAGCATTCGGCCATCACGACGTGTGCGTATTGCGGCGTCGGCTGCTCGCTCAAGGCCGAGATGAAAGGCAACACCGTCGTGCGCATGACGCCGAACAAGAACGGCCAGGCCAACGAAGGCCACGCGTGCGTGAAGGGCCGCTTCGCGTGGGGTTACGCCACGCACAAGGATCGCATCAAGAAGCCGATGATCCGCGCGAAGATCACCGACCCGTGGCGCGAAGTGTCGTGGGACGAAGCGATCAACTACGCGGCAAGCGAATTCCGCCGCATTCAGGACAAGTACGGGCGCGATTCCATCGGCGGTATCACCTCGTCGCGCTGTACCAACGAGGAAACCTATCTCGTGCAGAAGCTCGTGCGCGCGGCGTTCGGCAACAACAACGTCGATACCTGCGCGCGCGTCTGCCATTCGCCGACCGGCTACGGCCTCAAGTCCACGCTCGGCGAATCGGCGGGTACGCAGACGTTCGCGTCGGTCGAGAAATCCGATGTCATCGTCGTGATCGGCGCGAATCCCACGGACGGCCATCCGGTCTTCGGCTCGCGGCTGAAGCGGCGCGTGCGTGAAGGCGCGCAACTGATCGTGATCGACCCGCGCCGCATCGATATCGTCGATACGCCGCACGTGAAGGCGTCGCATCATCTGCAATTGCGGCCGGGCACCAACGTCGCGATGGTCAACTCGCTCGCGCATACCATCGTGACCGAAGGACTGGTCGATGAACCCTTCGTCGCCGCACGCTGCGAAACGCGCGCGTTTCAGCAATGGCGCGATTTCGTCTCGCTCGAAGAGAACTCGCCCGAAGCGATGGAAGCCGTCACGGGCGTGCCCGCGAAGCTCGTGCGCGAAGCCGCGCGCGCCTACGCGAACTGCGGCAACGGCGCGATCTACTACGGTCTCGGCGTGACCGAACACGCGCAAGGCTCGACCACGGTCATGGGCATCGCCAACTTGGCGATGGTCACGGGCAACGTGGGCCGCGAAGGCGTCGGCGTGAATCCGTTGCGCGGACAGAACAACGTGCAGGGTTCGTGCGACATGGGCTCGTTCCCGCACGAGTTGCCGGGCTATCGGCATATCAGCGATGCCGCGACGCGCGCCCTCTTCGAGGAAGCCTGGGACGTGAAGCTGCAGCCGGAACCGGGTCTGCGCATTCCGAACATGTTCGATGCCGCCGCGCACGGCACCTTCATGGGCCTTTATTGTCAGGGCGAGGATATCGTCCAGTCGGACCCGAACACGCAGCACGTCGCCGACGCGCTCTCGGCGATGGAATGCATCGTCGTGCAGGACATCTTCCTGAACGAAACCGCGAAGTACGCGCACGTTCTGCTGCCAGGCTCGACCTTCCTCGAAAAGGACGGCACCTTCACCAACGCCGAACGCCGCATCTCGCGCGTGCGCAAGGTCATGCCGCCGTTGCCCGGCCTGGGCGACTGGGAAGTGACCATCAAACTCGCGCGCGCACTTGGCTACGAGATGAACTACACGCATCCGTCCGAGATCATGGACGAGATCGCGCGACTCACGCCCACGTTTCACGGCGTGTCCTACGAGAAGCTCGACGAGCTCGGCAGCATTCAGTGGCCGTGCAACGAGCGTGCGCCGGAAGGCACGCCGACCATGCATATCGACGAATTCGTGCGCGGCAAGGGACGCTTCGTCATCACCAAGTTCGTGGCGACGCCGGAGAAGGTCACGCGCAAATATCCATTGCTGCTGACGACCGGGCGCATTCTGTCGCAGTACAACGTCGGCGCGCAGACGCGTCGCACCGAAAACTCGCAGTGGCACGACGAGGACCGTCTGGAGATTCATCCGGTCGATGCGGAAGATCGCGGCATCAAGACGGGCGACTGGGTTGGTATCGAATCGCGTGCGGGACAAACCGTGCTGCGCGCGAAGATCACCGAGCGCATGCAGCCGGGCGTCGTCTACACGACCTTCCACTTCCCGGAATCCGGCGCGAACGTGATCACCACGGACTCGTCGGACTGGGCCACCAACTGTCCTGAATACAAGGTCACGGCGGTGCAGGTCATGCCGGTGGAACAACCGTCGCAATGGCAAAAGGAATATTCGCGCTTCAACACGCAGCAGCTCGAACTGCTCAACATGCGCGATGTCGCGGCGACTACGGGGAAATGACGCATGGACGTGGATAACCTGATCGACATGGCGAACCGCATCGGCGAGTTTTTCGATTCGATGCCGGATCGCCCCGAGGCCGTCGATGGCGTGGCGGATCACATACGCCGCTTCTGGGAACCGCGCATGCGGCTCGCGATTCTTGCCGCACTCGACAATCCGGAGGCGAGCGCGTCGATGCTGCCAATTTTGCGCGAGGCATTGACCGCGCATAAGGACGATCTTCAGCCGAAAGTGGCGGCTTAACCTAAGCGATGGTGCCGTGCCGACGCCCTGCCCGCTTTCACGAGCGGCAGGGCGTTTTTCGTTTTACTCGCGATACTCGTGCGCGGGCGGCTCGTTGTTATCCGCGCCCTGTGCGCTGAACCACGTCTCGCAGTGGCGCAGCAACGAGTGGACGTCCGAAGGCGCCCGCCCGCGCGCCGCGATATAACCATCCGGCCGCACGAGATAGAACGCGGGACGCGTGCGCCCGTAATTGTCGGTGAGCGAAGTCGCACCTTCGCCTTGCGTATCGGTGATACGCCATACGCGCACGGCATTCGGCATGAGCGCTTCGATGGAGCGCACGAGGCCGTCGAGGTCGGGATCGCGCATCGCGTGCGCCACGGTGATGGTCGCCGGCGCCAGCGCGATGTCGTCCTCGCCCGACGGGTTCAGCAGCAGGAACAGCGAGAAGCAGCCCGGATCATGCAGGTCGTAGAGACAGCCGACGCCGGGCAAGCGGCCGAGCGGGCCATCGACGACATGCACGCGTGCATCGGGCGCGCGTTCGCCGGCGCGCGGACCGCCATCGAGCAGACGCTCCAGCGTGAGCGGGCTCTTGCGATAGTTGATCGAAAGCTCGCTCACCGTGCGCCGCATGGCATCGCGCAACGGGCCGATAGCGGCGAGCATCGGCATGACGTGATCGCGCATGAGCTTCATCGGGCCGTGTTCCGCGCCCGCCATCTGCAACAGCATGTTCGACTGACGCAGCACGTCGCGCTCGATCGGATGCCGTTCCGCGTGATAGCTGTCGAGCAGGCGTTCGGGCGCGCCGCCCGCGAGCATGCGCGCGAGTTTCCAGCCGAGATTGAACGCTTCCTGAATGCCCGTGTTCATGCCTTGCGCGCCTGCGGGGCTATGAACGTGAGCGGCGTCGCCCGCAAGGAAAATGCGCTCCACGCGCAGACGATCCACCATGCGGCTATTGACATGAAAGTACGCCGACCACGTGAGATTCGACAGCGTGACGCGATGATGCACGCGCCGCTCGACGATCGCGCGACATTCCTCGATAGTGGGCCCTGCCTTCTCCTTGTCGTCGACGGGCGCGGGCAAGTCGGCGATGAGACGCGCGCGGCCATCGCTCATCGGAAAGAGCGCGGCGAGGCCTTCGCCCGACGCGAAGATATGGAGTTCGTCGTCGGGCCAGTCGGAATCGGCTTGCAGGTCGGCGAGCAGGAAGGTCTGGTCGAACGTCTTGCCGTCGAAGCCGATTTCCAGCCGATGCCGCACGAAGCTATGCGCGCCATCGGCGGCGATCATGTAGGACGGGCGCAGGATCTCATCGCGGCCATTGGCGTGTCGCAAGGTGGCTTGCACGCCCGCCGCGCCCTGATTGAAATCGACGAGTTCGACGCCGCGCTCGATCGTCACGCCCTGGCTTTCGAGATGCCCGGCAAGCAGGCGTTCGGTTTCGGATTGGTCGAGAAACAGCAGATAGGGATAGCGCGTCTGCAACGGATCGAAGTCGAGCCGCGCGAGGCGCTGACCGTTCGAATAGAGGTTCGCCACCCGCGAGCGATGCCCGAGTTCGAGAAACGGCTCGACGACGCGATGCTGTTCCAGCAGTTCGAGCGTGCGCGCCTGAATGCCGATGGCGCGTGAATACGGCGAGCGCTCGTGCGCGCGGTCGATGAGCCGCACGGGAATATGCGCGCGCGAAAGGCTCATGGCGGCGGCGAGTCCCGTAGGACCGGCACCGACGATCAGAACGGGCGCGACATCCAGCTTGTCGTTCGGATTCAGCTTTGGCGCAAACATGCGGTCCTCCCTGAAACGTCACGTTGTCGAGTGTACGCCGTGGCCGCGCCTCGGTGGACCTGGGCGCCGACCTCGGCGCACACGCGCGGCCGTGCCTTCAATGCGCGTGCGCGCGTTCCTGCTGCAGTACGCACTCGTGGCAGCTCATGCCGAGTTCCACTTGCAAGGTCGAATGATGCATCGAGTAGTCGCTTCGCAAGGTGGTCACGACGCCCTGCACGAAGGCATCGCCGGGATGGCCTTGCGGCATCACGAGATGCACGGTGAGCGCGTTCTCCGTGGTGGACAGCGCCCACACGTGCAGGTCGTGCACGTTACGCACGCCGGGCAAGCGCGTCAGATAGCCTTCGATACGCGCCAGATCCACGCTCGGCGGCACGGCTGCCATGGCAAGGCGCATCGCGTCGCGCCCGAGGCCCCACGTGCCGTAGACGATCACCGCGACCACGACGATGCTCATCACCGGATCGAGCCAGCTCATGCCTGTGAAGAGGATGACGAGGCCGCTCACGGCGACGGCGGCGGAGATCGCGGCATCGGCGGCCATGTGCAGGAAGGCGCCGCGCACGTTGAGGTCCTCCTTGCTGCCGCGCATGAAGAGCCACGCCGAGAAGCCGTTGACGACCATGCCGAGCGTCGCGACGATGAACACGTCGAGTCCCGCGACGGGCGCCGGATTCAACAGACGCTGGACGGCTTCGAGCACGATCGCGCCGCACGCGAAAAGCAAAAGCGCGGCATTGGCAAGCGAGGCGAGAATCGACGAACTTCCGAGGCCGAAGGTATAGCGCGCGCTCGGCCGGCGCGTGCCGAGCCATACCGCGCCCCACGCAAGCAAGAGACCGAGCACGTCGGAGAGATTGTGACCGGCGTCGGCGAGCAGCGCGGTGGAATGCGCGAGAAAGCCGTAGACGGCCTGCACGATCACGATCAGCACGTTCAGGCCGACTGCCAGCGCGAACGTGCGCCCTTGTCCGGCCTGCGGCGCGTGATGGTGATGATGTCCGCCCGCGCCGTGGTCGTGACCTTTGTGGTCGTGACCTTTGTGGTCGTGACCGGCGTGGTCGTCGCCGGCATGCTCATGACCTTTGTGGTCGTGACCGGCGTGGTCGTCGCCGGCATGCTCGTGACCGGCGTGGTCATGTCCCGCGTGAACGTGGTCTTCGTGGTCGTGCTGCGTTTGCTTGTTCATCGTGGTGCCCGTGATTCGTTCGATCAGTCGATATCCGTCGCGTCCTGCGGCTGCGGCTCGGCAATGTGTTCCAGCAATTCGCCGAGCATCCCGCTGATATGGCGATCCGCCGCCACGTAAAAAACCTGCTTGCCCTGCCGCTCGGCCCGCACGATCCGCGCCGCGCGCAGGAGCCGCAAGTGATGGCTCACGAGCGAACCCGACAACCCGAGCCCCTCCGCGATCGCGCCCACCGCGCGCCTTTCAGCGACACACGCGAGCACGATGCGCAAGCGCGTCGGGTCGCCAAGCAAGCGAAACAGGTCGGCAAGCGGTACGACGCGGTCATCCGAAGTGATGCCGCCAGCAGGATTCAGTGGAGTCGAAGCCACGACTTGATCGTCAACATATGAATAGGTGTTCACATGTTAAGGACCATCGACGCGACATGTCAACCGTACAGGCGGAAATCGCTCGGGCCAGTGTGGGAAAATACGTGTGTTTTGCACAAACTTCCCGTCATGGACACCGTATTTGCCCGCGGCTTCGCGGCCCATCGTGACGGCCGCCTGACCGAGGCGGAGCGCGACTATCAGGCCGCGCTCGCCGCCGAACCCCTTCACGTCGACGCGCTCCACTACCTCGGCGTGCTGCGCCATCAACAAGGCCAGCACGAGGAAGCGGCTTCTCTCGTGCGCCGCGCGGTAGACCTGCGTCCGACCGATGCCGGTCTGCAACTCAACCTGGGCAACGCGCTCAAGGCGCTCGGCCGTATCGACGACGCCATCGAGCGTTTTCGTAACGCGCTCACGCTCGAACCGGGCTTTCCACTCGCGCAGTACAACCTCGGCAACGCGTACACGGCGGTCGGCCGCCATGAAGACGCCGCCGATGCCTTCGAGAAAGCGCTGCGTCTGCAGCCACGAGACGCCGCCGCGTGGAACAACTTCGGCAACGCGCTGGCGTCGCTTGATCGTCATGCGGATGCCGCGCGCGCGTTTCGCCGCGCGCTCGATTTACGGCCGCGCCACGCGGGCGCGCACAACAATCTCGGCATGGCGCTCAACGCACTCGGCGACTCGGTCGGCGCGGTCGCGCATTTTCGCGCGGCCATCGACGCGGAGCCGAATTATGTCGCCGCGCATTTCAACCTGGGCAATCTGCTCGACAAGACCGGGCACCCCGAAGAAGCGCTTCCCGCGCTGCACAAGACGCTCAGCTTGCAGCCGCGCTTTGCCCCGGCGCACTTCGGACTTGGCCACGTGCTTGCCAAGCTCAATCGCCACCACGAAGCGGTCGTGAGCTATGAGCGCGCGGTCGGGCTGGACCCGAAGTACGGCGTGGCGTGGCTGTGTCTCGGTAATTCGCAGCTCGCGCTCGCATCGCCCGCCGCGGCGATCCGCGCATTCGATCAGGCGTTGCGGCTCGACCCGCACATGCCCGCCGCGCATCTGAACCGTGGTCTCGCGCTACTCGCGCTCGGCGATTACGAGCGCGGCCTGCCCGCTTACGAATGGCGGCTCAAGACGCCGGGCGCCGACGACGCCCCGCCGCTGCCGCGCTGGAACGGCGAGCCGCTGCCGCAGCAGACCCTGCTCGTGCGCTCCGAACAAGGCTTCGGCGACACCCTGCAATTCGTGCGCCTCGTGGCGTTTGCGGCTAAGCGCGTCGGCAAGCTCGTGCTCGAAGTACAAGCGTCGCTGGTGCCGCTGATCGCGCCGGCGGCACACGCGGCGCGCATCGAGCTCGTCGGCAGGACGGAAGGCGTGCGCATCGTCGCCGATGCATTCTGTCCGCTCCTCAGCCTGCCGCTCGCGCTCGGCATGACGACGCCCGAGGCGATCCCGGCGCGCACGCCCTATCTCGTGATTCCGGCCGACTATCGCCGGAAGTGGCGCGGGTCGATCGGCGGGCAGGCGAAGCGCAAGATCGGCATCGCGTGGTCGGGACGGCTGCAGCCGGGCGAAACGCGCTCCATGCCGGTCGAAGCGCTCGCGCCGCTGTTGGCGCTCGAAGGCATCGACTGGGTCGTGCTGCAGCCGTTTCTCACCGAACACGAGCGCGACACATTGCAAAAGCATCCGAACGCGAAGTCGGCGCATCGCTTCGAGGGCAAGCTGGAAAATTTCGCGGATACCGCCGCCATCGTCGACCGACTCGACGCCGTGGTGTCGATCGATACCTCGATCGCGCATCTGGCCGGCGCACTCGGCAAACCGGTCATCGTCATGCTGCCGTTCGCGGCCGACTGGCGCTGGGGTATCAGCGGCGCGACATGCGTGTGGTATCCGCGCGCGCGGCTCGTGCGGCAGCACGTGCCCGGCGACTGGCACGGCGTGGTCGAAAAGGTCGTGGCGGCACTGCGCGAGTGATGCCCGCAGGTTTCGTCGATGCAAAAAAAATCCCTCGCCGCGACGAGGGATTTTTATTTCAGCCAGCTACGGACGTCAGGCTGTCTTGTACTGATTGCGTGCTTCCGGCGAGCGATACAGCACGAGCGTGGCGATCAGACCGCAGATGGCCGCGAGACCCATCCACAAGCCCGGCGCGGCCTTGTTGCCGGTCGAGTGAATCAGATAGGTCGAGATGGCAGGCGTAAAGCCGCCGATGGTCGTCGCGAGACTGTAGGCCATCGAGAAGCCGGTGGTGCGCACGTCGACCGGCATGACTTCCGTGAGCGCCACGACCATCGCGCCGTTGTAGCTACCGTAGAGGAACGACAACCACAGTTCGACGATCAGGAGCCGCCCGAACGATGGATCGGCGACGAGCCATTGCACGGCCGGATACGACGTGAGAATGGTCAGAATGGTGAAGAACAGCAACACCGGACGACGCCCGATGCGGTCCGACAACGCGCCCATGACGGGGAGCCAGACGAGGTTGGAGAGCCCGACGCATACGGTGACGACGAGTGCATCGATGGAAGACAGCTTCAGCACTTCCTTGCCGAAGGTCGGCGTGTAGGCGGTGATCATGTAAAACGACACGGTCGTCATGATGACCATGCCCATGCCCGCGAGCACGATCGGCCAGCTTGTTGCGATCGAGCGCGCGATCTCGGCCATGCCGGGACGATGCTTGCGCGCCAGGAACTCGTCCGTCTCACGCAGCGAACGGCGGATGATGAAGAGGAACGGCACGATCAGGCAGCCGATCAAAAACGGCACGCGCCAGCCCCACGCGGTCATCTGGTCGGCCGGCAGCAACTGGTTCATGACCACGCCGATGAGCGCGGCGAACACGACGGCCACTTGCTGGCTGCCCGACTGCCATGAACAATAGAAGCCCTTGTTGCCCTTGGTCGCGATCTCGGACAAATACACCGACACGCCGCCGAGCTCGACGCCCGCCGAGAAGCCCTGCAGAAGCCGCCCGAGAAGCACGATGATCGGTGCGATCGCGCCGATGGTGGCGTAGCCCGGCACGAGCGCGACGCAAGCGGTGCCAATAGCCATCAGCATCAGCGTGAGGATGAGGCCCTTGCGCCGCCCGTGATGGTCGATGTACGCGCCGAGTACGATCGCCCCGACCGGACGCATGAGGAAGCCTGCGCCGAATACGGAAAGCGCGAGCATCAGCGAGGCGAACTCGTTGCCGCTCGGGAAGTAGGTTTTGGCGATGGCGGAGGCGTAATAGCCGTAAACCATGAAGTCGTACATTTCAAGGAAGTTGCCGCTGACGACGCGGAAAACCGTCTTGAACTTCGATTCATTGGCGGGTGCAACGTGAGTCGTGGACATGGACTTTCTCGAATCAGGCTGAACGACGCATCGCGGTTCGCGAACCGCTTCTGGCCGGTGGCGAAGGGTTTTCGCTTGATTAGGGTTTACCCGTAATTCTTTTGTAAATTCACGAGTGCCTCAATCTTAACGCCTGCGGACGTTTCTCTGCACGCAACTTCGGTCAACATCACTCAAAAGAAGATTAACAATAGCTTACATATGCCTATCTCCAAGCCTACAAATTCAGCTATTGTTTTCAGGACCGCAACGCCGGCCGACACCGCTCTGATCGTGTCGATGCACACGCGCAGTTGGGTGGCCACCTATCGCGGCATCGTGCCGGATGTCTATCTCGATCGGGACATTCACGCAGAGCGCGCCGCGCACTGGCAAACCCGTATGCGGGAAATCGAGGCCGGCGCGGGTCGCGTGCTGATCGCCGAACATGCGGGTGAGCCGGTGGGTTTCGTATGTCTCGTCGAACCGGACGACACGGGCAGCGTGCTCGTCGACAATCTGCATGCGCTGCCGGGGCACAAAGGGCTTGGCGCCGGGACCGCGATGCTCGCCGAAGCCGCACGCTGGGCGCGCACACGTGGCGCGCGCGAACTGCATCTTTACGTGCTGGAAGACAACGCGGCGGCTATCGGCTTTTACGAGTCGCGCGGATGGAGGCTCACTTCGCGTCAAGCCGACAACATGGCGGGCCTCGATTTGTTCTCGTTGCGCTACACGCTCTCTCTGAATTAAATGCGGCTCACAAGCAATGCTTCCGACATAAAAGCTGCCATCTGTCAATAAGCATTCCTTTTAAGATCGAATCATTAGGATAAGTCTGGTCGTTTAGTTCAGTGCTGTTTCGTATGATCGCGAGTCAATCTAGCTGACCTCGGGCCGATGCCCGCACGTCCCAATCGTGCGCGCATCGGCGCATCCACCTGGAACACTCATGAACGAGCCTCTGATCGTCGTGGAAGGCAATCTACGCCTGCCAACGGTGCGCCCGCTCGCTGATCCATCGCTGAAATTCGGCCGCGAGTGGTCGCCCGCGCGCGCTCGGCCGAGTACGTCGCGCTCCGAGATTCCGCTCTACGGCGCACGGTTCAATACCAAGTACTCGCGCATGTCCGACTCGTCGGACTCGTTGCATGCGCGTTCTCCGTATCAAGCGACGAGTATCTGGGGAAAGCTCGCCAAGGGCGCCACGCGTCCTTCTACGTCGCGTATGAAAGAGCCTGCCGCACAGGTCGATGCGGCTGCGGAAAGAAAGCCCATGCGTATCGATCTGCGCACTCCGTCGCCGTTACGCAAGCGGCCTTACCGCATCGGCAGCTTTGAAAAATCCGCTATTGCCATCGCGGTTTCGGCGTTGTTCGTCTGGGTGCTGTTCGCGCATGAACAGTGGCTGGAACGAAGCGGGTCGAAGCCCGCGGTTGATGACGCAGAACAGATGCAGATTGGACAAGCGGTGTCGCGCGACAGAGCGGCGGATGCGACGCGCGTGCCCACGGTAAGTCAACCGGGGGACCCGCGCCCGGTCGACCCAACGCAGCCTGTCGCGGCGCGCGTTCTCATGGCAAGTCGGCCCGCGCATGCGCGTGAGTTAGAACCAGCGCCGGCTTCCGTACATGCCGAAGCGTCCCACGCACGAACTCCTCGATACGTGAACGCGGGCGCACATCGCGCGAAGCGGGCAGCCACGAAACCGGTTATTCGATACGCGGCATCGACACATCGCGGCGCGAGCACGAAGCCCAAGCAACTCACTGCGGCGCCGCGCGCCACTGAGCCGCTGAACGTCGCCGCCCTCTACTCCATGCTCCAGCATTCGCCCACGCTCGACAGCAATGTCGCTTCACGTCCCGACAATGCATCGGCCAATCAGGCCCGGTGATGAATCGCTTAACTTTATCGGCATGAAGCCAACATGATGCACTTACGTTTCATTCGTCACGCAGTACTTGTCCTCGCTTTGTTCCTCTCCGGATTGCTAGCTTTTTTCGCCGATGCATCGGCTGCCACGAGCCCGGCTCCGGCTCCAAAAGCCGATCGAACAAACAGCGCACCGGCGCTATCGCCTGAAGACCTCTCCGATCTTCAGAGCGATGGCGCGTCGCCCTCCGCGAGCAATCTCGCCGAACTGCAGGACATGGTGCAGGCGGGCCGACTGACCGAGCTGCGCGTCACGCGCAATGGCAGCTACGGCGCGAGGCTCTATTTTCTGCCGCAAGAGATGCTCTATTACGTGGCGTTGTCGCAGGACTCGCATTCGTGGCGCGTCGTGAAGACGCAGGAGGAGAATCGCGCCGAATCGGTCTACGCGCAGTTCGCGCGCAAGACACATGATCTTGCCGATGGCGAGATTCGCCGTCTGCAGTTGCAGGCGCAAAAAGCGCTGCTCGACCGCGTGATCGCCGTGTCGGCGAATCGCGCGAACCGGTTATCCGCCGATCTCGCGCTCGCGCAGCAGCAGGACACGCAGGTGTCGGAACGTCAGCAACAATTGCAGGCGGAATCGGCTGCGCTGCAGAGCGACAAGCTCGAATCGGAACGCAAGCTGCGCGCATTGCAGATGCAGGTCGATCAGTTGCAGCGTGCGAGCGAAGCCGGGCTGGCTCCGGTGGGTTCGGCGCGGTGACTTTCTGATTCGGTGAGTTTGCGCGCGTGAGCGGATTTCACGGTCGCGGTACATCATTCCGACATGCATTCTCGGTTTCGCTTAGAACCAAAGCCGGCTCGTCGACGACTATCACCCAAATCCGCGCTTCAACCCCAATCATGCAAAACAAAAAGGCCCGCTCATTACGAAGCGGGCCTCGATGCCAACGCACGTCCAAACCAACGCCCTAGAACCGCGTCTCCCGCGCCACGCGCAAAAACGTATCGAGCAGCGGCGTGCAATCGAGCAATTCCGATCCGCCCGCGCGATGAAACTCCGGGTGCCACTGCACGCCCACCACGAACGGCGCCTTGCGATACCGCACTGCTTCGATAATCCCATCCTGCGCCGAGACCGCCTCGACGTTGAGATCCCGCCCAAGGGACTTCACCGCTTGATGGTGAATCGAGTTGACGATTGCATCGCGCTGATTCGGAAACATGTTGGCGAGCGTCGAGCCATCGGGAAAGCGCAGCGAGTGCCGATGCTGATCGTAGTGCTCGTTCACGTGGATGCCCGCAGTCGGCACTTCGGTGGCGATATCGCCGTAGAGCGTGCCGCCGAATGCCACGTTGATGAGCTGACAGCCGCGACACACGCCGAGCACCGGCTTGCCTGACTCGATGAATTCGTGCAGCAGTTCCAGCTCATACATGTCGCGCACGCGATCGCCCGGCCATTCGGGGCGCGTCACGACCTCCTCGTAAGATTGCGGCGACACGTCCGCGCCACCCTGAAGCAGCAGCCCGTCGAGATTCTTCGCATAGTCGCGCAGGCGGATATTGCTCGGATGCAGCATGCCTTGCGTGCCGACCGTCGGAATCATGAACACGAGCACATCGCGCGACATGACCCAATGCGCGATGGATTCCTCCAGATATTGCAGCGTCTTGCCACGCAAACCCTTAGCGCCCGGCTCCGGATGAAAAATGCGCGCCGACACGCCGATCCTCAACGTGCGTTGCGTGATGCGCTGCCCTGCCCGGTCGAAGATTTGTCGCGCACGCGCGGCGATCACGCGCCCGAACACGGACCACGCCGAATCCGATTGCTTGAGATACGCAGGCGGCGCTTGCGTCGCGCTCGCTGTCTGCTGACCGGGCGGCGGCAAGGGCGGCGGATTGAGCGTGCCGAAATCCGGCGCGGCGGTGAACTCGGGCGGCAGAACGCTGGCCTTCACCGGTTCGGGTTCGGGTTCGGCTTCCGTGCCCGCGATGATGCTTTCGATATCGCTGCCCGCTTGCGCCTCGGTCGCGGCTTCGAGACTCTCGGCCAAGTTCGCTTTTGCATCGAGAGGCTTCGCGCGCACGACTGGTTCCGGCGCGACCTTGGCGTTTGCTTCGAGTGCCTCGGCCCGTCGCGCCGCTGCCTTATCGACGGGCTCAACGGTCGAAGCGCTCGAAGGCGCATCCGTCGATGCCCGCTCGGTCGCGCTCGGGTCCGAACCCGGCGTGGTTGACGTTTGAGGTGCTTGAGGTGCCTGAGGTGCTTGCGGTGCGCCATCTCGCGCCACGCCCGCCGCCGATGCATCCGCCCCACTTCGGCGGGCGTCGGGCGCCGCGCCGTTTGCGATGGAGCCTGAGTCGTTCGAGGTTTTGTTTTCGCTCATTCCGTTGTCCGGCGCGCGAACGCCAGGGAAAGAATCAACACGTTTCGATTATCCGCCTCTCGAACAGACGGGGCAAACCAGCACACATTTGCTCACATTATCGCGGCAATCGTAATGAATGGATGATTCCTTCAGTGATCGCGCGGCTCCTCGAAGGTTTCGCGCAACGCGATCTGCATGGTCGCGTGAATCTTTACGCACCAGCGCCAGAGTACCGTCAAGAGCAACGCCGCGCAGACGAGCACGGCCACCATCAATCCGAAAGGCGGCAAGATGCCGCCCGAAAGCGCGGCCACGAGCAGAAAGACGCCGAACATGGCGACGATGGGAATCAGCCCCGAGATGGCCGAACGAATCGCGCTCGTGAAGCGTCCGGCCTTCGCGGGTTGCACGCTGACTTCGGCGAGCAGAAGCGCAAGCGAATCCAGCTTGCGATACACCGCCACCAGAAACGGCAGCGCGATCAACAAGGCCGCGCTCCACAACACGACGCGCTGCGCATTGTCCGATTCGAGCCAGCGCGCGAGGTAGCCGGAAACGAACGGTGCCGAATACGACGCGCCAAGAAAAATCGCAGCCACGAGCGCCAGGTTCACCGCGATCTGCAGAACGATGCGCCGGGTCATCGAAAAGAGCGTCGGGCCACCAGTCGCGGGCGTGAGACTCGCGAGCCACTGCGAGTAGAGGCCGAAGGTGTTGGCGAGCGGCGCGGGCATCGCGCGAGCGAGACGCATGGTGATGGGATCGGCGGCGCGAATCAGATACGGCGTGAAGAGCGTGGTGAGCGCGGAGACGGCGACCGCGATCGGATAGAGAAACGCGCTCGTCACCTTGAGCGACAACCCGAGCGACGCGATGATGAACGAGAACTCGCCGATCTGCGCGACGCTCATGCCGACGCGCATCGCCGTGCGCCCGTCCTTACCGGCGAGAAAAGTGCCGAGTCCGCACGATACGATCTTGCCGAACACGACCGCCACGGTGATGACCGCGATCGGCCACGCGTAATCGACGAGCACGGACGGATTCAGCAGCAAGCCGATGGTCACGAAGAAGATGGCCGAAAACATGTCGCGTACCGGCGCGATGAGATGCTCGATGCGCGCGAGATTCTTCGACTCCGCCATGATCGCGCCGATCAGAAAGGCGCCGAGCGCGATGCTGTAATCGAGCTTCACGACCAGCAGACAAAAGCCGAAGCAGAAGCCGAGCACGGTGACGAGCAGCATCTCGTCGCTTTTCGCGCGTGCCACGTAATCCAGCGCGCGCGGCACGATGAGAATGCCGACCACGAGCGACACGGTCATGAAAAGCAGCAACTTGCCGAGCGTGATGGCCGCGACGCCCGCCGTGACGGAACCTGTCTGCGCGATGCCGGAAAGCAGCACGAGCATTGCGATGGCGAGAATGTCCTCGACAATCAAGATGCCGAACACGAGTTGCGCGAACGGCTCGCCTTTCATCTTGAGCTCGGACAGCGCCTTCACGATGATCGTCGTCGACGAAATCGCCAGCACCGCGCCGAGAAAGAGCGAATCCATCGAATTCCAGCCGAACCAGCGGCCTATCTCGTAGCCGATCCAGATCATCAGCACGATCTCGGACAGCGCCGCGACGAACGCCGTCGCACCCACCTTGAAGAGTTTGCGCAGACTGAATTCGAGGCCGAGCGAGAACATCAGGAAGACCACGCCTAGTTCGCCGAGCGTCTGGATGGTGGCTTCGTCGTGAATCAGCTGAAACGGCGGCGTGTATGGCCCGATGATGACGCCCGCAACGATATAACCGAGCACGACCGGCTGACGCATGCGATGAAACAACACCGTCACGACGCCCGCGATGGCCATGATTACCGCGAGATCCTGAATGAAGCCGATCGCGTGATGCATCCAAAAAATCCTTACAAATTGGTAAACGGGATTCGATGTTACCGCACGGCAACGAAATCGCGCCGAGTTCGGCACTGAGTCAAGCGGATTGGAGATCAAGCAGGAGTTAAGCGGACGAGCGACGCGCATCGTGCTGGTGCATGCGATGCGGAAAAGACAAACCCGCGTGAGAAACGCGGGCTCGATGGAACAGGGAAAACCTCGAAGCGCTCAGACCGCCGCTTCGTTTTCCTCGCCGGTACGAATGCGAATGACGCGCTCGACTTCGGCCACGAAGATTTTTCCGTCGCCGATCTTGCCGGTGCGCGCCGCACCGATGATCGCGTCGATGACCTGATCGGTTTGATCGTTGGCGACGACTACTTCGATCTTCACCTTCGGCAGAAAATCGACGACGTACTCTGCACCACGATAGAGCTCGGTATGTCCTTTCTGACGGCCGAAGCCTTTGACTTCAGTAACCGTCAGCCCGGTCAGGCCTACTTCGGCGAGCGCCTCACGGACTTCATCGAGCTTGAACGGTTTGATGATGGCGGTGATACGTTTCATGGCGTGCCTCGCTTGAGTTCAAGAATCTTCGGAATGGGTCGTGTCCGCGAAGGACAGATGCTTTTGATTCTAGCAGGCTGCCGGTTATCGATTCAGCGCTTATGCGGCTGTTTTTCAGGCGTTTTTGGTGCATTTAACGCGAAAGGCTGCGTCGTGGCCGATACGTCGGCGATATCGCAGTCCGCATTGCAGGCGCGCCGGTTGATTTTATGATGTGGATCGACCCGACGGCGCTGCGGAACGCGAGCAACGTCGAACGAAAACCAAGGAGGAGGCACAGCATGACCCGAACTCGAATCGCCGTGGCCGGAGCCGGATATATCGGACAGGCGCATATCGGCGTCCTGGAAAACAGCGCGACGTGCATGCTGTCGGCCATTGTCGATCCGTCGCCGGCTGCGCGCGCCATCGCGGAACGGGCGGACGTGCCGATCTACGCGACGCTCGACGAGCTCTTCGCACAGGACAAACCGGACGGCCTGGTGCTCGCAACGCCGAATCAGCTGCATGTGCCGCAAGCACTGCAATGCCTCGACGCGCGCGTACCGATGCTGCTCGAAAAGCCGATTGCGCCGACCGTCGCCGAAGCCGAAGCGCTCGTGCGCTCAGCGGATGAAGCGGGCGTGCCTATTCTCATCGGCCATCATCGCGCGCATAGTCCGATCATGGCGAAGGCCCGTGAGGTGATCGTATCCGGCGTGCTGGGGCGCCTTGTCGCCGTGACCGGCAGCGCGATGTTTCTGAAGCCCGATCATTACTTCACGGATGCGCCCTGGCGTCGCGAGCCTGGCGGCGGCCCGATCCTGCTCAACATGATCCACGAGGTTCACAACCTGCGCATGCTTTGCGGCGAGATCGTCGCGGTGCAGGCGTTTCTATCGCATGCGGCGCGCGGCTTTGCCGTCGAGGATACGGTCGCGATCAATCTGCGCTTCGAAAGCGGCGCGCTCGGCACGTTCCTGCTTTCGGATTCGGCGGCGAGCGCGCGCAGTTGGGAGCAGACCTCCGAAGAGAACAAGGCTTACGCGAGTTACGCCGACGAGGATTGCTATCTCGTCGCGGGAACCAACGGCAGCCTCGCCATTCCGACCATGCGTCTGAAAACCTATCCGCGCGATGAAGACCGTTCGTGGTGGAAGCCGTTCGAAGCGGGTGTCGTCGGCATGGTGCGGGACGACCCCATCAAGCATCAGATGGAGCACTTCGGCGCGGTTGCGCGCGGCGAGGCGGCGCCGCTGGTATCGGCCCGCGACGGGCTCAGGAACCTGCGCGTGACAGAAGCTATCGTAGCCGCGGCGAAGTCGGGCGCGGTGATCGAGTTGCCACGGGATTGAAGGTTTCGAAGGCGTCGTGTGCATTCATCGCGCATACGACGCCCTTTCTGCGTGCAACGAACGTCACGACGCGTCCGGAATATTTTCCAGGTCATCGAGCCAGACCGTAGCTTCCGAATCGCTCGGCGCGCGCCAGTCTCCACGCGGCGAGAGCGAACCGCCCGTTCCCACCTTCGGCGCATTCGGAATACACGACCGCTTGAACTGACTCAGCTTGAAGAAGCGATACAGGAAGATGCGCAGGTTCTTCTTGATCTGCGTGAGGTCGTATTCGTGATGAACGAGGTCGACATCGGCAGGCCACGCGCCCGCGTCCTTGTCGCCCCACGCCGTCGATGAAAGAAATGCCACCTTCGACGGCCGGAAACCGAAGCGCAGGATGTAGTAAAGGTTGAAGTCCTGAAGCTCGTACGGCCCGATCACGCTCTCGGTTTTCTGTTCGAGCGCGCCTTTCACCTTGCCCGGAATGAGTTCGGGGCTGATCTCGGTAGCGAGAATATCGTTGAGCACATCGGCGCCGTCGTTGCCGATCTGCGCCGTCTCGGCCACCCATCGCACGAGATGCGTGATGAGCGTCTTCGGCACGCTGGCGTTCACGCCGTAGTGCGACATGTGATCGCCGACGCCGTAGGTGCACCAGCCGAGCGCCAGTTCGCTCAAGTCGCCCGTGCCGATCACAATGCCATTGCTGTAGTTCGCGAGCCTGAACAGATGGTTCGTGCGCTCGCCCGCCTGCACGTTCTCGAAGGTGATGTCGTACTGTTCCTCGCCCGTCGAATACGGATGACCGAGGTCCTTCAGCATCTGGATGCAGCTCGGCCGGATATCCACTTCGGATGCCGAACAACCAACCACGTCCATCAGCCGGCGCGCCTGGGTGAGCGTGCGCTCGCTGGTCGCAAAACCGGGCATGGTCACGCCGAGAATGTTGGTGCGCGGCAGGCCGAGCCGGTCCAAGGCCTTGGCGCAGACGAGCAAGGCATGAGTCGAATCGAGCCCGCCGGAGACGCCGATCACGACCTTCGAAATATTGCTCGAAGCGAGCCGTTGCACCAGCGCCTGAACCTGAATGTTGTAGACCTCCATGCAGCGCTCGTCGCGTCTGCTTGCGTCGATCGGCACGTAAGGGAAGCGCGGCACCGCACGTTGCAAGGGCAACACGGACGCCGCGGGCACGGCCACTTCACATCGCACGATACGGAACTTGCGCGCCTCTTCCTGATGTCTGCGCGCCGACTGAGCGAAGGTCGTCTGATGCATGCGTTCGCGCGACAACCGCTCGACATCGACATCGCCGAAAATGACGTGCGATGCGTCGCTGAAGCGCTCCGACTCGGCGAGCTGCTCGCCGTTCTCGTAGATGAGCGCCTGCCCGTCCCACGCGAGATCCGTGGTGGATTCGCCCTTGCCCGCCGACGAATAGAGATACGCCGCGATGCATCGCGCCGATTGCTGCCCGACCAGTTGATGCCGGTACGACGATTTCCCGACGACGATATTCGATGCCGACAGATTGATGAGCACCGTCGCACCCGCGAGCGCGGCGAACGACGATGGCGGAATGGGCACCCAGACGTCCTCGCAGATTTCCACGTGGAAGCGGAAATACGGAATCGACGGAATATCGAACAGCAGCGATGAACCGAAGGGAACCTCCGCGCCGAGCAGATGGATCTCGTCGACCAACGCGCAGTCGGCGGCACTGAACTGGCGCGCTTCGTAAAACTCCGCGTAATTCGGCAGGAAGCTCTTGGGAACCACGCCCTGCACGCGCCCGGACGACACCACGGCCGCGCAGTTGTACAACGCGTGATCGACGCGCAACGGTAAGCCAACCACCATGACGATATCGAGCGAGCGGGACTCTTCCACCAGCGCGGCCAGCGCGCGCTCGCACGCGACGAGCAACGCGTCCTGATGGAACAGGTCTTCGCACGAATAAGCGGACAACCCCAGCTCGGGAAATGCGACCAGCACGGCGCCGTTTTGCGCGGCCTGCCGGGCGAGCGCGATGGTCTCTCCGACATTGAACGATGGATCAGCCACCTTGCATTCCGGCACCGCGACGGCAACCCGCGCGAAACCATGGCTGTAGAGGTTCAGGAATTCGGTTTTCATTGTTTGCGTATCCTTTGGATACTCGTCATCATGCCGCACGCTTCAATCCGTCGCTATCTTCCTGAATGGCGTATGCGCTTCGAGTTCCTCGATATGCTGCGTCATCGCGGCGGTTTCTTCATCGAGAAACTCGCCGATCGCATGAGCAAAGCGCTGGTCGGCGATCCAGTGCGCGGACCATGTCGGCGTGGGCAACATGCCGCGCGACATCTTGTGCACGCCCTGCGCGCCGCCTTCGAAGCGCGCCAGCCCGTGCTCGATGCAATACGCGATGCCCTGCATGTAGCAGGTTTCGAAATGCAGCCCCGAAACGAACTCGCGCGTGCCCCAGTAGCGGCCATACATGGTGTCGCCGCCGATCATATTGAGCGCGCAAGCGAGCCGCTCGCCGTCCGCTTCGGCGATGACGAGCAGCATGTTGTCGGGCGCATCGGCATGAATTTGACCGAAGAACTCGCGCGTCAGATACGGCGCGTTCCAGTGCTCTTTGTACGTGTTCTCGTAGCAGCCATAGAAGAAATCGAGCGCGCTTTTGTCGATCTGACGGCCGCGCAGCCACTTGTAAGTCACGCCCGCTTCGGTCACGCGGCGGCGATCCTGCTTCACCTTCTTGCGCTTGTCGTGGCTCATGGTGGCGAGAAACGCGTCGAAGTTCTCGTAGCCCGCGCCCGGCAGATTCTCCCAATGAAACTGCACGCCTTCTCTCAACATGTAGCCCGCGTCCTTCAGCGCCTCGATGTCTTGTGCGTGCGGAAACAGCACGTGCAGCGACGAGATGTCGAGTTGCCGCGTGAGCTCGATCGCACCGCGCGCGAGCAGCACGCGATCCGCGTGTTCGGCCGCGATGAGACGCGGACCCGTCACCGGCGAGAACGGCACGGCCGAGAGCGCCTTGGGGTAATAGCGCACGCCGTGGCGTTCGAAGGCATCGGCCCAGGCGTGGTCGAAGACATATTCGCCGCGCGAGTGCGACTTGAGATAAAGCGGCATGGCGCCGGCGAAGACGCCGTTGCGTTTCAGAATGAGGTGATGCGCCCGCCAGCCGGTGCGCTTGACCGCGCAATGCGTGTCCTGCAACGCCGACAGGAAGCCGTGACTGACGAAGGGATTCGCGCCCGCGAGGCGGTTCCACTCCTCGGGCGAAATGTCCTCTAGCGTGTCGACTACCTGGATTTCGACTTCGCGATTCAACGGAAGACCTCGAATGATGAGTTTTGCCCTTGCGGGCATGAACGGCTATTCTCGCGCAAGTTTTAATTCGTCGTTTAGTCGGGCGTGGCCGCTCTCGAAGGTTGCGCCGATTCGGCGATAATCCCGGCCATGCCCTGGTTCCTCTATCTCATCGAATGCGCCGATGGCAGCCTGTACACGGGCATCGCCACGGATGTGGAAGCGCGCTTCGTCGCGCATGCCGCCGGCAAGGGCGCGCGCTATACCCGCGCGCGCAAGCCGCTGCGCGTCGTGGCGTCGTTCGAACTGCAGGGAAGATCGGAGGCGTTGCGCGCCGAATATTGGGTGAAGCAGCTCACCGCGCGGCAAAAGCGCGCGTTGATCGCGGGCGAGCGCACGCTCGATTCCGTGCTGCCGCCGCCCGCTGTCGCCGTCGTGGATGACAACCTGGACGAAGCCCACGACGCGCCCGCAAATTAGAAACGGCCGCGCATCGAGCGCGGCCGTGCGGACCACTCGCATCGCGTCTACGCAACGCGACGCGCGAAAGCCAGGCTTACTTCTTGAAGTTAGCCGCGCCTTCCGAGATTTCCTTGTGCGCGGCTTCGATGCCGTCCCAGCCCTCGACCTTCACCCACTTGCCCTTCTCCAGCGCCTTGTATTGCTCGAAGAAATGCTTGATTTGATCTTTGAGGTACTCGGGCACATCGTCGATCGACTTGAGATTTGCCGTCATCGGGCAGATCTTGTCGTGTGCAACGGCGATCAGCTTCGCATCGACGCCGGATTCGTCGGTCATCTTCAGCATGCCGAGCGCGCGCGAGCGGACCACCGAGCCTGCGAGCAGCGGGAAGGGCGTGATGACCAGCACGTCGACCGGGTCGCCGTCGCCCGACAGCGTCTGCGGGATGAAGCCGTAATTGGCCGGATAGCGCATGCCGGTGCCGATGAAGCGGTCGACGACGAGCAGGCCCATGTCCTTGTCCGCTTCGTATTTCACCGGATCGCTCTGCGCGGGAATCTCGATGATGACGTTGAAGTCCTGCGGAAGATCCTTGCCGGAAGGTACGTTGTTGAAGCTCATGAGCGCTCTCTGATGAAGTTGAGTTCGGAAATCTGTCAGCGCCGCGCGCGCGAGGCATTCTTTTCGGCGCGGTGGCCGCGTTTCGGCGCATTCGCGCGGTCGCGCGAGGCGGCGTGGATGCAGCGAAGTGCAACCCGGGCATTATAGCCAAACGCGCCTGCGCGCCCTTTCGCTTGCCTTGGCGGGATGATCGCCGGACGTTGCACGCCACACGTTCATCCGTGTTTTCCCCGATCCGAAACCCTCGCCTCGGCTTGCCGCCTGGCAGCTAGAATCCTTACGCGTCTGTAATCATCGAACGAACCCGAAAGCGCAAGAGAAAGAGGAGACGACATGGCCCGCACCGCCGATTCAGTGCAAAGCCCCGCCACGGGCACGCCTTCCGCATTCGAGGAGGCAACCTACAAGAAGGTCGCATGGCGGCTCTCGCCGCTTCTGCTCATTTGTTATGTGGTCGCGTATCTCGACCGCGTGAACGTCGGCTTCGCCAAGCTGCAGATGGCCGCCGATTTGAACCTCTCCGATGCCGTCTATGGCTTCGGCGCGGGGATTTTCTTTTTCGGCTATTTCATCTTCGAGATACCGAGCAACGTGATTCTTCATCGCGTCGGCGCGCGCGTGTGGATCGCGCGGATCATGATCTCGTGGGGCGTCATTTCCGCGCTCACCATGTTCATCACCACGCCGACCATGTTCTACGTCATGCGCTTTCTGCTGGGCGTGGCCGAAGCGGGCTTCTTTCCCGGCATCATTCTTTATTTGACGTACTGGTTTCCGGCGCAACGGCGCGGGCGCATGACGACGCTGTTCATGACGGCGATCGCGTTGTCGGGGTTGATCGGCGGGCCGGTGTCGGGCTGGATCATGAAGCGTTTCGATGGCACGAACGACTGGCATGGCTGGCAGTGGCTGCTATTGCTGGAAGGCATTCCGTCGATCGTCGTCGGACTCGTCGTGTTCTTCAAACTCGACGACCGCATCTCGAAAGCGAAGTGGCTCACGGCCGACGAGCGAGCGTTGCTCGAACGCAATATCGCCGCCGATAACGTCGAGAAAGAGGACATGCCCATCGGCAAGATTCTGTCGAGCCCGAAGGTCTGGCTGATGAGCCTGATCTACTTTTCCTTCGTGATGGGTCTTTATGGCGTGAGCTTCTGGCTGCCGACGATCATCAAGGCCACCGGCGTCTCCGATGCGCTCACGGTCGGCCTCCTCTCCGCGATTCCCTACGGCGCGGCGGTGATCGGCATGCTGCTGGTCGCGCGCAGCGCGGACAAGCGCGGCGAGCGGCGCTGGCATATCGCCATTCCGGCGTTCATCGGCGCATTGGGGTTGGTGCTCTCAGTCGTGTGGTCGGCGAACACGCCGCTTGCCATGCTCGGACTCACGCTTGCGACCATGGGCATTCTCACGACCTTGCCGTTGTTCTGGAGTCTGCCGACTGCGTTCCTCGCGGGCACGGGCGCGGCCGCCGGCATCGCGATGATCAATTCGCTCGGCAATCTCGCGGGCTTTCTGAGCCCGTATCTCGTGGGATGGCTCAAGCAAGCCACGGCATCGAACGCAAGCGGCATGTATATGCTGGCCGGCTGTCTGATCGTGGGCGCGCTGCTCGTGCTGAGCGTGCCTGCGCGAATGGTCAATCGGTGAATCGAAGGAGAGCCGCCGTGGAAACGAGGCGGCCCTCCTATAATGGCGCAGGCGGTACGTCGCCGCGATGATGCATCGCACTCCCGCGCTTTATAAGCTCCTATGCAGGAGTCTTGCCGGGCGTGTCGAGGAACTCGATCGACTCGATAATCTTCAACGCCTCCGGTATTACTCCGGTCTTGCTAAAGCGGGCTACCGCCACGACGGGTGCACCGCCGCACAGGGCCACTGCTGCGCGAAGCAAACAGAACCCTAATGAGACACTTCGATTTTGCGGATCACCGACGATCATGCGCTGAAGCACTACTAAACCGGAACTCCCAACAGCCTTTACCGAAAGCCACTGCACAGCCGGAACCAACACCTTCTTGTCGCGTGCAGACACCCCCGATAAATCCGTGAACCAACGTCCTTTCTGTACGTCATATCGAGCCAAGGTGTAGTCGCGAATTGAGCCCGCATCGGACGAACTTAGACAAACGAAGGTAATTGCAAGACTCCCGATACCGGTTTTTTTGTACGGCAAGTCGTCTACCGCATAGCTGTTGCCGGATATCCATCCTCCGTAAGGATCTTTGAATCCAATGGAACAATGATGGTTACCGCTGCTAACAAGTAATTCCTTTCGCTCGTTTGGTTCAGACTTTGCGGATGAAGCGCTGTGCAGCCCGAGAGCAATGAAACAGACGGCCAAGCCTTTTGCGATTAACTGGCAAGCTTTTGAGCCACATAGCAGACATAATTTTTTATTCATCTTTGGCCTCTTCGCAGAATATCGTAATCTGGCGCGTCTGCCGCCTGACCCGGCGCGATCGGGAATTTCACTTCGGATAAGACTGCGAGAGCCACGTTGTAAGCCATACAGCGCGCCTCAAATCCGTTAAGACGTATCGAATAGAGACTATCGATTGCCCCTGGCAAGTTCACCGATGCCGATGCTTTCCAAAAACTAGCGCTGCGGTAGTAACTATGCGCACGTCGATTTGCGGTAAGCCCTACTCGCTCCAGTACATGCGGCTCATCGGCATACCTGGCCATCCGCAGCTTCACCCAGTAAAAGCCTGCGCTCAACGCGGCATCCGACTGATCCGGAAGCGAGACGTTTGCCCGCCACTTATGCATGTCAGGTGTAAGAGCAGTCTCAGTGGCTTGCCAAACATCGTTGCTCCGTGAACGATCTGCCGCTTGCTGCGCAGTTAGAAGTTGTACACGTACAGCTGACGGGATTTGTGATGCTCGCCCGTGAAAATCCCAATAGTCGAGGTAGTTGCTTGCCCATGTCAGCTGTAGGAAGCCGCGCCCAAACCAAGGGTAATATCTTTGAGTTGTAGGAGAGCCCTCTTCCAGCAGTTGCAACCATTGAGATTCTTGAATAGCGTTGCCAAAAAAACTTGCCATACGTAACGGCGTGTTGATGCCGTAGGTGCACATCATGCGATTTAAAACGACTCGCTGGTTCTTGAAGATATTTCCGCTAGTGAAAGTGCCTGGGACTAGCTCCCACAATGTTTGCCCGCCGTGCTTACGGACCGTAAAAGATGGTACTAGCTGCTTGAACTCTTTTTCACTCAACCACGCACACTTCCTAAAGTGTCGAATAAACGCCGTCGGATGAAAAAACCAAAGCTTATTCGCCTCGCCTAGCGGCGTCTGCTTTATAAACTGAAACTGCTTGACGAAGCTGAGGAAGTTTTCGTAGCCACGCGGATCGGTTTCCTTGCGCTTACCAAAGAATCCATTCGGTTCATTCAGCGCACGGAAGCGTTCCTCATTGTTGCTCGTATCCCATTCGCTTTTGGCGTGACAAATATAGCCCTTGAGCTTGACTCGCACTTCCGCCTCGCCACGCACAAAAGCCGCCAGTCGCTGGTCATGGTCGAACTCCGTTGGCGTTTGGTCATGTAACGCTAGGCGTGTATCGGTCACACCCGCAATCGTGCAAAGCTCGTCATAGCCACAAAACCCCTCTTGATTGAACGGCGTATTGCCGTCCTCGATCTTCTGCCAGCCCATGAAGAAAGGGAAGTCTGCATCCGACAGCTTTTGAATGCTGGTCAAATTCACGTCGATATAGCCCGTCGTACCTTGAGCAAACGGTACCTCGACCCAAGTAGCTCGATTGCCGGCGGGCAAGGTCGGTGTATCCGTGCTCAGAATGCGGCCGAACGGAGCAACTCATAGCCTTCGCTTGGGCACGCTTCGTATAGCGTGGTTGCGCGCTCGTAAAGGTCATATTCATACTCCGCGAACTTATCCTGCACAGGTTCCGGAGTCAGCGAAACAAGCTTTCGATCGCCCTTGTCAATCCACGCACGCATGAAACGCTCGCCCCGGCTAAAGTACGTCTCGACGTAAAGCGTGCTGTTGGCATCCAAAGCGCCTGCGTTCAGTGCGGGGAAAAGCAGCTTGGGTGTGCGACCTTTCGTCTTCAGGTTTCCTTGGCCCGGCGGCGTGCTCATGAACGTGGAGCCCTTTGGAATAACAAAGTATGTGTGCCCCCAATAGTCCTTCGACGCTGGCGTGTTTGGCTGTGCATCACCCAACGCAACCTTATGCCCCACCTGATCGAACCACGCGGTGAAATCCGCCTCGGTCATGAAGATCTCAAAGTGCAGATGCTTCTCACCCTGACTTTGGCCGACAAAACCCAGGCGATCCTTCCGATAAACCTTCTTTCCACCGCCCGCTTGCACGCCTTCTGTCTCCCTGAGCAGCCAAGCGGCGAGCGCACCGGGGGAACTCTCAGGCATCGGATTATTTGGCTGCGATGCAAGCGCATTGGTGCTAATGACGTCAAGCAAGTGCATGTAAAGCGAATAGAAGGTGATGGTGCGGCCTTCGCCTGTTTCGGTCACGTGTTTGAGCAGCACGAAGCCGATGTTGCTGTTGAGCGCAAGGCTGCCGTCGGAATTTGTTTGGCCATCCGAGACGGCCTTCAAAGCGACGCGATAAGCAACGACTTCTCCATCTGCGATCGCCCGCACCGGTTCGAGTTGACCATCGCCCGCGAAAGGCACCAGATGCATGCCGCAATGCCAGCGTCGATCGAATGCGATTGGGAAAACACCACTATGCGATAACTCGAAGTCATCGACCTTATCCATCATTGGATCGGTCTTCCATTTTTCTATGGGCGTGATCAGGCCTTCGGCGGGAAGTAAAGGGGGGCTAATGATCATTGGTGGACTCGGCAAGGCTACCTGCTGATTACGGTAGTGCCGGATTGTTGCGGAAAACCGGAACGAAACGCAGGGCGGAATCGCTTTTCCGCGGACATTTCAGATAATCCTCAAACTGCTTAGGACAGAGTCGCTCCTTGTATAAAGCACCCGCGCACCACGACGACGCACACCTTGCCACCATGCACCAAAAGCAACCGTGCTAGACGCCTCCGCCACGCTGTAATTCCTTCCCGAAAACTCCGCAAACCCATAGCCATCGGTCAAAAGCCCCCGATTGGCATAGCACTTGCAGAACCCCTTTGCTGGTAGCGGGCGTCGACGCTCACACCACGTCAAGCAAATACACATCGGCAAGGGGAACACACAAATGAAACGACGCAGTCTGCTGAAGTTCGGCTCCATGTCGGGCGCGCTCGCCCTCGCGGGTCAGCTTCCGATCACCAAGGCGCAAGCCGCCGATACGGGTCCGATCAAAGTCGGCATCCTGCATTCGCTGTCGGGCACCATGGCCATCTCCGAGACGTCGCTCAAAGACACGGCGCTCATGACCATTGCCGATATCAACAAGAGCGGCGGTGTGAACGGTCGCCAGCTCGAACCGGTGGTCGTGGACCCGGCGTCCAACTGGCCGCTCTTCGCCGAAAAAGCCCGTCAGCTTCTGACGCAGGACAAGGTCGCCGTCGTGTTCGGCTGCTGGACGTCCGTGTCGCGCAAGTCGGTGCTGCCGGTCTTCGAGGAACTCAACGGCCTGCTCTTCTACCCCGTGCAGTACGAAGGCGAAGAGATGTCGCGCAACGTGTTCTACACGGGCGCGGCGCCGAACCAGCAAGCAATTCCCGCCGTCGAATATCTGATGGGCGCGGAAGGCGGCAGTGCCAAGCGCTTCTTCCTGCTCGGCACGGACTATGTGTATCCGCGCACGACCAACAAGATCCTGCGCGCCTTCCTTCATTCGAAAGGAGTCAAGGATGAGGACATTCAAGAGGTCTACACACCGTTCGGACATAGCGACTATCAAACCATCGTCGCGAACATCAAGACCTTTTCCCAAGGGGGAAAGACAACTGTCGTCTCTACGATCAACGGCGACTCGAACGTACCGTTCTACAAGGAACTCGGCAATCAAGGCCTGAAGGCGACGGACGTGCCCGTGGTCGCGTTCTCGGTCGGTGAAGAAGAACTGCGCGGTATCGATACGAAGCCGCTCGTCGGCCACCTCGCGGCATGGAACTACTTCATGTCGGTGAAGAACCCGAACAACACGAAGTTCGAGAAGGAGTTCTTCGCGTACGCCAAGGCGCAGAATCTGCCGGGCGGCGACAAGCGCGTGACCAACGATCCGATGGAAGCGACCTTCGTCGGCATCCACATGTGGAAGCAGGCGGTCGAGAAAGCGAAGAGCGCCGATGTGGACAAGGTGCGCGTCGCGATGATCGGTCAGAGCTTCGCCGCGCCCTCGGGCTTCACCTTGACGATGGATGGCAACCACCATCTGCACAAGCCCGTGATGATCGGCGAAATTCGCGGCGACGGTCAGTTCAACGTCGTGTGGAAGACGAAGACCGCCATCCGCGCGCAGCCGTGGAGCCCGTATATCGCCGGCAATCAGGGAAAGCCGGACGTGGTCAGCTCGATTCCCTCGTTCCTGCGCCGCGCGCGCACGCGCACGGCCTGACGTATCGAGTCGAGGAAAGGGCCGCGCGTGTCATCGCGCGCGGCCAGTCACCATCAGAAAGGCCACCATGACCGGTTCGTTCGCCCGCCTCTTCCCGCGTATGCTGCTTGCGCTTTTCATCGCGCTCGCGCCGTTCTCCGCGCATGCGCTCACCAGCGACGATCTCGCGCCGCTCGCCGCCGACGACTTCGAGGCGAAGTCCGCGGCCATCGACAAGCTGATCGCCAACGCGGATGCGCCTTCGGTCGCCGTGCTCTCCGCGCTCGCGGACGGCTCGCTCGTCGCCACCGACAATGGCCACGTTTATCTGCAGACCGACGACGGCAACAAGGACCCGCTTACCGGCAAGGTCGTCGAAGCGCCCGACGCGCAGGCGATCACGCTCAACAACATCCTGCGCACGAAAGTGAACGGCGCATTGTCGGGCTTGCAGCTCGCTTCGCCGGATATCGCCAAGCGTCGCGATGCAGTGGCCGCGCTCCTGAAGAATCCCGATCCGTCGATGAAGCCGCTGATCGACCGCGCGCGCGCCGGCGAAACCGATCCCGAGCTCAAGAAGCGTCTCGACACGCTCTGGGCGATGACCGCCCTGCACGACGCCGACGTTGCCAAGCGACTGGACGCGGTCAAGCTCGTCGCCGCGCGGCACGATCTCGACATGTACGAATTGCTGCGTCCGCTCGTCGCGAAGAAAGCGGACGGCACCTTCAACGAACCCGACGACCGCGTGCGGGCCGCGGCGCAAGCGGGCATCGAAGACCTCGATTCGATTCAGCATCGCGGCGAAATCTTCGGCACGCTGTTCGCGGGCCTTTCGCTCGGCAGCGTGCTGTTGCTCGCGGCGCTCGGTCTTGCCATCACGTACGGTCTGATCGGCGTCATCAACATGGCGCACGGCGAGTTTTTGATGATCGGCGCCTACGCGACTTATGTCGTGCAGAACCTCGTGCAGCATTACGCGCCTGCCGCGTTCAACTGGTATCCGCTCTTTGCCGTACCCGCGTCGTTTGCCGCGGCGGCGCTCGTCGGCATCGTGCTGGAGCGCCTCGTATTGAAGCATCTCTATGGACGTCCGCTCGAAACGCTGCTGACGACCTTCGGTATCAGCCTCATCCTCATTCAGGCGACGCGCACGCTCTTCGGTGCGCAGAACGTGCAGGTGACCAATCCTTCGTGGATGAGCGGCGGGATTGCCGTCATGCCGAATCTGATCCTGCCGTATAACCGGCTCACCATTCTCGCCTTCTCGCTCGCCGTCGTGGCGATTGCATGGGGCGTGCTCACGCGCACGCGGCTCGGGCTTTTCGTGCGCGCGGTCACGCAGAACCGCCGCATGGCAGCGTGCGTCGGCGTGAAGACTTCGCGTGTCGATTCGTATGCGTTCGCGTTCGGCGCGGGCATCGCGGGACTCGGCGGCTGCGCGCTTTCGCAGATCGGCAACGTGGGACCGGATCTCGGGCAGAGCTACATCATCGATTCCTTCATGGCCGTGGTGCTCGGCGGCGTCGGTCAGCTTGCAGGCACGGTGATCGGCGGCTTCGGACTCGGTCTCGTCAACAAGGCGATCGAGCCGTTCTGGGGCGCGGTGCTCGCGAAGATCGCGGTGCTCGTGCTGATCGTGCTGTTCATTCAGAAGCGTCCTCAAGGCATGTTCGCCCTGAAGGGCCGCAGCGCGGAGGCCTGATCCCATGACTGCCTCGACCAATCTCTCAGCCAATCTCGACGTCGCGCCGCAACCCGACGAGAACGCCGCCCGCGCGGGCTTCGCGCTCGGCCTGCCGCCGGGCGCCGCGCTCTTGCCGCGCAACGGCTGGATCGCGCTGATCGCGCTCATCATCGCGATGGGCATCGTCGTGCCGGTCTCCGCGCTCGTGCTGCCGGAAACGAGCACGTTCCATCTGTCCGCGTATGCGATGACGCTCATCGGCAAGCTGATGTGCTATGCCATCGGCGCGCTCGCGCTCGATCTCGTGTGGGGCTACTGCGGCATTCTGAGCCTGGGTCACGCGCTGTTCTTCGCGCTCGGCGGCTACGCAATGGGCATGTACCTGATGCGCTCGATCGGTCGCGAAGGCACGTATCAGAGCGACCTGCCCGACTTCATGGTGTTTCTCGACTGGCACAAGCTGCCGTGGTTTTGGGAAGGCACGGAGCATCTCTGGTATGCGCTTTTGCTCGTCGTCCTCGTGCCAGGCGTGCTCGCGTGGGTGTTCGGCTTCTTCACGTTCCGTTCGCGCGTGAAGGGCGTGTATCTGTCGATCATCACGCAAGCCATGACCTTCGCCGCGATGCTGCTTTTCTATCGCAATGAAACGGGCTTCGGCGGCAATAACGGCTTCACCGACTTCAAGCGCATCGCGGGCTTTCCGATCACGCATCCGGGCACACGCACCGGCCTCTTTCTCATCACGTTCGCGGTGCTGGTGCTCGCGTTTCTCGCGGCGCGCTGGATCGTCACCTCGAAGCTCGGACGCGTGGTGACCGGCGTGCGCGACGGCGAGACGCGGCTCATGTTCCTGGGCTACAGCCCGCTCGCATACAAGCTCTTCATCTGGACCGTGTCGGCGGTGCTGTGCGGCATTGCCGGCGCGCTCTATGTGCCGCAAGTCGGCATCATCAATCCGAGCGAGATGTCGCCCGCCAACTCCATTGAAATGGCGATCTGGGTTGCGGTAGGCGGACGCGGAACGCTCATCGGCCCGATCATCGGCGCGTTCGCCGTGAATGGCGCGAAGAGCTTCTTCACCGCTTATTTCGCGGAATACTGGCTGTTCTTTCTCGGCCTCATCTTCACGCTCGTGCCGCTGCTTCTGCCGAACGGCATCATGGGACTCATCGACATGGCGCGCCGCAAGAAGGCTCACGCAGGAGACGCCGCAGAATGACCGCACATAACGCACTGATCGTCGATCTGCCGCCGTTGCCGCAATCGGAGGAATCGAACGAACGCAACATGAACGGCATCACCGGGCTCGGCCATGTGCTCGCGCCCGGCGAGATCGACGTATCGCACGGCACCATTCTCTACCTCGAAGACGTGACCAAGAGCTTCGACGGTTTTCGGGCGCTCAACAAACTGACCTTGTCGATCGACGTGGGCGAACTGCGCTGCGTCATCGGCCCGAACGGCGCGGGCAAGACCACGATGATGGATGTCGTCACCGGCAAGACGCGTCCCGATACGGGCAAGGTCTTTCTCGGACAGACACTCGACCTCACGCGCATGTCGGAGCCGGTGATCGCGCGTACTGGAATCGGGCGGAAGTTTCAGAAGCCCACGGTGTTCGAAAATCATCCCGTGTGGGAGAACCTCGAACTCGCGATGAAAACGGACAAGCGCTGGTTCGCGTCGCTGCGTTCGCGGCTCGACCGCGCGGCGCAGGCACGTATCGAAGAGACGCTGGAGCTGATTCGCCTTCATCATCAGGCCACGCGGCTCGCGGGCGAGTTGTCGCACGGGCAAAAGCAGCGGCTCGAGATCGGCATGTTGCTGATGCAGCAGCCTGCCCTCTTGCTGCTCGACGAACCCGCTGCCGGCATGACCGATCACGAGACCATGGAACTTGCCGAGCTGCTCAACAAACTGCGCGGCTCCTGTTCGATGATGGTCGTCGAACACGACATGGAGTTCGTCGCCGCGCTCGCGGGCGCCGATGGCAAGGTCACGGTCATGGCCGAAGGCAGCGTGCTCGCCGAGGGCACGCTGGAAGACGTTCAGCGCGATGAAGCGGTGATCGAGTCCTACCTCGGACGCTGATCTCACCGCCCGCACAGATCACCAGAGCGAAGCCCAAGGCACCCATGCTAGAAGTCGAATCCCTGAATCAGTACTACGGCGGCAGCCACATTCTTCGCGATGTGAAGATGACCGTCCCCGATGGCAAGCTGACGGTGCTGCTCGGCCGCAACGGCGTCGGCAAGACGACGCTCCTTCGCTGTTTGATGGGCGTCGTGCCGACGCGCAGCGGCATCATCACCTGGCGCGACAAGAAGATTTCGTCGATGCCCACGCATGCGCGCGTGACGAACGGCCTTGCCTATGTTCCGCAAGGCCGGGACATCTTCGGCCGCCTCACCGTGGAAGAGAACCTGCTGGTCGGCGCGGCGAGCCGCAAGTCGCCATCGAAGATTCCCGATCACATCTATCAGCTCTTTCCGGTGCTGAAGGACATGAAAAACCGGCGCGGCGGCGACCTTTCGGGCGGTCAACAACAGCAACTGGCTATTGGCCGCGCGCTGATGAGCGAACCGCAGCTGCTGATTCTCGACGAACCGACCGAAGGCATTCAGCCGTCCATCATTCGCGACATCGGCAGGACGCTGCGCCAACTCGTCGATGAAATGGGCATGACGGTCTTGCTCGTCGAACAGTACTACGACTTCGCGCGCGAACTCGCCGACCGCTACTGGGTGATGAGCCGCGGCGAGATCATCGCGGGCGGCGCGGGCTCCGAGATGGATGAACAAGGTGTGCGAGAGTTGATCGCCGTCTGACTTTTCGGCTTAACATGGCGGCTCACCTCGTCTGCTCAGTTCACTAGTCACTGCTCGCTCATGCATCATGAATCGCACGCGGCGCTTGCTGCCGCGCAAATCGACGCCGATCCAAACGTCTGGCGCGGCCGGCTCGAACTCGGTTTCGAGCAGAAGCATGGGCGCACGGTCTTTTCGCATCGCAAACACGAAGGGCCGCTCAGGCTGCAACGTCCGCTCTATCCGGAATACGGCATCTGCCACGCGGTGATCGTGCATCCGCCGGGCGGCGTCGCGGGCGGCGACAGGCTCTCCATCGACGTGAAGCTCGGCGAAGACACGCATGCCGTCGTCACGACGCCCGGTTCGACCAAGTGGTACAAGGCCAACGGCAAGCTCGCGACGCAGCGTATAGATATCGCGCTCGCCGCGCGTGCGAAGCTCGACTGGCTGCCGCAGAACAACATCGTGTTCGAATCGTCGAACGTGAAGCTCGACTTCAGTCTGACGCTCGGCGAAGGCGCGAGCGCCATCGGCTGGGACGCAATGCTGCTTGGCCGCGCGGCGGCGGGCGAGCGCTGGACGCATGGACATATCGAAGCGGTATCGCGCATTGCGCATGCCGATGACAAGCCGCTCTGGTTCGAACGCAGCCTGCTCGATGCGACCGATGCTCTTTGCGATGCGGCGCAAGGACTCGCGCGCTTTCCCGCTTACGGCACGCTATGGGCGATAGGCGCGGCTTGCGACGATGCGCTCGCCGAAGCCCTCACCGCCGAACTGCCCTTCGACGATACGTTGCGCGCGGCTGCATCGTGCATTACGCCCGGCGTGTTGGTCGTGCGCGCCATCAGCCACTCGATGGAGCCGCTGCAACGCGCGATGACCGAATGCTGGTTGCGGCTGCGGCCTCTCGTGCATGGCGTGAAGGCGCAGCCGTTGCGGCTCTGGACGACGTGAGGACGCAAGCGGCCGCTTCGTTGAAACACTGGCTTAGCGCACTCGACGCCGGGCTCTTACGAACAGCACGACGGCAAACAGCGCGGCGAGAATCAATACGCCAAGCCCGATACGCGCAGCGCTCGCCATGGGCGAGACCGGACCACCGGCACGCAACGTCGCCACATCCTGCGCCGTCACCTGCACATTCTGGCGCCCGAACTGCTGCATCAGATAGCTCGATAACGTGGCGATCTGCGTATCGGACAGCCGGTCTGCAAAGGCGGGCATGTCGACGCTATCAGACGCGCGGTTTGCGGACTCCGGATGCGACACGCCCTGCAGAATCGACATCACGACATTGTTCGGCTGGCCGTTGCGAAAGACCGAGTTACGCGACAACGGCGGCAGCGCGCCATCGGCCGTACCTTGACCGCTCGCCTGATGGCAACTCGCGCAATTCGAATCGTAGAGTTGCGGGCCGTTCAACCGTTCGGGGTCGGCGGGCCACGGCGTCTGACGCACAGCATCCGGATCTTCGATAAGGCCGGACGCCACGTCGAGCGCGAGCGTATCGCCGTCGTCGTGGACGGCGGGAACCGTCTTCAGGTACGTGGCGATCGCTCCGAGGTCCGCATCGGTCAGATACTGCAGGCTGTGATTCACGGCCTCCGCCATCGGGCCGGCTGCCTGCGCCTTGCCCCGCACGACGCCCGTTTTCAGGTACGCGACGATATCCTGCTCGCTCCATCCGCCGATACCGCTCGTCGTGTCGGACGTGATATTGGGCGCGTACCACGCGCCGACCGCACCGCCCGCCAAGCCACGCGAGGTCTGCTCCGCCATCAGCAGATTGCGTGGCGTGTGACAGACGCTGCAATGCGCAAGGCCTTCGACGAGATAAGCGCCGCGATTCCACTCCACGCTCTTTTGCGGGTCGGGCTTAAAGCGATCCTTGTCGACGAAGAGCAGATTCCACGGAATGAGCGATGCCCGAATGCTGAACGGGAACGGCAGATCGGTGTGCGGCACGGCGCTATCCACAGCGGGCACGGCCTTCATGAAGTACGTGTAAAGCGCGTGTACGTCGGGATCGGTGAGCTTCGCAAACGAGGTGTACGGCATCGCCGGATAAAGCTGTGCGCCGTCGGCACGCTTGCCGGCGCGCAGGGCATCGGCGAACTGCGCCTCGGTGTAGGAACCGATACCGTGCGTCTTCGATGCCGTGATGTTGGTCGACCAGATGGTGCCCATGGGAGAGGCAATCGCCAGTCCGCCCGCGAACGGCTTGCCGCCGGTCGCCGTGTGACAGGCCACGCAATCGCCCGCGCGCGCGAGATACTCGCCACGCTGAATCAACGCGGATTCATCGACGGCAGCTTCCGCGTGAGCGCTCGCCGGCATCCACCCGATGGCAAGCGAGGCGACAGCCACGCCAGCCGCCATTGCACGCTTGATGAAACTTCCGATGACGAACGCATGGCGTTCGACTGCGCTTGTTCGCGACATGATGTGTTCGTGCTTCATCGCGCTTCCTTCACGATGTGATCGACAGTGCGCAGCGCGAGCGCGGCACCCGTGAGCGTCGAGTTGACGGTGGCGGCAGTCGGCATGACGCCGGTACTCGCGAGGAAGAGGTTTTCGTGATCGTGCGTGCGGCCCCAGGCATCGCACACGGAATCGGCCGGGTCCGCGCCCATCGAGAGCGTGCCGGTGATGTGCTGATTGTTGCTGTAGACGCCATCGGGACTGTGACGCAGGTTGGTGCCGCCCATGAGGTCGGCGACCTTCAGGTAGAAGGCTTTCGACGCCTGCATGCCCTTCTCGACGTAATCGCTCATGCGATATTCGACCGCCGGACGCGGCAGCCCGAGCGCGTCTTTCTGGTCGCTGAGATAGATCCTGTTGCGCCGGTCGGGCAAGATTTCGAGCACGTTCTTCAGGCTGACCTGATGCGCCGCGCGCTCGCGCAATTGCTTCTCGAGTTCCGGACCATAGATACCCTTGCCGATCAGGTCCTGCGTAATGGACAACACCTGCGACGAATTGCTGATGTCGACGCGAAACGCCGCGTGTTCACTGCGGAACGCGCCATCGCGCATCGACTGGATCGACGACGGGCTCATCGGCCCGCGACCGGCCCAGACCTCGTCTTGCGCGTCGAAGGTCAACGAGTTGCTCGGATGATCCATCAGGTTCTGGCCCAAGGTGCCCGAACTGTTCGCGAGACCATTCTTGAACTTGTCGCTTGCCGACATCAGCAAGAGGCGCGGACTTTCAACGCCGTTCGCCGCCAGAATGAAGGTCTTCGCCGTCACTCGAACCGATGCCTTCTCGGGCGTGTAGTAATGCACGGCGACGATCTTGCCGCTGGCATCGTGCTCGATCTTGTAGACCACCGCGTTCGGCAGCAGCTTCACGCCCGAGGCTTCGGCGGCATCGGCTGCAAGGCCACCGTGGTATTGCGCATCGATCGGGCAAATCGGCATGCAATTGTTGTTGCCGCAGCAGGCTGGCCGGCCATCGTATGTGCGGCTGTTGCGTGCAGTCGTGTTCGTGATGACCGCGATGCCCGCCGGTGCAAGCCGCTCGCGAAAGCGCTGCTCCAGATACGATTCGGTCACGGGTTGCATCGGGAACGGCTTGCTGCGCGGCGAACCGTTGTCGGGTGCGCCGGAGACGCCCATCTTCACTTCCGCTTCGAAATAGAACGGCTCCAGGTCTTCATAGGCAATCGGCCAGTCGCGGCCCACGCCATACAGCGTCTTCAGACGCATGTCGTTGGGCAGGACGCGCCAAGCCTGCGCCGCCCAGTGCCACGTCGTGCCGCCCACGGCGCGGATATATTCCGGCTCGTACGGATACGGACCGTTCTGCACGATGTAGTTGTTCTTGGTCGGCTTGTAGACCGGATGCGGCGACCACGACGAAAACGGATACGGCGACATGAAGTCGTTCTTGCGAGGCGAGTTGCGAAAGCCCGCCACGATCTGTTCGCGCGTGATGCGTGGACCCGACTCGAGGATCAAGACGGATGCGCCGTGCTGCGCCATTTTTTGCGCGGCAAGCGAACCGATGATCCCCGAACCGATCACGACGACATCGGCGCTGTTCGGCACGTTGGTTTGAGAGGACATGTTCGAGGCAATGAAAAGTGCCGGCGCGCGTGCGCTGCGGGCCGGGGCATGGATGGGAAACGTTTGGAGTGTGTTTGGCGCCGGAAAACCGGCAGTGCGGGTTCTGCTGGCTACACGCGCGCGGCAGCGGGAGCCACGAGCGGCGGCAGGCTCACCGTGCGGGGATCGACTCGCCAAGCGCCATAACCGCCGTAGGCATAACTCGGCGGACGCAGGCGGTCTTCGACGACGCGGTTCATCAGGCTGGTCGTGTAGGTGATGGCGCGCGCACGTTCGCCATCGCCGACCACGCCGACATACCAGGCCGTCACGATACGACGCGGCAAGGAGGCATAAGAAGCCTTGGCCGCATCCAGGTCCGCTTGCAGATGCAGCGGGTCGGGCTTGTTTGCCGTGAGATACGCCGCCAGTTGCTGGCACGCGGCGCCGAAGCCGGCATCGTCGTCGAGCAGCGCTTGCAGGAGTCGCGATGTCTGCGTCGGGTCGAGCGAGCGCTCGCCGATCAGATAGCGCGAGACATCGGCGAACGCACGAGTGGTCGCGGCGTCCGCACCCGAGCTTGCGCCCGCGGCAAAGACAGGACGCATGAACGTGACCGCGGGAACCAGGGTCAATGAAGCGACGACACCACCGACGATCAACCTGCGCAACGGGTTTGGCGTATCGGGAAAGAGCGAGGCGGAAGTGTGCGGGAAGGATACGACGCTAGAGTCGTGCAGCGACTCCAGGCGTTTTTTATCGGCAGACATAGAGGTCAAACATGAGGCTTCGTTGAGCGGACACATGGCCGGCATTCGGCCTGTGGCGATACATTGAACGAGGCGCTTTGCGGCCATGACAGGCGAAGCTTCAAGCGCGGGTCGGCACGTTCGACGGGTGGCTCATTTTGCCAGACAGGTACTTACGATTAGTGCATCGAGGCGTCGGCACGACGTAAATTCACATTTTCAGCAAGCGGACACGTCCGAGTTTACGATCCAGCCGCACGAGTCATTTCGCGCGACTTTCACCGGGATGGCATGGCAGTGGAAACGAATCCGCATGTCGTTCAATAAGACAGTGCCGCCGCCCGAACTTTGCGCACCAAGAACAGGCACCCGCGCGCCCCGCGATTGTGCAAGCGCATACGGCCGCCGCGCCGGATCCTCCTGCCCACAAGCCGTGGGCCGCAATGGCATGACTTTCGCTTGAGACAACCTTCAGAAGCCGCGCTCTCCAACGCGGTCGATTCAAGAACGAAGGATCTTCGATGCACATCAAGCTTGCTCTCGCCCGCCGCCGCACGGCGCTCGCCGCGCTTCTCGCCGCCCCGCTCCTCGCACTGACACCGCTCGCCGCTCTTGCCGATGCGCTCGACAACATCGAGAAGAGCGGCACGCTGCGCGTTGCGGTGCCCGAGGACTATCCACCTTTCGGTTTCGTGGGCGCCGACATGAAGCCGCAAGGCTACGACGTCGATACCGCCGCGCTGCTCGCCAAGGCGTTGAACGTGAAGCTCGAACTCGTGCCGGTGAACAGCGCGAACCGCATCCCTTACCTCACCACCAACAAGGTTGATCTCGTGATCTCGTCGCTCGGCAAGACGCCGGAGCGCGAGAAGGTCCTCGATTTTTCCGCGCCTTATGCGCCGTACTACCAGGGCGTGTTCGGCCCCGCCGACATCAAGGTGACCGGTCCCGCCGATCTCACCGGCAAGACCGTCGGCGCCACGCGCGGCGCGCTGGAAGAAATCGCGCTCTCGCAGATGGCGCCCAACGCCACCATCAAGCGCTTCGAGGACAACAACGCCACCATCTCCGCATTCCTCTCGGGTCAGGTGCAGTTGATCGCCGCGGGCAACATCGTGGCTGCCGCGATCATCGCGAAGAATCCGCCGCGCCGTCCGGAACCGAAGTTCGTCATCAAGGACTCGCCGTGCTTCGTCGGCCTGAACAAGAACGAGCCGAAGCTGCTCGCGAAGGTCAACGACGCCATCGCGCAGGCGAAGAAGGACGGCACGCTCGGCGCGATGTCGAAGAAATGGTTCGGCCAGCCGCTGCCCGCAAGCCTCTGATCGAGGACTGCCCAAGCGATGGCCTATGAACTCCAATTCGGCGATCTCACGAACTATGCGGGCATGTTCGCGAGCGGCGCGGCGACGACGCTTGCGCTCACGGCCGTCTCGACGGTGCTCGGCGTAACCGTCGGCGTGCTCGGCGCGGCCGGTCGCAACAGCACGCGTGCGTGGTTGCGCGCATCCGTCGGCGGCTATGTCGAAGCCATCCGCAACACGCCGTTCATCGTGCAACTGTTCTTCGTGTTCTTCGGCTTGCCGGCGCTCGGCATCCACTTGAGCGAATACGTCGCCGCGATTCTCGCGATGACCCTCAATCTCGGCGCGTACAGCATCGAGATCATTCGGTCGGGGATTGCCGCCGTGCCGAAGGGTCATCACGAAGCGGCCGCTTCGCTTGCCATGTCGCGCGGCGAGATCTTTCGTCACGTCGTGCTGCCGCAAGCGATCGCCAAGGTGTTCCCGGCGCTCACGAGTCAGATCGTCATAACCATGCTCGGCTCGGCGGTGGTGTCGCAAATCTCCGTGCCGGATTTGACCTACGCGGCGAGCTATATCCAGTCGCGCAACTTCCGCGCGTTCGAGACGTGCTTCCTGATCACGGCGGCTTATCTCGCGCTCGCGCTGATACTGCGCGCGGCGTTGAACGCGGCAGGCAAGCGCTTTTTCGTCAACAGCCGGAGTCCCGCGCGATGATCGAATTCACTTTCGCTCAGATCGTCGAGAACCTGTTGCTGGCCGCGCGCTGGACTATCGTGCTGTCGATCGTCTCGTTCGTGCTCGGCGGTGTCGTCGGCTTCGCGCTGCTCGTGATGCGCGTGTCGAAGTCGGAGTTTTTGCGCACTATCGTGAAGGGCTACATCCAGATTTTTCAAGGCACGCCCTTGCTGATGCAGCTTTTTCTCGTGTTCTTCGGCTTGCCGCTGATTGGTGTGGAAGTCTCGCCGTGGCTCGCGGCGACCGTGGGTCTCACGTTCTTCACGAGCGCCTATCTCGCGGAGATCTGGCGCGGCGCGGTGGAAGCCGTGCCGAAAGGTCAGTGGGAAGCGTCGTCCAGCCTGGCGATGAACTACTTCGAGCAACTGCGTCATGTGATCCTGCCGCAGGCGCTGCGTATCGCCATTGGACCGACGGTCGGCTTCGCGGTGCAGGCGGTGAAGGATACGGCGCTCGTTTCGATCATCGGCTTCACCGAACTCACGAAAGCCGGCACGATGATTTCGAACGCAACGTTCCGGCCGTTTCTCGTGTACGGCCTCGTTGCGATCATCTACTTCGTGCTTTGCTATCCGCTCACGCGCTATGCGCGGACGCTCGAAAGGAAATGGAATGCCGCTCGTTGAAACCCGCAATCTGCAAAAACAGTTCGGCTCGAATCAGGTTCTGAAGGGCATCGACTTTTCGGTCGAGCAAGGGCAAGTGGTGGCCATCATCGGGCGAAGCGGCTCGGGCAAGAGCACGCTCTTGCGGACCTTGAACGGACTGGAAAGTATCGACGAAGGTTCGATCGAGATCGATGGCGAACATATCGATGCGCGCCGCGCCGACCTCCGCGCGTTGCGTCTGAAAGTCGGCATGGTGTTTCAGCAGTACAACCTCTTTCCGCATCTGACGGCGGGACAAAACGTGATGCTCGCGCAGACGGTCGTCAAAAAGATCCACAAGGCGAAGGCGCGCGCCACGGCCCATAGCGTGCTCGAACGCGTGGGACTCGGCGACAAGTTCGACGCCTATCCCGAGCAGCTCTCCGGAGGACAACAGCAGCGCGTGGCCATTGCACGCGCGCTTGCCATGAAGCCGACCGTGCTGCTGTGCGACGAAATCACCTCGGCGCTTGACCCCGAACTCGTCGGCGAAGTGCTGGCGGTCGTCGAAAGCCTGGCTCGCGACGGGATGACGCTCATTATGGTCACGCATGAGATGCGCTTCGCGCGCAAGGTTTCCGACAAGGTCGTCTTCATGCATCAGGGGCGAGTCTGGGAATCGGGCGCGCCCGAAGAGATTTTCGAGCGACCTTCGACGGTGGAGCTGCAAAGGTTCATTCAGTGAGGCTCGTTTGCCGCGATGCATGGGCTCGATTCCCCATTCCACCCTTGAACCAGTGCTAGCATAGATCACCCGCCCCCAAGCGAAGTCAACGTCCCTGACCGATGAAACTCACCCCTCGCGAAAAAGACAAACTGCTGATTTTCACCGCGGCGCTCTTAGCCGAACGCCGCCGCGCTCGCGGCCTCAAGCTGAACTATCCGGAAGCCATCGCCTTCATTTCGGCGGCGCTCATGGAAGCGGCGCGCGACGGTCAGACCGTCGCCGAGGTCATGCATTACGGCACCACGCTGCTGAGCCGTGACGACGTCATGGAAGGCGTGCCCGAAATGATCCCCGACATCCAGATCGAAGCCACCTTTCCCGATGGCACGAAGCTGGTCACGGTCCACCATCCGATCCCTTAAGCACATGATTCCCGGCGAATACTTTATCGACGACGGCGAGCACGAACTCAACGTGGGCCGCGAAACCGTTACGGTCACCGTCGCGAATCACGGCGACCGCCCCGTGCAGGTCGGCTCGCACTATCACTTCTACGAAGTCAACACGGCACTCAAGTTCGAACGGGCGAAGGCGCGCGGCTTTCGTCTCAACATCGCGGCCGGCACCGCCGTGCGCTTCGAACCGGGACAGGAGCGCACCGTCGAACTCGTCGCGCTCGCGGGCGATCGCCATGTCTATGGCTTCAATGGCCTCGTGATGGGCCCTCTCTGACCAGGATACCTACGATATGACGTTACGCATCGGCCGCCGCGCTTACGCGGAAATGTTCGGCCCGACCACCGGCGACCGTGTGCGCCTCGCCGACACCGACCTCATCGTCGAAGTCGAACGCGACTTCACCACGTACGGCGAGGAAGTGAAGTTCGGCGGCGGCAAGGTCATTCGCGACGGCATGGGCCAGTCGCAGCGCCCATCCGCCGAAGTGGTCGATACCGTCGTCACCAACGCGCTGATCCTCGATCACTGGGGCATCGTGAAAGCCGACATCGGCATCAAGGGCGGACGCGTCTTCGCTATCGGCAAGGCGGGCAATCCCGACATTCAGCCGAACGTGAACATCGCGATCGGCGCGGCCACCGAAGTCATTGCGGGCGAAGGCATGATCGTGACCGCGGGCGGCATCGACTCGCATATCCACTTCATCAGCCCGCAGCAGATCGACGAAGCGCTCGCAAGCGGCGTGACCACCATGCTTGGTGGCGGCACCGGTCCCGCGACCGGCACCAACGCCACGACCTGCACGCCGGGCCCGTGGCATCTCGAACGCATGCTGCAAGCCGCCGATGGCTGGCCGGTCAATCTGGGCTTTCTCGGCAAGGGCAACACGAGCTTGGCGGAACCGCTCGTCGAACAGATCAAGGCGGGCGCGATCGGCCTCAAGCTGCACGAAGACTGGGGCACGACTCCCGCGGCTATCGACAACTGCCTCTCCGTCGCCGACGACACCGACACGCAAGTTGCCATCCACACGGACACGCTGAACGAAGCCGGCTTCGTCGAAACCACCGTCGCCGCGTTCAAGGGCCGCACGATTCATACGTATCACACCGAAGGCGCGGGCGGCGGTCACGCACCCGACATCATCAAGGTGTGCGGCGAGTCCAACGTGCTGCCCTCTTCCACCAATCCCACGCGCCCTTACACCATCAACACGCTCGACGAGCATCTCGACATGCTGATGGTGTGCCATCACCTCGACCCGTCGATTGCGGAAGACATTGCATTCGCCGAATCGCGCATTCGCCGCGAGACCATTGCCGCCGAGGATATCCTCCACGATCTGGGCGCGCTTTCCATGCTTTCGTCGGATTCGCAGGCTATGGGCCGTGTCGGCGAAGTGATCATTCGCACCTGGCAGACGGCGCACAAGATGAAGGTGCAACGCGGCGCGCTGCCCGAGGACACCGGACGCAACGACAACTTCCGCGCGAAGCGTTATGTCGCGAAGTACACGATCAACCCGGCGATCACACATGGCATCGCGCATGAAGTGGGCTCCATCGAGCCGGGCAAATGGGCCGACCTCGTCTTCTGGGAACCGGCGTTCTTCGGCGTGAAGCCCGCGATGATCGTCAAGGGCGGGATGATCGCGGTGGCGCAGATGGGCGATCCGAACGCATCGATTCCTACGCCGCAGCCGGTGCATTATCGCGAGATGTTCGCCACGCGCGGCGGCGCGCTCGGCAAGACGTCGCTGACGTTCGTCTCGCAGATGGCGGCGGAAGCGCGCATTGCGGATCGCTACGGTTTGAAGAAGCAGGTCGTCGCCGTGAAAAACTGCCGCAATGTCACGAAGGCCGACATGATTCACAATGCATGGCAACCGTCCATCAGCGTCGATCCGCAGACCTATCAGGTGATCGCCGACGGACAACTGCTCACTTGCGACCCCGCCACCGTTCTGCCGATGGCGCAACGCTACTTCCTGTTCTGACGCACGCCATGCGCACTATCGATAAACGCCTTACCGCCAAGCTCGCACCTGTACTCGTCAAACGCGCGCCCACGCTCACGCTCGCCTTCGATGCGCGCTGCAAGAGCCGCCTTGCCGCCACGCTGGACCACGGCGAGGAAGTCGCGCTCGTGATGCCGCGCGGCACCGTGCTCGCGGACGGCGACATGCTCGTCGCGGACGATGGCGGTTTCGTGCGCGTGGTGGCCGCGCCGGAGGACGTGCTGATCGTGCGGGCGCCGAGCGTGCGTCTCTTGACACGCGCGGCTTATCACCTTGGCAACCGGCATACGCCGGTCGAAGTCGGCGCGGAGTATTTGAAGCTCGAAGCCGATCCGGTGCTCGAAGACATGCTCAGGCGTCTCGGTTGTATCGTCGGGCATGAGTCGCAGCCGTTTCAGCCTGAGACCGGCGCTTATGGCGGCGGGCACAAGCACGGCCACGATGAAACCTTCGGCGAGGACTATGCGCTCGCGCAGAAGGTTTATAGCGAGCATCACGGGCATTCGCACGACCATGACCACGAACACGAACACGAACACGAACACGAACACGAGCACGAGCACGAGCACGAGCACGAGCACGAGCACGCTCACGAGCACGAGCACGCTCACGATGCCCATGATCACGATCACTCCCAATGCGGCCACGATCACTCGCATGATCATGGCCACGACCACAAGCACAAGCACGATCACTGATGCAAACCGCTGAGCTCACCGCGCTGCTGCATCTGGCGTCGCCTGCGCTGCCTATCGGCGCGTTCAGCTATTCGCAAGGACTCGAAGCGGCCATCGAACACGGTTTCATCCACGATGCCGACAGTGCCCGCGACTGGATTGCAAGCGGGCTCGTCAACGTGCTCGCACGCGGCGAACTGCCGTTTCTCGCGCATCAATTGCAACGCTGGCACGCGCACGACGAAGCCGCCTTGACCGCGGCGAACGACGAATACATCGCGAGCCGCGAGTCGTCGGAGTTGCGCCGCGAGACCGAGCAAATGGGCTGGTCGCTTGCGCAATTGTGCGCGTCGCTCGAATGGGGCGATGCCGCGCGCCGCGCCACGCTTGCCGCATTCAAGCCGATTGCGCAACCGACGGCGTTCGCCTTTGCCGCCTTTGCGCACGATGCCGCGCCCGACGCGATGCTCGCCGCCTACGCGTTCTGTTGGGTCGAGAATCAGGCGGCCGCGGCGCTCAAGGCCGTGCCGCTCGGGCAACTTGCGGGGCAGCGCATCATCGTGGCGTTACGCGCGCCGATAGACGACGCCGTGCGCCGCGCGCTGGCGACATCGCCGAACCAGGTCAATACTTTCGCGCCGCAACTCGGCATTTTGTCGGCGCGGCACGAGTCGCAATATTCGCGGCTTTTCCGCTCCTGATCGTAAAAACCGAAGCACTTCAAACAACGCCCATGAACGCCCCTGCTTATTCTTCCGCCGCCCGTCGAACCAAGAAGCTGCCGCCGTTGCGCGTCGGCGTGGGCGGGCCGGTCGGCTCCGGCAAGACCACGCTGCTCGAAATGCTCTGCAAGGCGATGCGCGAGAAATACGATCTCGTCGCCATCACCAATGACATCTACACGAAGGAAGATCAGCGCCTCCTGACCGTTGCGGGCGCGCTGCCCGCCGAGCGCATCATGGGCGTGGAGACGGGCGGTTGCCCACACACGGCCATTCGCGAGGATGCGTCGATCAACCTCGAAGCCGTCGATCGCATGGTGTCGCGCTTTCCTGATGCGGACATCGTCTTCATCGAATCGGGCGGCGACAATCTCGCGGCGACCTTCAGCCCCGAGCTGTCGGACCTGACCATCTATGTGATCGATGTCGCGGGCGGCGAAAAGATCCCGCGTAAAGGCGGACCGGGCATCACGAAGTCGGATCTGCTCGTCATCAATAAAACGGATCTCGCGCCTTATGTCGGCGCGAATCTCGACGTGATGGCGAGCGACGCGAAGAAGATGCGCGGTGAACGTCCGTTCGTGATGTGCAACCTCAAGGCGCTCGATGGCGTGGATACGGTGATCGGCTTCATCGAGAAGAAGGGCTTGCTGGTTTAGGCGCTTCGAGCGCCGTCAATGACGGTGCCGATGATGAATATCCGGAAAATGTGCATGCGTGTGCGTGATCGGCAGATGCCGATGCTCATGCACATGCGGCTCGACGCCATCCCATTCGAAATCGTGTTCATGCCGATGATGCTCGTCATGTCGATGCCGGTGCGTATGCGCGAGCGGCTCGTGCGTGTGGGCATGTTCGTGACGTTCCCGCAGATGCAGCCATACGCCGAGCGTCATTAGCGCGGCGGCGCACCAGAAGAGCATCGAGGGCGATTCCGGCCATAGAAGCAGCGAGAGCGCGACGCCGAAAACCGGCGCAACCGAAAAATACGCGCCGGTGCGCGCCGTGCCCAGATTGCGCAGCGCGACCACGAAGAGAACGAGGCTCACACCGTATCCGGCAAATCCCGTAAGCATGGCCATGAGCATATGCGACGCATCGGGAAGCCGCGCGCCGAGCATGCAGGCGATGCCGAGATTGACCGTCCCCGCGACGAGCCCTTTCAAGCACGCGATGACGAGGGCATCGTTCGTCGATACCTTGCGCGTCAGATTGTTGTCGATGGCCCAGCAAAAGCACGCGCCCGCGACCAACAGTGCACCGGACGTCATGCCGCCCGCGCCCGGCTGCCACGAAAGCACCGCGCCTCCGGCGACGATCGCGACCATGCCGAGGAACACCTGAAGGTCGACGTTTTCCCGAAAGACGACCCACGCGATGACGGCGGTGAACACGCCTTCGAGATTCAACAGCAGCGAACTGGTCGCGGCAGGCGTGGCGGCGAGTCCCAGCATGAGCAGCGCGGGGCCCGCGACGCCGCCGGCCGCGATGGCGCCTAAGAGCCACGGTGTTTCGTTTCGCGGGATTCGGATGTCGCCACGCTCGACGCGTGTGGCGGAAAGCGTCTGCCGCACGACCAACACGATGGCAAGCCCGATGCCGCTGCCGAGATAGAACAATCCGGCAACCATGAAGGGTGCAAGCGTGCCCAGGAGCGCCTTGGCTATGGGTGTGGTCGCGCCGAATAACGCGGCGGCGAGCAAGGCGGTGAAGGCGGCGTTCGGGCGAGTGGTCATCGATTTCTTGGTCCGGCTACATGTTTCCAAACCGCCCGTATCCGCCGCCCGCGATCCTCGAACAGATACCACCCGACGAGCGCCAGCACACCGGAAGTCAGCCCCGTCATCAAAGGTTCGAGAAACGGAACACCGTAGTGATTCGCATGCGAATATGCGTCGCCGATCATGGTGAGAACACCAACGACGAGCGCATTGCCATATCGATTCAAAAACAGCCTGCGCGCCGGCGTGAACGTGATCAGCACAGCGAGAATGCCCGTGGCGAGCCCTGTCTTGAAAGCCAGCGTCCAGTGCGCGAGGCTCATGACGTTCATCCAGCTTCCCGGCATGCAGGTCATGCACGCGCTCGTCGGTTGCCAGAAGCGTTTCACGAACACGATGATGCGCCGCTTCCATTCGCTCGCCATGACGTGCCTTCTTCGTCCGATGATGATCTTCAACGACGCGCGGCCAGTAACTCCGCCGCATTTTCCGGCGGCTTTCTGCATCGCCACACCCCGTGCGGTAGCATACCGGCTTCCTCGATCCTCACGTTCGCCTGCGCCGAAATTGCGAGCGTGATACATGATGCCCACTGCTGCTTTGTCCGAACAACCGTCCACGAACCCTTTTCCAGGCCAAACCGGAATCGATTCCACGCCCGTTCCCGTCCTTTTCCACATCGTGGACTTCGGCGATGGCGGTATCGAGTCCTCGCTGATTCAATGGCTGCGCGTCTTCGACCGCACGCGCTTCGCCGTCACGTTGTCCGTCATGCACCCGTCGCCCGCGTTCGAAAACCGCTTTCGCACGCTGGTGCCGCCGGACGTGAAGATCGAAATCCTCGCGGAAAAGCCGTGGCTCAACACCTTTCAGGCGCGGCGCTACGCGAAGCGCCTGGGCAAGCTCGGGCGCATCGGCCGCGATGTCTTCAATACGCTCGTCGTGCGGCCCTATGTGAAGCGTCGTGTAGAAACGCTCGCGCGCCAGCATGCGCTGATCGTCGATTACGACATGTCGCTGCGCCGGCTTGCGGGTCAGTTCGACATAGCGTGGCTCGGCGTGAATCATTTCAGCTTCGACGCGAGGCTTGCCAGCCGTCCGCGCCCACAACGCCGGCTTGCCGAGCAGTTCGCGCGCTACGACGGCGTCGCGGCGCTCAACGATCACATGGCGGCGGAAGCGCGCGCCATGTTCGGCAGCGGGCTGAAGCGGATCTTCGTGTTGCCGAACGCCATCGATATCGAGCGCATCCGGCAGAACGGACAGATCAGCGAAGCAGCGCCGTGCGACGCGCCGTATATCGTCTCCGTCGCGCGGCTCGACGAAATTCAAAAGGACCATCGCACGCTGTTGCGCGCTTATGCCGAACTCGTGCGCGACGGGCAGATCATCGAACATCTCGTGATCGTCGGCGACGGCGCGTTTCGCCGCGAACTCGAAGGTCTCGCCAACGAACTGGGGATCGCGGCGCGCGTGCATTTCATGGGGTATCGAAACAATCCGCATGCGCTCGTCGCCCGCGCGCGCCTGCAGGTGCTGAGTTCGCGCTACGAAGGCATGCCGATGGTGCTGCTCGAAGCGCTCGCGCTCGGTAAACCAGTGGTCGCGAGCGACTGTCCGACCGGCCCGCGCGAGATTCTCGGCGATGGGCGCTTCGGTCTGCTGGTTCCGGTGGAATCCGTGGATGAAATGGCCAATGCGCTGCGCCGCGTCTTGACCGACGACACGTTATGCGCCGACATGCAGGCGCGCGCGCTGGAACGCGCGGAGGAATACGGCATCGCGGCGAGCAACGAACGCTTCGCGCGATGCGTTGCGGCCTTGCTGGCGCGCTGAGTCGTCGCCGTTGGCTTAACGCTCCGCGTCACTCTCCTCGTCCAGCAACGCACCCAGAATAGAGACCGTGCGCTCCGTCGCCCCGCGATGCCGCGCCGCGAACGCCGCGGCCGCCGCGCTCATCGCGAGACGCTGCGGCTTGTCGGTGAACAACTCGCGCAGGCCGCGCGCGAGTTCCTGCGGGTCTTGCACGCGCAACGCCGCGCCCGCCGCGATGGCATCGTTGGTCGCCTGCGTGAAGTTGAAGGTATGCGGTCCGATCAGCACCGGCACGCCCGCCGCGCACGCCTCGATCAGATTCTGCCCGCCAAGCGGCAACAAACTCCCGCCGATAAACGCCAGATCCGACGCCGCGTAGTACGCGCCGAGTTCGCCCATGGAATCGCCGAGCAGAACCTGCACATTCGATGGCAACGGCTCCGGCACGTCCGCGCCCGATCCCGCCGCCACGGCCTTCGGCGCCCACACCGAACGGCGCGCGCTCTTCATGCCGGCGGCCGCGATCATCGCCGATACTTCATCGAACCGTTGCGGATGGCGCGGCACGAGAATCAGCAACGCATCGGGCACGTTCAGCGCGGCGAACGCGCGCAGCACCAAAGTTTCCTCGCCTTCGCGCGTGCTTGCCGCCACCCACACCGGCCGATTGCCGATGGCTGCGCGCCAGGCCTGTCCGCGTGCGACGAGTTCAGGCGGCGCGCTCATGTCGAACTTCAGGTTGCCGAGCACCGCGACATTGCGCGCGCCAAGCGCGATGAGCCGCTCGGCATCCGAAGGCGTCTGCGCCAGCACGCGAGAAAAGCCGCCGAACACTTCGCGCACCGCGCGCCCGAAACGCGCCGCGCGCTTGAACGAACGCTCCGACATGCGCGCGTTCGTCAGCACGAGCGGCACGTCCGCGTGCTTGCATTCGTCGATGAGCGTCGGCCACACTTCCGTCTCCATCACGATGCCGAGCGACGGCCGCCAAGCACGCAGAAAACGCCGCACGAAACGCGGCGAGTCGTAGGGAAGATAAGCGCGCATGACGCGATCGCCATAAAGCTGCTCGCCGGTCGCGCGGCCGCTTGGCGTCATGTGCGTAATGAGCAGCCGCGCTTCGGGATGCGTCTTGAGCAACGCTTCGATGAGCGGTTGCGCCGCGCGCGTCTCGCCCACGGACACCGCATGCACCCAGACGAGCGGCGTGAGATCGTCGGCGCGGCGCGCGGGACCGCGACCGAAGCGCTCGGCAATATGCTCGCGATAACCGCGCTCCTTGCGTGAACGAATCAATAGACGCAGCACGGCAAGCGGCGCGACGAGCCACCACGCCGCGCGATACACGAGCCTCATCAGCACCGCCGAGGCAGGCGGCGCGCCGGCTCCGATAGCTGCGCCGTTCAAACGAGCGCCCTGCCCTTGAGACGTTCGAGAATGCCGAGCGGCGCGCGCTCAGGCCGCGCCATCGACTTGACGGGCAGAAAGAACGTCTGCTCCATCATGAACTGGCCGGACATCACCGCGTGCGACGTCTGGTCGGAGAAACAGACCCATACCGAGCCGGGCGGAAACGGCATCGTCACTTGCGGCGAAACCTTTTGATAATCGAGATCGGCTTTCATCGCGTCGTGCAGATGCAGCATCAGGTGGTCGTATTCGCTGCGCTTCGACTTCGTGATGTGCAGCAGCTTCATGAGCCACGCCGCGCCCGGCGTCTGCGCCTTGATGTTCGGCAGGAAGCGCTTCGCCATGTCCTCGAACGGCTCGCCCACGCGCCACACACGCGGCGCGCCTTGCGGGTTCACGTTGGTGAAGACGCGCAGAATGCGTTCGCCGTAATTCGGCCGCGACGGAAAGGCATCGACGTGAAGACGGCTGTCGTCCTTGCGCCAGGATGTCTCGCGCGTTTCCACCTGATGCAGCCGCAAGCTGGTTGGCGCGACGCGCAACTTGCCGTCGTATTCGGGGAAGAGGCCATCCACCAGGGAGCGCGCGTTCGTCTGATAGCGCGCGATGAGCGAGCGCACCGCCGACTGCATCACGTTGTCGCCGAGCACGCCAGCAAGCGCGCCGCCGTTGGGCGCGAGGCTGATGTTCTTGCGCTTCGGGTCTGCTATGCGCGGGTCGAGCAGCGCCTGTTCGCCGCCCGCAATCTCGAAGCGCAGATTGGGAAAATAGAGGACCTTGCCGTTTTCGACGCCGGCGAGCAGCGTTTCGCGCGGTACGGAAAGATTTTTGCCGTGCCAATCGCACGAAGCGACTTCGATGATTTGAGATTCCGTCATGTGCCTTCGACCTTGAGTTGCTTGGCGCCTGGAAACGTAATGCGCGACGGGCACGCTATCACGGCACGCTACAAGAGACCGAAGCCCGCGAGCGCTGCCTTGACTTCGGACAACGTGGGATGCCGGCTCGCGTCGCCAAGATTGACGACCTTCGGCGACCAGTAGCCGCCGGTGCGCCAGGCGGTCGAGAAATTGTACAACTCGACGGTCGGACGCTTCAGCGCCGCCGCGATATGAACCAGCCCGGTATCGACGCCAACGGTCGCGGCCGCGCCATCGATCAGCCCGACGACCGCGGGCAGCGAGAGTTTCGGCGGCACGATGGCAGCCGCGCCGAATTCCTTCGCGAGTTTCTCGCTCGTCGCGCGTTCGGCTTCGTTGCCCCACGGCAGCACGATCGATGCACCGCGCGTGACGAGCGCCTGTCCGAGCTCGATCCACGCGGCTTCGGGCCATTGTTTGTCGGCGCGCGAGGTGGCGTGCACGAACACGACATAAGGCACCGGCAGATTCAGCCCGAGCTCGGAAATGGCGAGCGTTGCACGGCGCGTATCGATGCCGAAGTCGATATCGTCGGTGGGCTGCGGGCGCGGCAGATCGAGCGCGGCGGCCACGAGCTGGCGCGTGCGTTCGACCACATGCGTGCGCGGCTCGATCGGCACGCGGCGGTCGTAGAAAAAGCGCACGGGCCATTCGAAGCCCGCGCCTTCCGTGCGATTCGCCAGGCCGACGAGCGGCCCGCGCGCCCAGCTCGCGACCCACGCGGTCTTGATGAGCCCTTGACAGTCGATCACGAGATCGTATTTCTCGGCGGCGAGCTGGCGCTTGAACCTGCCGATCTCGCGCCAGTTCGCGGGCGACGCGAAACTCTTGCGCCAGCGCCGCAGCGAAAACGGGATCGCGCGATGCACGCCATCGACGAGTTCGACGAGACTCGCGAAACTTTCCTCGACGAGCCAGTCGATCCGCGCATCGGGATAACGGCGGCGAATGTCGGCGACAACCGGCATGTTGTGAACGACGTCGCCAAGCGACGACACGCGAACGATCAGGATCTTTTGCACGCTGATTGGGACAGGCGCGGATTCGCGTTCGGGCGATTCTCGCGGTGAATTGGAGATGGGGAAACGGGATTTTAGCGCGGGTTGTGCGCGCGGCGGCGCTCGCTGTCTCCTGAAGCGATTTAAGGGTGCAAAAAAGCCGGTAACACGACGATCACCGGGCAAGCCGTACCGGATATCCGATCGCAAAGGAAGTTGCGATGGGAACGCGTTACGAACAGGACGTGGTGGCGTGGGCGCGGGAACAAGCCGAGCTGCTACGGGCTGGTAAGTTCTCGGCCATCGATGTGGAACCTATCGCGGAGGAAATCGAGGACGTCGGCAAGAGCGAACAAGGCGAGCTTTCCAGCCGTATGGCCGTGCTGCTTGCGCATCTCCTCAAGTGGCAATACCAACCGGGACGTCGTGGCTCGAGTTGGCAGCGTACGATCAAGGAACAGCGCCGCGCCGTCGGCGTCGGCGTCGCGCTGCAAAAGACGCCGAGTCTGAACACTTCGTTGCGCGACTCGGGCTGGCTCACCGGAACGTGGGCCGATGCCGTTTCGAAAGCCGCCTAAGAACAAGGACTAGATGCGTTCCCGGAAGAACTGCCCTGGTCGACCGAGCAAATTATTTCGGCAGAGTTTTATCCCCAATGAAAAACGGCGCGGTTTGCCCAACCGCGCCGCTTCCCAACCATCTAGACCCACTCCGTCCAAATCAGAACGGCAGCTTCGCGTCCGGCTTCTCCGCCAGGATCACGCGGCGGAAATCTTCCTGAATGCGCTTCAACGCCTCTTCGGTGTCCGCCTCGAAACGCATCACCACGACCGGCGTCGTGTTCGACGAACGCGCGAGACCGAAACCATCCGGATATTCGACACGCAATCCGTCGATGGTCAGCACATCGTCCGCGCCTTCGAACTTCGCCGACTTCTGCAAGCGTCCGATCAGTTCGAAGTTTTCGCCTTCTTCCAGCTTGATCTGCAGTTCAGGCGTCGACAGCGAGTTCGGCAGGTCGTTGAGCAGCTTGCTCGGGTCGTCCACGCGCGAAAGGATTTCGAGGAGTCGCGCGCCCGTGTAAAGGCCATCGTCGAAGCCGTACCAGCGGTCCTTGAAGAACACGTGACCGCTCATTTCGCCCGCAAGCGGCGCGCCGGTTTCGCGCAGCTTCGCCTTCACGAGCGAGTGGCCCGTCTTCCACATGACCGGCTCGCCGCCCTGCTCGCGCACCCATTTTGCGAGATTGCGCGTGCACTTCACGTCATAAATGATCTGGCCGCCCTTGTTGCGCGACAGCACTTCCTGCGCAAACAACATCAGCTGGCGATCCGGATAGATCATCTGGCCGTCCTTCGTCACCACGCCGAGACGGTCGCCGTCGCCATCGAATGCGAAGCCGATCTCGGCATCCGTTTCCTTTAGCGCCTTCATGACGTCCTGCAGATTCTCGGCATGCGCCGGGTCCGGGTGATGGTTCGGGAAGTTGCCGTCGATGTCCGTAAAGAGTTCGACCAGCTCGCAACCGAGCGCCTTGAACAGACGTGGCGCAAGACCGCCCGCGACGCCGTTGCCTGCATCGATGACGATCTTCATGCCGCGCACCGGCTTCACATCGGACAGGATTCGGTCGAGATAGATCTGCTGGACGTCGAACTCGGTGTAGCTGCCTTCGCCCGTTTCGAAGTCGTCGTTGACGATCCGCTGATACAGGCTCTGAATCTGCTCGCCGTAGATGGCCGCGCCGCGCAGCACCATCTTGAAGCCGTTGTAGTCGGGCGGATTGTGGCTGCCCGTCACGACGATGCACGAATCCACGCGCCGCTCGCCCTCGGGCAAGGGCAGCGGCACGCTCGCGGCGAAGTAGCCGACGGGCGTCGGCACCATGCCGATATCGATGACATCGACGCCCGCCGCGCGCAGGCCGTCCGCGAGCGCGCCGACGAGTTCCGGGCCGGACAGACGGCCATCGCGCGCAACGACGACGGAATCGCCGCCCTGCTTGCGGATCTCGCTGCCGAACGCCTGGCCGATATTCTTCGCCACGTCCTTGTCGACCGTCTTGCCGACGATGCCGCGGATGTCGTAGGCCTTGAAAATGGATTGGGATACCTGGGTCATAAGATGGCTACCTCTTCTCGTTTGATTGATGGATTCTCGGCGATGCAGCCATGAGGGCGTGCAGGTCGAAACGTGATCGATGTAAAACGCGCCGGCATGCAAGCGCATGCCAGATGACGGTTCGAATTCTGCCTGCAAGTGTGCTTGCGCATCGCGACCGCGGCTTCGAGGATCGAGCTTCGGTTCGCACTTATAATCGCTGTCTTTCAGCGCTTTCCACGTTTTCATGCTGCGCGTCGCGGTAAAGCCTCGCGCGCTCATTCTAATCCAATGCCTAATCGCTCTTTCGCCTCGATGCCCGGGAATGAGGCGCCTTCGCGCGCCACCACACAAAACTATTTTCCGTTGCGGCGAACGTTTGTCACGAAGCTGGCGAAAATCGCTAAAGCGTCGGACCGTCAGGTTTTGCTAGCACACGGCATGCCCGACCACACCTCGGTACGCGCGGCATGAAGGCGTTGACGCGCTCGGGCAATCCGGACGTCGCGCGGGCGCTTGCCAACATCGTCTGGCTCGGGCTCGAAAGGCTGACGCAAATTGCGGTCGCCATCGTCATTTCGGGGCTGCTCGCGCGCTATCTCGGCCCGGACGCGTTCGGCAAATGGCAGTACGCGAATACGCTCTTGCTCGTCATCGCGCCGATCACGTGGGTCTGCGGCGCGGAAATCCTGGTGCCGACCATCGTGAAGGAACCGCCCGCGCGCACGGGCGTCGTGCTCGGCAGCGCCTTCGTGCTGCGCATCGCGGTCTCGGCGATTGCGCTCGTCGTGACCTGGACATGGATCGCGGCGGGCTTCACCGACCCGCTCGTGGGCGCCATGCTCGCCGGTCTTGCGCTCACCATGTTGTTTCGCGAGCCGTTCATCGGCGTGATCAACGCGTGGCTGCAGAGCATCACCTACAGCAAGCCGCAATTGATCGCGAGCATGTTCACGGCCATCGTCAAGGCGGCGCTCGTCTATGCCTTCGTGCGCATGGCGATGAGCGCGGCGAGTTTCGGCTGGCTCTGGGCGCTGGAAGCGGCGGCAATAGGCGGCGTGCTTCTCGTGTATTACATGCGGCGGCACGGCGGCAGGCTCGGCTGGCACTTCGACCGCGCGCTCTTCAGGCACTTCGCGAGCGCGGGTACGGTGTTCTGGATCGGCCTCATCTGCATGTATCTGTTCCTGAAACTCGACCGGCTGATGCTCGCGCATCGCGTATCGTTCGCGGAACTCGGGCTTTATTCCGCCGCGCAGCAATTGAACGAAAACTGGATCGCGCTTGCGCTGATGCTGGCGCAGACCATCGCGCCGGCGTTCGTTTATCGCGTGACGGACACCGCGCAACTGAAGCGCAATCTGTGGCGCCTCTTCGCGCTGACCGCCGTTTTGATGGTCGCCGGTGCCGCCGTGCTCGACGCCCTCGCGGGCTTCATCATCACGCGAGTCTTCGGGCCGAACTATGCGGGCGCCACGGAAATTTTCCGCTGGGCGGTGTGGCTTTCGGTGCCGGCGGGCATCGAGGCGATCGGCAATCTCGTGGTCCTGAAATATCAGGCGAAGTACGTGCTGCTCGCGAAATGGCTGCTCGCGCTCGGTGTCGCGTTCGCGGTGAATGCGTTCGCCATTCCGCGCTTCGAAGGCTACGGCGCGTTGATCGGACTGGCTGCGGGTTATCTGGCGGCGGCGTCGGTGAATTTCTATTACATACGCTTGCGCCTGTCAGCATGAACGCTCTCTCCAATGTCGCCGTCCTCATTCCCGCGTACAACGGTCAGGCCGACCTGGAACGCACGCTCGCCTCGTTCGATGAAACGTCGCCCGTGCAAGTGCTGATCGTCGATGACGGCAGCACGCCGCCCATCGTCGCGCCGGTCATCGACGGCATGCGGATCGCGATTCTGCGACTGCCGGAAAACGGCGGGATCGAGCGCGCGTTGCAGGCCGGCATCGAAGCGCTTGCCGCGCGCGGTTTGCGCTACGCGGCGCGTATCGACAGCGGCGATCTCGCGACGCCCGGGCGGCTCGCGATGCAGCGTGCGTATCTCGAGGCGCATCCGCGTGTAGCCGCTCTCGGCATGTGGACGCACGTGGTAGCCATCGGCGGCGCGCCGCTCTTCGATCTCACGCCGCCGACCGAACCGGACACGATCCGCCGCATGATGCTCGCGCGCTCGTGCTTCGCGCATCCCTCGCTGATGCTGCGTGTCGAGGCGGTGCGCGAGGTCGGCAACTATCGCGCGGACTATCGCGCGGCGGAAGATCTGGATCTGCTGCTGCGTCTGCTTGCACGCTACGACGGCGCGAATCTGCCGGCGTTCGGTCTTTACTACGAGTTGAACGAGAACGGCATCAGCGCCACGAAACGCCGCACGCAGACGCTGTCAACGCTGCGCCTGCAATGGCGTTACTTGCGGGCGGGCAACGTGTTCGACTGGGCGGGCATCGGCAAGAGCATTGCGCATCTGCTGCTGCCGTATCGCGCGCTCAAGGCGTTGAAGGCGAAACTGCTGCGGCCTTCCACGCCCACGAGATAGTTGCACCCTGAACTTATTGTCGAATTGCTTTCGATTGATTTTGCGCCACGGTTGGCCGTGCACAAGCGCAAGCGCGCGGCGTGTTCCGCCTTGCACGGCGAACCGTAAAAAAACGACTTCCGGATGACGAAACCACCGCAGCGCCTTCGCATCGCCCTCGTGTGCAACACGGCATGGGCCATTTATACCTACCGGCGCGGCGTGCTGCGCATGCTGACGGACAACGGAGCCGAAGTGACGATCATCGCGCCGCGCGACCGCACGTTCGAGCCGCTGGAGGCAATGGGCTGCCGCTGCGTCGAATTGCCGGTGGCGTCCAAAGGCACGGACCCGCGTCAGGACCTGAAGACGCTCGTCGCGCTGTATCGCGAATATCGCGCGACGCGTCCGCATCTCGTTTTCCACTACACGATCAAGCCGAATATCTACGGCTCGCTTGCGGCCATGCTGGCGCGCGTGCCGTCGATTGCGGTGACGACGGGACTCGGCTACGTGTTCATCCAGAAAAGCCGCACGGCGCAGATCGCCAAGCGGCTTTATCGCTTTGCGTTCCGTTTTCCGCGCGAAATCTGGTTTCTGAATCAGGACGATCTCGCCGCCTTCAACGATGAAAAACTGCTTGTGCACCCGGATCGCGCGCGCCGTCTGCATGGCGAAGGCGTCGATCTCGACGAGTTCGCCTTCGAGCCGTTGCCCGAACGCGAAGACTTCGTGTTCATCCTGATCGGGCGGCTCTTGTGGGACAAGGGCGTGGCCGAATACGTGGAAGCGGCGCGACGGCTCAAGCGCCGCTATCCGCATGCGCGTTTCCAGTTGCTGGGGCCCGTTGGCGTCGATAATCCCAGCGCGATCGGCCGCACGGACGTAGAAGCGTGGGAGCGTGAGAATATCGTCGAATATCTGGGCGAAGCGAACGACGTTCGGCCGCTCGTCGCGGCGGCGGATTGCGTCGTGCTGCCTTCGTATCGCGAAGGCGTGCCGCGCACCTTGATGGAAGCCTCCGCGATGGGCCGTCCGATCGTCGCGACCGACGTGCCCGGCTGCCGCGAAGTGGTCGCGCACGGCGAAAACGGCCTGCTTTGCGAAGTCAAGAGCGCGGATAGCCTCACCGCGCAACTCGAAAGCATGCTGACGCTGCCACGTAGCGAGCGCGAAGCAATGGCGCAACGCGGCCGCGAGAAAGTCACCCGCGAATTCGACGAAAAAAATGTCGTCGAACGATACAAGGGCACAATACACGCCATAACCGGCATTTCACTCTGAATTTCGATTTCTGGGGAGCACACGATGAATGGCAACGGGGCGCATGAGAACGCGGCGCAGGACACGGCACAAACCACCTCGCGAGGCACGATTCTGGTGACAGGCGGCGCGGGCTTCATCGGCTCGCATACCTGCGTCGAACTGCTCGGCGCGGGCTACGGCGTGGTGGTCATCGACAATCTCGTCAACAGCCGCGCGGAGTCGCTCAAGCGCGTGGAGCGCATTGCGGGCAAGCCGGTGGCGTTTTATCAGGAAGACGCGCGCGATGAAGCCGCGCTTCGCCGAATTTTCGATGCGCACGAGATCACCGGCGCGATCCACTTCGCCGCGTTGAAGGCGGTGGGCGAATCGGTTGCGAAGCCGATCGAGTACTACAGCAACAACATCGGCAGCCTGCTTGCCGTGCTCAACGTGATGCGCGAGCGCAACGTGCGCAACTTCGTGTTCAGTTCGTCGGCAACGGTGTACGGCGTGCCGCAGAGCGTGCCGATCGACGAGAGTTTTCCGCTCTCCGCGACCAATCCGTACGGGCAATCGAAGCTCATCGCCGAGCAAATTTTGCGCGATCTCGAAGTGTCCGATCCGTCATGGCGTATCGCGACGCTGCGCTATTTCAACCCGGTCGGCGCGCATGAAAGCGGGCTCATCGGCGAAGATCCGGCGGGCGTGCCGAACAATCTGATGCCTTACGTGGCGCAAGTGGCGGTCGGCAAGCTGGAACGCCTGCGCGTGTTCGGCAGCGACTACGAGACGCCCGACGGCACCGGCGTGCGCGATTACATTCACGTGGTCGATCTGGCGCGCGGGCATATTGCCGCAATCGATGCGCTGAAGTCGCTCGACCGAAGTTTCGTCGTCAATCTCGGCACGGGACAAGGCTATAGCGTGCTGGATGTGGTCAAGGCATTCGAAACGGCGTCGGGCAAGCCCGTGCCTTACGAACTCGTGCCGCGCCGTCCGGGCGATGTCGCCGCTTGCTACGCCGACCCGGCCGCGGCGCTCGCGCTGATCGGCTGGCGCGCGGAACATGGCATCGAGCGCATGTGCGCGGATCACTGGCGCTGGCAGTCGCAAAATCCGCGAGGCTTTGCCTGAGGCGTCGCGGCGCCTTGCTTCACTCGTATCAACCGGTCCTATTTCATGCTTAGTTTCGCGCTTGCTTTTCTGGTGTCGCTGCTGGTGACGTTGTTGATCGTGCGGTTCGCGCACCTGCATGAAGGCGTGCTCGGCGACACCGATCTTGCCGGCGTGCAGAAGTTTCATGCGCGACCGGTGCCACGCATCGGCGGCGTCGGCATTTTGTGCGGACTGACGGTATCGGCCGTGCAATTGCGATGGAGTTACCCGCTCGTTTCGGGCGGGATACTCGGCATCATCGCGTGCGGCATGCCGGCGTTTCTCTCCGGCCTGATCGAAGACATGACCAAGCGCGTGACGCCGCTCATCCGGCTTGTCTGCACCATGGCGGCGGCCGGGCTCGCGTATGCGGTTCTGAATATCGCGGTGACGCGCATCAGCGTGCCGCCGCTCGACTTTCTGCTTTCCTACGCGGTCATTTCCTGCGCGGTCACGGTGATCGCGGTCGCGGCGCTCGCCAACGCGGTGAATATCATCGACGGCTTCAACGGCCTCGCTTCGATGGTCACGTTCATGATGTTCGCCTCGCTCGCCTACGTGGCGTTTCAGGTGCACGATCCGGTCGTGCTGTCGGGCTCGCTCATCATGATGGGCGCGGTGATGGGCTTCTTCATCTGGAATTTTCCGGCGGGACTGATCTTTCTCGGCGATGGCGGCGCGTACTTCGTCGGTTTCATGCTCGGCGAACTGTCCATCCTGCTCGTGATGCGCAACCGCGATGTCTCCGCATGGTATCCCGTGCTGCTTTTCATGTACCCGATCTTCGAGACGTGTTTCTCGATCTACCGCAAGAAGTTCATTCGCGGCATGTCGCCGGGCATTCCGGATGGCGTGCATCTGCATATGCTGGTTTACAAGCGGCTGATGCGCTGGGCGGTCGGCGTGCAGAATGCGCGTGAACTCACGCGACGCAATTCGCTGACTTCGCCCTATCTCTGGCTGCTATGCCTGATTGCGGTGATTCCCGCGACGTTGTTCTGGCGGCACACGCTGCATTTGTTCTGTTTCGTGATGGTGTTTGCGGCGACTTACGTGTGGCTGTACATCAGCATCGTGCGATTCAAGGTTCCGCGATGGATGGTGTTTCGACGGCCGCACGTGGTGCGCAAATGAATCATGTTTTCTAAACCGCCCGTGTCTTATACGGGCGGTTTGGTTTCAGGCGGGGGATTTGGGGCTGCGACCCAGATACTCCTTTAGAGCATCGCCGATTTCGCTGATGACCGTTTGCCAGATGGTGATGCTGTTCTTGTTGTCGTCTTTGTCTCCGAGTTGCCGGAATACCAGGCGGACGATGGGCAGCATGGACACGGCGACCAATGAAGCCAGCACCACAAGCGGCGCCAGCAACAACTCGACATGCGATGAATAGTTTCGGGCTGAAGAACCGAAAATGCGCCAGCCGAACGTGATAATCCACGCGGCTAGCATGACGAGAAGAACTGCGATCAATCCGGCCATACCGATGAATGTGTAATGCCTGAACCTTCGATATTGCCGTCGGTCGGCAACCTGCTCTCTCAGTAAATACGGATGCACTATCGTTGTCACTGATAGCTCCTCAGCGTCGGTATCCAGATAGACCCGTTCGTCTCGCACTTTCGCCGACCCAGCTTCTGCGTTCATGAAACCCATCCCATTTGCCCCAACTTGATCGTCATTGCGCCTTGGCCGACATGAAACTGTTCGCTCAATTTTTTTATGCTCGTGATATTCCTTTTTTCGATAAGAATGTCGACCGCAAAACCCGGGATGAGCAGCTCCAGCGCGAAAGTATTGGCTTGTAACTCGACCAATCTTCGCGGCACTTCCACGAACTGCTTCGCCGTATCGACGAAGGAATTGCCATGTCTGAGAGCGAAGTGCCCAAGTTCATGCGCAATTGAAAATCGCTGCCGCCGTTTCCCCTCGCGCGAATTGATGTAGATATGCGGTTTGCCGTCCACTCTCTCGAAGCGCCCGAAAACCTCGCCCATATCAGGATCGAAGTTGACCGTTACGCCTGCCGCCCGCGCGATGGCCTCCGGATCGACCGGCAACCGACCATCCCAGTACTTCGAATACAGATACTCCGCCGTTCTTATCGGCATAATTCCTGCCCTCCATCAACAAAATAACCCTCGCGTCAATTACTTCGTCATCCTTCGCGATTCTGTCGTTCGGAGTCTATCATCCACGATACATCTATCCTGCGCACCTCATCCGAATGGCCAACGCGTAACGCGTGACTCGCCCGCAAGAACGAGTCACGCAAAGCCTGTTTAACTCTCGATGAAAGCCAGCAAGTCCGCGTTCACCTTATCCGCCTCGACCGTGCACATGCCGTGCGCGCCGCCCGGATACACCTTCAACGTCGCATTCTTCACGATCTTCGACGCCTTCTCCGCCGCCGCGCCGATGGGCACGATCTGGTCGTCGTCGCCATGCAGAAAGAGCGTGGGCACGTCGAACTTTTCGAGGTCGGCCGTGTAGTCCACTTCCGAGAACTGCTTGATGCACTCGTAATGCCCCTTGATGCCGCCGCGCATGCCCTGCAGCCAGAACAGGTCGCGCACGCCCTGCGAAATCTTCGCGCCTTCGCGGTTGTAGCCGTAGAACGGCATCGTCAGATCCTGATAGAACTGCGAGCGATCCGCAGCCACACCCTGGCGTATGCCGTCGAAAACGTCGATCGGCAAGCCGTCCGGATTTGCCTCGGTCTTGAGCATGAGCGGCGGCACCGCGCCGATCAGCACGGCCTTGGCCACGCGCTTCGTGCCATGCCGGCCGATGTAATGCGCGACCTCGCCGCCTCCCGTCGAGTGGCCGACGAGCGTGGCGCCCGTGATATCGAGCGTGTCGAGCAGCGCGGCGAGATCGTCGGCATAGGTGTCCATGTCGTTGCCTTCCGACGGTTGATCCGAACGACCGTGTCCGCGACGGTCGTGCGCGATCACGCGGTATCCCTTGCCCGCGAGGAAGAGCATTTGAGCGTCCCAGGCATCGGCGTCGAGCGGCCAGCCGTGCGAGAACACCACCGGCTTGCCGCTGCCCCAGTCCTTGTAATAGATGGAGGTGCCGTCTTTCGTCTTGATCGTGCTCATCGTATGGAACTCCTCGAAAATCCAACAATTGGGAGAAGCGCGGTTTCCGCGCTGCAGCCTGCGCCAATGGCGATGCCTATCACGCACGCGCGCGATGTCTGCAGTGAAGTGTGAAGCGATTGTGTGACCGGCGGACGTGATGCGAACGGCAAAGCGCCGCATCCGAAGCGCGTGCTTGCCGAAGCCTGGAAGGGATCGAGGCGATGGCGGTCCGGACAGCGACCGTGGCGCAAGCCCTCAATTGATACGCGAAAAATTATGAGTGCGCCAGTGTTGAATCGACGGGAGTGGATATGAACCGGCTTTCCGCGATCGCGCGCGCCCACAAGCCGCGCGTGATCGAAGACGCGGCGCAGGCGTTCGGTTCGAGCTGAAACGGCAAGCGGTCGCGTCTTCCGGATTCGGGAGGGAAGTACAGCGGCGCAATGGCCGCTTGCACGCAGCAGATGTGAAAAAACCTCGGCGGCGCCAGGTCGAACACCACGCCGGCGCAATGCTCGACGAACGCCCGCCGCGTCAAGCCATCAACATGAAACCTCAAGCCGGCGCGGCACCACGCGGCAGCGCCTGCGTGACCTGACGCGCCACCGCGAGATATCGCGCGGCGGTATCGGCGAGCGTGAGCCCACCAAGCGGACGATGCGAGCGAGGCTCGGTCAGCGCGCGCACGAGCGCGTCCGCATAAGCGTCGATATCGTCGGGATCGCAGAGATGCACGCCCGGAAAATCCGCCGCGAAGCTGAACGGCCGAATGGTGCTCGCCACCACCGGCACGCCGGACGCGAGCGCCTCCAGAAACGCGATGCTATGCCCTTCCGAACGCGACGGCATGGCGAACACGTTCGACGAGAACAGCAGTTCCGCGACATCCGAACGCGGACCTTGCAGACTCACGCGATCCGACAATCCGAGCTTGGCGATGAGATCGCCGACCGCCGCGTGATACGCCGGATCTTCGATCACGCCGCACAACAAGAGCCGCGCGGACGGCACTTTCTCGACGACGCGCTGAAACGCATGCACCGTGGAAAGCTGGTTCTTCACCGACGTATAGCGGCCGATCTGCACGATCTGCGCTTCCTTCGTCACGCTGCCGGCCGGGCGCTTGCCGAAGCGCGCCATGTCGACGCCATTCGGAATCAGCGTCATCGAAGGATGACGGCCCACCGCGTCCACATAATCGTCGATATTGGTCGGCGACACCGCGATCACCGCGCGCGCCCGCCGCGACAACAAACGCTCGACGCGCCTGAAGGCTTCGCTCTCGAAGTCGTTGGTGGCCGAGTGCATCACATAGACGATCGGCACGTTGAGCGGCAGCATGCGCGCGTAGAACGCGGGAATGGTCGCGTGCGCGAAGAGCACGTCGGCGCGCGCGTCCTTGATCGTGCGATACAGATTCCACAGCTTGCCGAAGCGCCCGTACATGCGCTCCGGGAACAGACACTCCACGCCATTCGCGACGAGCTCCGCCTTGAGCGCCGTGAAATCGTCGTGCGCCGGCACGAGTGAGGCCACCGCCACCGACTCGCCGCCCTTCTGCTGATGAATCGCCAGATCTTTCGCGAGCACTTCGGCGCCGGACAGACGCGGTGCAAGTACGAGGTGAACTATGCGCATTCAAGCCTCCCTGACGATACGAAACAGCATCCATGACGCCGCGGCGCCGAGACCGAGCGTCATGGCCCAGGCGATACCCGTCACGCCCCACAGGTGCGTCGCGATGGGCACGGTCACGCACAGCACGATGGCCTGCACGATCGACGCGTGCGTCGCCACCTTGGGCATGCCGACCGCGCGCAGCCACGACACCAGCACCGCGATGATCGCGCCGATCGCCATGTTGATCACGAAAATACGGAAGAGCGGCACGGCCGAAAGCCATGCCGGTCCGAGCACGAGATTGAAGAGCGGCTCGGCGGCCAAACGCAGCACGATCACGAGCACCGTGAGCCCGACGCCCGCGATCAGCAGATAACGCGTGAAGAGCTTGCGCGCGCCTTGCGTATCGCGCCGGTGATGCTCGGAGAATGTCGGAAACAGATACTGCGACATGGCGATGGCGGCATCGGCGAGGAGCATCTGCGCGAGCTTCGACGACATCTGATACGCGCCCAGTTGCATCGGCCCGAGCAGCTTGGCGACGACCACCTTGTCGAACTGATTGAGCAGCAGATTGACCACGCTGCCCGCCCAGATCCAGCGGCTGAAACCCACGTAATGCGAGATGCCCGCAACCGAGAAACGCAGCGGCGGACGCGGCGACATGCTGCTCCAGGTGAGCGTGGTCTTGAGTATCTCGCCGGCGACGAGGCCGATCAGCACCGAGTAGGCGCCCGCGCCCGAGAGCGCGCAGATGAGGCCGACGGCGCAATCCGTGAAACTCGCGGAACACTCGACGCCCGCGAGCTTCTGGAAGCCGCGCTGCCGCGTCACGATGAAATACGCGGGCGATGCCACGCCGCGCACGATCGGCAACACGGCTGCAAGCAGGATCAACCCGATCGAGCCGCTCATATGAAACTGGCTGCTCATGAACGGCGCGAGCACCGCGAGCAAGAGACCGATGAGCACGCCGCGCATCGCGAGCGTGGACCACACCGCGCCGAGTTCGTTGTGCGTGGGCGCATCGCGGCCTTGCACGACGGCTTGCGCGAGCCCGGTATCGGACAAGGATTCGGCGATAGCCACCGCGAGCAGCGCGATGCTGACCGCGCCGATTGCCTCGGGTCCGAGAATCCGGCCGATGGCGAGAAACTTGACGGCGACGAAGCCGCGCACGACCACTTGCTGCAGAAGCACCCAGAATGCGGCGTCCTGCTGGAAACGCCCGCGCGCCGGTATGAAAGGTAGCCGGACAGATCTCACTCGAATTCCCCGCGCTGCTGTTATTTCGTTGGCGTGGCGTTCGCGCTTGAGGCCTGGCGCGCTCGACCACCTTGCGCGTCGCGCAACGCTCCCATTCCGGACGACGGGTGCGCGCGTGACGCCGCTTCTTCTTCAGGCGACTGTGCCAAAAGTATCGTGGCAGCGGTTGCGGCGGACGACAACGCGTAGTCGAAATCGGCCCGAAATGGGTGTCAATGCGGGTTGACGAATTTCAAAGCGTGTCCCCGCACACAGGGCGTACGCGGAAAAACGCTGAAATTTGGCCGTTGCGTACGCAGTGGCGATGCTAACGTCGGTTTCGTCGGCGTTATGGCGTGGCGCGAGCCATCTCGCGCTCAATGTGCGTTCACATCTGCCGGATGCAACGGTGAAATCAATGGCGAAAGATCAAGTCCTCATCATCGAGCCCAATTTCAGCGGGCATCGCTGGCGTTATGCCGAATGGGCCGCGAACGCTTACATGGAAGCGGGGTATCGCTGCATCATCGTGACCGAGCCGGGCAACGCGGCGCATCCGCTCGTGAAGAAGATTCAGGAGCAAGGCGGCGATGCGCTCGAAGTCATGATGGTCGCGCCGCCCGTGCGTCATGGGCGCGGCCTGCACTCGGTCAGCTACGTGCGCGCGCATCAGGACTTCAAGCATTTCTTCGATACCGCGAGCCGTGGGCGTTCCATCGCGCTCGTCGTGGTCCCTTACGTCGATTACTTCCTGCTCGCTTTGCCGTTCCTGCGCTCGCCGTTCGGAAAAACGCCGTGGGTCGGCATCACGATGCGTTCGAATTTTCATCATCATCTCGTGGGTGTGCGCGCGCCGCGCCGGCCGCTCGTGAATGCGGTGAAGGGAAGACTCTTTGCGCGCGCCATTCGCGTGGGCGGCATGAAGACGCTGCTGACCATCGACCCGACCTTGCCGGACTGGTGGAAGCGCGACGTATCCGCCGTGCGCGACACGACCTCGATCGAATATCTCGCCGATCCGTTCCCCGACGCACGCGCCGCCGAGCCTTCAGCGGCTCGCCAGCGCCTCGGCTTGTCCGATGGCCTGCATGTGCTCGTCTACGGTGCGATCAACGAACGCAAGGGCCTTTTCGAACTGATCGAAGCGCTCGCGCAACGCCCGAGTGCGCAGTCGCCGACGCTCGTCATTGCCGGCGCTCAGGACGAAGACGTGCGCGCTCGGCTCGCAACGGCAATCGCAAAGTTGAAGGCGCCCGTGCCCGTGGTGTTCGACCGCTTCATTCCCGCCGAGATGGAGCTGGATCTCTTCTCGGCCTGCGATGCCGTCTGGCTCGGATACAAAGGGCACTACGGCATGAGCGGTGTGCTCGTGCAGGCGTTCCGCTTCGGCAAGCCGGTGATTGCCACGGCGGATGGCTTGATCGGATGGTTCTGCCGCACGGGGGAGCTTGGGCCTGTGGTCGACGAGCTTTCGCCCGCTGCGATCAATCAGGCGCTCGACGATGTGCTCGCACGACGCGTGGCGCCGTTCGCATCGGGGCATCTGCTGGAGCGCAATACGCTTCTGCAATTCAAGGAGACGTTGCGGCAGGCGGTTTGATGGCGTTTTGCGGTGCATCAACGAGAGAAGCCGCCTTTCCTCACGAAAGGCGGCTTCTTTTTTCTTGCTCCCGTAAGCCAATCAAGCCTGCGGCTCAACCGCCGAAACCGGCACCTCCGCCTTCCGCTTCGCCGGAAAGAGCGCGTCCCGAATCTTCAAGAACGGAAACTCGACAGCGCGCGTGGTCACGTATCCTACGACGATGGCAATAGCGAACTGCGCGCCCATGATCGCGAACCAAGCGGGAATGGCCGGCACATGCAGCGCCGCGGCCCGGCGAATGAGCATGTCGCCCGGAGCCAGCGCCAGCGAATGCCAAAGATAGATGCCGTACGAATACACCCCGATCCATCCGATCACGCGATAAATCACGCTCTGCCTGGTCGACTTCGAATATTCGAGCGTCAGCACGATGAGCGCGCAGAATCCGATCGCCTGGATCGTATAGCCGATGCTCTGATCGAGCGCCACGTTGCGCGTTCCGAAGACGAGCCACAACACGACGCCGACGACCATCGCGATCAGCAAGCGCTTTTGCGCCGCAATCGAACGATAGATATTCGGCTTGAGCCAACGAACGGTCGCGAGCATCACGCCGAACAGCAAGCTGTCGATGCGGTACTGCGTATAGAAGAAGGTCTCCTCGAGATGCCCGTTATAAACCGCGATACTTCGTGCAACCAACACCACCACGCAGATCGATCCCAGTACGGCAAGAATCGTCTTGAAATCCGCACGCCACCGCGCCAGCACGATCAGAAGCAACGGCAGGAACAGATAGAAATGCTCTTCGACGGCAAGACTCCAGGTCTGTGCAATCGACGAACCAAAGAAGTTCTGCATGTGCGTGAGATTCTGCACGAGGAAGGTATCGGTCGGATGCCGTCCCGCCACCACATGAAACAGAATCAGCGCGTAATAAGCAGGCCAGATCTTGAAGATCCGACGCACGATGAAGCGCCCCGCATCGATACGTTCCTCTTGCGCGTATTGCCTGAGCAGCAATCCGCCGACGAGATAGCCGCTCAGCGTGAAGAACAAATTCACGCCTTCGTGCCCGAAGCTCTTGAGCGGATACTCGATCGCCGCGATAAACGCGCTACCCGTGGGATACGAATGGAAGTGATATCCCATCACCGCGATGATCGCGAGACCCCGGATGAAGTCGAGCTCGATCGAGCGACTCGCTCCCTGAATGCGCGGCACGCCGAACAGGCTCATGTCTTCCCCCTTCTGCGAAGGTCTTTCTGTTGTAGTTGACGCCGCATTTGACTGTCCCGTCGACGGCGCGCGCACGCACGCTCGTGCACGAAGAACGAGCATCGCGGCTGTCCAATAATCGGTCCAGACTATCGTTGCGATCCGCCAGAATCGCGCAGTTAGCCGACATCGGCGAATCTCGTATGCGCGCTCGGCAACAATGTCTTTAAGCGCTCACGGCGAGCGTGGTGCGGCGCACATGGGCGTCCGTCGTTTCGCGCCTAACGCTAGTCGCAAAACGCCGCCGCGACGGCATGCTCGAAAACCCGCTGATATATTCGACCCACAAATACGGGGCTCCCGGAACCGTCGCATCCATCAACAGCATCACGAAACGAAACGCGACTCAGGCTTTCCGGGTATGCAGCGGCAGACGCCGCGAGGATATGAAGCTCGAAGAGCTTTGCGATCTAAAGAGAACGCCATGCGCAACAAGTTCGCCGTCGTCTGGATCTGGCTCTTCCTGCTGCCGCTCGCTTTCGACTTCAAGGCCGCCGAGACAGCCAGCAAGGCCATCCAGATTCTGCTCACCGTGCCTTCCATCGGCGCCGCCATCGCGCTTATGCTGATCGGACCGCGCTTTGCTTATCGCTCGCGGCTGCGCACGGTCATCACGTCGCTCTTCATGCTCACCATGGTCGGCAGTATCGCCACGCAGGTGTTGCAGGGCAACGACTCCGGCAACTACATGCGCGTGATTCTGCCGTTCCTCCTGATGCTGCTCGGCTATTTCGTCGCATGCCGTCCGTGGGACTCTCAGCGTCTCGAACAGATCGAACGCGCAATGTACTGGTCGATGATCGCCTCGCTCGTCTTCAGCTTCGCCTACGGCATGGCAACCGGCGGCGGCCTCGACAGCGTGCGCTTTCGCATCGTCTCCGTGACGTTCCTCTGCTTGCAAGGACTGTTGCTGCATGAGTTCGTCATTGCGCGGCGCGTCACCAAGTTCACCGCGCTGCTGTTTCTCGGCACCGTCGTGATCGAACTGCTCAGCGTGACGCGCAGTCTGCTCGTCGGCACCATCCTTCTGTTCATTTATGCGACCTGGCTTGCCGCGCCGTCCATCCGCCATCTCTTCACGGCCGGCTTGCGCGCGGTCATGATCGCGGCGCTTCTCGGCGCGATGGTGGCCGCGTCTGCCGCGTTCTTCCCGAGTGTTGCCGAGCACTGGGCGCAGCGCATGTCGTTCTCGAAAGACACGGAGTCCGGCCGCGATCCGACCACCATCACGCGTCTTGCCGAGATGAAGGATCAATACGATCAGACGATGGCCTCGCCGCTCTCCGTCGCGGTCGGTCTCGGTTACGGTCACGACTATCGCTATTCGCCGACGTATCTGCCGGACCTCGCCGGTCAGATGACCAAGAAGGATTTCTACGCGATCAAGGAATGGGCGGCCGGCCACAACTTCTGGGTCTATCAGTTCTTCGCGGGCGGCATCATGTTTGGTATTGCGTTGCCGATCGCGTTGCTGTGGGCGCTCTATCGCGGCTCCATGGCGTATCGCGCGTGGAAGCATCGCGCGCCGGATGTGATGTATCTGCCGGTGCTCGGACGCGCGTTGCTCGTGGTCGCCTCGCTGCCCGCGACGTCGGTGGGCGGCAATCCACTCGGCAACCGTTTCTCGGGCATCGTGTTCGGCGTCGCGCTCGGTCTGCTGGTCGCCGCCTATGCGCGCATCGCTCATGCATTGCGCACGCGTGCGGCTGAGACCGCGGCGCCGCGGCCATCGTTCAGAAGTCCCTTCGGTCCCGTGCATCCCGACATGCAGCCGTTTTTCGAGCCCACGCCCGATGCCTTGCCGACGCACGCATCGCACGCACCGGGCCTCACGCATGGTCATCATGACGACGGCCGGCGCGAGTCGCCGCCGGGCGCGAGCACCTTCGCGCCGTCCGCCTGACACGAGCCAGTTCATACGCCATGAAGATTCTGCATCTGCTTTCCACTGTCGATCCACGCGCGGGCGGTCCCATCGAAGGCGTGCTGCAAAGCGGCATCAGCATGCAGACGATGGGCCATGAGATCGAAGTGGTCTCACTCGACGCACCCGATGCACCGTGGCTCGCGAGTTTTCCCCTGCGTCTTCATGCGTTGGGGCCGGCGCGCGGCTTCTACGGACTCACGCCGAAGCTCGTGCCGTGGCTCAAGGAACACGCAACGCGCTTCGATGCCGTGATCGTCAACGGTCTCTGGCAGTATCACGGCTACGGCACGTGGAAGGCTCTGCGCGACAGCAGCGTGCCCTATTACGTGTTTCAGCACGGCATGCTCGATCCGTGGTTCAAGCGCACGTATCCGCTCAAGCATCTGAAGAAAAGCCTCTATTGGCCGTGGGCCGAATATCGCGTCCTGCGCGATGCGCGCCGCGTGCTGTTCACGACGCAGGAAGAGCGACTGCTTGCACGCGAGTCGTTCAAACTGTATCGCGCGAATGAGGAAGTGGTCGCGTTCGGCACGCGTCCGCCGCCCGCCGATTCCACCGCGTTGCGCGAAGCGTTCCTGGCGAAGTTTCCGCAACTCGCGGGCAAGCGCACCATTCTGTTTCTCGGCCGTATTCACGAGAAAAAAGGCTGCGACTTGCTGCTGAAGGCGTTCGCCAACGTGCGCGATATCGACACGAACGCGCATCTCGTGATGGCCGGTCCCGACGACGGCGAGTTCGCCGCCAATCTGCGTACGCTCGCCAAGGAACTTGGCATCGAGACTCGCATGACGTGGACCGGCATGCTAAGTGGTGACTTGAAGTGGGGCGCGTTTCGCACGAGCGATGTCTTCGCGCTGCCTTCGCATCAGGAGAACTTCGGCATTGCGGTTGCGGAGGCGCTGGGTTCGCGCTTGCCGGTGCTGATCTCCGACAAGGTCAACATCTGGCGCGAAGTGAAGGAAGACGGCGCGGGAATCGTGACGACCGATACCGTCGAGGGCGCCGCCGATGCGTTATCGACCTGGCTGCGCATGGATACCGCCAAGGTCGAAGCCATGCGCGAGCAAGCGTTCAAGACCTTCATGCAACGCTTTCATGTCGACGCCATGTCGAAGGATCTCGTCCGCGTGCTGCGCGAAACGGCGGGGCCGCGCGGCGGCAGGACCGATGCCTTGCGTTTGAAGCGGCAAGCCGGTTGATACGTGCTTATTTCGCGACCAGATTGGCCTTCAGGTAATCGACGAAGCCGTTCTGCGTGGCGATGATCTTTTCCGCGCAGCCGTTGTAGTCCGAGCCCACGGTGCGCTCTTCGCCGTACATGTCGCGGCATTGCGCATATAGCACGATGGTTGCGCCACTGCCCTTCGCCGTGCGCGTCGCCGAATAGACCGGCTTGCCTGAGCCTGAAGGCATGTCGGTGTCGATCGCGACATCGTCCGCGCGCAACAGACGTTCCTTCGAACTTTTTTCCACATACGTCTTCGTCAGCTTCCAGGCCGCGTCGCATTGCGCGGCGTCGTTGCATTCGACGGTCGCGTTGCGCTGCGCCTCTTCGAGCGATTGCTCGGTGCGCGTGAAGCGGCCAGCCTTCTGCGCCTCGGTTTCGGAGAACGAGCAGGCTACGAGCAAGAGCTGGGCAAGTGTCAGGGCGATAAGCAGTTTCACGAGCGATATACCTAAAAAAGCCGGGTGTGGACGGCGATTATAGCGATGCCCGCTCGCACGCATCAAAACGAAACGCCGCCGGTCCTCGACGACCGGCGGCGTTTTGCGCTTCAGGTGCTGCTGCCCTGCCTCACGCCTTGCTCAGATCGCCCGGCATATGCATGGCCGATGCGGCCATCGGCATTTCCTCGGTGACGATACCCTTGAGCGGCGTGCCGGACGAAGAGACGAGCGTCGCTGCCGGCGTGCTTTCATCGTTCTTCAGCATGCGGCCAAGATGGCTACCGAGACGCAGGGTCATCGCGGCGATCGTGATCGTCGGGAAGTTTGCGCCAACCGTCGGGAACACCGAGCTGCCCGCCACATACAGGTTGCTCATGCCGTGAATCTTCAAGTTGCGATCGACCACGCCTTCCTTCTCCGAGTCGTGCATGCGCGTCGTGCCCATGTGATGCCATGTGCCTTCGAGCTGCGCGGGCCACGGCTTGCCTTCGAGCGGCTCGTCGAGCTCCACGTCGGCCACGCCGCCGCGCTTCAGTTCCTCGGCAAGAAGCGTCACCGTGCGATCGAAGGTGCGCTTCACGAGCTCGGTCACTTGCCAGTCCACCGACACGCGATTCATTCCGAGCGCGTCTTTCTGCGCCGAGAGCGTCACGCGGCTGTCGCGATTCGGCTCCGCTTCCACGATCGTCTGAATCTTCACTTCGGTGATGAGCGATCGCGGTTGCAACAGACGCGCAAGACCGAAGCACGCGGTATCGACGGGATGCGCCATCATGGTCATGAGGTCGCCCGCCATGCTGTAGCCCGGCTGATCCTTCTTGAGCATGGCCTGTTTCGCGCGGATCAACGCCTCGGAACCCTCGGTGTTCTCACCACGAAACACCGAATAGAACCACGAGCGCGCGTTCAGGAGCTTCTCGCGTTCCAGCACGGACTGCGTGAGCGCGAATTGCGAAGAGATGAACGTACCGTGCGCCGAGACCGCCTTGTTCTGATAGTGATACTTGATGTCGTAGAGCTTGTTGCGCGCCCATTCCTTCTTGAAGTTCACCTTCGCCGACATGATGCGCGGATGGTCCATGAAGTAACGGCCCACCAGATCGTTGCCGTTGCCGAGGCCCGCCTTCTGCACCTTGTTCGACGACAACAACAGACGCGCGTTTTCGATACCGCCTGTCGCGAGCACGAAGACCTTCGCGCGAATCGCAAAGCGCCGGCCGCTGATGGTGCCGATATCGATCTTCGTGACGGTGCGTGCGTCGGTGTCGGTGTCGATGTTCATCGCGTTCGCGTACAGCATCACGCGCACGTTCTTCGCATCGAGCAGATGCTTGCGATACACCTTGCCGAAGCGCACCGGCGGGCTGAACTGCGAGATCGTGTCGCGCACCTTGCCCGTCGGGAATGGATGACGCTTGACATCCGAACGATGAATCGCCGCTTCCCAGTAGGCCGGATCGAAATTATTCTCGCCGAGCTGCAGCAGTTGATGCGTGCGCGCATAGTAAGGGCGCAACTCGTCCAGGCTGAAAGGCCAGCCGCTGTCTTTCACCCAGTCGCGCTTTTCGAAATCCCACGGATCGAGCGGACGGCACCAGCCGCCCCAGCAATTGCTGCTGCCGCCGAGAAAGCGGCTGCGGCAACCGTCGGCGAACTCGTACGGCACGCCGACGTTCTCGCCGCGATACAGATCGCGCGTTTCGTCGTCCGCTTTGTACCCGCCGCTTTCCAGGAGGCACGCGTCGATGCCCTGCCTTTCGAGTTCGAGCGCCAGCGTGATGCCGGCCACCCCCGCCCCGACGATGCAGACCGTGGTATCGATTACCGCGCCTTGCTCTACGCTTCGGCTGTCAATGAACATGCCCCGTGCTCCTTCTTACTCGTGCTTAAGCGGTGTGCCATGTTGCCGGCAATGCACCGCGCCCCTGACCCGTTGTCCAAACGCCGCATCCGGTTGCGAGGCGTCGCTCGTCTTGGCGACGCATCTTCTTGCCGGATTCGAACGATCCCGACGGCGCCCTGTACGCCATATACGCGCTATTCGCGCTTGTTCGCGTGTGCTGCCGCAGGGCTCCGCATGAGCTTGCAAGTCTCCTTCGCTGTCGGTTCACGAAAGCCCGCCGTGATACGCGGCATCGATTGCCCGCATCACGCCGCGCGCGCTTTGTCTCCGTGCCTCAGATGTCTTGTGCTTTCAAAAACGACCGGGCCGCGTCGATCACGAAGCGCGCGACCGCGATAAAACTCATGCAGGGAAGCGTTTTTTGATGAAGCGCACTGGGTTGCCGCCATACACGCCTTCCGCATCGAGCGAACGATGTACGACGGAAAGCGGTGTGACGACTGCCGAGCGCCCGATGGTCACGCCCATCTGCACCACGCATTTCGAAGTGATCCAGACGCCGTCTTCGATCACGATCGGTGCGACCTGCAAGTCCATGTTGCCGCCCACGTCGTGCGAGCCGGTAGTGAGAAACGCGCCCTGCGAGATGCAGACGTTGGAGCCGATGCGAATCGTGGTCTGGTTGTAGATCCAGGCATCGACGCCGAACCAGCAGTTGTCGCCGACCTCGAGATTCCACGGCGCCTTCACGCGAATGGGATGCGGCATGCGGCAGTTGCTGCCGATACGCGCGCCGAATGCGCGCAGAAGCGCCACGCGCACAAACGAGACCGGAATGAGCTTGTTATTGATGAAGCATGCTTCGATGAAGAACCACACGAGCTCGGTCAGTAAGCCGCGCTTCGCAACGAAGTTGCCGGGACCCGCGAGCGACAGGTCGATGACCTTGCCCGACGCCGCCGCGCGCCGTGTGGCAGTCTCGCCAGCGTTGCCATTTCTGGCCGCGCCGATGCCACGCTCTTCGATCGCTCTGTCCATTAGGAACCCCCGCCCCAGTCACTCCGCTTCACTACTCGCCCAGCTGCCCGCATACTGCCGATTCATTGCTGTGCAGCGCTTGTCGCACGGTGCCTGTCATCGAGCGCGCTTTTGTTTTCTGGCGACTCGTGTTTGGCCTTGTCCTTAGGTACGCTTCAAGGCGTACTCGTCTTACCTTTTCTGGTACGCATGATCGCTCGAGATGCCTTGCATGCCGCCCGCCCGTTGCCAGGGAAAGCATGCCTATGCAGCGCGGCTCAGGCGCATACGGTAGGTTGATTATCGGCGAAGGGTGCACGAGCCCGCGTGCGCTAATACACGAATGGCCGCATCTGCAGGGCTTTTGGCGGTAGTGATCGGTTCCGCGCCATATCCTGTTTTCATGTCCGATTTATTCGTTGCATGCGTTGTATCCGGGTTCACCGAATCGATGCAGGAAGCGCACCGAATGAGGTCTTGCGACCAGACAATCACCTGCCGACTTGCGGAAACTTCGCACTACCGTTTTGGAGATTTCGATGAAAAACGCGCTACGTGTAGTGCTTTTACCGCTCATCGCCGCGACCGCGTTCGCCGCGGCGCCCTTTGCGCATGCAGGCAATTTCGCCGATGCCGCCATGAGCAACGGTCAGGCCGCGGGCGGCGCGGGTGAGATGGACTTGCTCGGAAGTCCATCGACGTATTCGGACCCGTATGGCGCGCCGACCAACGGCAAAGGTGGTAAGCGCGGACCCATCACGAACGGGCAGACCACCGAGGGCATCTCGCCCACCGACAAGTTGCTGGCCCAGCAGAACGGCTATGTCGGCAATCCCGGTGCCGGTGCGCAGTTGCGGGCAACGGGTCGAAGAAACGATGCAGCCACCGCCAAGGCCATGTTGATGCCGCAGGGCGCGGCGGCCACGCTCTATCCCACGCCGGCGGGACTCAAGCCTCCGGCCAATGCCGCGCGCGCCAGAGACATCTACAAGTCGCCCTACTAAAAACACAAGGGTTCGTCTTCGATGAAAGACGAACCCTTGCAAGTCACGTGAAAGAGCCAGCGCGATGCTCTGCTATTCGATCTTCTCGACTACAGGCGCACGCTCGATAAACATATCCGTATCCGCCGGCCGCGCAGCCGCTTCCTTGATCCGCACCGGCGCCGCATGCGGAACCGGCTTGCCGATGAGCGATATCAAGCGGTCTTCGAGGCGTGCAAACACGGAAGCCGGCGACAGACGTTCTTGTGCAAAGAGCCGTCCTTGCTCGCCATGCGAAGCCCGCAACTCCGGGTCGCCGATCAGCATTTCTATCGCATCGGTCAGGTCCTTCGCGCTCTCCGGCTTGATCACGACGCCACGTCCATTGACGGCTTCGTAGAGTTCCGTGCCGCCATGCGCCATGGCAATCACGGCGCGTGAACTGGCGAACATGCCGGTGAGCTTCGAAGGCATCACCAGATCGGCGACATCGCCGCGTTGCGGAAGCACGTGGACATCGGCGAGATTGAGCAGTTCGTTCAGACGCTCAACCGGCTGAAGGCACATGAAGCGCGTGTTCTTGAGACCCGCGCAACGCTTCTGCAATTCCGCCTTGGTCGCGCCGTTACCGCAAAATACGAAGACGATGTCATCGCGCGATGCGAGTGCGGCGGCGGCATCGGCCAAAACTTCGAGGCCTTGCTTCGCGCCCATGTTGCCCGAATAGAGCACGACGCCCGTATGTTCTCCGATCCCGAGTTCACGACGAAACTCGCTCGGACGATCGAGCGGAAAGATGGCGCCGGTATCGACCCAGTTGGGCAAATGGAACACGCGCGTCAGCTCCACGCCCTTCTTCACCGCGCGATCGACCATCTTGTCGGAAATCGACGAGACCACGTCGAAGTGCTTCATCAGCCAGCGTTCGAAGCCGAGCGCCATGCGGCTGGCGCGCGCGTTCTTGAGCAGGCCGAGATCGAAGGCGGCATCGACCTCGAAATCCTGAATATGCAGCCATGAACGCGCGCCGGTCAGACGTGCCAACGCAAGTGCGCCAGGCGCGTTGGCGAGGCTCGGTGCAATGCTCATCACGATATGCGGACGCCACGTCACGTGCGCCGCGAGCGCGGGCATGGACGCCAGCGCGAACGACGCAAGATGCAACATGCGCTTTGCGCCGCTCGGCTTCTTGGGCACCCATATCGGCGCGCGCCATACACGCACGCCCTTGCGTGACTCGATACGATGAAGCCAGCTTCGATACCCCTCGCCGACCTTCCACTCCGGGTAGTATGGCGGCGCGCAGACGACGCGCACTTCGTGGCCGCCCGCGGCCAGTGCTTCTGCCATCTCTGCCGTGTATTTGCCGGTTCCCGTCAGCTCGGGCGCGTAATTCAGCCCGTAGATCAGTATTCTCATTTGGTCCCTCGCCCGACTAACGCGCCTTTCGCTCCGAACGGCTTTCGCGTCCGGCAAGGCGCCAGCCACCAGGCGCGCAGGACCGCGCGTCTGGCAGCATCTCTTCACTACCTGTGTGCGTCTTCCTCCATCTACCGTCCCGCTTTGGCCACCCGCTTAGTTGGTCAGCAAGAGCGCGCAGCCTCGCGCGATATTGGCAGCCGCCGTGGGCGGATCGAAGCGCTGAATCACGTCGGTGCAACGGCTCGCCGTGCCCGCCGTATCGGCGAACGCTTCCAGCGACTTGAGCATCGTGCGATGCAAGGCCGCCACATCGCCCGCAGGGAAGGAGTAACCCGATACCCCTTCCACCACGAGTTCCGGCACGCAGCCGCAGCTTTCGCTGACGATGACCGGACAACCATGACTCAATGCTTCGTTCGTGACGAGACCCCACGGTTCACGCCGGCTTGGCAACACCATGCACGTCGCGCTGAAATACTCGCGCGACAGAGGCGCGTCTTGCAGGCTGCCGAGAAACTTCACGGATTCCTCGAGACCAGCCTCTTTCACTTGCTGCTTCAACGCGTCGCCGAGCGGGCCCGTACCCACGATACGCAGCTGGGCATCCGGCACGCTCTTCTTGAGCGTACTGAACGCTTCGACCAGCGTATCGATGCCCTTCTCGGCGGACAGACGTCCGACATAGAGGAACACCGGCTTGTTGCCTTGCCGATGTAGAAGCCGGTCATCACCCACCGTCTTCGGTGAAAACGAACGCGGCAGCGCGGCAGCCTGACAAGGGATGAAAATGTTCTCCTGCTTCGCACCGAGCGACATCAGATACTCGCGGCTGCGCGTACCGAAAGCGAAGTAACCATCGCACAGCGCGAAGAACACGCGCTTCGGAATGGAGGTCAACATGCGGCGCGGATTGTCACGTGCAGTCGAATCGCAGAACACGGCGCGGCGCTTTCCGGTGAGGATGCACGCGGCCATCATCGCCCAATATTCCGGACGGTGATACCCCGGCAAAACCACGAGATCGGACTTCGCCTTGAGCACTTCCCAAGTGAGACGCATGGTCATGCGCCAGGTCGGCACGTCTTCATAGCAGCCGCTGTATAGCTTTCTCATCGGGTAGCGGTGGAACGAATAGTCGACATCGGAAAAGCCGATGCGATCGTGCTCCGTGTCCGCGATCTGCACCATCGAATAACGAATAGAGCCGGACCCCGAGATGTTATGCAACGCGGACAAAACTTCGCCTTTATGCCGCGACCACACGACGTTATGAAAAATGGTCACTGATGCTGACATTTCTTTTGCGTCCTTTGGAAAGGATTCGATATGTTCGCGGCTGGCTATGCGGCGACCGGCGTTTGCATCGATTCGTCACGCGAGAGGAAGTCCCCGTACGTCGCGCGGATGCCTTCTTCCAGTGCGATCGACGCCTTCCATCCCATGCCTTCGAGCTTTGAAACATCGAGCAGCTTGCGCGGCGTGCCGTCGGGCTTGCTGGCATCGAACTCGAGTTGACCGTCGAAGCCGACCACTCGACAAATCGTATGCGCGAGTTCGCGGATGGTCAGGTCTTCACCTGTCCCGACGTTGAATACGCCTTCGCTGATGTCGCTTTCCATGAGGAAGGTCGCGGCATCCGCGAGATCGTCGACATGCAGGAACTCGCGACGCGGCGTGCCCGATCCCCAGACCGGCAATGTCGCATCCCCTCGTTGCTTCGCTTCGTGCGCCTTGCGAATCAGCGCGGGCAGCACGTGACTGCTCTTCAGGTCGTAGTTGTCGTTCGGGCCGTAGAGATTCGTCGGCATGACCGAGACGAACTTCGTGCCGTACTGACGGTTGTACGCCTCGCACATCTTGAGGCCCGCGATCTTCGCAATCGCATAGGCTTCGTTGGTCGGCTCAAGCGCCGATTGCAGGAGATATTCTTCCTTGATCGGCTGCGGGCAGGCCTTCGGGTAGATGCACGACGAACCGAAGAACACGAGCTTGCTCACGTTCCAGCGGCAGGCCGCGTGAATCACGTTGGTCTGGATCGCTAGGTTCTCGTAGATGAACGAGGCGGGCATCGTCGAATTCGCGAGGATGCCCCCTACGCGCGCCGCCGCGAGAAACACCACGTCGATATGCTCTTCCTCGAAGAACAGGTTCACCGCGCCCTGGTCGGTGAGATCGAGATGCGCCTTCGTGCGCGTCACGATGTTGCGGTAGCCGGCCTTATTGAGCCGGCGCACCAGCGCCGAGCCCACCATGCCGCGATGTCCCGCCACGAAAATGCGTGCGTGCTTGTCCATGCGCTTTACTCGTGATGTTCCAGGGCCTTGAAACCGGCGAGCGTGACGAGTGCGTCGCGTCGGGCAATCTGATAGTCCGCGCGCACCATCTCCTTGACGAGCGTCTGGAAGGTGGTCTGCGGACGCCAGCCGAGCTTGGCATGCGCCTTCGACGGATCGCCGAGCAGCGTTTCCACTTCGGTCGGACGGAAGTAGCGCGGATCGACACGCACGATCACCTGCCCCGGCTTCAGCTTCGTCTCGCGGCCTTCCACTCGATCGACGATACCCACTTCATCCACGCCCTCGCCTTCGAAGCGCACGTGCACGCCGAGTTCGGCCGCTGCCTGTTGCACGAATTCACGCACGCTGTATTGCACGCCCGTTGCAATCACGAAGTCTTCCGGCTGCTCTTGCTGCAGCATCATCCATTGCATCTCGACGTAGTCGCGCGCATGGCCCCAGTCGCGCAGCGCGGACATGTTGCCGAGGTACAGATCGTCCTGCATGCCGACCGCGATACGCGCGATGGCACGCGTGATCTTGCGCGTGACGAAAGTCTCGCCGCGCACCGGCGATTCGTGGTTGAACAGAATGCCGTTGCATGCATACATGCCATACGCTTCGCGGTAGTTCACCGTGATCCAGTAGGCGTAGAGCTTCGCGACCGCATAGGGGCTGCGCGGATAGAACGGCGTGGTTTCGCGCTGGGGAATTTCCTGCACGAGACCATAGAGTTCGGAGGTCGATGCCTGATAGAAACGCGTCTTCTTTTCGAGGCCGAGAATGCGGATGGCTTCGAGAATACGCAGCGCCCCGAGACCGTCGGCGTTGGCCGTGTATTCCGGTTCCTCGAACGACACCGCAACGTGGCTTTGTGCCGCGAGGTTATAGATTTCGTCGGGCATTACGCGCTGGATGATGCGCACGAGGCTCGTCGAATCCGTAAGGTCGCCGTGATGCAGAAACAGACGCTGGTCCGGATCGTGCGGATCACGATACAGGTGATCGATTCGGTCAGTGTTGAAGAGCGAACTACGGCGCTTGATGCCGTGCACCTCATAGCCTTTTTCGAGCAGCAATTCGGCCAGGTACGACCCGTCTTGCCCCGTGATGCCCGTGATCAAAGCGACTTTGCGGTCCATGCTTAACCTCTCGTATGCGGTCTGAGTGTTGGCGCGCCCATGCACATGGTGCGCGCCGGTCATTGTTCTTACAGGCGGCGTCCGGTTTTTATTCTGCGATGCTTTCGTAGCCGTAATAGCCAGCGTAGGTGCTGCCCATCAACATCTTCGATTGCGGTACATCCGTGAGCAGTACGCCCTTCATGTTCACGCCGCCGTGATGCAGGCGCTTCATCGTTTCCCCGATTTCCTGCACCTGATTCTTGCCATGCCGCACGACGAGAAGACTCGTGCCCGCATGCTTGCCGATCACCGTTGCGTCGGTCACCGCCAGCACCGGCGGGGTATCGACGATCACGAGGTCATACAGTTGCTTCAAATGCTCGAGCACTTCGCCCAGGCGATCGCTTGCCAGCAGTTCCGACGGATGCGAAGGCAGCGAGCCCTTGGTGATCAGGTCCACGCCCGGCAGGACATCGTGCAGGATCGCGCTCGTCACGTCCGCGCCCATCAGCACATCCGACAGACCCGGCGAATGACGCACGCCGAAATGCGAGTGAATGTCGCCACGGCGCATGTCGCCGTCGATCAGAAGCACGCGCTTTCTCGTCGATGCAACCAGCGTCGCCAGATTCACCGAAAGGAACGACTTGCCCGCTTCAGGACGCGAACCGGTGAGCATCACCACGTTGTTGCGCGCATCGGCCAGTTGCAGGTTGAGCGACGTGCGCAGGCCGCGAATGCCTTCGACAGCGGCATCTTCCGGCGCTTGCGCGGCAAGCACGTGCAGTCCTTCGCGGCGCATGCCCACCTTGCGTTGCAGACGCAGTTGCTGGGTGCTGCGCGGCACGATGGCGAACACACGCACGCCGAGTTGCTTTTCGATCTCTTCCGGACGTTCGACACCGCCGTACAGGGACTTGCGCACGAAGGCGATCAGAATGCCGAGCACGAGGCCGATACCGGCTGCGATCAGGATCACGATCACGCGCTTCGGACGGACAGGATCATCCGGCGCTTGCGCATAGTCGACCACGCGCACGTTGCCGATCTGCCCGGCCTTCGCAATGCGCAGTTGCTGCGCGCTGTTCAAGAGGTTCGTGTAGAGCTCGGTGTTGACACGCACGTCACGCAGATAACGCAGCGCGGTCTGCTCGGTATCCGGCAGCGTCGAGACGTTCTTGCCGAGACGCGTTTGCGCGCCGGTGAGCGATGCGATCTGCGCATCGAGCGCCTGCACCGACGGATGGTTGGCCGTAAAGCGCAGCGACAGTTCGGCGCGTTGCTGTTGCAGGTCCGTGAGCTTGGTCTTGTTATCGACGATCTGTTGCAGCAGCAGGCGGCTTTCCTCGGAAAGGTCGACCGTGCCTTGCTTGTTGCGGAACGTGTTGTACTTCTGCTCGGCTTCGTCCAGTTGCTTCTTCAGAATGGGCAACTGCTGATCGAGGAACGACAGCGTGTTCTCGGCTTCGGCGGAACGCTTGTTGGCGTCCTGCGCGACGTAGCGATTAGCGATGTTGTTGACGATCTGCGCGATTTCTTTCGGGTTGCCGCCTTCGAGGCTCAAACCGATGATGCCCGATTGCAGCGCCGTTTCCGCCACCGTCAGACGCTTCTGCAGATTGTCGATGGTCGTGAGCGTCGAGAAGCGTTGCAGTTCGAACTGCACGCCTGCCGGGCTTTCGAGCTTGTCCACCTTGAGCTTGACCGGACCGAACGCGGTCACGCCCGCGGCTTCCTGGCCGACCTTGCCCGTGAGAATGGAAACGCCGTCCGGGTCGTTCAGCACGTAGGTGCCGTTTTCTCCGGCGACCAGCGTGAACTTCTTTTCGTAGAGTTCCTTCGGCGTGTCGAAGAGCGGCACGTCGATCTGTTCATTGCCCCACGCAAAGCGCGAGAGGTAGCCCGAGGGAATGGGCATGTTGAACATGTTGAACACGCTGCCAACCACACCGCCCACGAAGGGCATGGTGTGCGGAAGCGCGCTGATGTCGAGGTGCAAACGGCGCACCGTGTCGTCGACGACGAGGCGCGAGCGCAGCAGTTCGATCTGCGCGGCCGTGGTCGACTTCGCGTCGAACATCTGCGAGACGGCCTGCAATGCGTTGGGGTTCGCTTGAGCGTTGCCCGCGTTATTCGACTCTTCCACCTGGATCAGCGCGTCGGCCTTGTAGGTCGGCGGCGCAATGAAAGCGTACGCGGCACCCAGTGCGACCACCGCGAGCATCACGGTCATCACGAGCTTCCAGTTGCCCAGTACAGCGGCCAGGTAGTCGGATAATCGCAACTCGTCGCCGGTCGAGACGTCCGAGTATCGTGTATCAAAGTTCATGGCCATGGTCTCGCTCGCTCTTTCTTTAAGTCGCACAAGGTGGACCGGCGCGCCCCTGCGCACCGGTCTTGAGGCTTACTTTGTAATCACGGCCGCGGTCAGGCCTGCATTGATCGCCGGCAGCAACAGGTTAAGCACGCGGCTGAAACGGACGAGTCCGTTGTTATCCACGTAGACGACATCCTTCGGTTGCAATTCGAAACTGTTCGCAAGCAGCATGGACACAGGCGAACGCGCGTCCAGCTTGTAGACTTCAGGCGTATCGGTCTGGCCATTGCGGATCACGTACAGCTCCTTCGGATCCGAAGTCTCGGCGTTGAAGCTGCCGGCTTGCGAGATCGCGTCGGACAAGGTCAGCTTGCCGTTGCGCATCGGGATCACGGTGGCGGGCTTGGTCACTTCGCCCATCACGTAAACGCCGTTCTCGTCGCGCGAATCGATACGCAGCGCATCGCCCGGCTTGAGCATGATGTCCGACGGGCTGCGGCCCTTCGAGGTCATGCTGGCCATGTTGATGTGATACGTGACGCCATCGCGGATCAGCGTGACGCGGCTCTGGTCCGCCGTCGTCGCGAAACCGCCCGCGCGTCCGATCGCTTCGGTCAACGTCATCGGAATGTCGTTGATCTGTTGCGAGCCGGGCGTACGCACGTCGCCGTCGATATACACCTGCGAAGCGCGGAACGAAGCCACGCGCACCGTCACCTGCGGCTTCACGAAAACCTTCGACAACTCCGAGTACAGCTCGCGCTGCACTTGCGATTCCGTCTTGCCCGCGACGTGCAGCGTGCGGTTCACATACGGGAACTGCAAGTTGCCGTCGGCGTCGACGATAAAGCCGGGAGCGGCATCCGCGATACGCGTCTGCTGGGCCGGCTGGCCGAGCGCGGCCACGAGCTCCGGGTGATCCCATACCGTGATCTGCAGCACGTCGCCCACGCCGAGCTTGTACGGCGTCGCCTTGCCATAGAGGCTCGCGTTCGGATCGTCGGTGGCCGACGGTTGCGCGGCCTTCAACTTGCGCACGAGCGAGAGATCGATCGGCGTGATCGGAATGTTGACCGTGGTTGCCGGGTCGCCCTGGTCCGTCGAAGTCTCGACGAGAGCCGCGGGCTTCTCCATCTTCATACCCGGTGCGAGACCGCAGCCTGCCATCACGACGCAAAGCGTGGCCGCCGCCGCAAGGCTGCTGAGCCGGAAGCCCGACGACTTCGACATTTGGATATTGGCGGCCATGGAGATGCTGCCTGGTTGTTGTTGGTTGTGCATGTAGGTCGTCCCCTGCATCAGTAAGCGTTGGTGTGGCGTAGTCCCTTGAAGATCGTAGCGGCGATGATTCTCATATCGAGTCCGAACGACCAATTACCGAGGTAGTACAAGTCATGAGCGACGCGTCCTTCCATTTTTTCGATGCGGTCGGTTTCCCCGCGAAAGCCGTTGACCTGAGCCCAGCCGGTGATGCCCGGCTTGATCCGGTAACGATGGATGTACCCCGACACGACCTTTTGATAAAGGTCGTCATGTTCGAGTGCGTGCGGACGCGGGCCCACGACCGACATGTCGCCGCGCAGAACGTTGAAGAACTGCGGCAGCTCATCGAGGCTGGTACGGCGCAGGAACGCTCCGACACGAGTCACGCGCGGATCATTGCGCGTGGCCTGGCGAAGCACTCCGGCCTGTTCCGTGTGCATGCGCATCGAACGGAACTTGTAGATGTTGAAGACGCGGCCATCCGCGCCTTTACGGCGTTGCGTGAAGAGCACCGGACCGCGCGAAGACAGCTTCACGGCGATGGCGCAGGCAATCAGCAAGGGAGCGACGGCGATGATCGCGGCAAGCGCGAAGGCGCGGTCGAAGAGTTCTTTCTGCAAAAGCGCGCTGGGCGACAACGGCGACGCGACGAGATTGATGGCGGGTTCGCCGAGCAGATCCGTCACACCGCTTTCGAAGAGCGCGAGGCTGCGCACGTCGGGAATGAAACGCACGTTGACGAGGTCGTTGCGGAACTCGTTCACGAAACGAAGGATGGTGCGTTCTTCCGAGAGCGGCAAGGCGAGCCAGACTTCATGCACGTTCTGGGTACGCACGTAGTCGACGAACGCGTCGAAGTCTTCGTACACCGGAACGCGCGTGTTGAGACGGCCCTGACCGGGCGTTGCGTTGAACGCGGCGCTGGCGCGAAAGCCGGCGTCGGTCGTGCGGTCGATCTTTCTAACGATGGAATCGCAATGCTTGCCGCAACCGACGATCGCCACCTGGTGCAGGTTGAGACCGGCGTTGCGTACATTGGCGAGGACCGCATGGGTGAGCAGAC